>DATBGE010000026.1:0-97939 GCA_036558125.1 Gemmatimonadales bacterium | reverse complement strand
GCGGCGACCTGAAGGTCGCCGCCCTTCTGTTTTCTCCTGTCTTGAATCCGGGGGCCTCTGGGGCCACCTTTACCGCCTCTTTCAGCCGGTCCGCCCGGAGTCTCCGATTTTCAATGGTTAGAGTCGCCGCAGTCCAGCCTGGATCGATCGCCGCGGAGCTTGGGGTCCTGCCAGGTACCGAACTCCTTTCCGTCAACGGCCGCGATTTGGAGGATTTCCTCGACTGGGAATTCCTCACCGCCGACGACGAGTTCGTCGTGCACGCCCGACAGCCGGACGGGGAGGAGATCGAGTACGATATCGAGCGGGCCGAAGGGATGCCTCTCGGTGTCTCGCTGGAACCGCCCAGGATCCGTCGCTGCGCCAATCGTTGCGACTTCTGCTTTGTGGACGGGCTCCCCCAGGGGCTGCGCGAGACGCTCTATATCCGGGATGACGACTACCGGCTCTCGTTCAAGTACGGAAACTTCGCGACCCTGACCAACCTGAAGCCCTGGGATGTCCAGCGCATCATCGAATACCGGCTCTCTCCACTCTACGTGTCGGTCCACGCGACCGATCCGGTCATCCGGCGCTACCTGCTGCGCAACCCCCTGGCGCCTGATGTTCTCGAGCAACTGCGTCACTTCGCGGCCCAGGGCATCGAGTTTCACACTCAAATAGTGATGTCTCCTGGTGTGAACGATGGGGAGGTCCTGGAGCAGAGTCTCTCCGATCTCTATGCTTTGGGTCGTGTGGTACACAACGTCTCGGTCGTGCCGGTCGGGCTCACGGAGTTCAGCAAGCACAGCTTGGTGCGGGAGCCGACCCGCGAGGAGTGTGTTGCCGCCATCCGCCAGCTCGAGCCATGGGCCAATCGTGCCAGGGTAGAGCGGGGAATAACCTGGGCGTATGGCGCGGATGAGCTCTACCTTCGCGCTGGGCTCGAGCTCCCGAGCGCTGAGGCCTACGGCGACTTCGAGCAGGTTGAAAACGGGGTAGGCTCCGTGCGCTACCTGCAGAAACGCATCTCGGAAGAGCGTGACGCGCTGGCGAGTTGGAAGGGAAAGCGAATCGCGGTTTTGACCGGCACTTCCATGGGTGCCCTGTTGCCTCAAGTGGTCGATCAGCTCCGGCAGTACACGGGAGCCGAATTCGAATTGCTGGTTCTCGAGAATACCCTGTTCGGCACCTCGGTAACCTGCGCCGGCCTGCTTCCCGGCTCGGCATTCCGGCGCGCCCTTCTCGAGCGCAAGGACTTCGATCTGGCGCTGCTCCCCGCCGAATCGCTCAACGACGACGGTCTATTCATGGACGATCTGTCCTTCGAGGCACTCGCGGCGACCGCGCCCATGGAGATTCGACCTTCCTATTTCTTCGCCGACGCGCTGGACACCCCCGTCGCCGCGTGAGCAAACCTACCGTAGCAATCGTCGGACGTCCCAACGTCGGCAAGTCTACCCTGTTCAACCGGGTCCTCGGAGGCCGGCGGGCCATCGTCTCTGAGCGCCCGGGCACGACTCGTGACCGGCATTTCGGAGACGCAGAGTGGAATGGACGTCGCTTCTGGGTGGTAGACACCGGCGGCCTGGTACCCCATTCCTCCGATTCCATGGACGTCGCGATCCGCCGTCAGGTTCAGGCGGCCGTGCAGGCAGCCGACCTTGTCGTCCTGGTGGTTGATGGAGTAGAGGGGGTGAATCCGGTGGATCAGGAGATCGCCTCGCAGCTGCGGAGCTCCCGCCGTCCCGTCCTGCTGGTGGTGAACAAGATGGATGATCTGCCAGCCAGCACCGGGCATCTCCAGTTCTACGAGCTCGGTCTGGGCGACCCGGTCCCCGTGTCCGCGCAGGTCGGGAAGTCGAGCGGCGACATGCTCGACACCATGGTCTCGATGCTTCCACCCAAGGATCCAGCCGAGGATGAGGAGGCAATCCAGGTAGCGGTGGTTGGACGACCCAACGTCGGCAAGTCTTCCCTGATCAACCGACTTCTCGGGGAAGAGCGACATGTGGTCGCCCCGGAACCGGGAACCACCCGAGATTCTGTCGACTCCCCCTTGCGATATCATGGCAAGACGCTCAACTTCATTGATACAGCGGGTTTACGCCGTCGCGCTAAAGTAGAAGATGACCTCGAGTTCTACTCGACGTTGCGGACGCATCGCGCAATTGATCGGGCCGATGTATGCGTACTGGTCGTCGATGCTTCGATCGGGCTCCACGTACAAGACCTGCGCATTGCGACCGAGGCGTGGGACCGAGGCTGCGGGCTGATCGTCGTGGTGAACAAGTGGGACCTGATTCCTGAAAAGGATGCCAACACGGCAAAGCGGGGACAGGATCTTCTGACGGAAAAGGCACCGTTCCTGGGCTTTGTGCCGTTCGTCTACACCTCGGCCACGACCGGGCAACGGGTGTCGAAGCTGTCCGACCTGATCATCGCCGTGGCTGAAGCACGGGAGCGGCGGGTGCCGACAGCCGAGGTAAATCAGGTCCTCGAAGACCTGATTCAGCGTAACGCGCCACCGCAAAAACCGGGTGAGGAGGTCAAGCTGCTGTACGCCTCGCAAGTCGGCACCCGACCGCCCGCATTCGCGATCGTGTGCAATCGGCCGGCCGATGTACCCGAGGCCTATCAGCGCTATCTGCTGAACGGGTTCCGCGCCGCATGGGGGTTTGACGGGGCGCCGGTCCGTCTCAAGTTCAAGCGCCGGGCATCTCGAGGGCGTTCGTGAACCTGAATCCGGGCCTGGCGGCACTGCTGCTCTTGGGATCGTATTTGTGTGGAGCCTTTCCCACGAGCTATCTCGCGGCGAAATGGTTCCGAGGCATCGATCTGCGGGAGCACGGGAGCAAGAATCTCGGTGCGACGAATCTTTACCGCACGTTAGGTTGGAAGTTCGCCGTGCCGGTCGGGCTGATCGATGTGGCCAAGGGCGCGATTCCGGTTCTCTTGCTGGGACCGATACTTCCGGGGATAACACTGTTTCCGACGCTCTGCGGAGTGATGGCGGTTGTCGGACACGTGTACTCGGTATTCGTCGGGTTCAAGGGAGGGAAGGGGGTCGCGACTGCTGCGGGGATGTTGCTGGGGCTGGCCCCCGAGGCGCTCGGGGTGGCTTTGATCGTCTGGCTCGTGCTCGTGCGTTCTACTGGTTACGTGTCGCTCGGCTCGGTCGCAGCCGCCGCGGTTTTCCCTCCCGCGGACTATTTGCTCAACCCCAGCCGGCGTACCCTCCCGGCGCTGGGACTCGACGTCGCGGTCGCGCTCTTTGTGATCTGGAAACACCGCGCAAACATCCAGCGATTGCTGAACGGGACGGAAAGCCGCTTCGGCCGTCGTGGCGATGCGGCCCCATTACGGAGATGACGGCCGTCGGTGTTCTGGGGGGCGGGAGCTGGGGAACGACGTTGGCGGACCTCCTCGCTCGGAAAGGACTCTCGGTCCGGCTCTGGGCCTATGAGCCAGAGGTGGTTGAATCGATCAACCGGCAGCAGGAAAACACGTTGTTTCTGCCAGGATGCCGCCTGGCGAAGGGGTTGCGAGCATACGCGGATCCGGTGGAGACGGTGCAGGGTGCCGATGTCATTCTCTCGGCCTCGCCCAGCCATGTGGTGCGGGATGTAGTGACGCGGGTCGCCGGCTGCCTGCTCGAAGGGACGCTAGTGGTGAGTGCCACGAAGGGTCTCGAACCCGGATCGCTGCTCTTGATGTCGGAAGTACTGGAGCAGGTCCTGCCGGGTGCCAGGGTCGTCGCACTCTCCGGACCGAGCTTCGCGTTAGAGGTTTTTCAGGAGCAACCCACCGCCGTGGTGGCGGCAGCAAAAGAGCAGCGAACTGCCGAGGATGCGCAGGCCGTGTTCGCAGCGCCGCGTTTCCGGGTCTACTCAAACCAGGACGTCACCGGAGTCGAGTTGGCGGGCGCCCTCAAGAATGTGATCGCGATCGCCGCCGGGATCCTGGAAGGACTGGGACTCGGCCACAACCCCAGGGCGGCACTGATCACCCGGGGCCTGGCCGAGATTACTCGACTTGGTGTCGCGAAGGGCGCGGATCCGCTCACCTTTGCCGGACTGGCCGGAATGGGAGACCTGATCCTCACTACGACAGGTGCGCTGAGCCGGAACCGGTCCCTGGGACTCGCGCTGGCGAAGGGTCAGACCCTCGATGAGTACCAGACCACCCATCGGACGGTCGCGGAGGGCGTCAACACCGCGCGCAGCGCGGTAGCGATGGGGAAGCGGGTCGGAGTCGAACTACCCATTTGCGATCAGGTACACAGCATACTTTTCGAAGGGAAGCCGCCAGGGCAGGCGGTGGGAGACCTCATGGAGCGTACCCTGAAGCCGGAGCAATGGCGGTGACGATGGCACGGCCTGTTCAGGAATTCTTTTCCATCGGTGAGGTGTGCGCCCTCACCGATCTGAAGCCGCATGTGCTTCGCTACTGGGAGAGTCAGTTCCGCTTTCTCAATCCGGCCAAGAATCGCTCCGGCAACCGGGTGTACAAGAGCCGGGAAGTCGAGCTGATCATGCTGGTCAAGCACCTGCTCTATACCGAGAAATACACGATCGAAGGGGCACGGCAGCGAATCGAGCACTACCGGCGGACCGGAGAGCTGCGCAACGTGGCCCGGCGGGCGCTGGAGCGGGAGACCATACAGGAGCTTCGGTTGGCTTTGAGTGAGCTCGCCGACCTGCTGGACGGCAAGACACCGGCACCCCGGCCGGAGCAGGACCCGAATCCCAGGTGAATATCCTGGTGTCGAATGATGATGGGATCCTCGCCCCCGGCCTCGGGGTGCTGGCGGAAGCCTGTCAGACCGTGGGCACCGTGACCGTCGTAGCGCCCGACCGCGAGCAGAGCGGAACCTCTCATTCCCTCACGATGCATCGGCCGGTTCGGCCGGCCCGCCGTCCCGATGGCGCCTTCCAGGTAGACGGCACCCCGACAGACTGTGTGTTGCTGGCCCTGGGGGCACTCCTCGAGGAACGTCCGGACTTCGTCTTTTCCGGCGTCAACCACGGGCCGAACATGGGAGAGGACGTGCTCTACTCGGGAACGGTGGCGGCAGCGATGGAGGCGGTGACTCTCGGAGTTCCAGGAATCGCGATTTCCTATGCCGGGCCCACATCAGATCTGACGACCCTGCAGAGTTACCGTGATCTTCTGCCACGACTGATCGATCGCATCGTCCGCGTGAAGGACTTCCCGAAGGAGACGCTGCTGAACATCAACCTCCCGCCCATCGCAGCCGATCAGGTGCGGGGTATCAAGGTGACTCAGCTGGGAAGCCGCTTCTTCCAGGAATCTCTGACGAGGATGAGCGATCCTTGGGGACACGAAATCTTCTGGATAGGCGGCGGAACCATTCATTGGACCGGAGGAGAAAACTCGGATCACCGGGCGGTGGCTGATGGGTTCATCTCGATCACGCCCCTCCACATGGATCTGACGAACTACCGGCTCCTCGAAACGGTGCGAGAATGGTCACTCGAAGCCTAGGAGAGGGAGACGGTTACCGCGGCTACCGCAACCGGCTGGTCGGGGAGCTCGAATCAAAGGGGATTCGGGATCCTGAAGTTTTGCGGGCCATAGGACAGATTCCGCGGCACGTTTTCGTTCCTGAGAGTGTCCGCCATCGGGCGTATGAAGACTCAGCGCTTCCGATCGGAGCGGGGCAGACGATCTCCCAGCCCTGGGTCCAGGCGCGGTATCTCGAACTGGCGAAGGTGACGTCCCACGACAAGGTGCTCGAGGTTGGCACTGGCTCAGGCTACCAGACCGCGCTGTTGGCCGTCCTCGCGGGGCAGGTCTTCAGTATCGAACGCATTCCCGCGCTCGCGAATACCGCAAGACAGATCCTGGCCCAGGCCGGAATCAGGAATGTGACCGTGCTGGTCGGCGACGGCACGTTGGGGTGGCGTCCCTACGCCCCGTTCGACGCGATTCTGGTCGCCGCTGCGTCGCCCGAAGTTCCCGAGCCGCTGTTACAGCAGATGGCCCCCGGCGGCCGTTTGATCATCCCGCTGGGGGACCGGCAGGCCCAGGTGATCACGCTGGTCACCCGTCACGGGGATGAATTCCAGGTAGAGCGGCTCAGCGATGTCAGGTTCGTCCCGCTGCTCGGCGAGCATGGGTTTGCCGAACAGCCGACCCACCCCAGAGAGTCCGGATGGAATTACTAAAAGACTTCATAGATCTGTTCCTGCATCTCGACAAACACCTCAGCCAGGTGATCCAGCAGTATGGCACTGGCACCTACTTCATCCTTTTTCTCATCGTCTTCTGCGAAACCGGCCTGGTGGTGACGCCATTCCTGCCGGGAGATTCGCTCCTGTTTGCCGCCGGCACGTTTGCAGGACTGGGGGATCTGGATGTCGGCCTGGTCTTCACCATTCTGTGCGCCGCATCGATCCTGGGCGACTCGTCCAACTACTGGGTCGGCAGACTGGTGGGACGGAAAGCCTTTGCAGCGCAGTCTCGCTTCATCAAGCAGGAGCACTTGCTCAAGACCCAGGCCTTTTACGACCGTCATGGTCGCAAGACCATTGTTCTCGCCAGATTCCTTCCCATTCTCCGGACCTTCGCGCCGTTTGTAGCTGGGATAGGGGTGATGCCGTACCCTCGGTTCCTGACGGTCAGTGTACTTGGCAGCGTGGCGTGGGTAGGTCTGTTCGTTTGGGCTGGTTACCTGTTCGGGAACCTCAGGGTAGTCCGGGAAAATTTCACGCTGGTCGTCATGGCCATCATCGTTCTCTCGGTGATGCCAATGGTCATTGAGGTCATCAAAACTCGTCGGAGTCGTCCTGCGTGACCGTCAGGCTGCTTGTCAGTGGGAGAGTGCAGGGGGTCGGGTTCCGGTTCTTCGTGCTACGCCGAGCCCAAGAGTTGGGACTTACCGGTTACGCGACCAATTTGGCAGATGGACGCGTCGAGATCGTGGCCAGGGGCTCCGAGAGTCAACTCCAGGCCCTTGATTCGGCGGTGCGGACCGGACCAAGGCACGCCAAGGTGGCACAAGTGGAAAAAGCCGAGATTTCGGATGAGGTCTTAGCAGGTAACACCTTTGAAATCAGATAGTTAAATTATCCACACAAAGCGGGTTGATAAATGACTCTTGGAACGCTGGATAAGCATGTCCGGCAGGCCATCCGTCCCATTCCGGACCATCCCAAGCCCGGAATCGTGTTCCAGGACATTACTCCGGTGCTCCAAGATTCTGCGCTATTCCGGCAGGTGATCAAGGGGCTTATCGAGCCGTTCCGCGGTCAGAACATCACCCATATACTCGGAATCGAGGCTCGAGGCTTCATTCTGGGCGCTCCTGCAGCCGTGGAATTGGGGGCAGGCTTCATTCCGGCGCGCAAGCCGGGCAAGCTTCCGTGGAAAACCCGCCGCCACGATTACGCCCTGGAGTACGGCACTGACGCGCTCGAGGCACATGAAGATGCCTTCGCCAAGGGGGCGCGAGTCCTTGTGGTGGATGACGTGCTGGCAACGGGAGGAACTGCCGAGGCTGCGGCGTCGCTGGTGCGCCTTCTGGGTGCCGAGCTGATAGGGTGGACTTTCTTGCTCGAACTGGACTTTCTCCACGGGCGTGAGCGGCTCGTAGGGGCGCCCGTCGAAGCGATTTCCCGGCTTTAGCGTTGACGCCGCCTCATGCAACTGTATACTTTTAAAGGCTTTGCCCCCGTAGCTCAGCTGGATAGAGCAGCGGTTTCCTAAACCGTTGGTCGGACGTTCGAATCGTCTCGGGGGCACCTGCTGCGCCGGATCTCCCGGCACCGGCCTAACCCTTTGGTTTTTTCGAGCGACCGCGCAACATGGCAACCACAATGGAAGCACCGAGCGTCAAATCATCCAAGAAAGCTGCTGTCGCGGCGCCTCCGGCCAGCAAGTTCTCCGTACCGAAGAACCTGCGTCTGGCTGGCGGGATCGCGCTCGGGGCCGTGCTGCTCATCGCCTGGTTCGTGATCGTCAGCGGGAGGAGGAAGGGCGAGTTTGCCAACCGGGCCCTGGAGCAGGCGAGAAGCGCTGCGGAGGCGGGCAATCTGCCGCTGGCCGCGAGCGAGCTGCAGAAGGTGGTCACGACCTATTCCGGCACCGATGCGGCGCAGGAAGCAGTCATCACGCTCAATCAGGTCAGGTTGCTGAACGGCCAGCAGGAACTCGCCGCGGTCAGCCTGCAGGACTTTATCAAATCGAAGCCGGACAAGAAATATCTGACGCCGGGATACGCGCTCCTGGGCCGAGCCCTCGAAAACGCGAATCGTGCCGAGGAGGCTGCCCAGGCATTCCGTTCCGCGTCGGACAATGCCGACGTCGACTACCTGCGTGCTGAGTATCTGAGCGACGCCGGCCGGGCTTATGTCGCTGCGGGGAAGAAGGACGACGCGATCGCGGTGTATCGGAAAATCATTCAGGATTACCCCGAGTCGAACTCCAAGGTCGAGGCCCAGGTTCGTCTGGCCGAGCTGACTCAGGGGAAGATGTAGGAGACAGACCGCCCGGTTTTGGCGGGTTTTCCCGCCCTAACTTATGTCGTATAATGTGTATTATGTTAAGTAGCGAAGTGGAGAAATGGGGATAACTCGGTCCCTGCTGTGGCCAGACATTCTAAGTGATTGATTGCGTGACACTTAGGAAGGATTCCTACCGTAGAGTTCTATAACACCCCAGTAAACACTAAGCGCCCTTCTCCGGCCAGCCAAACGGCCCGGACGGATCCATTCTCCAAGTTTGCCGAGATCCTGAGGCATCGACCGCTCCGGGTCCGGATCTCGATTGGGAGGTCAGCACGTCCGGCCTTGGCCAGCGCGGCAGCCACGGCTACCGCTCCGGTTCCACAGGCCAAGGTCTCCCCTTCAACCCCGCGCTCGTAGGTGCGAACCGGCCAAGCCCCGGCCTTCCCAGCCGGCGTCGCCACGAAATTGACGTTGGCACCAGCCGGGGCGATGGCGGAATGGTTTCTTAGCTCCCGCCCCCTGGTCATCAGATCGGCCCGCTCGATATCCTCAACCGGCACGACCAGATGAGGCACCCCGACGGTGGCAAAGCTCGTCGGGCCCTCCCCGGCCGCAGCACGAATGCTTCCGACCAGCTCGGGGGCCGGAAAGTCAGGCAGGTTCAGCTCGGCCAGTTCCGGTTCCGCCCGACAGCGGGTCATGAAGGTCCCTGCCCCGGTCACGAGGCGCATCCCGCTCGCGGGTGCCATCTCGAGGTGGGCGGAGAGCCGGGTGCTGCAGAGCGCCGCGTTACCGCACATGGCGGCACGGGACCCGTCGCAGTTGAAGAAATCCATCCTGACGGCGCCCGCACCCTCAGGCGTCAGCATCACCATGCCGTCGGCGCCGACGCCAAGTCGCCGGTCGCAGACGTCCACGATCCTGGCCGCGGGCCACTCGGCCAAGGTCGTGGTGCGGCCGTCGAGCAGGACGAAGTCGTTGCCCGACCCCGTCATCTTGTAAAAAACGATTCCTTTCACGGGTCTCCTAGATCCTTCCCAATATTCCCTGGAGCCGCAGCCACCAGACCATCCAAATTGCCTCCCGCACGATTCGCTTGCTCATCTTGCTGTGGCCTTCGACCCGGTCGTGAAAGATGATCGGGAGCTCGGTCAGTCGGAAACCCTTTTTCCAGGCCCGGAAGCTCATTTCGATCTGGAAGGCGTAACCGTTGGACTTCACCTTCTCCAGCGGAATCGCTTCCAGTACCTCACGTCGAAAGCACTTGAACCCGCCAGTCGAGTCGGTGAGCGGGAGCCCGGTGATCCATCGGGCGTAGAGGTTCGCCCCCAGCGAAAGCAGCAACCGGCTGATGGGCCAATTGATGACGTTGACCCCTGTCGCGTAGCGTGAACCCAGCACCAGGTCCGCGTCTTCGATCGCCTTCAGGAACTCCGGGAGGAAGCCCGGGTCGTGGGAGAAATCGGCGTCCATCTCGAAAACCGCCTGGAAGCCGTGGTCCAGGGCCCAGCGGAACCCCGCCAGATAGGCCCGGCCCAGTCCCTCCTTGGCTAGACGATGCAGGACGTGTACCCGAGGCTTCGCCTGGCTCATCCGGTCGGCCATATCGCCGGTGCCATCCGGCGAATTGTCGTCCACGACCAGCACTTCGATCCGCGGGTCCTGCCGCAGAATTGCCGGGACGATCTGGGGGAGGTTGGTCGCCTCGTTGTAGGTCGGCACGATGACCAGAACTCGTTCAATCACGCGCCGGCTTCCTCCCGGTAAACGCGGGAACGCCTGCCATCGCCAAGGCGGCAATCAGGGCGACGAGACTCACCAGTTTCGCCTTCCGGTAGGTGGGCGAGTCGAAGACCAGATCGACCTGACGAGCTCCGGATGGAAGGACAACGCTCAACAGGGTGTTGTCCGCTCGAAGCACCGAGGCCGGCTTGCCGTCCACAATCGCGTGCCAGTCAGGATACCAGTTCTCGGCAACAAGCAGGTAACCGGGTTTGGGATCGGATCCTGTAAAGTTGATCGTCATGTTCCCTGGAGCCCATTTCGTCACCTCGGCCTTCACCTGGGACACCGGGAGCGGCTGAACCAAGGGGTCGGGAGTCAGCGACGCCGTATCCGGATACAGGACGACGGCAGCCCCCGGGAATCGAGGATCCACTACGGTCGGAACCATTTGCGGTTCCGGTACCTTGGCCGCGGATGGGATTACCCTCGCATAAGCGGGAACGGTGTCCCGTTCGTAAAGCGTGGCCGGCGTCCCGAAGGCGGTTGAGACCGGTCCCACGACCTTGTGGAAACCAGGAACGTCCTGGGGCTGCCGCAGGATCACGTATCGCAGGGCCAGAAGCTCGGCCACGTTGGGCGTAAAGAGGTTTCTCCAGCCCTGCTCTTTCCCGCCCAGCTCATCGTACGCCCGTAACTCGTTCCCGTGATAGCCCAGCGCATCGGGGATCCGATAGGCCATGAGAATCGAGTGCCCATAGCTCTCCTGAGCGTCCAGCACGCGGTATGGTAGTGGTTGCTTCTGGAGATACGTCGTGACCTCGTCAGATCCGAAGAGCTGGGCCGCCCGGGGCGAGAACTGGTAGAACAGCCGGTCAATGCTCCAGAGATCGATGGCGGTCACGGCAACGAGCAGGGCCGCGGCGGCTCCGCCCTTGAGCCGACCTGCGGCGATTCCCCACAGAACCGCCCCACAGGCCAGCACTCCGACGAGCAGTCGGACCGACCCGAGTCGCAACGCGGCGGCGTTGGCCTGGACCTGGCCCATCCGCTCCGCAACGGCCATCCCTTCCGCCACGGCTTGGAGCACGCCGATCACGCCAAGAAGAGCGAAGACTCCAAAGCCCCCGGCGACCAGGAGCACCGACTTCCTGGAGACCTGTCCACTGAGCACGCGATCGAGCCCGACCCCGGCCAGAATCGCCACGGGAAAGGCGACCAGGAAGAACACCATGCCCATGGCTCGCAGCTTCTTGAGCATGGGCATGAATTCATAAAAGAGACGGTAGAACGGCGTGTGCCCGGCAAACGCGAAGAGGAGGAAAAGCGTCGCCAGACTGAGCAAGGCGATGACCAGCCGGCGCCGATCGCGATCACCCCAGGAAAATCCGACCAGAAGGAACGGAACGATCCCCAGATACTCAGTGTGGAACTTGATCGGATTGCGGCCCCAGTAATTGTCGAGCACTCCATTGAACTGCGGCAGGATGATGCTGAAGATCTCCTCGGGAGGCATGGAGTAGAGGTTGACGTAGTCCCATCCTGTGTTGGGCCCTCCCGTCGCGCGAGGCGAGTACTTGACGTACTCGAGGAACGGCATGACCTGAAGTGCCGATATTCCAATCCCTACCACCACCGCCAGGGCGGCGAGGGCAAGCGGTGTCCAGGGATTTCTTTCGCGCGGGCGTTCTGGATCCCAGAATGCCAGATAGAGACACCACAAGCCAAGTGCAATCAACAGGAAGTAGCACATCTGGTAGTGGCCGAGCACCAGAAGGGCCACTACAAGCGCGAAGGCACCGAAGGCCCAGGTCTGGCGGTCGCGGAAGGCGCGCAGCAGAACCCAGAAGGCCAAGGGTGTGAGAGCCGACACGAAGAGTTTGCCGTCATGCCCCGGGCTCATCTGGGAGGCGACGATTCCACTCAACTCGTAACACACGCCCGCTACCACGGCCGAAGTCCAACTCAACCGCAGCGCTCTCGCAAATCCGTAGGTGAGCCAGCCGGCGAGCACGAAGTGGATCGCCATCCCCCAGGTGATCGCGAGGTCAACCGGAAAGACGAGCCGGAGCCATGCGGTAGGGTAGAAAATGTCCCCGTGCATCGCGGCGATGAACGGGAGCCCGCCGAACAGGAAGGGATTCCACTGGGGAACGGAGCCGGTGGCCTTGAGCTGTTCGGCCCCGAACAGACGGAAGGAATATCCCGCGATGAACATGTCCGACCGGGCCCCGCCGAAGAGGATCTGACCGGTGAGGAGGGGCCAAAGCAGAGTCAGTGCGGCGAGAGTGCAGGCCAGCGCGGCCATGGTTCGAGGCCAGCGCGGCTCCCATGAATTCGGTTCAGGCGACACTGGGGCGTCCTCGACGCATTAGAAGAAACGGAACGGCGCTTCCCAGCTCCGTGATGGTGAGCAGAACGCGTGATGCTACCGCGAGCGCGGTCGCGGGGCCCAAGCCGATGCTACCCTGCAACAGAGCGATCAAGAGTCCCTCGCGCACAACCAAGCCTCCGGGTGCGATCAATGCCAGGAGACCGGCCACATAAGAGGCGGCGAAAGCGGCGATGGCAAGGCTGGGGGCCAGATTCGAATCGGGGAGCACCGCCCGGGCGAGGAGCCAGAGCGCGAAGCCGTAGCCCAGCCACGCAACCGCATTCGCTACGGCTCCGAAGATCACCGGTCCGACGCTGGGCGATCCGGAGCCCGCCCCTGCCAGTTCGAGCAAACGGCGAATCGCCGGCCGCCAGAACAGAAGCGCCACCGCGATCAGACCAGCGGCTCCAGTGGCCCAGAAGAGCGGCAGAAGCCTGGGGTCGGCGTTCTGAAGCGCCCGCGTACCCGCCAGCGCCGCGACCGCCGCTCCGGTCACGACGGCCAGGGCTTGAAGAATGATCGCCGAGGCGGTGGCGGCCCAGGCGGCGACACCCGCGTCCCGCGCCATAAGCGCCATGCTGGCGATCGCCCAGACCTTGCCCGGGACGTACTTGCCGAGGCTGGACACGAACCAGATGCGGGCTGACTCGAGCAAAGGAAGCGTTTGGCCCCAGCCTGAAAGCATGCGTCTCCAGGCTTCGATCAGCATGCCGTACATCAGTTCGATCACCATCACCGCTCCCAGCGCCGGTGCCGGCCGGAAGGTCCAGCTGATGGGCTGGGCTTGAAGGTCGCTCCAGTTGCGCTGAAAGGTGCGAACCACAAAAAGCAGAATGAGGATCGCGAGGACCCAACGTCCGATGCGAAGCAGGCGTTCAGGCACGCAGCGCCTCCGCGTACCAGCCCTCGAACGCTGCCGCGACGGTATCGGGTGCCAGGCGCTGCCTCCAGATCTCTCCGAGGCGCCATGCCTCGGTCCGGGCGCTCCTATCCGCCATGAGTTGTTCCACCGCCCCGGCCAGGGCTTCACCGGAGGGGGCTGCGCGCCGGCCGGCGCCCTGTTCCGGAACAATGTCGAGAACCCCTCCCCCGTCGGTGCAAGCCACCACAGGCACCCCGGTGGCGAGAGCTTCCACCGCGGTCAATCCGAACCCTTCCGCCCGGGAGGGGAACAACATCACGTCCATCCCTGCCAACCGCCGGCCGACCTCGGAAGGCGGCAGCATGCCGGTGAAGTGAACACTCGAGCCGAGGCCCAGAGTTCTTGCCTGAGCTTCGAGGGCCGACCGCTCGGGACCATCTCCTACGATCGTCAGGGGCAGGCGAAGGTCGCGGCGCCAGAGATCCGCCAGAGCTTCGAGGGCGAGCTGCACCCGTTTCTGAGAGGTGAGCCGGGCCACGACGATCAACCCTGCCCCGCCCTGGATGGGCCGCGTATCCGGGACCGTGACGGGCATCGCCTGTACGTGATCCACCGCGCGACCGGTCGCTTCCTGTATTCTTGCTGCGTGGGAGGTGGAGACGGCGGTTACCACGCGGGCGCGCCGGATGACCGGTCTCGCGATTGCCCGAGCCAGAGGCGAGCGCTCCAGCAGAGCGGCATCGGTCCCATGAACAGTGAGCAGCATGGGGCTCTTCGCGGGCGCCGCGAGGCCGGCGGGCACCCACCAGTGAGCGTGAATCAAATCGGCGCCTGCGGCGAGTTCTTCCTTCGCGGCCGATCTGAGCGCGTGGTGGAGCCCGAGAAGAGCCTGCCAGCCGGAAATCGAACCGACCACCTCCGCCATCGTTCCGCGGTACGCGATCTTCTCCCGCGCCGGCGCCGCGTAACGCACTCGGCGTACCGGGATCCCGTCCAGCTGCGGCTCACCCACGTCCCCGCCGTCGCTCGGTGCGACCACCCGAACCGAGACACCGCGATTCATCAGGGCCCTCGCCAGGCTGGCGAGGAACGCGCCGGAGATGTCGCCCGAATAACGGGGATAGTTGTGGGTGAGGAAAACGACCCTGGTCACTCGAAGAACGTCAGTCGCGATCGCGCAGACTCAGCCGGTTGGCCTGCTCCCGCATTTCCTCGCGCAGGCCGGCGATCATCTCGCCCAGAAAACCGAAGCCGAAGAGCACGATGCCGCTGATCACCATGGTTTCGACCAGGTTCAGCAACGGGCGGAATCCAATGCCGTATCCGAACCGCAGCACCAGGGCGATGACTCCCGCCAGGAACCCGATGCCGAAGAGCATGGCGCCGGCGACGCCGAAAAACAGCATCGGCTTGCGGCCGAAGCGGAGTTGAAACCAGACCGAGAGCAAGTCCAGCACTCCGATCGGGATCCGTTTCCAGTTGAACTTGGAAACCCCGGCCCGCCTGGGGTGCAAAGGGATCGGGCGTGAGGTGAGCCGGAAGCCGTCCGCCGCGGCGATGACGACCATATAGCGGTGCCAATCGGGGCGCAGTGGGACGCCACGCATGATCTCTCGCCGGTAGGCCTTCACCGAATTCAGGTCGGCGACTCCTACTCCGAAGAGCGTCCGGCAGAGCCAGTTGTAAATCGAAGAGACGAAGGCCTTCTCGTACTTCCCCACCTTGGTGCCAGTGACGATATCGGCTTCACCGGACAGGATGGGAGCTACGAGAGTGGGAATGTCCGCGGGCAGGTACTGGAGATCGGCCGGATAGAAGACAAACACGTCTCCCATCGCGATGTCGCCGGCGGAGTGCAACGCGTCGGCGATGCCGCGCTGGCGGCGATGGGTGAGGACGCGGAGGAAGGGGTAGCGCGCCTGCAGCTCGGTCAGCACGGCCGCGGTGCGGTCACGCGACCCGTCGTTTACGACGACCACCTCGAAGGAGAAGCCTGCCGGGCTCAGCGCCTCGTCACACAACCGCACGAATTCGGGGAGATTCTCCGCCTCGTCCTTGGCGGGGACGAGGAGGCTCACGTCCAGCACCGGGCTGCTCATACCCTCTTGCGCATCCTTGCAGGGAGAATGCCGAGCTGGTCCCGATATTTGGCGACGGTACGACGGGCGATCTGGATGCCCTGTTCCTGGAACAGGTGGACGATCTGCTGGTCGGTGAGCGGATTCGAGGTGTCTTCCTCGGCCACCATCTTCTGCAGTTTGGCGCGGATCGAGCGGGCGCTGGCGTCTTCGCCGGAGGTGGTGGCCAGCGCGCTGGAGAAGAAGAACTTGAGCGGGAGCACGCCGCGAGGCGTCTGGACGTACTTCTCGTTGGTCACCCGGCTCACGGTGGACTCGTGCATGTTGATCACCTCCGCCACTTCGCGCAGGGTCAGCGGCTTCAGGTGTTCGATGCCCTTCTCGAAGAAGTCCCGTTGCCGGTCTACGATGAAGTTCATGACCTTGAGCATGGTCTGGCGGCGCTGCTCGATCGCCTGGATGAGCCAGTTGGCGCTGTTCATCCGCGAGGCGATGAACTCTCGATGCTCCTGGGTCATCTTCTTCTTGTCCCGCGCCAGCTCCTGGTAGGTGCGGCTCAGGCGGAGCCGGGGGACGCCGGTGTCGTTCAGGAAGACGTGATAACGGCCGTCGATCTTCTCCACGATGAGATCGGGAATGACGTACCCGTCGCTCCCGGCGGAATACTTGAGTCCCGGCTTGGGATCGAGCTTGGCGAGGAGGTCGGCCGCGGCCTGCACCGCAGCGGGCTCGACACCGAACCGGCGGCCCAGGTCATTCCAGCGGTGAGCGATCAGGTCGGGGAATGCCTCGGCCACCAGGCGGTAGGTCAGGGTGTTGGTTTCCTTGAACTCCCGGAGCTGGAGCAGCAGGCATTCCCGCAGGTCGCGCGCGGCGACGCCGGGCGGGTCGAGCCGTTGCATGATGCCGAGCATTTCATCCAGTTCCGCCGCCGTGAAATAGGGCATCGGCGGGGCGGGCTTCGCCTCGGGTTCCCCTTCCGCCTCGAGATCGCCCGCCTCGGCCAACTCCTCCTCACTGTCAGGACGGTTCCGCTCGGCGAAGCTGTCGAGCATCTCGTTCGCCATGCGCTGGATCTCTTCCACCGAGGCGGCGAGGTAGCCGTCTTCCTTGATGTTGCCCAGAAACTCTTCAGAAAGGAGGCTTTGGCGAGGGCTCAGGACCATCATCTGGAGCTGCTCGCGGAGATGATCTATCAGGTCGGTCTTCTCGACCGAGACCGGCTCGGTGTATTCCTTGTGCTCGTATTCTTCCCGTACGCCGCCGGGCACCTCGAAGCCGTTGAGCAGGATCTCTTCCCAATCGGTTTCGTTCTCGTTGGCGGTCTTTTCCTTCTCCTCTTCCTTGGTCGACGTTTCGGCGGGGGTTTCTTCCTCTTCCGGCTCCACCAGCTCCAGGAAGGGATTGACCAGCAGCTCCTGTTTCAGGTGGAGTTGGAGGTCCATCATGGGCATGTACAACATGTCCATGGCCTGGTAGAGCCGCGGATTGATCCGCAGGTCCTGGCGCAGTGTGGCGGTCTGAGAGAGTCCCGTCTTCACGCTGCGTCCTCCAGGCGGGCGCGGAGCCGCGCCGTGAGGGTCGGACCGAGATAGAGCTCGGCGACGCGGTCGTCGAACACCAAGTCTCGCACTGGTCCCGAGACCTGCACCTTGCCTTCGAACATGATGTAGGCGCGATCCACGATGTCGAGCGTCTGCTCGACGTTGTGGTCGGTGATCAGGACACCGATGCCCCGATGGCGGAGGCCGGCGACGATGGTCTGAATGTCGTGGACCGCGATGGGGTCGACTCCGGCAAACGGTTCGTCGAGCAGCATGAACTTGGGATTGGTCACCAGCGCGCGAGTGATCTCCAGCCTGCGGCGCTCGCCGCCGGAAAGCGCGTAGGCCTTGCTCTTCCGTAAGTGCTTGATAGAGAGCTCGTCCAGCAGCGTTTCCAGCCGCGTCCGTCGCTCGGCGCGGGAGAGGTCCATTGTCTCGAGAATCGCGATGATGTTCTCCTCTACCGTCATCTTTCGGAAGACACTCGGCTCCTGCGCGAGATACCCGATGCCCTGCCTGGCCCGCCGATACATCGGCATGTTGGTCAGCTCGACGCCGTCGAACAGCACCTGGCCTTCGTCGGGGCGGATCAACCCGGTAATCAGATAGAAGGTGGTAGTCTTGCCGGCGCCGTTCGGGCCCAGCAATCCAACGATCTCGCCCTGCTGCAGCCGGACGCTCACGTCGTCCACGACTTTCCGGCGCTTGAACGTCTTGCTGAGGTTCAAGCCTTCCAGGACGCTACCGCCGGCAAGCGGTCCCCCTTCGTGAACCGAGGCCACACGGGCGCGCATGCCCTGCACCGCGGCGTGGATCAGCTGGAGACGTACCCCGTCGCGGTCTCTCAGAGTCTCGCTCCACCATTCGCCCAGCGCCCGCACCACCGACCAGTCCCCGGCGGCCGGGCTCGCGATCCAGCCCTCGTCCGCCAGTCGGGGAAGAACCGAGCGAACCAGGTTCTCGTGCACTTCGTCCTCAGACAGCTCGGGCCCGCTGCGCACCCCGGCATCGGCCAGGGTCTGCAGGAAGGTCTGACGGTAGGACACCGAGAGCGCCTTGAACTCGAGGGCACCGGTCAGGTCGGCATCGCGGGCCAGGGCCGCGAGGGCCAGGGGCAGCGAAGGATCCCGCCCGACGAACCGATCGATCCAGCCGCTCACGTCTGCTTCCCCGCCGCCGAGGAGTCCGCCTTGGTCGTATCGGCCGAGGTCGCCGCCGGCTCGAGCTGAATTCCGTCCACGTTCCCCCGGATGTCCACCCGCTCCACGCCGCGGTTTCCGGTTGACTTCATCTGCACCGCGATCCGGTCGCCCCGCGAGTAATTGATCGAAGGACGGCTTTCTCCCTTTTTCGTGCTGGCGATCCGGTAGTAGGACTTCGCGGTTCCGCTGGCCTCAATGGCGGCCAACGCCGTTTTCACGGTTCCGGCGGAGTCATACTGGGCGAACCGCGCCGTCACCGTGTCGCCGCTCATCCAATCGCGCTCGTTCGTCTCCACGTCGATCTTGCCGCCTACCCAGGCTTTGCCGAAGGAGCGGGTCTCTTTCAGGCGCTGTCCGGGGGTATCGATGGCGAGCGAGTCGGCGCGGATTTCGTAGTCGGTCGCTACGGCGAGGGGACGAATGCTGTCACCCCAGGCAACGGTCTGCACCAGTTGCCGGCCGGTGATCCCAAGCCCGATCGTGTCAGCTGTCAGGTCCATGTCCCTGGTCACCGCGTGTCCCGAGTCCACGGCCGTGACATAGCTCAATTCCTGGTGATCCAGCTTGAGATCGATCCGTTTACCGGTCAGAGTGAAGGAGTCCTTGCCGGTTCCCTCAACGCTCGGCTTCCCGATGAGGGCGCCGTCGTTTCCCGCGCCGGTATCGAGTCGAAGGGAATCGCCCCGGGCCTTGAAGTCGCTCCGGTCGATCGTGACCTGCCCGCCCCCCCAGATCCGATCGTTTCCTTTCATCCGGACCCGGTCGGCCACGATCACGTAGGGCTCGCCCTTGGTGCCGGTCGAATCCACTGTCTGATACGTGATGGTTGGGCGCCCCACCGAGAACATCTCCACTGTGTCGCGCGTGCCTTTGATCGCCCGGTAATAGTCGAGCGACGGTCCGACCATCTTGGATCCATTCTGGAGATTCTCGGTCACTACGTTTCCGCGAGCCTCCCAGCGTTCACCGGAGCGGTAGTAGGTGCCGCGATTGGCGTCCATAGTGACCAGCGAATCACGGTACTTCACATGGCCGATGAACTCGACGATGGTACCGGTGCGCCGCCCATAGAACGCCGCGCTGTCGCTGTCCATCGAAACCGAGGTACCCTGGCAGGTGATCCGAACACCGCCGCCTGCGTAATAGTTAGTGTCTCCCCCGACGATGACCTGCTGGCCCAGTCCACCCACCCGGTCGAGGTGGAATCGGCACGTACCGCCGCCTTGAGCGGCGAGCGGGGCCGCCCAGAAAAGGGCCAGGAGTACCGGGGCGATCCGCATCATTGCCCAGGCAGCAGGAACCCGGTGGTATCGCCCGGCTTCGCATTGGGACGTTGGCCGCCGCGTGGCTGCTTGGTGACGACATTCCGGAAGTCCGGATCGGAGGTGAACCCGTTGCCTTCCAGGTGCTGATCCGCCCGGTCGTAGACAAAGGGCTTGTCGGAAGAAATTTTCTGACTGCGACTGTCGTACTTGAGCTCCTGGCTCCGCAAGGTGCGGCCGTCGGGCGTTACCGCGACGACGTTCCCCCGGGCGCTCATCGACCCGTCCCGAGTCAGGTACGTCCCTGAATCACCGGTGACAGTCGAGGTGATTTCTCCACTCGGGCTGTAGAAAGTGACCTTCACGCCCCGCATCTCGACCATCTGGGTGTTTTGATAGACATAGGCAGTGTCGGCTTCGACCAGCGACCGCCGTAATCCCTGGTCGGTGACATAGTGCTGCATGCCATACAGCACCTGGTCCGCGGTATCCGCGGCCTCCAGCGTCACCGAAGGACGGACTACCTCTTCCTGGCAGGCCGACAGGGCGGACAGGGCGCACACGGCGGTCGAGGCGGAAAGGAGAAGTCCCTTCCGTCCCAGCCAACTCGTCTTTGCTCCACGCCAGCCGGTCATGCCATCGCCCTCCATCTGTCCGCCTCGGCCGCCGCGCCAGCCTAGCGCTCGCCTCGATCCCCGAGGTAGATGCGCACCGCTTCGTCCCAGCGTCCCTGGGCGCGAAATAGTATCTCGATGACCTCTCGCACCGCCCCGCTGCCGCCACGAGCCGTCGTGGTGTAGGCGGCGAGCTCTTTCACTTCAGCCACCGCATTGGCCACGGCGATGGGCAATCCGACCCGGCGTAACACCGGCAGGTCGGCGAGATCATCGCCCACGAAGGCGACTTCATCCCACCCGATGCCCCGCCGCATCAGCATCTCGGTCATGGCGGGTACCTTTCGCGCTTCCTTGTCCTGAATCACCTCATCGATCTTGAGCTCGGTGGCGCGCAATGTCGTGGCGTCCGAGTAACGACCACTTACCAGGGCCACCACCATGCCGAGTCGCCGGGCGAGACCGATCCCCAGGCCATCCTGAATGTCGAATCGTTTGAACTCAACCCGCTGTCCCGCAACCAGCCCGAGAAATACCGCATTGTCGGTGAGCACCCCGTCCACGTCGAGCCCGAGCAGCCGGATTCGACCTGCGACTGCCGGGTCAATCATGGACAGCCGGCACCCTGCCTAGCACTCGCCGCCTACGAGTCTCTTCTCTCGCGCCAACTCCCAGACTTCCAAGGCTCGGGCCACCAGGTCGCTCAGGTGGTCGAGGGGCCACTGGGTGGCTCCATCGCTGGCGGCGCGCGCGGGATCCGGGTGAGCTTCGATGAAGAAGCCATCGGCTCCTGCCGCGGCGGCGCCGAGCAGAAGCGCCGGCACCGCGTCCCGCTCACCACCGCTCGCGCCTTTCACACCCTGTCCCGGGCGTTGCACCGCGTGGGTTGCATCGAACAGAACGGTCGCTCCTGTGGCGCGCCGGAGGCGTCCGAAACTGCGCATGTCGACGATCAGATCTCCATACCCAAACGCGGTGCCCCGTTCAGTCACGGCGAGATCCTGGCACCCGCCCTTGCGCACCTTCTCCGCTGCCCCGGCCATTTCCTCCGGCGCCATCCACTGGCCCTTCTTCACATTGACGGGAAGACCCGTCGCGCCGGCGGCGACCAGGAGATCGGTCTGACGGCAGAGGAACGCGGGAATCTGTAGAGCGTCTACAACCTCGGCCGCGGCACGAGCCTGCTCAGGCTCGTGCACATCGGTGAGGAGCGGGAGACCGGTCGCATCGCGGACTCGTTCGAGAGCGCGCAAACCCGCCTCCAGTCCCGGACCTCTCGCCGCCGCGGCGCCGGCGCGATTGGCCTTGTCGAAACTCGCCTTGAAGCACACCGGCAGGCTCAACCTGGCCTGAATCCGGACCAGTTCCTCCGCCACCCGAACCATCACGTCGTCCGATTCGACGACGCAGGGCCCGGCGATGAGCAGAGGCGCCTTGCCGAAGGTCCAGCTCATGAGCGAAGGCTGGCAGCCAGAACGTGGTCGGGTTGATCGGTCAGCTTCAAGCGCCGCTGCAAAGCCGCACCCACGAACGCGGCAAAGAGGGGATGAGGCCGGTTGGGACGAGACTTGAGTTCGGGGTGGAATTGGCAGCCAAGGAACCAGGGATGGTCGGGCAGCTCGATGATCTCCACCAGGCTGCCGTCGGGAGACTGGCCCGAAAGTCGGAGTCCATGCTCGGCCAGGACGTCGCGGTAGGCGTTGTTCACTTCCCACCGGTGGCGATGTCGCTCGCTGATCTGGAGCGTTCCATAGGCCTGTGCCGCCCGGGAGCCGGGACGCAGCCGCGCCGCGTAGGCCCCGAGGCGCATGGTCCCACCCATGTCCTTCACTTCACGCTGAGTCTGCATAAGGGCGATGACCGGCGACTCGCATTCGGGATCGAATTCGGTGCTGGAGGTATTCCCCATGCCGCAGACGTTCCGGGCGAATTCAATGACCGCGACCTGAAGCCCGAGGCAAATGCCGAAGAACGGCAGGTTGTTGGTCCGGGCCCATTGAATCGCCTGGATCATTCCATCGATGCCCCTGATGCCGAATCCGCCGGGTACGAGCAACGCGTCGACGCCGCTCAACAGCTTTCCCGCCGCTTCCTGGTCGGTGAACTGGTCGCTGCCCATCCAGAGGATCTCCACTCCGGAATCGTTCCCGATGCCGCCGTGAATCAGCGCCTCCTGAACCGACTTGTAGGCATCGTGCAGGTCGGTGTACTTGCCCACCACCGCTATCCGTACCTGATGCTTGGGATGGACGATTCGTTCGACGATCGCCTTCCAGGCGGTGAGATCGGGTTCCTTGGTCTCCAGCCGAAGCCGCTCGCAGACCACCCGATCGAAGCCCTGGTCCCGGAATCGCACCGGGATCTCGTAGATCGTGGCCACATCGGGGCTCTCGATCACGCACTCGAAATCGACGTTGCAGAAGCCGGCGATCTTGCGTTTGATCTCGGGGCTGATCGGCTGTTCGCTGCGGCAGACCAGGATGTCGGGCTGGATTCCGATCTGCATCAGGTCCCGCACCGAGTGCTGGGTCGGCTTGGTCTTGAGCTCGCCGGCCGCCGCGATGTAGGGCACCAGCGTCAGGTGGATGAACAGCGCATTGTCCCGTCCCACTTCCTGGCGGAACTGCCGGATTGCTTCGAGGAACGGCAGCGATTCGATGTCTCCGACCGTCCCCCCGATTTCGGTGATCACGACGTCATGCCCCGGCGCGCTGCGCCGGATGGCATTCTTGATTTCGTCGGTGATGTGGGGGATGACCTGGACGGTGGAGCCGAGATATTCGCCGCGACGTTCTTTGCTGATGACTGTCTGGTAGATTCGGCCGGTGGTGATGTTGTTCTGCTGGGAGAGGGAGTGATCGATGTAGCGTTCGTAGTGGCCAAGGTCGAGGTCGGTTTCGGCGCCGTCGTCGGTGACGAAGACCTCGCCATGCTGGAACGGTGACATCGTTCCAGGGTCCACGTTGATGTACGGGTCGAATTTCTGCATCGTCACTTTAAGACCGCGTTCTACCAGCAACCGGCCGAGGGATGCCGCAGCGATTCCCTTCCCCAACGAGGAGACGACGCCGCCGGTAACGAAGATGTACTTCGTGCTGCTGGTAGCGCTCGTCATTTGTTCACCTTTGTTGTGCGACCCAATGCGCTTCGGCGCGCCGCAGGTCGTCGGGAGTGTCCACGCCGGGATGTGCGGGGCGCTCGAGCCGCGCCACCCCGATGACCATGCCGTAGTGTAAAGCCCGCAACTGCTCGAGCCGCTCCGCCAACTCCGCCGGGGGCGGCGTCAGCCGGACCCAGCGCTCCAACGCCGGCCGGCGACAGGCATATACGCCCAGGTGCTGCCAATACAGCCCGGGCGAAGCCGCACTCCCGGCCTCCCGGGCAAAGGGAATCGGAGCCCGGGAGAAGTACAGCGCACGACCGTTTTCGTCCATCACGACCTTCACTCGATTCGGATCACTGACCAGCGCCGCCTCGAGCGGAGCGGCGGCAGTGCCGATGTCGTCTCCGCTGCGGACCCGCTCGATCGAACCGGCCAATGCTTCAACCGGCAGGAACGGTTCATCGGCCTGGATGTTCACTACGATGTCAAACCCGGCGTACTCCGGCCGGGCCGCTACTTCGGCGACCCGCTCGGTACCCGATCCGTGGTTCGCATCGGTGAGAACGGTGGCGACGCCGGCGCGTTCGGCTACGCGGGCAACCATCGACGCGTCGGTGGCAACCACCAGCGTATCGACCAGCCCGTACTCTCGAACCCGCTGCACAACACGAGTAACCAGTGGCTCGCCGGCCAGGAGTTGAAGCGGTTTGTGAGGGAGACGGGTGGAGCCTAGCCGGGCCGGAATGACGCCAAGTACGGGCATTTCCGAACGTAATAGAACCGCGCGGCCCTGTCAAAAGTCGTGCCGAGCTTGACTCGGGGGCTTGCGCGGTGGGCTATCAGCCCAAGGCTAAAGGAGTTACGACTTACTGCCGAGGACTGCCGAGGCGAATCCGTTGGTCAGGCGCAGAAAGTTGGTAATCAGGGTGTGGCCCCCCTCGGTCGCGACCGATTCGGGATGGAATTGTACCCCAAAAATCGGCTGAGTCCGGTGCCGCAGGCCCATGATTTCGTGGCCACGCGGCCGGTCCATGGACCACGCCGTCATCTCGAGCTCCGGGGGGAACGCATTCGAGGAAACGACAAGCGAGTGATACCGCATCACCGTGACGGGGTTGGGGAGCCCTTGAAAAACGTCCGATCCAACATGAGTGACGCTTGTTGTCTTGCCGTGCATCAGGCGGTCGGCCCGCTCAATCCTCCCCGAGAAAGCCGCACCGATGGCCTGATGGCCGAGACAGACTCCAAGGAGAGGCACTCCGGCAGCCGCGGCTGCTCGAACCAGGGGGATCGAGATCCCGGCTTGCACTGGGGTGCCGGGACCGGGAGAAATGATGATCCCCGCCGGGGCAAGCCGCATCGCCTCGGCGGGGGTCAGGGCATCGTTGCGGTAGACCACCGGGTCACCGCCCAACTCACCCACGTACTGTACCAGGTTGTAGGTGAAGCTGTCGTAGTTGTCGAGAACCAGGATCATGCTAGTTAGGTGGCGTCGGCGGTGACGGCGTCGGAGTGGGAGAGACCTTGGTTACTCCCTTTCGCCGCAGCTCCCGATCTACCTCTCTCTTAACCGAATCGGCGATCCGCTTCCCGTAGGCCGCGGCGGAGTCGGGATCCGAGAAATCGGTGCCGCCGTGATTGCGAAGTGCGTCAAGCTGGGTCTCGTCGGCTTTCATCCGATCCACCATGGCGCGCATGACGATCCGGACCGAATCGGCCTTGCGCTGGAGCTTGGGCCGCTGGGCCTGGGGAGCCTGAGCCGCAGAATCCTCAAATTGATCCGCCAAGTCCCTCAGTTCGTCCACCGAGTCCGACCGGGCATCCATCCTGCTCTCAACTGCATCCGCCAGGGAATCGTCAGCAGAGGTGATGGAGAAGCCGTGGTTGTTGAGATTGAACCGGACTTTCTTCAGTTCTTCCACCGAGTGAGCCGGGAGCAGAAGCGCGACGCTGTCGCCCGTGTTCTTGAAGTGCACGTATCCAAACTGGGCCAGACGAGCGCCGGTGGTGTCGCCTTTCTCACACCGGAAGCTGCTCTTCTCGTTGATGTGCTCGACGTCGTCAACTACGAGGAGGCAATTCTGGAACTTCTCGGCGTGAACGCTGTCGGCCAAGTCGACGACTACCCGTACCCCGGAGACCTGATTGGGCTGGTCCCGAAGCAGCACCACCTTGTCGAGGGAGCCAAGCTTGGTTCCTTCGAGGCGGAACGGCAGGAACGCAATTGGCAGTGAGATCGGGTCAGTGCTCTCAAGGGTGTTGGTGAACTTGGCCTTGGTTTTCCTGATGCCGGTGACGATCACCATCCCTACCGCGAAAACGGCTAGGGCACCTAGAGCAATCTTGATCCAGTAGTTTCTCATACGATCTGTCCGGGATTATAGCCGGCGCGATAGTGTTGCAAAAGGAGACGAATGGAACGGCCGCCAAGTTTCACCCCAGGGGACCGACTCATTGAGGCAGCTGATCTTACCAAGCTGTACGGTGATTTTCCCGCCGTGCAAGATCTAACGTTCGCATTGGGACCTGGTGAGATCCTGGGTTTGGTGGGCCCCAATGGGGCTGGGAAGACTACTACCCTGCGGTGCCTCTCGGGGGTGATTCCCCCCACCCACGGCCGGGTCAGGCTGGCTGGGTTCGACCTGGCGACGGAGCCCATTAAAGCCAAGGCCCAGCTGGCATTCATTCCGGATGAGCCCCAGCTCTTCGACTACTTGACGGTAGAGGAGCATCTGGTCTTTACCGCCCGCCTCTATGGTGCCTCGCCTGCGCCGGATGATATCGACACGCTGCTGGAGGAGCTGGAGCTGGCCGGCAAACGCCGGACTCTGGCCAATGCCCTGTCCCGCGGCATGAAGCAGAAGCTGGCGATTGCCTGCGGATTGCTGCATGACCCGAGAGTCATCCTGTTGGATGAGCCGCTGACCGGTCTCGACCCAATGGGGATCCGGAGGATGAAAGCGACGATCGCGACTCGGGCGCAACGGGGTGCCGCGGTAATTCTAAGCTCGCACCTGCTTCCCCTGGTGGAAGAACTCTGCAGCAAGGTCCTGATCATCCAGCATGGTCGTATCGTCGCCCTGGGATCGATGGCGGAGATCGCCGCCGAGCGACCGGATCTCGCGGGACGCGGGCTGGAGGACCTCTTCCTGGCGCTGACCGACTCCCCGCACTCGGTGCGTTGATGATCGACGCGGCGATCTACCTGGTTTCCCGGAGCCTCAAGAACTGGCTGCTGGTGCGGCTCCGGAAACTGACCAGTCCACGATACGTCACCGCGCTTCTGCTGGGTGCAGGGTATCTCTGGTTCTTCCTGGGCCTGCGGCATCTCAGCCCCGGCCGCTCCCCAGCTGGAATCGAGACGGCGAATCGGGTTGGGGCTCTCCTGCTGCTGCTCGCGGTCCTCCGCTGGTGGGTTTTCGGAGCCGACCGAACGGCCCTGGCCTTCAGTCCGGCGGAAATCCAGTTCCTCTTCCCCGCCCCGGTAACCCGACGCCAACTCATTCTGTTCAAGCTGCTCCGGGCTCAGGTTCTTCTGCTCGTGAACGTTCTGGTGTGGACGTTACTCATGCGCCGGAGCAGCTCGGGCTCCGCCACCGTGCTGCACGCGTTCGCACTGTGGGTGCTTTTCTCGACCTTGTTCCTCCATCGGTTAGGTGCGGCTTTAGTGCGCTCGGAAGCCAGCGAACGAGTTCGCAGCCGGCCCAGGGCGTTTGGCGCAGCCGTCATGGGCATCCTGATCATTCTTATCGCGGCTTTGCTCGGCGTTCAGCTGTCAGGTGTTGGACTGGCTCTTCCCGGAGGATCGTCCCTCGAGTTACTCCGCCGCGGCTGGGACTGGCTCGGAACTCCGGCGGGACATGCCTTGCTTTTCCCATTCCGGCTGCTGCTCGCGCCGGTCATGGCGACCACGCTTTCGACCTGGGCCCATGCGATAGGGCCGGCTGCGGGCTTGCTTGCGCTGCACCTGATCTGGGTGATCCGGGCTGACCGGGGATTCGAGGAAGCGGCGATCGAGGCCAGTCAACGCAGGGCCGAGCTGATGGAGCGTTGGAGACGGGAAGGCCGGCCGGCCATTCCCCAGGAAGGACGAGTCCGCTTGAGTCTCCCCCTGAGTCCTTCGGGCCACCCGATACCCGCGCTGGTCTGGAAGAACCTCAGCAAGACAGTGCGCGAGGACCGGCCTTCCATGCTTTTCGCGGCGGTCGTGGTATTGGTGGTTGGTGCGGCGATCGGCGCAGTGGGCGATGGCCGTGAAGGGGCATCCTCCATCCTCTTTGCTCTGGGAGCTTCCTGGGTGGTACTCCTGGTCTTCTTCGGCCCACAGTGGATTCGCAACGATCTACGGGCCGATCTGACGCGTCTATCGGTACTCCGGACCTTCCCCGTGTCGGGCACGACGCTCATGACCGGGGAAGTAATCTCCTCGGCGGTGGTGCTCTCGCTTTATCAGCTCATGTTGCTGGCCGTCACTGCGATCGGAGCGCTGGGGGCGACTCGGATGGGGTTGACTCCGGGTTACGTCGTCCGCGGACTGGTCGTGGCCGCGTTTGTCGTCCCGGCGCTCAATGTCGTCGCGATGGGAATCCAGAATGCGGGAGCACTGCTGTTTCCAGCCTGGGTACGCACCGACATGCGGCCCGGGGGAGTCGAAGCTCTGGGACAGCACCTGATTTCCGGCACGCTGTGCCTTCTGTTGCTCGTGCTGGCTGCGTTGCCGCCTGCCGTGATCGGCTACGCTATCGCCCTGCTGGTCTATCCGTCGTGGGGTTGGGCAGCACTGATTCCGGCGACTCTGCTGGCGGTTGCAGCTCTCGTGCTCGAAGCATTCCTGCTGCTCGACTGGCTGGGCGGCAGATTCGATTCGCTGGATCTCTCCGAGCTTGCCTGAGCGCACGGACAGCGCCACGGGAACCAGCCTGGCGACGGCGTGGCTCGGTTATCTGACGCTGGTGACGCTGCTGGTCACCCTGGCGCCATATGAATTCCGGGAACCCGACCGGATTGTCATTTCGCTCGCCATCAACGTCGAGGACGTCCTAGCCAATATCCTGCTCTTCGTGCCGTTGGGCTTCCTCACGCGCCTGACACTCGGCCCAAAGCTCGGCAGTCTCGCGATCGTCTTGGTTCTGGGTGCGGTTCTGAGTGGGTTGATCGAAACCAGCCAGATGTTTCTGCCCGGTCGGTTTCCTTCTCCGGTAGATGTGGCGACCAACTCGTTCGGCGCGTTTCTGGGCGCCCTCCTGCTGGAGGGCATCGAATCCCGGATTCAGCTGACTCCCGGCGTGGTTGACCGCCTGGCGCTCGAACTCCCGATGATGGGGCTCTTGTACCTGCTGGTTCCGCTCCTCTGGGTCAGCAGCTTCGCGAGCCGGAGCCAGCCGGGCCGCTGGGTGTTGACCATGTTCATTGGTTTCATCGGCGCGGCCGTCCTCTCGAGTCTTTATCGCCACCGCTTCGGGCCGGCGGGCGCGATCAGCGCATTGGGCACCGCGCTCGTTGCAGCGCTGGGCTTTCTGGTTGGAGCTCTGCCGGGATTTGTTGTAACCCCCATCCACCTCGCGCTAGGCACGACCGCCATTGCGGTTGCCACCGCCCTCTTCTGTCTGATGCCCAGCCGAAACGCTGCCGCCGACCGACGGTTCGAAGGCGCGGCGCTCAACCGAATCATTCCGGCGTTTCTCGCCTACTTGTTTCTTCTGGCGGTGTGGCCACCGGCGCTGCACTCCTGGCACTGGGCTCCGGAATGGAGGCTGGTGCCGGAGCTGGAACACGTCTCGACCGAAGGGGTCATGGGTCTCCTGGAGTACATCGCCGGCTTCACTCTACTGGGCTATGGCCTCGCCGAACAACGGGGCCGTCGTGAAGAGCCAATGCGGCTGCTGGTGTCTCTCACTGCACTCCGTGGCGCTGCATGTGCTGGAATGCTGGAAGCAGCCTCCGCCATTCACCTGGGAACTAGAGGAAGCGGGTTGAGGCTGGTGATGTCGGTGGTAGCTGCGGGATATGGTGCGGCCTTGTACAGCTCTCAGCGCGCTCACATCAGGACGATTCTGCGATCCTCGGCTGCGAAGTGATACCGCCGCACGGAGTGTTCAACCTCGAGGATGGAACTGGCGGTGTACCGATCGCAGGTATTCCCGGTCCACGTGAGTGTAGATCTGGGTCGTGGAGAGGTCTGCGTGCCCCAGCATCTCCTGCACGGCTCGCAGATCGGCTCCGCCCTCAAGCAAATGGGTCGCGAAGGTGTGACGGAGGGTGTGGGTCGTGACCCGCTTGCGGATCCCCGCGTCTCGCGCCCGGGCCTTCACAATGCTCCACGCGCCCACCCGAGAGAGCGGCTGGCCTCGCACGTTGAGGAGTACTCGGTCCTTGCTCTTCCCGCGGTCGAGCTCGGGCCGGACCTGGTGGAGGTAGACCGAAACGGCTCCAATCACCTGCCGACCGACCGGAACCAGTCGCTCCTTTGATCCCTTCCCCAGGACGCGAACCAGACCTTCGTTGAGCCAGAGGTTGTTGAGGGTGAGGCCGCACAGCTCCGACACCCGGAGCCCGGCACCGTACCCGAGCTCGAGGAGAGCCCGGTCTCTCCAGGCCAGGGGCTCCTCGACACCAGGGGCAGCAAGGATCGCCTCCATGTCCGGCACGGTCAGCGTATCGGGGAGCTTCCGACCTCGCTTCGGGGTCTCGAGCCGGTCGGAGGGATCGACTGATACCAACCCTTCGCCGACCAGAAACCCAAAGTAGGTCCGCACCGCCGAGACCTGACGACGAATTGTGGCCGCACTGAGGCCGAGATCTTTCAAGGCAAAGACGAAATCGCGCAGTAGTGTCCGGGAGATTCCCGAAGGACCCGTCACCTTGCGGCCCGCCGCGTACTGGGTCAGGCGGCGGAGGTCACGCAGATAGTTCTCAACGGTATTCCCGCTGCTTCCGGCCTCGAAGCTCAGATAGTCCCGAAAGCGGTCCAGATGGAACTGGCGGTCCAAATCGGGGGGTGGTTTCAAACGTTACGCCTCAAAGTGAATCGTCTGTCAGCGAAATTCGACTGGACTGTAAGCGGAATTCGACTAGACGCTGATCCGGTGAGCCGCAAATTCGACTGATATGACAGTTTGACACCTAACTCACTCAAATGACTTCAGCACGGTGGTTTAATAGATAGCCGAGGCAGATTCACTCTGCAGGAGGGTCAAGTGAACCGTCGTACCGTCGTTCTAGTCGCGACAGCCACTCTCTTGGGCGGATGTATGCGGGAGAACGAACCTACCGCCCCCGCGTCGCAGGTGCCCGACGCAGCCGTTCCCACTGGCGCCATCCCCAACCGCTACATCATCACTCTACGGCCTGGCAGCCGCGACATTCAGTCGGAGGCAACCCGGATGAGCAAGGATCATCGCGGGAGGGTGACGGCGGTCTACGAAAGCGCCTTGCGGGGCTTCGCGGTGGAAATGCAGCCGTCCGACGTCGCCCAGCTTCGGAAAGATCCTGAGGTGGCGGCAGTGGAGCCCGATCAGGTTGTGAGTATTTCGGGAACCCAATCTCCCGCTCCGTCCTGGGGTCTGGACCGGATCGACCAGCGCAACCTCCCGCTCAGCCACAGTTACACGGTCGGACCGAACGGCAGCGGCGTCCACGTGTACATCATCGACACGGGAATCCTGCGCACCCATGTGGACTTCGGCGGGCGTGCAGTGTTCGGCTTCGATGCTATTCAGGATGGCAACGGAATGACCGATTGCCACGGCCACGGCACTCACGTCGCCGGCACGGTTGGCGGCTCGACGTACGGAGTGGCCAAGGCGGTGAGACTTCATGCAGTACGGGTTCTCGATTGCACCGGCTCCGGTCTGATTTCTCAAGTCATCGCGGGGATCAACTGGGTCACAGCACACCGGATCAAGCCGGCTGTCGCGAACATGAGCCTGGGTGGCGGTTTCTCACAGGCCTTGAACACCGCCGTGGCGAATTCGATCAAGGCGGGGGTCAGCTACGCCATCGCGGGCGGGAACAGCAATCTGGATGCATGCACCGTCTCGCCCGCCAGCACCCCGGCGGCGATCACGGTAGCCGCTTCCGACAGCAACGATCAGCGGGCCAGTTTTTCCAATCTCGGCACCTGCGTTGACATCTTTGGTCCTGGGGTGGCCATCACATCCGACTGGAATGCGAGCAATACGGCGACCATGGTCCTGAGTGGCACCTCCATGGCCACCCCCCATGTTGCCGGGGTCATTGCGCTCTACCTGCAGACGCATCCGACCGCGACTCCGGCCAACGTCCGGTATGCCATCGCGAGCACGGCAACCGCAGGGCTGATCGGCAACGCCGGAATCGGGACGCCGAACCTCCTGCTCTTCACGGGGTTGTTCGGTACGACTCCGGGCAACCTGCCGCCGCTCGCCAGGTTCGACTTCACCTGCACCACCCTGGGGTGCGACTTCGACGCACGTACCTCACAGGACGATCAGGGAGTGGTTTCCCAGAGCTGGGCCTTCGGCGACGGAACGAACGGGTCGGGACTCCAGCCGCATCACAATTATGCCGCTGGGGGAAGCTTTACAGCCCGGCTGACGGTTCAGGACGCAGCTGGCTTGACCAGCTCGCTGACCAAGACGTTCACGCTGCCCGCTGCCGGTGGTCGGGCCGGCAACCCTCCGGTCGCGAATTTCACCGCCTTCCCCAACGGAGGGACCGTGGATTACGACGCATCCTCTTCAACTGACGACGTCGGAATCGGGAGCTACAAGTGGGATTTCGGAGACGGCAAGTCGGGAAGCGGAAAGCTGGTGACCCACGTCTACTCGGCGCCAAACCAGTTCTATACCGTCACGTTGACGGTGTTTGACCTGGCGGGACAGAGTTCGAGGAAGTCGTTCCAGGTGTTCCCGAACTCCCACTGACCCGGCGACGGGCTTCCGCGAGGTCATCGGGGGTCATACCCAGCAGGTCGGCGGCACGGTGCATCAGCCGGTTTTCATGCCGGCTGATGACGCCGTCGGACGAGACGATTCGCAGCAAGCGGTCGGCCAGCTCGAGGCGGGCCCCCAGGTCGTAGTGCTCCGTGAGCAATGTGCGGAGCTCGGCCGTGTCTTTCAGGGTGGCGAGATCGGAGACCTCGACGGATTCATCCGACGGTTCGGCGAGGCTCCACTCGGAACGCAACCTCGCTTCGATCGCCAGCAGGTCTTCTCGGGGAATCTGCTGGTCACCCTGGGCCAACTCGAACAGGACGGTCGCGGCTCCGGCGGAGGCGGTAGCGTCCTTGCCGCCCGCGCCGGCTCGCGCCAGAGCTTCCTGGAACCGGCTCCGCAGTCGGTCATGCCGAGTGCGGCGGCGGCGGAGCAACATCCAAAGAATCAGTCCCACTACCAGCAGGCCGCCGATGATCGCCAGAGTGCGATTGAGGCGCGAGACGAGGCGGTTGATCGCCTCCCACTCCTCCCCCAGCTGGACTCCCACGTAAACCAGGAATCCGTACCAAAGCGAGGCGGCGGCCCCGATCGGGATCAGCGTCTTGGCCGGGGAGAGATTCGCGAGTCCGGCGAAGGGAGCGACGAACGAACGGAAGCCGGGCAGGAGGCGGCTGATGAAAATTCCCGCGATCCCAAACCGCAGGTACTCCCGCTCCATCCACACCAGCGCGGCTGGCGGCAGCAACCTGCGACCCGTGCGGCTTGCGAGGAAGGCAGGCCCGAACCTCCGGGCAAGGCCGTAAACCGCAATCGTCCCGAGCAGGTTCACACCGATGGTGATTCCGAACACCGCCCACGGATCAATGACCCCGTTGTGGCTCAGGAAGGCGCCAAGCGCCACGATCACGTCGCAGGGGGCAGGCGGGAAGAAATTCTCCACGAACGCCGCGAGGGCGATGATGGAGTAGACCGCCAGCGGGGACAGCTCGGTCAGACTTTGCAGGAACTGCTCGATCAGAACGCCTCCACCGTCGCCACCGCAATGACGGCGACGCCCTCGCCACGCCCGATGAATCCCATCCCTTCGTTGGTCTTCCCTTTGATCGAGAGGGCCGAAGGGGCGATGCCGGTGGCCGCGCTCAAATTGGTGATCATCGCCGCTACGTGCGGTCCGATCCTGGGTTGCTCGGCGATCACCGTGATATCGGCCTGGACCGGGCGGAAACCGCGTCCCCGGACCATTTCACAGGCTGTGCGAAGCAATCCGATCGAATCGGCGTCCTTCCACTGAGGATGACTGTCGGGAAAGAGTTTGCCGATGTCGCCGGAAGCCGCGGCACCCAGGATGGCGTCGGTGAGCGCGTGAGCCACCGCGTCGGCGTCGGAATGACCTTCGAGGCCCAGTTCGGAGGGGATCCGCTGTCCGCCGAGGATGAGGAGCCTGCCCGGCACCAGGCGATGCGAGTCATACCCGATCCCCACCCGGATCACGCCGCCACCATCTCCTCGACGATGGAATAGTCCTGCCGCCGGCGGCGGGCCGTGAACCCGGCATCCCGGATGATCCGTTCCATTTCCTGCACTGTCGTCCGATAGGTCGTCCCGGCGGAGGAGACGACGTTCTCTTCCATCATGAGGCTGCCGTAGTCGTTGGCGCCGAAGCGCAGCGCTACCTGTCCCACCTTGTGCCCCATGGTTACCCAGGAGGACTGCAGGTTGGGCACGTTGTCACAGATGATCCGCCCCATCGCCAGCGTGCGCAGGTAGGTCACCGCGTCGGTCTTGGGCTGATCGGCCATGTCGGTACCATCGGGTTGCAGCGGCCAGCAGATGAAGGCGGTGAATCCGCCGGTACGCGCCTGAAGGTCCCGGACCCGCAAGAGATGCTCGATGCGGTCGGCGTTACTCTCACCGAGGCCGTACATCATGGTGACCGAGGTCTTCATCCCCTGCCGATGGGCTTCTTCCTGGACCCCAAGCCACTCCTCGGTCTGGGCCTTCTTCCTGGCAACCCGTTCGCGTACGGTATCGACCAGGATCTCGCCGCCACCACCCGGAATCGAATCGAGTCCCGCCTCGCGGAGCTGGCGAACCACGTCTGACACCGGCAGGCGGAACCGCTCGCTGAAGAACACCACTTCACTGGGCGAGAACCCGTGGATGTGGATCGGATGGTGCTGCTTGATGTACCGCATGAGGTCCAGATACCACTCGAACGGGATGTAGGGGTTATGCCCGCCCTGAAGCAGGATCTGTACTCCGCCAATGGCCTTGCATTCGTCTACCTTCGCGCCGATCTGCTCGAAGCTCAGCACGTAGCCTTCGTTGTGCTTGGGCCGACGGTAGAACGCGCAGAATTTGCAATCGGCGACGCAGACGTTGGTGTAATTGATATTGCGGTCGATGATGTAGGTGACCGTGTTCTCCGGATGGTGCCGCCAGCGCTCCGCGTCCGCCAGGCGGCCCAGCTCGAGCAGATCGGCTCTCTCATACAGCTCGAGATACTCTCTGAATTCGCTGGAATCGCGGTCAACCATCGTCATGGCTTCAGGCCGCCGTGATGAAGGAGAGAGACCCGTCCGGCACCAGGCCATCCTGGGCCAGACGGCGGAAGAAATCGGTCAGCCCCGCCAGGTGGCGGTAGGAAAGGGCGTAATCGAGGTCGTCCAGATAGTCGCGGCATACCTGCTCCGCGACTCCGCTGGAACGTGCCGCGTCGCGAGCCAGCTCGTCGAGATGGGCCAGCCCCCACTCTCGAGAACGGATCAGCCCGGCGTGAACCTGCTGGATCCGATCCAGCGGCGCGTCGCGGCGTGCCGCCCACACCGCGAACACAAACGGAAGCCCGGTCCAGGCTTTCCATTCCGACCCCAGATCTACCTTTTCCGGGTAACCGTGACGGGCGCCGAGCATAAGAGCGGCATCGCCGATGACGAGCACCGCGTCATGGGGCAAACCCTGCAGGGACTCGAGATCACCCGCTTCCGCCCGCGCCGTCGCGAAGTGGGGTCTGATCCCCCAGCGATGACGGCAGAACAGCTCCAGGAGCAGGACACTGGTCCGGGATGACGCGGACAGGAGAATCGTCCTTCCATCCAGCTCCTTGACCGGCCTGCGGGAGAACAACGCCACGCTGTGCACCGGCCCGTCGCAGGAGATGGCGAGATCGGGAAGCAGCTGGTATGCGGCAGCGTTGCGAGCGTATTCGACCGCTGATACGACACTCACATCGAGTTCTCCGGCGGCCAGGAGGTCGTTCAACTCGGAGGCCGTACCGGTTACGCAGGCAGCCGGAATCCCCTCGAGGCCGCGGTCAATCGCGCCATAGATCGGATAGCAGTTGATCCAGGGGATCCTGCCCAGGCGAAGCGACGGAGCAGTCGTCATGCGGCGTGCACCACGGGTGCGCTGGCGCCAAACCCGAGTGGACGATCGGGTGGGGGCTCGTCGAAGCTCTCCCGCACCGGCTGGTAGAGACTGTCCCGCTCGACCGGACGCTTGCCGGCGCCCCGAATCAGCCGCACCAACTCGATATATGGCATGTGCATCTGGGTCTGGGCGCCGGCCTCGTGGTAGATCCGCTCATAAACCACGGTGCCCTCGACATCGTCGCAGCCGAAGCTGAGTGCCAGCTGCGACAGGAAGGGAGTGACCATGGGCCAGTGGGTCTTCACGTGCGGGATGTTGTCGAGGAAGAGTCGCGCGACGGCGATGTTCTTCAGGTCCTGATAACCGGTCGTCGCGGTCCCTACCCTGCCCAACTCCTCGCCCAACTCGTTGTGGTCGGGGTGATAGGCCAGCGGAATGAAGGTGAGGAACCCGCCGGTGTCGTCCTGGAGCCCGCGCAAGGCTTCAAGGTGCTCCACCCGGTCCGCAGCCGTCTCAACGTGGCCGTAGAGCATGGTGCAGTTGGTCGGGATGCCCAGCTCGTGAGCGACGCGGTGTACCCGAAGCCACTCCTGCCCGGTGAGCTTACGCTCGGCGATCGTGGCGCGAACCGCGGTGCTGAAGACCTCTGCCCCGCCTCCAGGAAGACTGGTCAATCCCGCTTCCAGCATCGCGCTGAGGACCTCGCGCTCGGAGATTTTCTCAATTCGCGCCAAGTGAGCGATCTCGACGGCCGTGAGCGCCTTGATATGAACCGACGGATGCCGCTGCTTGAGTCCCCGAATCATGTCGGTGTAGTAGCTCAGCTTGAGCTTCGGGTGCAGCCCACCGACGATGTGAAACTCCCGAGTCGGCGTGCCGTGCGCCTGATCGGCCTCGGCAAACACCTCTTCCAGCGAGCGGGTGTAGGCTCCGTCCTCACGCGGCATCCGCGCGAAGGAGCAGAAAGTGCAGGTGTTCCGGAGGACGCAGACGTTGGTGGGGTTGAGGTGCTGATTGGCGGAGAAAAAGACCCGGTCGCTGTTCTTGAGCTCGTTGGCGTAGGCCGCGAGAGTCCCCAGCCCCAGCAGATCGGCTGTTTCGTAGAGCGCCAGTGCGTCAGCACGATCGAGCCGGAGGCCGTGCAGGAGCTTCTCTCCCACCGGAACCAGAGCGGGATCGCGAAGTTGGGCGAGCTGGACCGAGGCCGGCATCGTATGTCCTTGAAGTGAAGCCACTTAAACACGGCGCTTCAATTTACCTAGCGGGACGGGCCGGGTGCCACCCCCTAGAAGGCCTCCCCGGCTCCGATGCTCAGACCCTTTTCGCCGAAACTGGTCAAAGTGTAGTCCAGCCGCAGGTTAATCGGATCGCGCGGGTTGAGGTTGAATCGAATACCTCCGCCGTAGGTGTATTTCATATGATCATCCAATTGGGCCCCGTTGCTGCCAAACACATTCCCCGCTGCTCCGTACACTACAGCGCCGAAGCGCTTCCACACATGCACCCGATAATCCACCTGGGCGATCAGGTCATGCCGGTCGCGAAAACGGCCAAAATACACTCCTCGCATGACCTGCTGGGTCGTGAAGCTGCTGATTTGCGCCATAGTCTGGAGCGGAACATTGGGGCCGTTGAACTGCCCGTACAGGTTCAGGGCCAGCACGTGATTCCTGCTCTTATCAAGCGGCACGTACTGGCGGGCGTCGAATAACAGGTAGGGATAGTCGTACTCGCTCCCCAGGGTCTGCAGGTTGGCGAGTGCATCCAGAACGACGAAGTGCCCGGAGGTCGGTGTGAGAATCGAATTTCGGGAATCGGTCAGGGCAGTCAGGCCAAGACCGGAACTGGTCGAGCCATCTCGGCCGTGAAGCCCGCTCGGGACCAGGACCGGATCATGGAAATCGACATTCCAGGCCGCGTGGAGCCGATAGTACGGGCCAAAGAAAACCGTTCTGGAAAGCCGACGGAGCACTTTCCCTTCGAGGCGGACCACCATCTGGTCCATTCGATTGGCGTCATGCGGGTCGGTGAACGGACCCACACCATAGAAATCCGTCGGCGCAAAGCCGGCTTGGACTTTTCCGCTGTACCACCAGCGGTTGCCGAGCGTGAAGTAATCGTTGGAAAGGGTGATCCCCCATTGCCCCGCGGTCGTAATCGAAAATCCCGCCGAGACGTTGGAGGCTCTCGTCGCTGTGTCGTAAGCGCTCTGGCCGGACTTGAACTGGAACGCCCCGCCAGCGCCGAAAATGAACTTGGTCGTCGGGCTGTAACCGACGAACGGAAGCCCGAAGATCTTGTTCTTGTATCGCTGCGGAGTCAGCAGGGAATCCGCTGTGCGGTCTACCGTGGTCTCGGCGGTGCTGTCAACCGAAGCTCTCGGGAGTGTGTCGGCGGGCTCCTGCGCTGCGACCGCCGCCGCTCTCACGGTTCCGTTGGCTGCCAGCGCCAGCCAGGCCGCAAAACGACGACTCACCCGGGAGCTCCCGCGCTCAGGTCCACCGAAGGCAGAAAGCTCGGAGCGCGCCGCTGCTTGGTCGCCTGCTCGTAGGCATACGCCATCTTGATCAGGGTTCCTTCCTGCCAGGGCTTGCCGATCAGCGAAAGGCCGACCGGAAGGCCGAACAGGTATCCAGCCGGAACACTGATACTGGGATAGCCGGAGACCGCGGCCGGCGTCGAGCTGGCACCGAGGAAATGGTCGCCGTTGACGAGATCAGTAGGCCACGCGGGATGGCCCGTCGGTGCGGCAAGGGCATCCAGGGTGTGTTTGGCGAAGATCGCGTCCAGGCCAGAATTACGAGAGAGCTTCCTGCACTTGGCGAGCGCGTCTTTATAGGCCTTCTCGGTGAGCGGACCTTTCCCCTCTGCCTGGATCATCGTTTCCTGCCCAAAGAATGGGAGAACCCGGGCTTTTTCCTTCTCGTTGTAGGCGATCACTTCGGCAAGAGTATGTACTGGGGCAGCAGGGCCCAGTGTCGCGAGGTACGCGTTCAGGCCGGCCTTGAATTCGTAAAGCAGCACTTCGAATTCGGCGGCGTCGTACTCCCCTGCGTGGGGAATATCGCAAGGATCGACGATGGTAGCCCCCTGGCGCGCCATCTCGCGAATCGCCTCTTCGATCACAGCGTCGGTACCGGAGTGATAGCCGAAGAACAGTTTGCGCGGCACCCCGATCCGGGAACCCTTGAGCCCATCGGGCTTCAGAAACTGGGTGTAGTCGGTCCCGACCTGGCTCGAACTGGCGGCAGTCGCTCCGTCCGCCGGATCCACGCCGGTCAGGGCGCCGAGGAGCAGGGCCGCGTCTGCGACCGACCGTGCCAAGGGACCGGCCGTATCCTGAGTGGCTGAAATGGGGATGACTCCAGTGCGGCTCACCAATCCCACCGTCGGTTTGATGCCGACCAGGCCGTTGGCTGAGGCCGGGCAGACAATGGAGCCATCGGTTTCAGTCCCGACTGCCACCGCGCCCAGGTTCCCCGAAATTGCCGCACCGGAGCCAGAGCTTGAGCCGCAGGGATTACGGTCCAGCGCGTAAGGGTTGCGACACTGCCCTCCTCTGCTGCTCCACCCGCTGGTCGAATGGTTGGACCGGAAATTTGCCCACTCGCTCATGTTGGTTTTCCCCAGGATCACTGCACCTGCCGCCCGAAGGCGCTCCACGAGAAATGCGTCATTCGGTGCATGGGATCCTTCGAGGGCGAGTGAACCGGCCGTGGTCTGCTGACTATCTCCCGTATTGATGTTGTCCTTGAGGAGGACCGGGATACCGTGCATCGGTCCCCGTGGCCCGCGCTCCTTCCGTTCCCGGTCCAGTGCATCCGCGATCTCGAGCGCCTGTTTGTTCGTTTCCATGATCGCGCCGAGATTCGGCCCCTTGCGGTCTACCGCTTCAATCCGCCCGAGGTAGGCCTCGGCAATGCTCCGGGCAGTCCATTTACCGGTCTCCATCCCCTCAAGTAGTTGTTTAACTGAGACCTCCTCAAGCTCGACTCCATCGTAACTTAGCCGAGGTCCGTCCTCCCGGGGTGACGCGTGAAGGGGGGCGGGCACGGAATTGGCTAACGAGGTGATGCTGACCCCGATTGCGGCCCGCACGAAAGTGCGCCTGGATAACGGATTTCCAACGGCCGACTCGGCGATAGGCAGAGCAGTCATGATATCCCCGGGGTAGTGATGCGTTCCGATGTGGGCGGGTGGGACGGCAGGATACGTGGAACGTATTCAGGGTTCAGACCCACGAAACCGGCGGAGAAATGTACCGAATACGATTACCCTCAGGCGAACAGGCCGTCTTCAGGACCGTTGAGGAACTGACGCTCGCGGTTCAGTCGGGCGTTGTTGGGCCCACGGCTGAAGTCTACCTTCCGGATGCCAATCGCTGGATGCAGATGGAATCGCATCCAGACTTTCAAGCCGCTCGGGTGCAACAGGCGCCCGCCGAGAGCCCGGCTCCGAGTCCTCCCATTGCCGAGCCGGTCACCCAACCGCCGATAAGCCTCGCACCGATTCCTCTGGACACCGCTCCGGTGCCGGCCCCTGCTCCAGTCGCACCGATACCAGCTCCGACCACCGTATCGGCCACGACCGAGCCACCCAAGCCGAGTACTGGCGAGGTCAACGAGTCGTCCCAGGAAACGCCGCCGGGTCCGCCTCCACTTCCGACGAGCGTGTTCATGACCCGGGCGCGCAAGCTGCGCGAGATGCTGGCATTGCATCTGGGCCTGGTGCTCGTGATCGGGGCAAGCATTTTACTCACGATCTATCTGGTCAGGCACGGCGAACGGCTGGTCGCGACGGTATCTCCGAAGGCGCACGAGGGGATGACGCCTCCTCGGAGTGCCGCGCCCGGACCCGTCCCTGCGCCCGCGCCCGCAGCTCCGGTCGAGGTAGTCACTCCGGACAGCGCAGCCGCGGAACTGGAACGCGCCGGGATTCCCAAGCGTGATCCCCTGAGGCGAGAGCGGGAAACGCTCGCTGCCGCCCCCACGCTCGATTCGTACGAGACCGGGTACGCCGAAGCGCGGGACGAGCTGGAAGACGCCCTGGACTACATCCGCTTTGACCATGTATTCGCTCCGGTCCGCCTGAAGAGCGCAGAGGCCGTGCGGATCACCCGGCGGTCCATCGCCGCGGCTGGGAACATCGTCAGCACCTACCGCGCGCGAGAGGTCATGCTGGAACAGACGGTCGGGGCGACTCGTCCTCCCACGCTGTCTCAACGAGAGAGCTACGAGGCAGGAGCGGCCGTGCGGGACATGCTGGAGGACAGCGACAGCCTTTACTCGTTGCTGACTTCACAGCAGGGGCGGTATACCCTGCAGGAAGGCTCGATCTCCTTTACCAGCCCCACGGCGGCCACGATTTGGAACCGGGTCCGGGGTCGTCTCCTGGCTACCGTCCAGGTGTGGCACGACTCGACCGGAACTTCGGCCGCGGTCACCGTCCCCCACTTGGTCCACGCCCTGACCAACCCGCCCCCACCACTCGCCAAGTAGCAACGTTTTCCGCGCCTCGACCCCCATGGTTTTGGGCGCTATACTCAAGGGTACCATAGGTTACCAGCGTTTTGCCCTTGGGATCGCATGTATCGTATCCGCCTCTCGAATGGCGAAGAAGCTGTATTCCGCTCCGTTGAAGAGCTCTCCCTTGGCATCGCCAGCGGTGTCATTGCCCCGGACGCCGAGATCTACCACAAAAAGTCCCGTAGCTGGCTGCCAATCCGGACTCATCCGGACTATCAGGCTGCCCTCGAGCAACGCCCGATAGCGCTGGAAGAACCAGAATCGACCCAGAGCGTCTCATCCGCGCCGGAGGCGGAGACGTCGTCCGATCCGGAGCTCGTCGCCGCCCTTGCAGACGGTCTTCCCGCGGCCCCTGAACCGACGACCGCACCCGAGGTTGGCTCGCTGGAAGACCTTCCCCTTGAGGGTACCGCGCTGACTGGCGCAGTCCTTCAAATGGAATCTCGGAGTGGACGGGAACTGCTGCTTCGGCGCAAGAGCACCACTCCGCTCATGGTGGCGACGGGGGGGATTGTTGCAGTGGTGGTTCTCATCGCCCTTCTTGTGTTCCCCAAGTCTCCTCCACCGATTCCCGAAGCGACCAAACCTCCCGACATCGGGGCCACTCACCCGGATCCGCTTCCGCTGACGCCCAGCGCCGCCCCGACAACGGTGGAATCCCTGGCGGCGTCGCCTGCCGAGTCCGTGCACAGGGTGGGACCACCGGTTCCGACACCGGAAGAGCTGGCCATCCGGCGAGACCTGGCGCGTGATCGTCAGATCACGGCGCTGGACCAGGGAATCGCCAAGCTGGCGTTCACCCAGCTCTTCACACCGTCCCGGCTCGCCACGGCCGACAGCGTTCGGTTTACCAGGCGGGCGATCGGGCCACTGCGTACAATGCTGACCCAGTATCGACTCGCCATCGCCCAGATTGACATTACCTACCAGGACTCTGCCGAGCGTTTGGGGGCAAGCGGTGTCTGGCCGGTTGGGGCTCTCACCAACTGGAAGGCGAAGGGACCGGCGGGTGAGGCGAAAGAGGAAGTGGCGCGGAGCGACAGCCTGCTCGGGGCGATCGATCGGCTCTTCGGGATCCTGACCGAGGAAGAGGGGAAGTACACCAGCAAGGATGAATCCATCTCGTTCAACGATGCTTCCGCCGCCGCCGACTACGAGGGCATTCGCAATCTGATCGAGCACCTGACGGTGACCGACTCAACTGCTGCGCCCGCACACGCGCCACTGGCGCGGTTGGAAGCCGCAGCAACACCGCTACCTCCCACGGCTGTCGTGCACGGCGCAACGGCCCCTGCTCCAGCTCCCTCCCCCGCGGATACGACGTAACCACACTGAGTCTCAAGCGTCGAGCGGCTGCGCTTTGCGTCCTCCCCGTTGCATCGGACGCTCCAACTCGGCACGGTGCCGATCCAGAACCTTCCAGAACTCCACTGCCCGCCCCACCAACTCTCTCGCCGCCTCTCGCAAGACTTCACTCATCTTGACCTGAACCACGTTCCGCTCCATATCCTCGGCGTCCCACCCACGTGAGTGGGCGATGAAGGGAAACGGCGGGAAGACGTAGCCCAGCTCGCTCCAGAAGGTCAGCAGGCCACCGGCCACCGACTGAATGTTGTCCTGGCCACCGGTGATGATGAATGCCGCGACCTTGTTGCGGATGAGTACCCGATTGTGGATGGTGATCTGATTCTGGACGCAGTTGAGCCGTTCGGCCATGCGGTGATAGAGGGAGGATGCGTTGCCCCAGCGGATCGGGGTACTCAGGAGGATCACGTCTCCCCAGTTCACGAGGCCCTCGTACACAGCGGTGAGCTGGTCGGCGGCATCCCGCTCGGTGATGGCGCAGGGCCAGGTGCAGGCGTGCGCCGCCTTCGAGTAGTTGCCCTCGCAGGGCCGGAAGTTCAAGTCGGTGAGCCGGATAAAGCGGGTTTCGGCTCCCAGGCTCTCCCTCGCATAGTCCGTTGCGGCCTCGAGCAGCGCGTCCGAGGTGGAGTATCGCGGGTTCACCTCGTCCATCGCCGTGGTTGAGAGCGCAAAGACTCTGGGGGGTGATCCGGGTGGCTTTGGCGTGGGATGAAGCAGCGGATGCGGCTCGTGCTTCACCACGTGGCGGGGAGTGGCCGGGGTGCTGTTGAGGTAGACGCCGTCCTCCCGTTCCTCGACGGTAAATGTGGGGACCGTCTCCTCTTCGTAGCCCGCGGGGCCGCGACCGGTCAGGACACTGTATTCCCACCCGTGCCACGGGCACATCACAAATTCGCCATTCAGGTGACCGTTACACAGGGGGCCGCCCTTGTGATTGCAGGTGTTGCCGATGGCACAGAAGCGGTCCTTGTAGTAGAACAGGGCGATCTGATGCCGATCGAGCTTCACGGAGAACGGGATGCGCGCCAGCACCTCCGCGCGGGTACCGAGCCGGTGCCAGGTAGCCATATGTCCTCAAGCAGTTCGGTGGATTTCCCTCGCCAGCAGAGATGGCCCAACCGGAGAGAAAGAACAAGACCCCCCGGAGCACCGGAGGGTCTTGACATGCGGCGCACTCCGGCCCGACCTGCTACTCCTCGAACCTCCGGACCGCCAGGGTCACGTTGTGCCCGCCGAAACCGAACGAATTGGACAGCGCCACCCGGATCGGGCGCTCGATCATCTTGTTGGGCGCCGAGAACAGATCGCAGTCGGGATCCGGCGTGACCTGATTGATGGTCGGCGGAATCTTGCAGGTCGAGGCCACGAGGGTGGAGATGCAGAACTCGAGCCCACCCGCAGCACCCAGCAGGTGGCCGGTCATCGATTTCGTGGAGTTGAACACGAGCTTGCGGGCGTGATCGCCGAAGACCGCCTTCACCGCCCGGGTTTCGGCGACATCTCCCTGCGGAGTCGACGTCCCGTGGGCGTTGATGTAGTCGACCTCTTTCGGATCGATGAGTCCGTCTTTGAGGCACATCTTCATCGCCAGCTGCGCACCATCGCCATTGTCGGGCGGCGACGTGATATGGTGGGCGTCTCCGCTCAGCCCGTAGCCGATCACCTCTCCGAGGATGACCGCACCCCGAGCCTCGGCATGCTCGAGAGCCTCGAGGACGACCATTCCGGCGCCATCCCCCAGAACGAACCCGTCCCGGTCCTTGTCGAAGGGACGGCTGGCTCTCTCCGGATCGTCGTTCCTCGTGGAGAGCGCCTTCATGTTGTTGAAGGCGGCTACGGTCAGGCCGGTGATGGCGGCTTCAGCCCCGCCGCAGACCATGGCGTCGGCGACGCCGTGCCGGATATAGCGGTAGGATTCGCCGATGGCATGGGCCGACGAAGCACAGGCGGACACCGTGGCGTAGTTGGGACCCTTGAGGCCGTAGCGGATGGAGACGAGACCCGCGGCGATGTCGGGGATGAACATCGGAACGAAGAAGGGGGAGACCCGGTCCGGTCCCTTCTCGACGAAGGCGCGGCAGTTGTCTTCGAAGGTCTGCATCCCTCCGATGCCGCTGCCAATCACAACACCGGTACGCTCCGGCGCGGGAAACCTGCCCTCGAGCCCCGACTGGGCAACCGCCTGCTGCGCGGCGCCCAGCCCGTACTGCACGAACAGATCGTAACGTCGGGCCTCTTTCCGGTCCATGTACTGGATCGGATCGAACCCTTTGATTTCACAGGCAAACCGTACACCCTGCCGCGCGGTATCGAACTTGGTGATCGCAGCCGCACCAGACCGGCCGGCCAGGAGGCCGGCCCAGGATTCTTCGACAGTATTGCCAACGGGAGTCACCAGCCCAAGGCCGGTGACGACGACACGACGCACGCGTTATTTCCCGATTTTCTCGTGGAGATACTTGAGAGCGTCACCCACGGTGCGCAGCTTCTCGGCTTCTTCGTCCGGGATGTCGATATCGAATTCCTTCTCGAAGGCCATGACCAGCTCGACGGTGTCGAGGCTGTCCGCGCCAAGATCCTCCATGAAACTGGCCTCGGAAGTCAGCTTCTCCCGCTCGACGCCCAGCTCCTCGACGATGATGTCCTTGACCTTATCTTCCACGTTGCTCATGGCGTCCTCTGAAGGGGATGGTGTAATTCAGACCGTCATGCCGCCGTCAACTGCAAGGACCTGCCCGGTAATGTACCCGGCGAGATCGGATGCGAGAAAGAGCACCGCTCCCGCAATATCTTCTGGGCGTCCGGACCGGCCAAGGGAGACGCCGCCTAACATCGCGGCCCTGGCCTCGTCCGGCAAGCCGCTGGTCATGTCGGTCTCGATGAACCCAGGGGCGACCGCGTTGACCAGAATATTGCGGCTGGCATACTCCCTGGCCACCGACTTGGTGAGCCCGATGAGCCCCGCCTTGCTCGCCGCGTAGTTGGCCTGCCCTTTGTTTCCCGTGATGCCCACAACGCTCGTGATGTTGATGATCCGGCCACTGCGCCGCTTCATCATCCCTTTGGTGACCGCCTTGATCGTGAAATAGGCGCCCTTGAGATTGGCGGCCAGCACCGCATCCCATTCCTCCTCACTCATGCGGAGGATGAGATTGTCCCGGGTGAGCCCGGCGTTGTTGACCAGAATATCGATCGGTCCGAGTGCCTTTTCGGTCTCGGCGATGGCGGCCTCGACCTGCGAACCGACGGCCACATCGCAAGCGACTCCCGCGGCACCGTTCCCCAGTTGAGTCGCGACGGCTTGGGCCTTCGCACGGTCGCGTCCGACGATCGCCACCTTGGCTCCTGCCTTATGAAGCGCCTGGGCGATCGCGAGACCGATTCCCCGGGTGGAACCGGTGACGAACGCGGTCTTTCCCGTCAGGTCGATCGTCAAGCTCAGGCCTCCTGCAGGAATTTCTCGATCTCAGCCGCAGTGCCAAGTGCTGTCGAGCTGGCGCCCGGCACGATTCGCTTGAGCAGGCCAGACAGGACACTCCCCGGGCCGATTTCGATGAAGCGGGCACCCGGTACGGCTGCTCCCGCGGCCTGCATGCATTCCACCCATCGAACCGGCGCGGTCAGCTGCTCCGCGAGGAGTCGCCGGGCTTCGCTACCCGTGGTTACCGGGCCCGCGGTGGCGTTCGCGAAGATCGGCACTCGCGGCTCCGCGAACGCCACCTGCTCCAGGGCCTGCTGCAGACCGGGCACCGCCGGCTTCATCAGCGGAGAGTGGAACGCGCCGCTGACCTTGAGCGACACTACCCTCTTTGCCCCTCGGGTCTTGCAAGCCTCTCCCGCCTTCTCCACTGCGACCGGATCGCCCGAAATGACGGTTTGATCAGGGGCGTTCAGGTTCGCTGGCACCGCAACCGCTTCCGCGGTCGAAGCCTCGCGACAGGCGGCCTCCACCTCACTCGTGGCGAGGCCGAGCACCGCACTCATGGCTCCGGGACGCTGGGTGCCGGCCTGGTACATCAGCTCACCGCGGCGGCGGACCAGCTGGGCACCATTCTCCGCGCTGAGCGATCCCGCGGCCACGTACGCGCTGTATTCACCCAAGCTGTGTCCCGCAGCCGCCTTCAGCGACGACGCCAGGCGATCCCCAACGACGGCCCAGACCGCGGCGGAGTGGGCGAGGATCGCTGGCTGCGCGTTGTGGGTGAGGGTAAGCTCTTCCTCGGGTCCTTCCCACATCAGACGCGAAAGGGGCGCCCCCAGCGTGTCATCAATCCGCTGGAACACCTCGCGCGCGGCCGGGAAGTGCTCCGCCAGGTCCTTCCCCATCCCGACCTTCTGCGCGCCCTGCCCGGGGCAGAGCAGAACGATCACCACCGGATGACCGCGCTCCCCCAGGTGAAGCCGGCGCCGAACGCGACCAGCATCACCAGCATTCCCGGCTTCAACCGTCCCTCCTGCTCGGCCTGCGCCAGCGCAAGCGGGATCGACGCCGAGGAAGTGTTCCCGTAGCGGTCCACGTTGACCATCACTTTGCTCATCGGCAGTCCCGCGTGCTTCGCCGTCGATTCGATGATCCGGATGTTGGCCTGGTGGGGGACCAGCAGGTCGAGCTGCTCGCCGGTGATGCCCGCGCGCGTAAGTGCCACGTCGCAGGCTTCGGCCATCTCGGTTACCGCGTGCTTGAAGACTTCGCGCCCCGCCATCTTCATGTAGTGCGACCGTTCCCGCACTACCTTCTCGCTGATCGGGTCAGCCGTGCCTCCGCCAGGGATATGGAGGAGCAGCTTGAGCCGGCCATCGGAGCGGATGAAGGTCGAAAGAATCCCGCGATTTCCGCCAGAAGTCTTCTGCACCACGGCGGCACCGGCTCCATCCCCGAAGAGAATCGCGGTCGAGCGGTCGAGGGGATCGGTGATGCTGGTAAGCTTCTCGCCACCAACTACCAGGATCTTCTCGCCCTGCCCTGAGGCGATCAGACCCTCGGCGATCGTCAATCCGTACACGAAGCCGGAGCAGGCGGCGGCGATGTCGAACGTGGCCGCACGCTCGGCGCCCAGCAGCGCCTGAATCTGGCACGCCGTAGAGGGCAGCGGACTATCCGGCGTCGCGGTCGCGACAATGATGTTATCGAGTTCGGCCGCCGTGATGCCGGCTTTGCACAGCGCCTTTACCGCGGCGTCCTTCCCCATGGTCGAGACGGTCTCGTCCGGGCGCGCGAAGCGGCGCTCGCGGATTCCGGTGCGCTCCACGATCCATTGATCGGAAGTATCGAGCGTCTTCTCGAAGTCGGCGTTGGTGACGACCCGTTCCGGGATAGCGACGCCGAGGCCGGCGATGTAGACGAAAGGACGCTGTATCATGCGGGGTTTGCCGCTTCGCGCCGCTCGAACTCGGCACCGATCCGGCCACTCAGGTCGTGCTCCACGGCGGTAATGGCGACCCGCAAAGCGTTCTTGAACGCGTTGGGACTCGAACTGCCATGGCAGATGATGGAAACCCCTTTGACTCCGAGCAGCGGAGCCCCGCCATACTCGGAATAGTCCAGCACGCGGAATACTTCCCGGATGTCACTCCGCTGAAGGACATCAGGCGCTTTCAGCCGGACGAGCTTGAGGATGAGTCGGGCGACCGATTCGTAGAACTTGAGCACGATGTTCCCGACGAATCCATCGCAGACGACCACGTCGAGCTGGCCCAGCTTGCTGTGGCCGGCGATGATGTCGCGGCCTTCGACGTTGCCGATGTAGTTCAGATTGGGCGCCACCTTGAGGAGCTGGTGCGCCTCCTTCGCGGTCGCGTTTCCCTTCTCCTCTTCTTCGCCGATATTGAGCAATCCAACCTTGGGAGACTCGCGGCCCAACACGTCTCGAGTGTACACGGTCCCCAGATAGGCAAAGCCCAGCAGCTCGCGAGGGGAGCAATCCACGTTGGCGCCGCCATCGACGACCAGCACCGGAACGTCGGCGGTCGGAAACAGGGTGCCGACGGTTGCCCGCTCGACTCCGTCGTGAAGGCCGAGCAGGATGGTGGACGCGGCGAGAACCGCGCCGGTGTTGCCGGCGGAGACGAAGGCATCGGCCTCACCGGCCTTTATCAGGCCGAGGCCGATCGAGATACTGGACTGGGGCTTCTTGCGGACGGCCGAGAGCGGTTTCTCGTCCATCGCAATAACGTCGGGGGCGTGACAGACGCCGAGACGATTGCGGTCTATCTCGGGATGCCGGGCGAGTTCGGCCTCAATGACGTCCGCCTTGCCAACCAGGACGATCCGGAAGGCGGCCGGCAACGTCGTCAGGGCCAGGATCGCCCCTTCGATCTCGGCCTGCGGGGCGTGATCACCCCCCATGGCGTCGAGAGCGATGCGAATCACCCTCAGGCGTCCTCGACCTCGACCATCTTCTTGCCGCGGTAATACCCGCAGGTGCCGCAGACGCGGTGCGGGATTTTAGGCGAGCCGCAGCGGGGGCAGGCCTGGTGGGCGCGGACTGCGGCCTTGTCGTGGCCACGGCGAAGCCGTTTGCGTGACTTGGAGAGTTTTCGCTTAGGAACAGCCATCCGATCCTCAGTTCGTTTCGGCCGAGTCCGCGCACGAGCACGGTCCGGCGTTCAGGTCAGCTCCGCACCGGCTGCAGAGCCCAGCACAGTCCTCCCGGCACAGCGGGAACGCGGTGGACGAGAGAGCCAACTCCTCGCGCACCGCGTGGCGAACATCCACCCGGGACACGGGCTGGTCCAAGGGATAAACGCTGGGGTCGTCCGCCGCGTCCGGGTTGGCGCTGAAGAGCGCGTCCACGTCTGTGGCGAACGGATAGGTGAACTCCGTGAGACAACGCCGGCAGGCCCCGCGAAAGCGGCCGGTCAGCGTGGCGTGCCAGAAAAACTCGGCCTGCCCAGTCTCCTGGAGACGGCCCCGCACTTCGACCGGCCCATCCAACTCGAGATCTAGTCCTTCAAAGGCCGTGTCGGCCGGCTCAAGCCGCCCCACAGTCTCCACCGGCCCCTTATGAAGGTCCCTCAGGTCGATCACCAACATAGCCGCGAATGTTAGTCAGGACAACGACTTGGGTCAAGTTGGCCCCCTCTGGTTTAACCTATTTCCAGAGCCCTGCCAGCTCCCCTTCGGGGAAGAAGAAACCGACCTCCCGTGCCGCATTTTCGTCGCTATCCGACCCGTGCACCGCGTTCCGCCCCTTGGACTCGGCGTACAACTTTCGGATCGTCCCGGCTGCCGCTTCGGCGGGGTCCGTCGCGCCAATGACCTTCCGGAAATGGGCGACGGCATCCGCCCGTTCGAGAGCCATCGGAAGACAGGGGCCGCTGGTCATGAAGGCGACCAGATCGTTGTAGAAGGGCCGGCCTTTATGCACCTCGTAGAAGGCTCCCGCCTGGGCGGTGGTCAGTCGAACCAGCCGAGCGGCGCGGACGACAAAGCCTTCCTTTTGAAGGTGAGCGATGATGAGCCCGGTCCTTCCGGTCTCAACCGCGTCGGGTTTCACGATGCCCAAGGTGATGTTGCCTGCCACTCTGCCTCCGTTGGTGTAGTTACCGGATTGCTATGACTCTCGTTTGACACTGCCGATCACCTTCCGCACCAGATCGCTGCGAGCCAAGATGCCGACCAGCGCCCCTTCCTTGACGACGGGGATCCGGTCCAGATCCTTGTGGGCCATCAGGGCAGCGGCCTCGGCGACCGTCTGATGCTCGTCTACACAGATCACATTGCGGCGCATCGCCTCGCGGACCGGCAAGTCCCGCGGATCGGCCGTCATCCGACCTGAGACTTTCCGTACCGCCATCACTTTCCCCGTGGTCAACTGCTGAACGTAGGAAGGCACGAGGTAGTCGAGCAGCTCCGCCTGGGACACAACGCCCAGTACCTCGTTGCGTTGTCCAACGACCGGCAGCGCCTCGAGACTCCGGCGCACCATCAGCGCCGCGGCATCGCCCAGAGAGGTCTCCGGCGCGATGCTGATCACCGGCGCCATGATGTCTCCCACGCGAAGCGGGCCTTCGATGGTCAGATCACGGAGCGCGGGAACTGCCAGCACCTCATCGGGGCTGGTTGCGCCAAAAATGGCCTTTCTCGAATCGGCATCGGCCAGCACCCTGGCAAACGCCGCGACGGTTTGCAGGTACGCGGCGGCCTCTTTCACCGGGGCAACCACCAGCAGCACTCCACGGGCCTTGCGTCTCGTCTTCAGCGAACGGGGAATCGGCTTCGGCGCGATCCCCAGCGCCACGACCACACTCGAGACTGCGTCGGTCCTGAAGTGCGGGAGGAAGAAATCGGCACCCACCGTGAGCGTGTCCTCCGGCGAGGCTTCCGCAATCACGCTTTCCAACCGGGCCGTGTCAGTCACCATCCCGTCGGCGGCGCACGCAGCGACCAGGTTCATGACCGCCTCGGCGAGGGTCCGCGCCTCCAGCGGAACCAGGACCCGGCGGGGACTCAGCAGCCCGGCCGCGGTCACATCTTTTCTCGGAGGAGCGCGATCACGTCCGCGGGCCGGCGCATGACCCCGATTCCAGCCGCCTCGAATGCCGCCATCTTCTCTTCCGCCGTGCCCGATGAGCCGGAGATGATCGCCCCGGCGTGACCCATGCGACGTCCCTTCGGCGCCGTCTGTCCCGCGATGAATCCGACCACCGGCTTGGTGACATACTCCTTCACAAACGCGGCGGCATTCTGCTCGTCGGTCCCGCCGATCTCACCGAGCATGACGATGGCGTCGGTTTCGGCGTCGTCCTGAAAACCCCGCAGGCAATCGATGAAATTGGTACCAATGAGCGGATCTCCACCAATCCCGACGCAACTGCTCTGGCCCATCCCGTTCCGGGTGAGCTGGTGCACTACCTCGTAGGTAAGCGTACCGCTTCGGGAGACCAATCCCACCCGGCCGGGGATGCAGATATTGCCGGGGATGATTCCGATCTTGCACGCCCCGGGAGTAATCAGGCCGGGACAGTTGGGACCGATCAGACGCGCACCGCGCTCACGCACGTAGGGCAAGACCTTGGTAAGGTCCAGGACCGGCATGCCCTCAGTGATGCACACAATGAGAGAGATGCCGGCGTCGGCGGCTTCGAAGATGGCGCCGGCTGCACCCATGGGCGGGACATAGATCACCGAGGCATTCGCTTCGGTGGCCCGAACTGCTTCGGCGACAGTATTGAAGATCGGCACCCCGGGCGTGAAGGTCTGGCCCCCCTTCCCCGGAGTGACCCCGGCGACGAGCCGGGTGCCGTACTCCAGCATTTGCCTGGCGTGGAACGAGCCGTCACGGCCGGTGATGCCCTGAACGATGAGGCGGGTGTTCTTGTCGGCGAAGATGCTCATGCGGCCCCCTTCGCCACTTCAACCACTTTCTGAACGGCCTCATCCATATCATTAAGCGCCTGCATTCCGGCGGCCTTCAGGATTCTGACCGCCTCTTCTTCGTTGGTCCCGGTGAGCCGGATGACCAGCGGCACATTCACTTTGAACTGCTCCATCGCGGTGAGGATCCCGTTCGCGACGTCGTCGGTGCGAGTAATGCCGCCGAAGATGTTGAACAGGATCGCCTTCACCTCGGGATCGCCGGTGATGATCTTGAGCGCGTTGACCACCTTCTCCGGGTTCGAGCTGCCGCCGATATCGAGGAAGTTGGCTGGTTGGCCGCCGTAGTACTTCACCAGGTCCATCGTGGCCATTGCGAGACCCGCCCCGTTCACCACGCAACCCACGTTACCGCTCAGCTTGATGAAGGTCAGGTTGGCCTTTCGGGCCGCGACTTCGCTCGGCTCTTCGGCGCTTTCGTCCCGCAGTTGCGCCAGGTCGGGCCGGCGGTCGAGCTCGTTATCGTCGATGATGACCTTGGCGTCGAGAGCGAGCACTTTGCCGTCCGGAGTGCTGACCAGCGGGTTGATCTCCGTCAGAGTGCACCCGTTGGAGATGAAAATCCGGTAGAGCTGTTCGAGGATCTTCGCGGTGGCGCGAACCTGGGCGATGTCGCTGAAAAGGGTGAAGGCGAGAGTCAGGGCCTGATGCGGGAGAAGGCCATAGCGGGGATCCACCGCCAGCCGGGTGATCTTCTCGGGTGTGGTCGCGGCCACCTCTTCGATGTCGATGCCGCCCGCTGCACTCACCATGAAGACCGGGCGCTGAGTCGCACGGTCGAGGATCAGCCCTGCATAGGCCTCGGTCGCAATGTCCGCGGCCGGGACTACCAGCACCTTCTGCACGGTGAGCCCCTTGATCTGCATTCCAAGGATCTTCTTCGCGACCTCCGCGGTCTCTTTCGGCGTCGAGGCCAACTTTACTCCGCCCGCCTTGCCCCGGCCGCCGACGTGGACCTGCGCTTTGACTACGACCTGCCCATTCAGCCGTCGGGCGATCGCCTCCGCCTCGGCGGGCGTCGTGGCGACATCGCCGTCGGGCATCGGGATTCCACCGGCGCGGAAGATGGCCCGGCCCTGGTACTCGTGGAGGTTCACGGAGACCTCGTCAAAAAGAAGCGAGCTGAAGCCTGGTCCGGCGACGTGGAAGGGCCGGCGCGGGCGGGAAACTAGCCTTCGGATAGGGTGGTAACAAGCTCAGAACTGCTGACGATCGTCTTTGGCATTCAGCACCCGGCGCAGCGCATCGAACGCGCGGCCGAAGCCGGCCATATCGCCCCGTTTCAGGGCGGAATCAGCCGCAGCCATGAGGCGCCGGGCCTCCTCGAGACGATTGGCATGTCCAGCGGCGGCGACCAGCGGCGCGGTGATGCCGAACATGTTTTGCCAGGCCTCGAACAAGTCGTGGCCGGCCCCGCCCCGCCCCTGGCTGGCGATGCTGACCCAGACCAGCGCCGGTGTCTCACCGGAATTCCACGCCACGTGCGGTTGATAGGCTCCGAGTCCCGCCGGACTAAGCCAGTAGTGCACCGGCCCTGCCTGCAACTGGCCGCCGGCGCCGAGTACCGAGTCGCGAATCTGCTCGTAGGTCGGAAAGCGGCCCCAGCGGCTCTCCAGCATCTGAGGAGATGGCAGCGTACTGGAACTGTCGAACCGAACCAGCTTGAGCGTTTCCCACCCATCCACCATCCTCGCTTGCAGGAGGGATGAGACGGACCGTTCTCCTTCATTCTCAAAGACGACCAACGACTGAAGGCCCGACGTATCGGGCTCCCATACCGTCTCGGGAGTCGGATTGCCACCACCCAACGAATCGGGACGCACCACCATCTTGCCGATTCCCCAGTCCTGACCCTCCATCACCCTTCCCTGCACCTGGAGAAGTTCGGCCGGATAGGGGACGACTCTTCCGATCTCGGTTGGAATCGAGTTGGCCGGCAAGACTACACCGCCGGCGATGTCGAGCCAGGCTTCGGCGACTTTATCGGCGGTATGCCGCAGGTAGATCCGGGTCTCTCCGGATTCCGCCTCGATCACACCGACAAAATCGGCGCGAAGGGTGCCGATCCGCTGACCTCTCCACCGCACCCGGCTCGCGATCGGGAAGGTCTGCGACCCGATGTAGCCATCGGCAATCCAGACCAGAGCGCCGTTCACGATGCGAGGAACCGGAACACCCCACGCGGCAAAGGGCGCGAGACGATCGAGCCGTGCTGCCGGCGTCAGATACCAGCGAGCTCGCGCATCACTTTCGATTCTGCCCAGCAGGCTGCTGGATTGAAGGGCCCAGGCCAGCACTACCCGCCGAAAGGCACCTCCGACGCGAACACCTCCGGGAGCGCTATCGAGAACGACAGTCGGCGCGCCAGGCCATACGGCGCTTCGGCTGAGGCGAAGCCGAGTGGCTGGCTGGGCCGACGGAATGCTGTCGCCGCCGGGATAATAGAGCGGCCTGCCATCCACGCTGGTCTGATCGTCGGCGATCGCCGTGACACTCGAGCCTTGCTCGCCGCCCCCGCGGACCACGAGCCAGACCGGCCGCGGGCGGCGCAGCACGGGGAGCACGGCGCGGTCGGCACCGAGTACTTCTCCCGAGTCGGACGCTGGAAGTCGGGTGACGATCGAAGCCGACCAGAGAGTCGGAGGATTCGGCATGCGAGGAGCGGCTTCAGGGCGATCGCTGGTGGAATCCCGTAAACCGGTGAGCCCGTAGGCCAGCGCCTCGAGCCGGCGACGATCCATCTGATCGACCGGCGAGGGGCGAGCGCCTGCCAGCAAGGCCGGGAAAACATGGTGCCCCACCAGCGATACGGTGATGAGGACACCCCAGCCCGCCGCCATCAGCACGTGATTGGCCCGCCAGGCCCAGACCAGGGAGAGTGCCGCAGTCATGAGCGCCACTCCGGCCAGGATCTGCGTGGTTATCCGCTGATAGTTGAAGAGGCCAAGCTGAGTGGCGCCGCCGATGCCCGAGATCAGTTCGTACGGTTCGAGCAGATAACCCCAGACCAGGCACAGCGCCAACGCGGCCAGCAGGACGCCGAGGTGGGCCCGCGCATGACTGTTCAGCGCGAGGTGGCCATCGGTCCAGCGCACGGCCCCGATGACGATATAGAGGGTGAGCACCCCGCCGAGGCCGAGGAGCACGAGGAGCAGCGCGTGCCCGTGCAACGATCGCCAGAGTGGAAGCTGGGCCAGGTAGAGCCCGAGATCGTGACCGAGCAGCGGCTCGGTTTCTCCGTAGCGCACGCCGGTCCAGGCCAGGGCCAGGGTCGGAGTCCAATCGCCCAGGCCGCGCCCCACGATGAAGCCCAGCACGGCTCCGGTCGCGACACCGCCGAATACCAGGACCCGGGTGTTGAGCGCTTCACGAATCTCAAGATTGGCGAGCTGTCGGGGAACCTGAACCGATCCGATAGCGCGGAAGACAACCAGGAGATGGCCGATGAACCAGGCACAGGCAACCAGAACGCCGCCCGCTTCGAGAGTAAAGCGGAGAAGATTCCAGTCCATCACGAAGCGGGAAGCCTCGGGCGAGACCAGCTCGGCCCACCACCGATCGGCGAGGAGTGCGGCTCCCCAGCGTCCTACGAAAAGCAGGATGACGAGCACCGAGAGACTCAGCGCGATCGTAACCCCGCGGCGGCTCATACTTTTCCCGCCAGCCAGCCCAGGACCTCGGCCTGGTATTCGTCGCGGGCTGCCGCGTCGCTGGCTTCGAAGCGGAGCACCAGGACGGGTTGCGTGTTGGAGGCGCGGATAAGTCCCCAGCCTTTGGGAAAGGTCATGCGGACCCCATCGATGCTGTTGACCGGATAGCGGGCCCCAAACCATTCGGCTGCGGCCTTCACCACCTCGAACTTGGTTTCATCCGGGCAATCCACCCGGATCTCAGGCGTCGCAAAGGTCCTGGGAATATCCGCCAGCAGCCGGCTCAAGCCTCCCGGCTCGGCGGAGACGATCTCGAGCAGGCGGGCCGCGGCGAAAAGCGCGTCGTCGAATCCGAAGTAATCTCCACCGAAAAACATGTGTCCGCTCATCTCGCCGGCGAGCGGAGCGTCGAGCTCCTTCATCCGGGCCTTGATGAGCGAATGGCCGGTCTTCCAGAGTTCGGGCCTGGCCCCTGCCTTCTTCAGCATCTGGGGAAGCACTTCGGAACACTTTACATCGAAGATTACCGGCACGCCGACGCCAAACCTGCGGACCGCGTCGCGGCCGTAGAGCACGAGGAGCTGGTCTCCGTAAATGATCTGACCGGTGTCATCAACGGCGCCAATACGATCGGCATCGCCATCGAAGGCGATACCCAGCTCGGCCCCGGTGCGGCGGACCGCGGCTTGAAGATCGGCGAGATTCTCCGGAACGGTGGGGTCCGGGTGGTGATTGGGGAAGGTTCCGTCGGATTCGCAGAAGAGCGGCGTAACCTCGGCGCCGAGCGTCCTCAGGGTCGAAACGGCAATCAGGCTGCCAGCCCCGTTGCCGCAATCCACCACGACCTGCACCGGACGCCGGAGACGGTTCCGCTCGACGATGGCCTCGCGGTAGGACGAGAGGACGGAAGTATCCTGTCGCTCGCTGCCCCGGCCCATCCGCCAAGTCTCGCCGGCGATGATGTCGTAGAGTGCCGCGATGCCTTCGCCGTGCAGCGACTCTCCAGCGAGGACCATCTTGAAGCCGTTGAACTCGGGAGGATTGTGCGACCCGGTGACCTGGAGTCCCCCATCGGTCTTCAAGGCGTGCACGGCGAAGTAGAGCGCCGGAGTGGGCAACATTCCGACATCAACGGCGGTGGCGCCGGTTTGGGCGATCCCAGCGCGAACTGCGGCGGCGAGACTCTCGCCGGAGGGACGATTGTCACGCCCTACTGCCAGGACCGGTGCTCGACCCAGACGAGCCCATGCGGCGCTGGCGTAGGCACGCCCCAGAGCGAGGGCAAACTCCGGGGTCAGCTCCTGATCGACCAACCCCCTGATGTCGTATTGGCGGAAAATGGAGCGTGGGGCCTGCACGCCCGCTCCTAGCGGCCGGCTACCGCGGAGGCAGCGCTATTCAGCAGCGACGCCGCGCTGGCTCCTGCGGCGTTGAGGAGTTCCGTGGGCCAAATCCCGAACACCAGCGTCGCGATGATGGCGATCGCGACCGTGGCCGCGGCGGCCGGTGCCAGCCGGACCGCGTGGTAGACCAGCGGTGCCCGGGCAGGACGCATGTACATCGCCATGATCACCGGGAGGTAGTATCCCGCCGAGACCACTGTGGTCAGGACCAGCACCACAGCGAGGGGGGCGTTCTTCTCCGCGATCACCGCCGAGAGGATGTACCACTTCCCGATGAACCCGAGCGTGCCGGGGAAGCCCAGCAAAGAGAGCATGCAGACCGCGAGGCCCAAGGCGAGCCAGGGGCGGCTCTGGGATAAGCCGGAGATCTCAGCCAGCGTGACGTTTCGCTCTCCGCCGGTGCCCAATGCGCCCAGGATCCCGAATGCGGCAAGCGTGGTCACGCCGTACGCGAAGAGATACAGCAGCAATGACGCGGTGCCGAGCGGGCTGCCCGGCCAGAGCGCGACCAGGAGATATCCGGCGTGGGCGACCGAGCTGTACGCCAGCAGCCGCTTGAGCGATGTCTGGTTGAGGGCCACGAGATTGCCCAGGATCATCGTCACCACGGCGAGCACCCAGATCAGCGGCCGCCATTGCGGCGCCGCCTGAGGGAAGCAGGAGAGCAGGACGCGGGCAAAGGCAACGAATGCCGCCGCCTTGACCCCCGTCGCCATGAATCCGGTGACCGGAGTCGGAGCGCCCTCGTAGACATCGGGGGTCCACATGTGGAAGGGGACCGCCGCCACCTTGAAACCGAACCCGATCAGGAGCAGACCCATGCCGATCAAGGCCATGCCGGGCATCGGGCGATCGGCGAACTGGGCCCCGATCAGCGCCAGGTTGGTGCTGCCGGTCGAGCCGTACAGCAAGGCAATCCCGTAAAGCAAGAACCCGGAAGCGAAGGCGCCGATGAGGAAGTACTTGAGGCCGGCTTCGGATGAAGCGGGGCTTCTCCGGTCATAGCCCGCCAGCACGTAGACTGCCATGGACATCGTCTCCAACGCGAGGAAGAAGACGATGAGGTCCTGCGAGGCGGTCATGAACAGCAGGCCGACGGTCCCCAACAGCAGCAACACGTAATACTCGGGAGCGGTGAGCCCCTCGCGCTCCAGGTAGCCGATCGAGAGCAGCGTGCTGGCGAGTGCGAGCAGGAGCACCAGGGCCGAAGAGAGATAGCGGAAACCGTCCAGCGCGACCATGAACGGCAGTCCTTCGCTTTCGAACTGCTGCGCGGTCAGCCAGGCGAGCGCCGCGCCGGTCACGATGAGCGAGGCGACGCTGAGCCAGCCCGCGAGACGGCTGTCGGCCGCGGTCTGGTGGCGCCAGCTCACGACCAGCAGCACCAGCATCGCGCAGATCGAGAGGACGATCTCCGGTGTGAGGGAGATCGTCATCCCGAGCGGGGAGGTGAGATCGAGCGTCGGCGTCATCGAGCGCGCTCCGCGTGGATCTCTTCACTCGGCGCGGAGTAGTGATCCCTCCCCGGCTGAGTCAACTCTACAAAGTGCTTCGACGCCGCTTCCATGCGGGTCAACACCGGCTTGGGATAGAGACCGAGCCAGACCATGCCGAAGATCAGCGGGAGCATGACCCAGAGCTCGCGTGGGGTCAGGTCCGACAGGTGTTCGTTGGCGGGATTGTCCAGCTTATTGAAGAAGATCCGCTGCACGGCGGGCAGCAGGTACATCGCGGCGAAGATCACGCCGGTCGTGGCAAGGCCGGTCGCCCAGGGATGGCGGGCGAAGCTGCCGAGCAGCACCAGGAATTCGCCCACGAAACCGTTCAGGCCGGGAAGTCCGATCGAGGCGAGCGAGGTCACGACGAAGATCAGGCTCAGCACCGGCACCACCCTGGCCAGGCCGCCGTAGGCCGCGATCTCCCTGGTGTGGCGCCGCTCGTACAGCATGCCGATCAGGAAGAACAAGGCGCCGGTGGAGAGGCCGTGACCGATCATGATCATCAGGGCGCCCTGCACGCTCTGAAGCGATCCGGCCCAGATGCCGAGCATCACGAATCCGAGATGGCTTACCGAGGAGTACGCCACCAGTTTCTTCACGTCCGGCTGGACCATGGCGACCAGGGCACCGTAGATGATGCCCACAACGGCCGAGACGAGCACTACCGTCGTGACGACGGGGCTCAGAGCCACCTCGGGGAAGAACGGCACGGCGAACCGAAGGAAGCCGTAGGTCCCCATCTTGAGGAGGATGCTGGCCAGGATCACGCTGCCCGCGGTGGGGGCCTCGACGTGGGCGTCGGGCAGCCAGGTGTGGAAGGGGAACATCGGCACTTTGATCGCGAACGCCAGGAAGAACGCCGCGAAGAGCCAGGGAGCGATGGTTCCCAGCCTGGGCGCGTTGTCCAGCAGGTCCGCATAAGCGAACGAAATCGTTCCGCTGCTCTCGGCCACCTTCCAGACCATGACGAGGATCGCCACCAGCATGAGGAGCGAGCCAAGGAAGGTGTAGATGAAGAACTTGATGGCCGCGTAGAGCCGGTTCTTGCCGCCCCAGACCCCGATGATGAAGTACATCGGGATCAGCATCACTTCCCAGAAGACATAGAAGACGAAGAGATCCAGGGCGAGAAATACCCCGAGCATGCCCGTCGTCAGGGTGAGCATGAGCGCGTAGTAGCCCCGCTCCCGCTCGGTGATGTATTTCCAGCTCCCGAGCACCGCCAACGGCATCAGCCCGGTCGATAGCAGCACCATGAAGAGCGAAATGCCGTCGAGACCGACCCGGTAATTGATGCCCCACTGCGGCAGCCAGGGCGCCACGACGCCGAACTGGATCCCGCCTGAGGTCGGATCGAAAGCCCACCAGAGTCCCGCTGAGAGCAGGAACTCAAGAATGGTGACCACGAGGGCGATGTGCTTGGCGCGTGCGGAAGGCGCCAGCAGCACCGGCAGCACGCCAACCAGCGGCAGCACCAGCAGCGCGGTCAGGATCCAGGCGTGGTAATTCAGTCCGAACAGGAAGTCTTGCATTTCGGTCGAGTTAGAAGTGCCGTCTTACCAAACCAACCTGCCGAGGACGTACAACGCCCCCACGACGAAGACCGCGACGTAGACCCCCACCTGGCCGGTCTGCAGCCGGCCGCCGATCCAGCCCAGCGCCCGCATCAGGCCGGCGGATCCGTTCACCGCGGCGCCATCGATCAGGCCCTGGTCCACCTTCCGCCACAGCACGACCCGGGACAGTGTCGCCAACGGGCGGACGATGATCGCGTCGTAGAGCTCGTCGATGTAGTACTTGTGGTAGAGCACTCTCCAGAATCCCTCGTCCGGCGCCGCCTCGTGGGCCGGGACGATGGCGCGGCCGACCGTGCTCCGGTAACCCCATACCAACCCGATGATGGCGATGGCTATGGCGATGCCGATGAGGGTCGTCTCGGTTGAGCCATGGGGTAACACGGGCTCTCCCACGATCTTCGTGGCTGCGGCGGTAACCGGCTCGAGCCAGTGGTGCAGCAGCTCGGTCGGGCCAATCGCCTTGGCAAACTCCGGCAGGTTGAGCCAGCCACCGGCCAGACTGAGGAGCCCGAGGATTACGAGTGGCCCGGTCATGATCCACGGCGCCTCGTGCAGGTGCTCCTTCTCTTTTGCTCCGGTCCGGTTCTCTCCATGGAAAGTCATCGCCATGAGCCGCGCCATATAGAACGCGGTGATCAAGGCGGCCGTCGCTCCCATGGCCCAGAAGACCCGGAAGATTGGCTGGTGCTCGCCGCGACCGAAGGCGAAGGCCAGGATCTCATCCTTGGAGAAGAAACCGGCGAAGGGAGGAATTCCGGCGATGGCCAGGGTCGCAATCCACATCAGGACCCAGGTGATCGGGAGATGGTGCCGCAGGCCACCCATATTGCGCATGTCCTGAGCATCCTCGTGCGAGTGGGTCGCGTGATAGGCATGGTGCATCGCGTGGATCACGCTTCCCGATCCGAGGAAGAGCAGCGCCTTGAAGAAGGCGTGGGTGGCGAGATGGAAGATGCCGGCGGTGATGGCTCCGGTCCCCACGCCCAGAAACATGTAGCCGAGCTGGGAGACGGTTGAGTAGGCCAGGACGCGCTTGATGTCGTACTGGCGGAGGCCGATCGTCGCGGCGAAGAGCGCCGTGAGGGCGCCGATACCTGCGACCACGGTCTGGCTCACCGGCGCCAGCGCAAAGAGCACATTGGCCCGGGCGACGAGATACACCCCGGCGGTCACCATCGTGGCGGCGTGGATCAGGGCGGAGACCGGCGTCGGGCCGGCCATCGCGTCGGGCAACCAGATGTAGAGCGGGATCTGGGCCGACTTCCCGGTACAGCCCAGAAAGAGGAACAGGGTGATCGCGGTAACCAGGGCACCACCGGCCGGCAGGACCTCGGGCGCCCGGCCGAACACTTCGGCGAAGTTCAGGCTTCCGAATACCTGCCACATCATGAACATGGCGATCAGGAAACCAAAGTCCCCGATCCGATTCACGATGAAGGCCTTCTTGCCGGCGTCGGCGTTGGCCTTTTCGGAGAACCAGAAGCCGATCAGGAGGTAGGAGCAGAGGCCGACGCCCTCCCACCCGATGAACATCATCGGGAAGCTGGCTCCCAGTACCAGGACCAGCATGAAGGCGACGAACAGGTTGAGGTACGCGAAGTATCTCGGGTAGCCCTCGTCCGACCGCATGTAGCCGACGCTGAAGAGGTGGATCAGGCTCCCCACGCCTGTCACCACGAGCAGCATCACCATCGACAAGTGATCGAGCAGGAAGGAGAAGTCGACCTGGAGATCCCCGACCGGGAGCCAGCTCCAGAAGGTGACGATCGGTGCGGCTTCGGGGTCGGCCTGCCACACCGGAGCCAGTTGCTTGAAGGCCACCAGTGCCGTCGCGAATGCGCCGAGGAGTACTCCGGCGCCGATGATCGAGACCGCCGCCTTGGCCCGTGGCTGCCAGAGCGAGAGCGCTCCATTCAGCAGGAAGCCCAGGAGCGGGAGCCCCAGGATCAGCCCGACCAGGAGGTTCAGATTTTCCGGCAGCGCCGTCTCCGGGCCCTGCCCGAGAGTGGCGAGAAGATCCGACGGCAGATGCATCAGCCCCTGAGCAGGTTGACGTTTCCGAGATCCACCGAGCGGTGGTGCCGGAACATGGCGATGATGATCGCGAGGCCCACGGCGGCCTCCGCGGCGGCGACCGTCATGACGAAGAAGACGAACACCTGGCCACCCAGACCGTGGGCCTGCGCCAGGGCGACGAATGTCAGGTTCACGGCATTGAGCATGAGCTCGATGCACATGAACAGCACGATCGCGTTACGCCGGATCAGCACCCCGGCGACACCGATGGCGAAGAGAATCGCCGAGAGACCCAGCGACTGAGCCAGCAGCATCAGACCCTCCGCTTCGCCAGCACCACTGCCCCGACGATCGCGGTGAGCAGGAGCACCGAAGTGAGCTCGAAGGGAATCAGATAGTTCTGGAACAGCGGGGCCGCGATCACTCCGGTGACGCCCTGCGTCGCAGTGGACTCGGCCGCGGCCTTCCCGACCTCAAACACCAATCCCGGATCGGCGAGCCGGCTCGAGCCGGTGTATTCCAGCGCCAAGCGCTCTGCGCTGTAGTGCGGCAACGCGGCCAATTCAGCCAGCAGCAGGACAACGACACCGGCGGCCACGATCCAGATCGGCCAGCGCTTGAGATCGGATTCCTCGCGGCCCAGGTTCAGCAGCATGATGACGAAGAGGAAGAGCACCATGACCGCTCCGGCGTACACCAGGACCTGAATGATCCCGATGAACTGGGCGTTGAGCAGGACGAAGATGCCCGCCAGACAGAGCATGGTGGAGATCAACCAGAAGGCGGACGCGATCGGGTTGCGCTGAGTCACACAGAGGAGCGCCGACAGCACCGCTATCGTAGCAAACAGGTAGAAGACCGCCTCGGTCATCTATTCACCCTTGGGATCGGTGGGATCCCACAGCGTCGAAACGCTGTGCGTCTGGGAAGAGAGCCGCTCGAGGTCGTATACGAAACGATCCCGGCTGTACTCGGAATTCTCGAAGTGCACCCCGACGTGAATCGCCTCTTCGGGGCAGACTTCCTGGCAATATCCGCAGAACACGCAGCGGAATTCGTCGATCTCATAGATCAGCGGGTACCGGTTCCCCTCCTCGTCCTCCCCCGGCACCAGCTTGATGCAATTGGCCGGGCAGATCTGCGGACAGAGTCCGCAGGCGACGCACTTGGACCGGCCCTGCTCGTCGGTGAGCATCCGGTGGGTGCCGCGCCAGCGGGAAGAAATCGTGTAGTCCGCGGTGCTCTTGGCTTCGGGGTACTCCATCGTGACCTTCGGCTCGAACAGCTTCTTGAACGTGAGCCCCATGCCCTTGAGCGCGGCCCGGACGTAACTGACCTGGGCCTCCGGGCGCTTCATCACCTTCACGCCGATCGTCATGCCGCCTCCTCAGCCCCCGGGTGCACCGGGGGAGCCGCGACCCGGCGTGCCGCCGAGCCGCTGACCAGGCGCCCGCGATCGAGCACTAGGAAAACCAGAAACATGAGAGGAAGGTTGAGCAGGAAGAGAGCGCCCATCTTGATCCACTCCGGGCTGCCGCTCATCAGGGTATCCACCCCGTAGATCCCGAGGCCCACCAGCATTACGTAGGCGAGCCCGATCGGCATCAGCACCTTCCAGCCCAGCGACATCAGCTGGTCATAGCGGAACCGGGGCAACGTCCACCGGACCCAGATGAACACGAAGAGGAAGAAGAAGGTCTTAATGAACATCCAGACGCCGGTCACCAGCGTCTGGATCAGACCGCCACTCTCGTCCCAGTGCCCAGGGAGGTCCCAGCCGCCGAAGAAGAGGACCACCATCATCGCAGATGCGGTGATCATGTTGGCATACTCGGCGATGAAGAAGAGCGAGAATTTCATCGCACTGTATTCGGTGTGATATCCCGCGATGAGCTCCGATTCGGCTTCTGGCAGATCGAACGGAACCCGGTTGGTCTCCGCGAAGGCCGAAACCATGAACATGAAGAAGGAAAGGAAGAGCGGGAGCACGAACCAGAGTCCCGCCTGCTGCCGGGCGATGATCTCTCCGAACGAGACGTTACCAGTCAGCAAAACGATCGGGATGAGGCTCAGCCCCATCGCGACTTCGTAGGAAACCATCTGGGCGCTGGCCCGGAGCCCACCAAGCAGGCTGTACTTGTTATTCGACGACCAGCCGGCCAGGGCGATCCCGTAGACGCCCATCGAGCCGATGGCGATCACGAAGAGAAACCCGATCGGAAGATCGGCGACCGCGATGGGCATCAGCCCGTGATGCACGAAGCGACCCAGCAACGGCAGGGCGAAATCAAACTCCACCGGCAACGGCGCCGCCCAGGGCAGCACCAGCGACATCATGGTTGCGGGGATGAGCGATAACGCCGGCGCCAGGACGAAGAGGATCTTGTTGGCGTCGCGGGGGAACGTCTCTTCCTTGAGAATGTTCTTGAGCCCGTCGGCGAGCGGCTGGAACCATCCGTTCGGTCCGACCCGATTGGGCCCCAGCCGGTACTGCATCCAGGCACAGAGTTTTCGCTCGACCAGCGTCAGGTATGCCACCCCGATCAGCGTGATCGTAAAGATCGCGACCAGCTTCACCACGGTGAGGAGCAGGAACCCCTTCATCTCGGGAGTCATGAGGCGGCTCCCGCCGCGACCGGCTTCTCGGCGACCCGGCCGGTGAAGCCGAGCCCGGCGAAGGTGAGTCCATTGAGAGCGGGGACACTCGCCGCGATCAGGTCGAAAGCGGATGCCACGCCAGCAGGAGCCGGCTTGCCGGAGATTAACGCCAACGCGGCCGACGCGGCCCACCACGCGGGTTGGGCCATACCGGGGCTGGGCTTCGCCTGGTCATAGCGCTGAACCCGGCGGTCGCGGTTCACGAAGGTGCCCATCTCCTCGGCCACATTAGTGACCGGGAGGACGACGGTAGCACCGGCCAGCTCCTGCGACTGCACCGTCCCGAAGACAATCACCGTGTTGGCCTTGCTCACCTGGGCCGCTTCGGCTTCGGTCAACTCGACATCGAGCAGAACGACGAGTGATGAGCTCGCCGCCGCCTTGAGCGCCGCACTCCATTCGGTGGTGTAGCCCAGAATCCGCGCGCCTTCTCCGTTAGGCGCCCGTTCCTTCCGAAGTGCCAGGTTGGGAACACCTTTGAGTGGCGCCTCGTCTCCCTGGGGCAACTGGACAGCGGCGGTCAGTTTCGTTGCCTCGAGCAGGCGCTTGACCATTCCCAGGGACTCGGTCGAGGCGCGGCCCGACGCCAGCACGACGGCCGGCCCACCCTGACGGACCGCCTTCACCACGCGGGCCAGGGCCTGATCCCAGTCGGTGGCGACGAGACGCTGGCCCTCGCGTACCAGGGGGGCCTCGATCCGGTCGCCCCGGTTCATCCAGCGGTAGTTCATCCGGCCGTGATCGCAAATGAAATGGCGATTCACTTCGAGATTAGGCCGTGGCCGCAGACGCACCACCGCCGCATCACGGGTGTCAATCAGGATGTTGCATCCCTGGCTGCATCCGGTGCAGACGCTCCCGGTCTTGTCCAGGTCCCAGGCCCGAGCCTTGTGCAGGAAGTCCTTCGAGATGAGCGATCCGACCGGGCAGAGGTCCACAACGTTGCCGGCCCAGGGATGATCCAACTCGTGCTCGGGGTCGATGCCGATGAAAGCCCGGTCTCCCCGCTCCGAAACGTTGAGCACGGCCTCGCCCGCCACGTCGTCCATGAACCGCACGCAACGGGTGCAGAGGATGCACCGGTTGGCGACGTAAAGCACGTCGGGGCCGAACTCTTCGACCGGGTTGTAGCGCTTGGCGTACTCGCTGTACCGGGTGCCGGCCCGGCCTTCCTGGAAGACGTAGTTCTGCAGCTCGCACTCGCCGGCCTGATCGCAGATCGGACAGTCGAGCGGATGGTTGATCAGCAACAGCTCGAGGACGCCCTCGCGCGCCTTCTTGGCTTGCTCGCTGTCAACGTGGACGACCTGCCCTTCGGCCACAGTAGTGACGCAGGCCGGCATGAGCTTGGGTGCCTTCTCCACCTCGACCAGGCACATGCGGCACACCGCCGGGGATGGCAACGACGGGTGGTAGCAGTAGTGAGGGATCAACACCCCAGCCTGCTTGGCGGCCTCGATGATGGTCGTCCCTTTGGGGACAGCCAGCGTCAGGCCGTTGATGGTGACGTTTACGTTTTCGGTGGTCATTCCGCTTCAGGGTTCGCGCCTTAAGCCATAAGCCTTAGGCGCTTCCGGTTGCTGCTTAGGGCTTAGGGCTTATGGCTTACGGCGACTAAACAGCGACGGCAGTCTTTCGGTTTCCACTCACGTACGCCTCGAACTCGCCGCGGAACTTCTTGATCCCGCTGACGACCGGCGCGGCGCAGGAATCGCTCAGCACGCAGATCGTCTTGCCGGTCATGTTGTCTGACAAGTCGAGCAGGAGATCCAGATCCTCGATCCGTCCCTTCCCTGCCAGCATGCGCTCCAGAATCCTGGTGGTCCACGCGGTGCCTTCGCGGCACTGGGTGCATTGAGCGCAGGATTCGTGGGCGTAGAAGCGCGCCAGCCGCATGATCTGGTAGACGAGGTCGGTGGAATCGTCCATGACGATCATGCCACCCGAGCCGAGCATCGAGCCCTTGGCAGCCACCCCTTCATAGTCGAGCTGGCAGTCTTCCACCTCGGCCGCCGTCATGATGGGCACCGACGAGCCACCAGGGATCACCGCCTTCAGGGTACGGCCCGGCCGCATGCCGCCCGCCATCTCGTAGATCAGCTCCTTCATGGAGCTGCCCATCACCACTTCGTAGTTGCCCGGCCGCTGCACGTGGCCGCAGACCGAAATCAACTTGGTGCCGGTACTCTTGGGATTGCCTCGGCACAGGCTCTTGTACCACTCGGCGCCCCGCATGATGATGTGCGGTGTTGCGACCAGCGTCTCCACGTTGTTGATCGTCGTCGGCATCCCGAAGACACCTGCCGCGGCGGGGAACGGCGGCTTGATGCGGGGATTGCCGCGACGGCCCTCGATGGAGTTCATCAGGGCGGTTTCTTCACCGCAGATGTAGGCGCCGGCGCCCCGGAACAGCACCAGGTCGATCCGCTTCCCGCTGCCGAAGGCGTTGGCGCCGAGCGCGCCCTTGTCGTACGCCTCCTTGATGGCACCCTCGAGAATCTTGTGCTCGACGGTGAACTCGCCCCGGATGTAGATGTAGCCTCGTTCGGCACTGATCGCGTGGCAGGCCAGCGCGCAGCCTTCGAGCAGCGCGTGAGGCGTCCACCGCATGATCTCCCGATCCTTGAAGGTGCCGGGCTCCGATTCGTCGGCGTTGCAGCAGAGGTAGTGCGGCTTGCCGCTGTTCTTGGGCATGAACGACCACTTGAGGCCGGTCGGGAACCCGGCCCCGCCGCGCCCGCGCAGTCCCGAGTTCTTGATCTCCTCGATCACGGCCTCGGGCGTCATGCCCAACGCCTTCTTCAGCCCTTCGTAGCCGCCGCGCTTTACCCAGCCGTCGAAGCTGCGCGCGCCCGCGTCTCCGAAGTAGCGGGAGAGAACCGGCTCTTCTTTGGGATGACTGGGATGGGGAAATCCCATTACTTGTACCCCTGGAGAATGCCCGGCACCCGCTCCGGAGTTACACCTTCGATAAAGTCGTCATCGATCAGCACGGGGGTGGCGAACCCGCAGGCCCCGAGACATTCGACCTCGATCATGGTAAACCGGCCATCGGCACTGGTTGCCCCCAGTTCGCCGCAGCCGGTGTGCTTGAGAAAGGCCTTCACCACATCCTCCGCGCCGCAAATGTTACAGGGCGACGTGGTACAGACTTGAATGAAGTGCCGGCCGACGGGGTGAGTGTGGTACATCGTGTAGAAGGTCACCACGCCCTTCACATAGGCGGGGGTGAGACCGAGCACCTCGGCCACCTCGGTGATCGCGCCTTCGGAAATCCAACCGCGCCGCCGCTGGACAATCCACAACGCGGGCAGCAGGCAGGCCATCTTCGTCGGGAAATTGGGGAACAGCGCCTCGAGCTCCTCGCGCGCCTCCCCCACGAAGACCGGCTGGTGTTCCTCCTCGACGTGCGCCGAGCTCATCGGTCGATCTCTCCCATGACGATGTCCACGCTGGCGTTGATCGCGATCACGTCGGACAAGAGCACGCCCTCGCAGAGCTTGGGCAGGCAGGCCAGGTTGATGAAAGACGGGGGACGGATCCGCCAACGCACCGGTTTGGCTGTGCCGTCCGACACGAAGTAGTAGCCCAGCTCGCCCTTGGGGTTCTCGATCCCCATGTAGGCTTCGCCCACGGGCGCCTTCACACCCTCCATCACCTGCTTGAAGTGGAAGATCATGGCTTCCATGTCGCTCATCGCGCGCGATTTGGGGGGCAGGATCAGCCGCGGGTCCGACACGTTGATGGGAGCGCCCTTGAGTCGCTCGAGGCGCGCCAGGGCTTGCTCCAGGATGCGAACCGACTGTCGCATCTCTTCCATGCGGACGATATACCGATCGTAACAGTCGCCGTGCTCACCGACGGGCACGTCGAAGTCGTAGTTCTCGTAGCCCAGGTAGGGGCGATCCTTCCGCACGTCGTAGGCGACCCCGGCGGACCGCAGCATCGGTCCCGATAGCGAGTAGTTGATCGCGTCCTCGGGACTGATCGATCCCACGTTCTGAGTCCGCCCGATCCAGATGGCGTTCCGGGTGAACATCCGGTCCACGTCATCGAGAGTCCGGGGGAAGGTGCGGCAAAACTCGGAGAGTCCCCCTTCCCAACCGTCGGGAATGTCGGCCATGAGGCCGCCCACGCGAGTCAGGCTGGTCGTGAGCCGGGCACCAGTCCACGCTTCCTGCAGGTTGTAGATCCGTTCCCGTTGCTGGAAGGTCCAGAGGAACGGAGTGTAGGCTCCGATATCAATGCCGGTGGTTCCCAGCCAGACCAGGTGGGAAATGATCCGGCTCATTTCACAGGCGATCACCCGCAGCACCGTGCACCGCTCGGTGATTTCGATCCCCATCAGCTTCTCGGCCGCCAACGCCAGACAGACGTTGTTGGCCATGGGCGACAGGTAGTCGGTCCGGTCGGTGAGCGGCACGATCTGGTTGTAGTGCCGGTACTCGCCGAGCTTCTCGAACCCGCTGTGCAGGTAACCGACGTGCGGCACCACGCGGATCACGGTCTCGCCGTCGAGCTCGACCACCAGCCGCAGCACGCCATGAGTCGCCGGATGCTGGGGACCCAGGTTGATCAGCATGTGCTCGGCGTTCATCTCGTCGGATGGCTCGGGCACCTTGGGCAGCTGGATGCCGAGCGGGACTTTCCGCACGTTCCCCTGGGCGTCGAGACCCGGGGTGCTGAGCGCCATTTCGACGGTGCGCAGGCTCATCGCAGAGTCCCCCGTTCGCCCCGGCTCAGCCGCTCCCGCACGTCGGCCGGCAACTCATGATAGGACTCGACGATGCTCAATTCTTCCAGGGAGTAGTGCGCTTCGGGGTTCGCGGCGAGGGCCTGCCTGGTCTGCTCCGCCCGGCTGAAGTGGCCGCGGAGCGGGAAGTCCTTCCGCAGCGGGAAGCCCTCCGAATAGGTCTCCCACATAAGGATGCGGCGCAGGTCCGGATGACCGCGGAAGGAGACGCCGAACATGTCGAAGACCTCGCGCTCCAGCCAATCGGCGCCCTTCCACAGGTCGAAAACCGAATCGACCTCGAGGTGAGCCCGCTTGTCGAGCTCGATCTTGCAGCGCAGGTCGGCCTTCCGGTCGAGGGAGCGGAGCTGGTAGACGACTTCGAGCGGCCGTTCCATGTCTCGGTATTCGACCGCGGTCACGTCGGTGAGATAATCGAAACGCTGGGCCGGATCGTCCTTGAGCCAGGCCAGGATTTCGTGAGCCCGGTCGCGCGCGAGGTAGACGATCGTGTCTCCGCAGGAGACCTCGTGCCGCAAGACCGAGGCTCCGAAGCGGGACCTCAGCGCCTGAATCGAGGCCGACGGCTCGGCGCGCCCGAGGCTCACGCCGACCTCGTCTGGTGCACCGAATTACCGAACGGTTCCGACAGCTCGTCGATCCGGTTGGCCGGAAGGAACAATCCCTGGGGACCCACGGTGTGCTCCTGGCGGAGGTCGTCATCGGTGATGCTCTCGCCCGAGATCTTCTTCTGAAGCAGCAGGATCCCGTAGAGCAGGCCCTCGGGACGGGGTGGGCAGCCTGGGACGTAAACGTCTACCGGCACGATCGTATCGATTCCCTGCACCATCGTGTAGGTATCGAAGATGCCGCCGGTCGAGGCGCAGGCGCCCATCGAGATGCACCACTTGGGCTGGGGCATCTGGTCCCAGATCCGGCGAATGACCGGAGCGAGCTTGAAGGGGAGCCGGCCGGCGCAGATCAAGACGTCCGACTGGCGAGGTGAGAAAGCCTGCCGCTCCATCCCGAACCGCGCGATGTCGTAGCGGCTGGCGGCGGTGGCCATGAACTCGATAGCACAACAGGCCGTCCCAAACGGCATCGGCCACAGCGAATTCTTGCGGGCCCAGTTGGTGAGATCGCTCAGCTTGGCGGTCACCCAATTGGGGGAGACCCCGGATACCTCGGCAGTGAGCGGCTCGCCGGGTTCGGTCAATTCCATTCCAAGGCTCCCCGCTTCCAGACGTAGACGTATCCGACCGCGAGAATCACGACGAACACGAACATTTCCACCAGCAGGAGACCGCGGATCTCCTTCAGCTGCTGGAAGGCGGCCGCCCATGGAAGCATGAAGACAGTTTCGATATCAAAAACGATAAACAGCATCGCGACGAGGTAGAACTTGACCGAGAAACGCTCGCGGGCCTGCCCCAGAACGGGCATGCCGGACTCATAGGGAGCGATCTTCCCCGGGGTGCGGCGGTAGGTCGAGAAAATGTGGGAAACCGCCAGCATGAGGATCGCGTTCGCGATGACGAGCGCGATAATGAGCAACAACGGGATGTACGGTTGGAGCATCGCTGAAGCCCCGATTCGTGAAAAGATTCACGTGCAGGCGGATAAGTTAATGTCCGCCAAGGATGAACGGTAGCCTCGGGTTCGGAGTGCCACGGGCCCTCAACACCCTCTATATTGTCGCCCGTCCACGGGGACGGAACCTGCTCCGTCCGCCCATTCCGCCTCACGCCTGTCCGCCCACACTATGTCCATCAAGTCCGACCGCTGGATCCGCCGCATGGCCCAGGAGCACAGGATGATCGACCCATTTGTGCAGGGCCAGGTCCGCTCGGTGGACGCCCATGGGCGTAAGGTGATCTCCTACGGGGTGTCGTCCTATGGCTACGACATGCGGGTGGCCCCCGAGTTCAAGATCTTCACCAACGTACTTTCGGCGATCGTCGATCCCAAGGAGTTCGACAGCCGGAGTTTTGTGGAGTTCGAGGGTGAAGTCTGCATCGTTCCTCCGAACAGCTTCGCGTTGGCCCGGTCGGTGGAGTACTTCCGGATCCCTCGCAACGTCTTGACGATCTGCGTAGGCAAGAGCACGTACGCCCGGTGCGGCATAATTACCAACGTGACGCCCTTCGAGCCGGAGTGGGAAGGACATGTCACGCTTGAAATCTCCAACACCACCCCTTTGCCCGCCCGGATTTACGCCAACGAGGGGATCTGCCAGGTACTGTTCTTCGAGGCGGACGAGGACGACATATGCGAAGTGAGCTATAAGGACAAAGCGGGGAAGTATCAGAAGCAGACTGGAGTGACCCTGCCGAAATTGTAGAGTGGAGAATGAGGAATGGCGGAATTGGGCTGAGGGCCCCAGCAGGCACCCCATTCCGCCTTTCCGCATTGGCAATTCTAGTGAGTTTCCTCACAGGAAAAACGAGCACCCACGTCATACCGTGTTGGGGTTCGTCTTCGCCGTTCCCATCTCCAAGCGCGGGACCCTGCGTTAGCTACTCCGCACAGCCCTGGCCGGCGTCGCGCTGATCGCTTGTAATTCCGACCAGCCGCCGGGCCCGGATACTACCCAAGACCAGGTCACCGCCAACGCCTTCGGGCCAGGGCCCACAACGTACGTCACGGTACCGGTCCAGGTGGCTTTCAAGGCGGCAAAATCGCCTACTTCCCCTGGGACCCGAGCCAGCGGCCCGGGCCGCAATACAATTTCGTTTCCGGCTGGCTCAACGGGAATAACTACTGGGGGAGGCCGGTGGACACGGCGGTTGATTCAACCGGCGCGCTCCTCATCTCGGATGACTACAGCGGGACCGTCTATCAGCTGTGGCAGACGGGGACGATTCCGTGAGAGGAATTGAAGATTGAAGATTGCAAATTGAAAATTGACCAAATGCGTTTTCAATCTTCAATCTTCAATCTTCAATTACCTGCCTCCCACCCGCCGTCGTCCGCCGGCTCCGCTCAGCGCGCTCGTCAACCCGGGTTCTCGCCAACCGCCACTCGTAGACCGTCAGCACCGGCCCATAGAAAGCCAAGTCAGCGCCGACCTTACCCACGAACGCGCCCAGCGCCCCGCCCAGGAATTGGATTCCGATCCCCATGCAGAATGGCCGGATCAGGGCGCTATCGAGCGCCTCGGCCGCGCCGAATTCGAGGATCAAGTTGCGCAGGATCCGAAGAACGTCTTTGTGGCCGAACGACTTTCCAGCCGCTCCGGCCTGATGCGCGTCGGTAATCGTTTCCCGGAGCGCCATCGTACCGTAGAACACCATGGTTTCGGCGAGGGAGCCGGCGTAGGCTGCGGCTATTGTGCTTTCGGTGGTCTGGGAAACGGCGCTGGCAGCACCCACCGCCGCGACGGTACCGAACACTTCCGACGGGCCATATCGGCTGATCCAGCTCTTCCATTTGCCCAGCGTCGATCGAGATCGGGCGTTCTGGCGGGTATCGATTTCCCGCATCGCGGCCCGCACCACTTGAAGTGTCCATGCCCCGACCTTCACCGCGTCCCCTTCGGCCAGGAGCCAGGGCGCCTGCATCTGCTCGCCGTTGACCAGGGTACCATGGCGGCTGCTGTCTACCAGCAGCGGACCATTGGGGGTCGAGACCACACACGCATGGCGGCGGGACACTTTGTCGCCCTGCAGGACGACGTCACATTCGGTTAGCCGGCCGATCGAAATCGGCCGACCACCGAGGGCCCAGCGGCGATCACCGTGCGCTAGAGCCAGAGGAGGCGACTGCATGGGATCCCACCATGAGGCCGGTTAGATTTATCGCTATCCACCCGGGCGGATTACGCCGCCCCTTGTTTTCTCGGACTGGACGGTTCATGCGATACCTGTTGCTGGTCTTCACCCTGGCCGCGCCGCTCGCTGCGCAGCAACCCCCAACGCCCCCGACTCCACAATCACCCAGGGCCCCGAAACCCAGCACCCAGGTGAGCCTGCGTCCCGCGGTGGCGGATACCGGCATCTTCGCGCCCATCGACCTTCCCCCGGGAAACGACATACGCCGGGTGAATGGCACCCCAGGTGCCAAATACTGGCAGCAACGAGTTGACTACTCGATCAAGGCCATCCTGGATACCGCCTCGAGACGGCTGACCGGCACCATGGCGATCAGGTACACCAATAACTCGCCCGACACGCTGACCCGGGTATGGATGCAGCTGGACCAAAACCTCTTCAAACCGGGCAGCGTCGGATCGCTAGTCAATGCCGAGGAGAGCCGGTTCGGCGGAGGTGGGTTCCAGGGCGGGTTCGAGATCCCCTGGATCGTGCAGTCCCAGACCGGGATGCGAGCCGTCAAGCCCCTCAAGCCTCCAACGGCAACTGGGGTTCAGCAGAAGCTTCGGACCAGGGTCGACGACACGATGATGGAGGTCTACCTCACCACACCGCTCGCGCCTGGGGCCACGACTCAGTTCGACCTCCAGTACGGTTTCAACGTTCCCGAGCATGGCGCCGATCGTATGGGGCGTGACGGGAATCTCTACGAGCTGGCGCAATGGTATCCCCGCATGGCCGTCTACGACGATGTCCACGGGTGGAATACCCTCCAGTACCTGGGCCAGGGCGAGTTCTATCTGGAGTATGGTGACATCGACTACGAAGTCACAGTCCCGGCCGGATACATCGTCGCAGGCACCGGGACTCTTCAGAATCCCCTCGAGGTCCTGACCGCTGCCCAACGGACTCGACTGGCCGCGGCCGGACGTTCGGACAGCATCACTCACATCGTCACCGCCGACGAGCTCACCAGCGGTGCGGCGCGGCCTCGGAACTCCGGCACTCTGACCTGGAAATTCAAGGCCACGAAGGTGCGGGATGCCGCCTGGGCGGCAAGCCCGGAATACCTCTGGGACGTCTCCTCGTGGAAGGGAATCGTCGCCAACGCCTACTACCGGCCCAGCTCGATCGAGACCTGGAAGGACGCGGCGGACATGAGCCGCTACTCCATTATGGAGTACAGTACCCGCTGGTTCAACTACCCGTATCCTCAGATTTCGGCCGTCGAAGGCCCGGTCTCCGGGATGGAATACCCGATGGTCGCCATGGAAGCCAAGGGCGAGAGCAAGGAGGATCTCTACAGCGTCGTCACCCACGAAATCGGCCACATGTGGTATCCGATGACCGTTGGATCCGACGAACGGCGCTACGCCTGGATGGACGAAGGGTTCAATACCTTCATCAACACCTTCAGCGAAGAGGGGTACTTCAAGCGGGACGATGTGAATCGCAGGCGGGGAGAGGCTGCCTTCGTGCTCCAGAACGACCAGGCGGCCACCTCGCAGCCGATCATGACGTACGCCAACCGCTACCGCACCGGGTCCAACCTCGGCTCGCTGGCGTACATCAAGCCGTCCATCGGACTGCTTACGCTGCGCAACAAGATCCTGGGGCCCGAAGTGTTCGACTCGGCGTTCCGGGAGTACACCCGACGCTGGGCATTCAAGCATCCCCAGCCGGCGGATTTCTTCCGGACCATCGAGGATGTGAGCGGCCGGGATCTCGACTGGTTCTGGCGCGGTTGGTTCTTGACCACGGCCGCGCTGGATCAGTCGGTCGAGTCCGTTACCCAGTCGTCCGGAGGTATCGCGAGGATTGTGATACGCAATCTGGGCCAACAAGTCATGCCGGTCGAGCTGCAGGTGACGCTCGGGGACGGCACAACCAAGCTGCTCCAGTTCCCGGTCGAGATCTGGTATGCCGGCGACAAGTACGTGGCCGAGATCCCGACCGATCAGACCATCACCGCGGCGACGGTGAATCCCGACGGTCAGTTCCCCGATATCAACCCGGCGAACAACGGATGGAGGCCTGCGCCGACGCCGTAGGGCGGCGATTTGTTCCGACCGGCGTCTTCTTGATGAGGCTGTAACAGAGGCCGGAACAGAAATTAGAAAGGGGGGGCCCCCGTATGGGGCCATTCGCCAGCCGGACGGCCTCTATCCGCGGTTTGATGACTCTTCGATTCGGAGTCGCGCCGATATTGAAAAATGGGGGGCCCCTGACGGAGCCCCCCTAACACAACCAGCCTCGAGTGCTTCCGCTCGAGACGCCTCCGTCCCCCTAGTGCGGAAGCGACACCTGCCAGAACCCGCTCAGCATATCACTGGCGTACACCGATCCGTTGTAGAGCATGACACCCCAAGTCAAGGTATTCCCCGCTCCTCCCGGCTGAATACGCGCCAGCTCCCGACTCGCCATGTTGCCGCTGATAATCCCCGAGATGTCCAGCGCAACCACGCCCGCATTGTAGAACGCCGCGTACAGAATCTGGTTGGGTTCATCCACCCAGAAATTGTGAGTCCCGGCGTTGGGGATATGGAAGAACCCTACCTCGACCGGCGCACTGAAGTCCGAGACATCGACCACGTGAATGTCACCTGAGGCGTTGCTCCCGTTGAACGGTCCCTCCTCGCCGATGAACAGGTAGCGCTTCTCCCCATTGGGGTTCCAGAACCACCACCCGTTATGGGTTTCTCCGCCGAAGCCGTGGGTGTGGCTGAGCTGGACTGGGTGGGTTGGCGAACCTCCGTGCGAACCATTGCCGACATCGAAGATGTACAGGCCTTCATTCCAGGCGAACACGAAAGCGTAACCGTCGCGCACGAAGGTATCGTGGATGCAGTAATTATCCGGAATCGGAGTACTGCTCGCCTGGGTTATCGTGCCACTCCCGGCCTGAGAGAGATCGAAAATCTTGAGAGCGCAGCTGGGAGGATCCTTCGCGGTGAAGGCGTAGAGCTTACCGCCGATGTCCGCCAGTGTTCCCGTGTGCAGTCCCGCGCTGACGATCGTCTTGGCCCGGAACACTGGAGTTCCTGGACTCGTGAGCTCGTAGGCATAGAGACCATCCCCTGGTCCCCCCTCGGCTGTGAAGGCCAGCCATTTCCCGTCCTCCGACACCTGGATGTCACTCACGGTCCCGATGGTCGGACCGTTCTGGTCTTTGACGACAATCGAGTCATACAATACCGGTGAGCCATTGCCATCCAGCTGCCAGATAAAAACCGCATTCCCGTTACCTCCCCAGGTTCCAGTGTAGCCAAACCCGTCCTTGACCCAGAGATCGGAGGTAGTGCGGTCAGGCACGTTGTTGCCACCACCCAGAACCGAGAAACTGAGCGGAACGATTGCCTTGGAGTCAAAGGTGACGGTGCCGAGGCCTGTTACTGTCGCAGTGACCGTTGTGGTCCCCGCGGTTGCGCCCATTGCATGGACTATGGAAGCGGTCCCGTCCAAGCCGGTTGTGCTGCTGGCTGCCGAGATGCTGCCGGCCCCGGAGGTGAGGGCCCAGCTCACGCTTTGACCCGACACTGGATTCTGGTATTGGTCCGTGAGTCTGACCTGGAGGTTTTGCGGCAGAGCCTGGTTGATTTTGCCCACTTGCCCGTCCCCGGCGGACTTCACCAGGAGCACCGGTGGCCCTGCCTCTGCGGTCGCCGTGAAAATGACCGAGCCGAATCCCGACGCCGACGCGCGAACCGTCTGAGAGCCGAGCTGAGTGCCGAGGGTGGCGACCGCCTCCGCGATCCCCTGCCCGTTGGTCACCGAGCTGGTCGGTGAGACACTGCCGCCGCCCGAGGCCACCTGCCAAGAGACGGTCAGTCCGTCCACGGGACCGCTCCCATTGCTGACTTTCACCGAGTAGGGCTGAAGGGCGATGCCCACCTCGCCGGTTTGGTTGGCGCCGCCCTCGATCGTGATTGCACCGTTGCTGCCAGTCGACCCGTCGGAGCCGCAGCCCGCCGCCAGTACGCCGATGACTGCTATGGCAACATGTCGCATCCGCTAACCTTGATTAGTGAGGCTCCGACAACTGATAGAAACCGCTCGACATGTCGGACGCGTAGACCGAGCCGTTATAAAGCATGACGCCCCACGTGAACGTGTGGCTGTTGCCGCCGGGCTTGATCCGGGCGATCTCGCGCGACGCCATGCTGCCAGTGATGGTTCCCGAGATATCCAGCGCCACGACACCGCCGTTGTAGTACGCAGCGTAGAGGATCTGATTCGTCTCGTCCACCCAGAAGTTGTGGGTTCCCGCGTTGGCCATGTGATAAAACCCAACCTCTACCGGCGCCGCAAAGTTGGAAACATCGACGACGTGAATGTCGCCCGAGGCGTTTCCGCCGTTGGAGGGGCCTTCTTCCCCGATAAAGAGGTACTTCTTCTCTCCGTTGGGATTCCAGAACCACCAGCCGTTGTGGGTCGAGCCCCCGAACCCCTTGGTGTGGCTGATCTGCACCGGATGAGTCGGAGACCCGCCATGCGAGCCGTTGCCGACGTCGAAGATGTAGAGACCCTCGTCCCACGCAAAGACGAATACGTATCCATCGCGCACGAATGTGTCGTGGATGCAGTAGTTCTCTGGTATCGGCGTCGCGCTGGCTTCGGTGATGATGCCGGCCCCCGCCTGCGAGAGATCATAGATCTCCAGCGCGCAGCCCGAGGGATCTCTCGCGGCGAAATCGTACAGCTTGCCACCGATCGTAGCCAAGGTACCGGTGTGCAGCCCGATCGTGCTGCCCGAGACCACCGTCTTGGCGCGAAACACCGGCACGCCGGGGCTGGTCAGCTGGTAGACATACAGCCCCGACCCGCTGCCCCCTTCGGTGGTAAATGCCAGCCAACCACCGTCGTCGGAGACCTGGATGTCGCTGATCGCGCCGATACTGGGCGTAACGATCGAATCATGGAGCACCGGGGCGCCAGAGGCATCCAGTTGCCAGATCAGGACTACGTTGCCGAACACTCCGGGCACCGATCCACCATAGGTGCCGGTGTAGGCGTAGCCGTCCTTCACCCACAGGTCGGTGCTGATCCGGTTGTGAACGTTGTTCCCGCCGGCCAGGATCGTGAAGACGCGTTGGACGATGCCTTTTGCCGCGAAGGTCACGGTGCCGGCACCGGCGACCGACGCGGTAATGCTGACGTCGCCGGGAGTGGTTCCGAAGGCGTAGGTTGTAGAACTGAGGCCATCCACGTTGGTCGTGGTAGTTGTTGGCGAGACATTCCCTCCCCCAGTCGCCACCGCCCAGCTCACTGAGGCATTGGGCACTGGGTTGTCATACTGGTCCTGCACCTTGACCTGGAGCTGTTCGGGAAGCGCCGAGCCGGTGAAGCCGAACTGATTATCGCCGGCGTCTTTGGCGATCGCGGCAGCCGGACCCGCCGTCGCGAGGGTGGTGAATGTTGCCGGAGAGTATCCCGAGGCGGCTGCCTTCACGATCTGAGATCCGACGACCGTCCCCAGCGTGGCGGTCGCCCCGGCGATTCCCGCCGCGTCCGTCACCGAAGTCGCGGGCGCCACGCCACCGCCCCCGACGACAACGCTCCACGACACGGTCACCCCTGCAACCGGACCAGCGCCGTCGGTGACTTTCACCGAGAACGGTTGCAGCGCCGTTCCCACGGCCGCCGTTTGATTCATCCCGGATTCCGGGGTCACGGCCCCGTTGGCTCCACTGGGATTGTCGGAGCCGCAGGCGAGCCCCACGGAAATCACCAGCCCTGCACCGAGGCGTCGAATCAATCTTCGCACCTCACATATCATGATGTTCATGGGTCATGACCTGGGCATCGTCCAGCAGCGCTCCGTACCGTCCCATCCGGTGCCCGCGCAGCTGCCAGGAGGCGCGGACTCCAACACTGAGCGAGCGAACCGATTCCTTGCCGTAGAAGAGCTCGGGATCGAACAGTCCCGGCTGGACCAGCCCTACTTTGCCGAATGTGCCTTCCACGAACGGCTGAAGGTCCAGCCGCTCCTGCGACAGCGAAAACCTGAAACCATACCCAATGGTGTGCAGCGTCCACCGGGTAATGCCAAGAATGGAGTTTTCCAGATGGGGTCGGAGCGAGCGGAACGGGTCCAGAGTGCGGGTCTCTTCCGGCCGCTCGGTCCGCTCGAACCTGTAGTAAGGACGATGGCGCCCGACGGTCCATGCACCTTCGGCCAGGATGCTGTGAAACACGAAAAAACCCTCGGCCTCCTCGGTCCTGGCCCACTCCGCCAACCCGTAGACCCGGGTGTGGCCCACCGGTCCCTCATACCGCGCGGAGACGTCCCACTTCCAGGCGTCGGTGCCCGCCCCCGGCCGATGCTCGGGAGAATGAACCTTGGCCCTGGAGCCTTGCAGCTCGACGTGCCGTACGGGGAGCAGAGTCAGGCGGAGGGACCAGGAATCGCCGAAGCGCCATTCGTCCTCGGTCTTGATGAGCGGCCATTGGTCAGGCTTCTCCGGCTCGTCGCCGTCAAAGAATGAGCCCTCCGCGATCACCGGTCCCACCCGCACCCCCGCCATGGCGACGGCACGCTCCAGAATCTGGGCGAAATGATGATTCACCGGATAGCGCACGGGAGGGCGGCTCATCGGGTCGTCGGTCCCGAACGGTACAAACCCCTTCCCCACGCTCAGGGAAACCCGCGCTGCTCCATCCAGGTCGCCCAGCAGGTCCAGTCCCGACAGCATCAGCTCGTGGACATAGGTGTGAGGATGGCGCCGATCGACATACCCCTCACCCCAATCGCCGGGGGCGAGTTCGCCGTCCGGGATGGTCTTACCCTCGAAGTCGAGCGTGGTGGTGAGCCGCAGGTGATCGTCCACCGCCCCGAGATGGAGCATCAGCAGTGGCTGCACCACGCGCAGCTCGCCCAGGCTTTCCCCGCCCGGAATCGGATCGACATCGGTATAGATGGGAATCACCTGCGCCGCAAAGTGAGCCGAGATCGGCGACTGGGCCATCAGGGTTGAGACGCCGGATAGCATCACGAAGCCGAGGCGAGCCATCCAGGCACGGCGCACGACTAGATCCCGACCTCGGCTGCAACCTCAGTGCGCGCGGTGGCGTTCGCCACCAGATAGTCGTAATAGAGCCGGCTAATCCAATCGATCCGGATTTCCTTGGGACACGCTTCCTGACATTCACCGTGCCAGGTACACCCCCCAAACCCCTCGGCGTCCATCTGCTCCACCATCGAGAGCGCCCGCCTGGAGCGTTCGGGCTGGCCTTGGGGCAGCATGCCGAGGTGCCCTGCCTTGGCCGCGGTGAACAGCATGGCTGACGCATTGGGGCAGGCGGCGACGCAGGCACCGCACCCAATACACTGCGCTGCATCCATCGCGGCATCGGCGTCGCCCTTGGCAATCGGCAACGCGTTCGCGTCGGGAGCGCTGCCGGTGGAAACCCCGATGAATCCGCCGGCCGCGATGATGCGATCGAAGGCGCTCCTGTCGACAACCAAATCCTTCAGCACGGGGAACGCCCGGGCCCGCCAGGGCTCGATGTAGATCGTGTCCCCGTCCCTGAAGCTGCGCATGTGCAGCTGGCAGGTAGCGGTCCCGCGCGAGGGACCGTGCGCCACTCCATTGATCATCACCCCGCAGGATCCGCAGATCCCTTCGCGGCAGTCGTGATCGAAGGCGATGGGCAGATCTCCCCGCTCGATCAGGCCCTCATTCACCACATCGAGCATTTCCAGGAACGACATGTCGGGACTGATGGCCGTGGCCTGGTAGGTCACGAACTTGCCGGCCGCTGTCGCCGAGGGTTGACGCCAGACATGGAGCGTGAGGTTCATGGATTCACTTGTAACTGCGCGTAGTGAGATGCACGTTCTCGAACTCCAGTGGCTCCTTGTGGAGCAACGGCGCCTTCTCGGTTCCCTGGTACTCCCACGCCGCCGCGTAACAGAACCGGCTGTCGTCGCGCCGGGCTTCTCCATCCTCAGTCTGGTACTCGACCCGGAAGTGCCCGCCACATGACTCTTCGCGGTGCAGCGCGTCCACGCACATCAGCTCGGCGAACTCCAGAAAATCGGCGACGCGGCCCGCCTTCTCGAGCGCCTGGTTCAGCTCTTCTCCGCCGCCGGGTACACTGACGTTCTCCCAGAACTCCCGGCGCAATGCAGGAATCGCCTTCAGGGCCGACTGCAATCCCTCCGCACTCCGGGCCATGCCGCAGTGTTCCCACATGATCCTGCCCAGCTCGCGATGAAACGAGTCGACGGTTCGCTTGCCCCGGATCGAGATCAGCCGTTTGGTCCGTCCCGCGACCTCCGCCTCAATCGCGCGGACCGCGCCGTGATCCGAGTCCAGCTTTTCCAGTCTTGAGGTCGCGAGATAATCTCCGATCGTGTACGGCAGGATGAAGTAGCCGTCGGCCAGGCCCTGCATCAACGCGCTGGCACCTAGACGGTTGGCGCCATGGTCGGAAAAATTCGCCTCCCCAATCACGAAGAGTCCCGGAATGGTGCTCATCAGGTCGTAGTCCACCCAGAGGCCACCCATGGTGTAATGGACGGCGGGGTAGATCCGCATCGGCACACGATAGGGATTCTCGTCGGTGATCCGCTGGTACATCTGGAAGAGGTTCCCATAGCGCTCGCGGATCTTGGCTTCCCCGAGTCGCCGGATAGCATCGGCGAAATCCAGGTAGACCCCGCGGCCTCCGGGGCCGACGCCGCGCCCCTCGTCGCACACCTCTTTGGCCGCGCGAGAGGCAATGTCCCGGGGAGAGAGGTTCCCGTAGCTCGGGTATTTCCGCTCGAGATAGTAGTCGCGCTCACCCTCGGCAATGTCACCCGGCGCGCGGTGATCGCCTTTTCGCTTCGGCACCCAGACCCGCCCGTCGTTCCGGAGCGACTCGCTCATCAGTGTCAGCTTGGACTGGTGATCCCCCGCGACTGGGATACAGGTGGGATGGATCTGGGTGAAGCAGGGATTCCCAAACGCGGCTCCCCTCTTGTACGCTCGGTACGTCGCGGTGACGTTGCAGCCCTTCGCGTTGGTCGAGAGATAGAAGACGTTGCCGTATCCCCCGGTCGCGAGCACTACGGCGTCGGCCAGCCAGGTCTCGACCGCTCCGTTCAGCAGGTCACGCGTGACGATTCCTCGCGCCACGCCATCAACGGTGACCAGGTCGAGCATTTCGTGGCGGGACAACATGGTGACGGTCCCCGCGGCCACCTGTCGCTCCAGCGCCTGATAACACCCCAGCAGAAGCTGCTGTCCGGTCTGGCCCCTGGCGTAGAACGTCCGGGAGACCTGCGCGCCTCCGAAGGACCGGTTGGCCAGCAGACCGCCGTATTCCCGCGCGAACGGGACGCCCTGCGCCACACACTGGTCGATGATGTTGACACTGATCTGGGCGAGGCGATACACGTTGGCCTCGCGAGCCCGGAAGTCGCCGCCCTTCACCGTGTCGTAGAAGAGCCGCCAGATCGAATCGCCGTCGTTCTGGTAGTTCTTGGCCGCATTGATGCCGCCCTGGGCGGCGATGGAGTGCGCTCGACGGGGGCTATCCTGGAAGCACAAGCACTGAACCTTGTAGCCCAGCTCGCCGAGGGTGGCCGCGGCCGAGCCGCCGGCGAGGCCGGAACCGACCACGATGATGGTGTAACGCCGCTTGTTGGCGGGGTTCACCAGCTTCATCTCGAACTTCCGCCGATCCCATTTCTCAGCGAGGGGACCGGCGGGAATCCGGGCGTTGAGTTCCATCGGGCGTCCTTTATTGTCGTGAGTCTAGAGTCCAGACTCCCCGCTACCTCAACCAACCAAACCACACTGCCACCGGAATCACCGACATGCCCAGCCACACGAGGAGCGCGAGAACCAGGGCGATGGGGCGATGTCGAGGATCGGGTGATGGGCGAGCCACGCCAAGCGATCGGAGACTTGCCCAGGCACCGTGGTAGACGTGGAGACCGACTGCCACGAGCGCAATCAGGTAGAAAACGACCACCAGCGGGTCGCGGAATCCGACGATCAGGTTGTGGTAGACGTTTCCTTCGATGAAATCAGGGTGGGCCGTGCCCCAGGTGAAATGGCTGAGGTGATAGACCAGGAAAACCAGGATCAGCACCCCGCCCCACCGTAACGTCAGTGATGCGATCGTCGAGACCTGCGGAACTTTCTTGGCGTACTGAACCGGTCTGGCCTGGCGGCTCATCACGGTGAGCTGAGTCGCGGCGATGACGTGCAGGATGAGGGCGGCCAGCAGAATGACCCGGCTGAGCAGCAGCAGCTCGTGGGCGGGCCCGTGCAGCAGGGCCGCATATCCGTTCAGCTTGTCGGCGCCCGCGAAGGCCTGGAGGTTCCCCGCCATATGGAGCACCAGCCAGATGATCATGATGAGACCGGTAACACCCATCACGACCTTCTTGCCCAGCGTGGAGCGCCAGAAGGCGAGGAGGCGGCTCACCCCAACGCCTTCATCGTATCCATGACCGCCGCGGCGGACTTGTGCAGGTCCGTCTTTTCCTGATCCGACAGCTTCACCGTGACGATCTGCTCCAGTCCCTTCCGGCCCAGCTTGCAGGGTACGCCGCAGAAAACGTCGCGCAGACCGTACTCACCCTGCAGCCACGCGGCGCAGGGGAGAATCCGCTTCTTATCGAGCGCGATGGATTCGGCCATCTGTACTGCCGCAGCACTGGGGGCGTAGTAGGCCGAGCCGGTCTTGAGCAGTGCCACAATTTCAGCGCCGCCATTCCGGGTCCGGGTGACAATCGCGTCCAGTCTGGCCTGATCGATCAGCTGGGTAACGGGTATGCCGGAGACCGTCGTGTAGGAGATAAGCGGGACCATGGTGTCGCCGTGACCGCCCAGCACCATCGCCTGAATATCCTCCACCGATACGTCGAGCGCTTCGGCCAGAAATGAGCGGTAGCGGGCGGTATCGAGTACCCCCGCCATGCCGAGGACCCGCTCGCGCGGGAATCCCGTCGCTTTCATCGCCACATGGCACATTACGTCGAGCGGGTTGGAGACCACAATCACTATCGACTGCGGCGCGACCCGCTTGATCTCCCGGCTCACCGCCTCGACGATCCCTGCGTTCGTCTTCACCAGGTCGTCCCGGCTCATGCCGGGCTTCCGGGCGATGCCGGCCGTCACGATGAAGAGCTCGGATCCGGCCGCGTCGTCGTATCCGTTGCTGCCGATGACCCGGGTGTCGAACCCCTCGATCGGCGCCGACTCCCACTGGTCGAGAGCCTTGCCTTGAGGGACGCCTTCGATCACGTCCACCATGACGACACTGCGGGCCAACTGCTTCTCGGCAACGCGCTGGGCCGCGGTTGCACCCACGTTGCCAGCGCCGACGACGGTAATCTTGTTGAGCATTGGGATTGTGGAGTCGAGGTGAAGCCTGAAATTAGCGCTCAGAGGAAGAGGCGGGTAGGCCGCGGGAGTCACCCCGATTTCTTGCGGCGAGGCCTCCGACTCCGACCGCGGCGCGGTGCCCGCTTCTCCGGCTCAGCGGGAATTCCCAGCTTCCGAAGTCCCTCGTAGAGAACCACGCTGACCGCATTCGCGAGATTGAGGCTCCGGACGTCCCCCGGCATCGGGATCTTGAAGCACTGCTCCGGATGTTTCTCCAGGATCTTGGCCGGCATGCCATCGGTCTCATTGCCGAAGACCAGGACGCTGTTCGAATTGAAAGGAGCCTCCCGGTAATCCCGCTGGGCATTAGCCGAGAAATAGAGGCAACGGTCCCGGCTGATCGCATCACGAAAGCGGAACCAGTTGGGATGGACCCAGAGATCGACCTTCTCCCAGTGGTCGATACCGGCGCGCCGCACCGCGGCCTCCTCCAGGCTGAAGCCGAGCGGCTCGATCAGATGCAGGGGCACATCGGCCCCCACACACAACCGGGCGATGTTCCCCGTGTTGGGGGGGATCTGCGGGCAGATCAGGGCGACGTGGAGCGTCATGCGAGGGACCCGGGGCAGCTAGCCGCCCCGGGTGTGCATCTCCCGCAAGGGGTCGGAGCGCAGGCTCGTCAGCGTATACAACGCTCCGCGATGCGGCTCCGCTGCCCGAACCTCGGCACCACGATCGTCGCGCTCCTCCCAGGCCTGGGTGATCAGCTCCCGGATTTCTTCGTCCGTGGCGCCCCTCCTAAGCGGTTCCCTCAGGTCGACTCCCTCGTCAGCGTAAAGGCAGAGGAGGAAGTGTCCGTCGGCCGTGAGGCGGGAGCGATCGCAGGTGCGGCAGAACGGCTGGGTCGTCGAGGCGATGATCCCGACGGTGGCACCGTCGCCGAGCCGGAAGCGCTCCGCCGGCGCGGCCGGGTCGGTCCCGTTGAACAAGGGTTCAATGGGCCCGTAGCGCGCGGTGAGACGATCGAGGATTTCCCGGCGCGAAACCACCTTCTCCATGCTCCATCCGGTGGCCCCGCCAACGTCCATGTATTCGATGAACCGGACTTCGGCGCCGATCACATTCCCGAACTCCACCAGGTCCTCCAGCTCGTCGTCGTTGTAGCCGCGCACAATCACGCTGTTGAGCTTGACGGGAGGAAATCCTGCTTCGCGAGCGGCGGTGATCCCCGCGATGACATCGCCGTGTTTGGGGCTCCGGGCGAAGGACTGCATCCGTTCCGGTCGCAGCGTGTCGAGACTGACCGTCAGCCGCTGCAATCCGGCTGCCCGTAATTCGCTTGCCTGAGCCGCCAGCAGAATCCCATTGGTCGTCAGGGCGATATCGGTCAGCTCGGTACGCCGGGCCACTCGCCGGATCAGATCGGGAAGACCATGACGGAGCAGCGGCTCGCCGCCCGTGAGCCGGATCTTGCGGACTCCGACGCTGGCGAAGATTCTGGCGAGCCGGTCGACTTCTTCGAAGGAAAGAATGGAGCTGCGTGGAAGCCAGGCGTAGTCGGCCTCGGGCATGCAATACCCACACCGCATATTGCAGCGGTCGGTGACCGAGATCCGAAGGCTCGTAAGGGGGCGGTTGAACCGATCAACCAGAACCGTTCGCCGGTTCAACACACTGGTCGGCACGAAAGCGTCAGCCATGTCGTCCCCCTGCGGATCCGACCTCAACCTGCTCGGTCGCGGTCGCCGCGTGAGGCGCGACTGGGTTCACCCAGTCCGAGCTGCCATCGGCGTACCATTCACGCTTCCAGATCGGTACCCGTCGCTTCAACTCTTCGATCACAAATCGGCATGCTTCGAAGGCCTCGCCCCGGTGCGGCGCCGCCACCGCGATCGCTACCGCTGCTTCTCCAACCTCGAGCGTACCGATCCGGTGAGAGAGCGCAACGCGTACCGGCCACCTGGTCTCCGCCTCGGCTACAATCGCGGCGCATTCCGCTTCGGCCATCGGAGCATAAGCCGAATACTCCAGGCGCTTCACTTGCCGGCCGGCGTGATGGTCTCGGACCAGTCCGACGAAGGATGCGATGCCGCCCCGATCGGAAGCGCCGACACTCGACAGCAGCGACGTCACATCGAGGCGCTGTTCGGTCAGAAAAGAATGGATCATCTCACCCTCCAGCCAGGGGCGGGAGGAGAGCCACTTCGTCTCCCTCCCGAAGGGGAGAATCGGCTGTCGCATGGACCGCGTTGACAGCGGTGAGAGGACGGGTTGGAAGTCGGCTGGCCTGGGGTAATTCGTCCCGCAGCTGGCGAACCAGATCGGCGACTGTCGCGGGAGCCGGCAACGAAATCTCTACGGTTTCCCGCCCAATCCAGTCGGCGTAGCTCGCGAACAGGAGCACCTTCACCGTCACAGTCTCAACCGAAGCAGTCATTCTGAGCAGTATAATCGCTTATCGGAGGCGGGGACCACCCAGTCCCTGAAACGAAGGGAGCCGGGCTGTCCCGGCTCCCATGACTTCCTAACGGCGCTGACTTCAGGTCACTCGGAATGGGGCTGAGAATCAGCCGATTCCGCAGTCTCGTCCGCGACCAAAGCCCGCAACTCCTTGCTGGGCTTGAACACAGGCACGGGACGCGCTGCGACTTCGACCGGATCGCCAGTGCGCGGATTTCTCGCCATGCGAGTCTTCCGGCGCCGGATCTTGAACGTGCCGAAGCCGCGTACCTCTATGTTGTGCTGGTTCTTAAGTGCTTCCTTGACCGCGTCCAAGAACGCGTCGACCACTCTCGCGCAATCCTTCTTGGAAATCATGGGGCCCGCCGTGCGCGCGATGGAGGCGGTGACCTGTTCTACGAGATCGGCCTTCGTCATGCGTTCCCCCCTGGAGGGTCTCATGCCCGGCTCGGTCCCTAGCAGCAAGGCTGCATCAGAGACTACGAGCTTACACGTTGACTGTCAAGGGGTTGGCCCATCCGGGCGGGGTGACCCGCCAATCATTCGTACGAATTCGGCAAAGTGAGGGTAGGCGTCGTGGGGTCCTGGAGAGGCTTCCGGATGGTATTGGACGGCGAAGACCGGAAGTGCTTTGTGCCGAATGCCTTCCACGGTTCCATCGTTGAGATTGACGTGGGTGATCTCCAAATCGCTCGCGCCCGGGACGACTCCCTGCTCACCCTGAACCGCAAATCCATGGTTCTGCGACGTTATAAGCACTTGTCCCGTACGGAGATCGCGCACCGGATGGTTCCCACCCCGGTGACCATAGGGCAGTTTGACGGTCTGACCGCCGAAGGCGAGCCCGAGGAGCTGATGGCCGAGGCAAATGCCGAAAGTGGGTAGCCCCGATTCGGCCAATTCCTTGATGTTCTTGATGGCATAGCCCACCGCGGCCGGGTCTCCAGGCCCATTTGAAAGGAAAAGCCCAGCCGGCTTCAACTTCTGTACTTCCTTCGCGGTCATCGTCGCTGGAACCACCGAGACCCGGCAGCCCGACGCCGCCAGCATCCGCGCGATGTTGCGCTTCATGCCGTAGTCGTAGGCCACGATGAGCGGACCATCCCCCTCTTGATAGGCCTTGGGGGTCGTGGCACGGGACGCCAGATCGAGCCCATTCATCGAAGGAGAGTCCATCAGCTGCAGCGTCAGCTGCGGCGTGGGCTCCCTGCCCTCGGCAATTACTCCACGCATGGCTCCGCGTTCACGGATGTGCCGGGTGAGTCGCCGCGTGTCCACGTTCTCGATGACCGGAATGCGAGACTCAGCCAGCCAATCATCGAGCGGCCGCGTGGACCTCCAATTCGACGCGTGGCGCGACATCTCCCGGACGACGACTCCGGTCACTTGCGGCTTACCCGATTCCATGTCGTCGGGATTGATCCCGTAGTTGCCGATCATGGGCGCCGTCATGACCACGATCTGTCCCAGGTAACTCGGGTCGGTGAAGACCTCCTGATATCCACTGAGGTTCGTGGTGAAGACCACTTCTCCGAACGCCGAGTCGACTGGTCGCGGAGTCGTGCCGGCATACCAGGTCCCGTCCTCCAGTAATACGAAAGCGGGGCGATCGGTCATCCGGTCACCCCGCGCGATGTCTTCTCCATAGTGCCTCGAGTTACGGTGCCGGCTTGGAGGGCTGCGGAGCCGGAGCCTGTGATCCCTGGCCCGCCGCGTCATTGCTGGGCGTTGTGGGCGTCGCGCCTTCGAGAGGGATCGGCGCCGGCGCTGCTGGCGCCGGCTGGTTCTGGAGCTGCTCGAGCACTTCGCTCGTGGCCCCGCTGCGGGTCGGCGAGACGATCGACAGCAGCAGCGAGAGGAACAGGAAGGTGCCCCCGCAGATCCAGCTCATTTTCGTGAGGAGATTGGCTGCCTGACGACCACCCACCACGAGGTCGGTAGTGCCTCCGCCCAGAGAGGCGAGACCCCCTCCCTGCCCGGCCTGAAGCAGTACGACGGCCGCGAGGAGCAGCCCGTCAACGATGAGCAGAACCAGCAGCAGGTAGTACATAGCGGCCGCAAAGCTAATCAGGGGGCCATCTTGTCGGTAGGGGCCGTCTTCTCACAGCTGAACGAGCTCCGACCAGCCTTCGGGATCGAGGCTCGCGCCCCCGACCAGGACCCCATCGATCTCATTCTGGGCCACCAAGGCCAGAACATTCCCCTTGTTTACGCTGCCGCCGTAGAGCAGCGTCGCCCGACCGGCAAGGCCGAGCTTCGCCAGGACGCCGCGAATCGATCGATGGACCTCGGCGGCGTCCTCAGGCGTGGCATTCTTTCCGGTGCCGATTGCCCAGACCGGTTCGTACGCGATCAGCACTCGGGCCAGGTCGGCGGGCGAGAGATTGTGCAGTCCTTCAGTCAACTGCCTGGTAACAACGGCCTCCGTCTCATGCGCAACACGTTCTTCCAGTTTTTCCCCGACGCACAACATCGGGGTCAATCCTGCCTCGAGAAGCGCCCGCACCTTTCGGCGGGTCTCCGCGTCGGTCTCGCCGAAGACGTGTCGTCGTTCCGAGTGACCCACCAAGGCTCCGGTCGCGCCGGCACCTTTAGCCAGCTGGATCGACGTCGCCCCAGTGAAGGCGCCCCTCGCTTCCCAGTGTACGTCCTGAGCGCCGACGCTGATGTCAGGACGGCCCTTCAGCGCCGTGCTGGTGGCCTCGAGAGACACGGCCGAGGGGAAAAACCAGTAGGATCGGCCTTCCTGAGGCCGAGTCCGGGCAAGAAACGTCGCGGCGAAAGCCCGTGCCTCTCCCGGAGGGAGATGCATCTTCCAGTTGGCGGCGTAGACGAGAGTGCGCATCAGGCGTCGTCGAGAGCGGCCACGCCCGGGAGCGTCTTCCCCTCGAGGAACTCGAGGGACGCCCCACCCCCAGTCGACACGTGGGTCATCTTGCTCTCGAGTCCCGCCTGCGCGACGGCGGCCGCAGAATCGCCACCACCGACGATGGTGATGGCGCCGCGACCCGTAGCATCCGCGAGTGCGTGAGCCACCGCGAGAGTTCCGTGATCGAAGGGCGGGGTTTCGAACACTCCCATCGGTCCGTTCCAGACCACGGTGCCGGCGGCGGCGATGCGAGCAGCGAAGTCTTTTTCGGTCTTGGGATCGATGTCGAACATCGCCCAGCCGGCGGGGATCTTGTCCCTCGCGACAACCTTGGTCTCGGCATCGCCCTTGAGTTCCTGGGCGATGACTGCGCCGACCGGAAGCACCAACCGCTCTCCACCCTGCTTGATCAGGCCCTTCGCCAGCTCAACGCGATCTTCTTCGACCAGCGATTTCCCGGTCTCGAGGCCCATCGCCCGGAAGAAGGTACAGGCCATTGCGCCTCCGATCAGGATGGCATCGACCCGGGGCAGCAGGTTCTCGATCAGATCGATCTTTCCGGAGACTTTGGCTCCGCCCAGCACGGCCACGAACGGCCGCTTCGGCTGATGCAGCGCTTCGCCCAGGTACTGGAGCTCCCGCTCCATGAGAAATCCCGCAACGGCGGGCTTGAGGAGTTTGGCGACCGCCTCGGTGCTCGAGTGAGCGCGATGGGCCGACCCGAACGCGTCGTTCACGTAGAGGTCACCCAGCGCGGCGAAGGTCTTCGCGAGCTGGGGGTCGTTCTTTTCTTCGCCCGGGTAGAACCTGGTGTTCTCCACGATGGCGACCCCGCCGCGGGGCAGCCGCTTGGTCACCGTCACCGCATCCGGTGTGGCGGGATCTCCGATGAAACTCACGGGTGCACCGAGCAGGCGCTCCAGCTCCCGGGCGCAGGGGGCCAGGGAGTACTTGGGATCAGGTCCGCCCTTGGGCCTTCCCAAGTGGGACAAGAGCACCACCCGCGCGCCCTTCTCCCGGAGGTAGGTAATGGTGGGCAGCGACGCACGGATCCTGGTGTTGTCGGTGACCACACCGTCTTTGATCGGACAGTTGAAGTCCACCCGCACCAAGGCCCGTCGACCATCGAGGCCGGCGGCCGGCAGCGAAGCCAGTGATCGTTTCATGTTGGCAGAAAGTGTCGAGGACCGTGGACTGAGTGCGGGCCCCGCGACATCAGAAACTCAGTCCCAGTCCCCCGTCCTTTTTCCTTTACAGCTTGCTCCCGATGTACCGAATCAGATCCACACAGCGCGCGGAGTAGCCCATCTCGTTGTCATACCAGGACGAGACATGGACCAGCGTGCCCTCGATGACGTTGGTCAAAGCGAGGTCCACGGTGCTCGAGCTGAGGTTTCCGATGTAGTCCGCCGAGACCAGGGGTTCGTCGCTCACCGCGATAATCCCCTTGAGCCCTCCCTTGGCGGCATCCTTGAAGGCAGCGTTCACCTCGTCGATGGACGTGCTCTTCTTCACCGTGCAGGTGAGTTCCACGATCGACACATCGGCTGTCGGGACCCGGAGCGACACGCCGTCGATCTTGCCCTTCACCTCCGGAATTACGAGGCTCGTGGCTTTCGCCGCCCCGGTCGTCGTGGGAATGATCGACATCGCGGCGGCGCGGGCGCGCCGCAGGTCCTTGTGAGGCAGGTCGAGGATGTTCTGGTCGTTGGTGTACGAATGGACCGTGGTCATGAAGCCGTTCACGAATCCGAACTTGTCGATCACCACCTTCACGACCGGAACAAGACAGTTCGTGGTGCAGCTGGCATTGGAGATGACGTGATGCTTCGCGGGGTCATACTTGTCATGGTTGACCCCCATCACGATCGTGATGTCTTCCTTCTTGGCTGGCGCAGAGATGACCACCTTCTTCGCCCCACCCTCGAGATGTTTCGCTGCCTGATCCCGATCGGTGAAGCGCCCGGTGGACTCGAGCACCAGGTCAACCCCCAGGTCCTTCCAGGGAAGTTTGGCGGGGTCTTTCTCCGCCAGGACTTTGATGGAGTCGCCGTTCACGACGATGGCGTCTCCTTTGGCCGAGACATCGCCCTCGTACCGGCCATGGACCGAGTCGTACTTGAGAAGATGCGCGAGTGTCGCGGTATCGGTGATGTCGTTCACCGCGACGAAATCAATGTCCTTGGCGCCCATCTTCTGAGCCGCCCGCACCACGTTACGCCCGATCCGGCCGAAGCCGTTGATGCCCACCTTGATGCTCATTCCCTCTCGCTCCCCACGATGGTTGATCCCAATGCTGCAATACTCACGCACCAGGTACTAGGTACTAGGTACTTTCTTACGCGATCGGTACCGTCGCGCGAGCAAAGGTAACCGCTTCCACGCGTGCCGCTCCAGCCTCGGCCAACGCCAGTGCGGCGGCCGCGAGCGTCGCCCCGGTGGTGAACACATCGTCCACCAGGACGAAGCGGTCGGACCGGATGGGGCTCGCTCGAAAGGCTCGTTCCACGTTTGCCTTTCTGGCTTCCGGGGTGAGGGCCGTCTGCGTCGCCGTCTCCTGCACCCGGCTGAGCAGGTCCTCCCTGACCGACAGTCCACGAAGCGAGCCCAACGCCCGGGCGATGCGTTCGCTTTGGTTGTACCCCCGGCGCCGAAGTCTTTTCTGGGCGAGAGGAACGGGAACGAGGACCACACCCGGTTCCAGTGGTTCCAGGCGGCGCATACTGCGCGCCGCCACCTCCGCCACTCTCCACCAGCCCTCGTATTTGAGCTGATGGATGGCTCCCCTTACCGAGCCGTCGAACCAGACCGCGCTGCGCACCCGTTGCAATGCACCGGGCCAAGCCTCGCAGATCCGGCAGCTGATTCCGGGATCGAGCGGCTGTCCACACCGGCTGCAGACCGGCTCTGGAAGCCTGCGCCACCGACTCTGGCACAGTTCGCAAATCAGGGAATCTCCGGCGCGTTCCTCGACCGGTTCGTGACAGAGGAGACATTCGGGCGGCAACAGCAGCCGTTCGGCCGCCCGAAGAGCTCGTGTGATGTCAGCGAAGTGCATCGTTCACCGCCGCCTTCATCACTTCAATCGGCGGGTCTTCCTCGGGAAACCAGCGGCGGAATGACTGGGCTGCCTGCGCAACCAGCATCGCCCGACCATCGGCTGCGCGCAAACCGCCCTGCCGCATGAGACGGACCCATGCGGTTTCTCCGGGGGCGTAGATCAGGTCCAGCGCGATCTGCGCCTCCGGGGCATCGTCCACGGCGAGAGGGAGGTGATCACCGGGATGGAGGCCGAGGGGAGTGGCGTTGATCATCACTTCGCAGTCGGCGGATCGAGCGAGGGCGACCCCCTGATCCTTCGCCCACGCCTCGAATGCCTGACGCCTCCCGGGATCCCGAGACCGAATGGCCACGGCCGCCCTCGCCTCCCGGGCCGCGGCGACTACCGCCCGGGCAGCACCACCGGTTCCCGCCACCAGCCACGCGTTCGTGGGCGCCTCGAGTAGCCGCAGCGCCTCTTTCAGACCATCCACGTCGGTATTGTCACCGACGACGGCGGTGTCCTCGCCCCAGAAGGTGTTACACGCTCCCAGCCGCTGGACTCGATCGCTGGGCCGGGTGATTGCCTTGGCGGCGGTTTCCTTATGGGGGATGGTGACGTTCCCTCCGCCGCCGGCGCTGGCGAGCGCCGTGACGAGTCCGGGAACATCGGTGGTATGGCAGCGGAGCGGGACGTACGCGGCGTCGAGGCCCAGCGCCCGGAAGGCAGCATTGTGCATCGCCGGTGACAGCGAGTGCTTGAGGGGATCGCCGAGGATGGCGAAGACCCGGGTGCTACCGCCGATCACCCGATCGCTCCCGTACCAGGCGGTCCGCCGCGGCGTCGGTCATTTCGGCGAGCTCGTCGTAGGTCTGGCGGTAGCCTTCGAGATCGCCCCCAAAGGGGTCGCGAACTTCGGCCGATTCTCCCACACGCCCGGCATACTCGCCCAGCACGAAAACTTTGTCGGCACCGCCAAGATCGTTGACCCTCGCCCGATGATGGCGCGACATGGTGAAAATGAGATCGGCGTCCTGCGCCATCTCCCGGGTGAGCAACCGGGCGCGGTGCTCCGAGAGATCCAACCCGTGCTCCAGGGCGACGAGATAGGCACCCTCCGAAACCGGAGCGCCATCCCAGGCCCCGGTGCCGGCCGACGCAACCGTTACCCCATCCACACCCCGCCGCTCCAATGCCTCGCGCAACAAGATCTCGGCCATCGGACTACGGCACGTGTTGCCGGTACAGATCAGCAAGACCCGAGTCATGGCTGGAATGTAAGGAGTAATGAGTAAGGAGTAAGGAGTGAGGAGTTGTTCCTCGGCGCCCTGGGCCACTGGTCTCCCTTCTCACCCTTACTCCCTACTCATTACTCCTCACTGATCTTCGCGATCAGCTCGGCCAGCCGAAGGTCCTCGGTGGTCGTCACCTTGAGGTTTCGCTCGGAGCCTGGCACCAGACGAACTTCGTGACCCAGCCGTTCCACCAGAGCCGCGTCGTCGCTCGCGCCTTCGCCACTCGCTGAAGTATGCGCACGAACCAGGAGTTCTCGAGGAAACCCTTGCGGGGTCTGGGCCCGCCATAGCCGATCGCGCGGAACCGTTCGCTTGACTGTTGGGTTCGACGGTCCTTCGCTCTCCTTCACCGTGTCGCTCAGCGGCAGGGCCGGCACGGCTCCCACTCCGGTTCGGGCGGCTTGGATGACGGCGTCAATCAACTCCCGGCCGACGAAGGGCCGAGCGGCGTCGTGGACCAGCACGATCTCGCATGCGGGGGACAGGGCCGCGAGCCCGGCCGCAACTGAGTCGCCTCGCGCTGCACCGCCCGGAACGAGCAGCAGCGAGCCACCGGTGAGGGCCGCGAGCCATGCGGGAGGATTGCCGGCGTCTTCCTCCGGCAAGGCGACCACGACCTGGGCGACTTCGGGATGGGAAGTGAACGGACGGAGGGCACGCAACAACATCGGGACGCCGGCGATCTCACGATACTGCTTGGGGACCTTGCCGCCGAGCCGTTCGCCGCGTCCTGCGGCTACCACTACGACACCAACATCACGCGGCAAGCGCCCGCACCAGTTGTTCAACGTGGTCCAGTCCAACAATCGAGAGACCGGGGATCGGGCCTAATGTCTTGCCGGAGGTGAAGACCCGACGGAATCCCAGTCGGGCGGCTTCCGCGAGCCGGCGCTCCAACCCGCCGCTTGGACGCACTTCACCGCCCAGCCCGATCTCTCCCAGGAAGAGGACGTCAGGGGGTGAGGGCCGATTCAACACGCTCGAGAGCAACGCCGCAGCGATCGCCAGGTCAGCTGATGGTTCGGAGAGACGAACCCCGGCCGTCGCCTGGACGAAGACATCGAGATCGGCGAACGATGTCCCGCCCCTCCGTTCGAGCACCGCGAGGAGCACCGCCAGGCGCTTCTGGTCCAGGCCGGTCGCGACCCGTTGGGGCGTCCCAAATCCCGATCGTGCCGCGAGGGCCTGAACTTCCACCAGCACCGGTCGCGTGCCTTCCATGAGAGCGGTGACTGCACTGCCACTGGTGCCCGCGGCCCGGGCTTCCAGGAACAGCGCCGATGGGTTCGGCACCGGGACCAATCCGTGACTGGTCATGCTGAAGACGCCGATCTCGTCCACCGAGCCGAAGCGGTTCTTGGTCGCCCGGAGCAAGCGGTAGTCGAGCGACGCCTCGCCCTCGAAGTAGAGCACCGTATCGACGATATGCTCCAAGGTCTTGGGACCGGCCAGGCCCCCGCCCTTGGTGACGTGGCCGACCACGATGACCGCCGCTCCCGATTCCTTGGCGAAGCGCATCAGGCGTGCGGCGCACTCTCTCACCTGGCCGACGTTGCCCGGTGCGCTGTCCAGCAGCTCGGTGTAGACGGTCTGGATCGAATCGAGAATGAGAATGTCGGCGCCTACCCGGGCGGATGCGTCGATCACTCCTTCCAGGCTGGTCTCACCGATCACATGAACCGGCCCTGCATCCTCCTCCAGCCGGTCGGCCCGGAGCCGGAGCTGCTCGACGGACTCCTCTCCACTCGCGTAGAGCACAGAGCGACCGCCAGCCTCGAGTCTGGCGGCCGCCTGCAGCAGGAGGGTGGATTTGCCGATACCGGGCTCACCACCCACCAGCGTCATCGAGCCCGGGACGATGCCGCCGCCCAGGACGAAGTCGAGCTCGGGGAGTTCCGTGGACCAGCGAACCAGCCGCGATTCTTCAATGTCACGAAGGCGGTAGGTCGGTACGGCGGTATGGCGGGAACCGGAGCTGCGACCGCCCTGCCGCCCTCCCGCCTTCCCGCCCGATACGACAATCGGCTCCTCCGCGACTGAATTCCACGCCCCACAGCCCTCGCAGCGCCCGACCCACTTGGGGTGCTCGTGGCCGCATTCGGTGCAGCGGTAGACCGACCTGGGCTTAGCCATGTCGCGCGCAAGGCTCAGGCATGGCCCGACTCATCTCTCTCGGTCTGACTCGCGAACCGGGTGAACTGCTTATAGAAGTGGAGATCAATGACGCCCGTCGGGCCATTGCGATGCTTGGCGACGATCAACTCGGCCTTGCCTTCGAGACTGTTGCCGTCCTTGTCCACCGGACCCTCATACATCTCCGGCCGGTGGATGAACAGGACCACATCGGCATCCTGTTCGATGGCGCCGGAATCCCGCAGGTCGGAGAGGATCGGCTTCCGCTCGCCGCCTCTCTGTTCCGACGCGCGTGAGAGCTGCGAGAGAGCGATCACCGGAACTTCCAGCTCCTTGGCGAGCGCCTTGAGCGAGCGGGAGATGTCGGAGATCTCCTGCACCCGGTTCTCGGAGTACTGCGGGCTCCGCATCAGCTGCAGGTAATCCACCACGATCAGTCCGATGTCATTCTCGATCCGAAGCCGCCGCGCTTTGGCCCGCATCTCGAGCAGGGTCAGGGCGGGAGTGTCATCGATCCAAATGGGACAGCTGGAAAGCACTCCCGCGGCTCGCGCCAGCATGGTGAAGTCCGAGTCGCTCAGTGTCCCCCGGCGAACCCGCTGGCTGTCTACCCGGGCCTCGGCGCAAAGCAGGCGCTGCACCAACGACTCCTTGCTCATTTCGAGGGAGAAGACCGCGACACCGCTGTGGGTCTCCGCGGCGTGTGCCGCGACGTTGAGGCAGAAGGCAGTCTTCCCCATCGACGGTCGAGCGGCGACGATCACCAGATCCGAGCGCTGGAACCCGGAGGTCATGTCGTCCAAGTCTACGAAGCCGCTGGGGACTCCGGTAATCGTTTTGCCTTCTTGATGGAGCTTTTCGATGCGCTCCATCGTCGGCCAGAGCATCTCCTTGAGCCGGGCGAACCCCTCGGCTTTCCGCTGCTGCGCGATCTGGAAGATCCGCGACTCGGCGGCGTCGAGCAGCTCACCGGCCGGCTGCCGGGCGTCGTAGGCCTGGGAGACGATTTGGGTGCCGGCCTCGATCAGGTGTCGCAGGATGGCCTTCTCGCGAACGATCGCGGCATGGGCCTCGAGATTCGCCGTGGTGGGAACCGCATCCACCAGCTCCGCGATGTAGAGCTCGCCTCCCGCGGCGTCCAACTCGCCGCGCCGGAGCAGGTCATCCCGGAGCGTGACGTGATCAATGACCACCCGCTGCTCCACCAGACGTCGCATCGCGCGAAACAACCGGCGGTGCGCTTCACGGTAGAACAGGTTGTCCTCCAGCAGCTCGGAGCCGCGGAGGGCCGCATCCTGGTCCAACAGCATCGCACCGAGTACAGCCTGCTCGGCTTCGTTGCTCCAGGGTACGCCGCGGAGCACTTCACCAATGGGCGTGGCCTCCGGTACGGAGGGCTGATCGAACGAGACTGAGGTCATGTTTGACGGCGAGTGTGCAGCGGGGAGAGGATCACTTCTACTCAAACACAATCCTACAAATTCACCGACCTTCTCGCAACAGAAAAACGCAGCGAAGTTTTCGACACGTGTGGATCAATGGGTGTTGAAAGAAATGTGGAGGTGTCGACAATGCCAATTCCCGTTCAGACTTTCCTTCTGGGACGCAATCCTCAATCTGAAATCTGCAATCTTCAATCCCTCAATCTCCCAGCAGTTGTCGAGCAATCCGCACATCGTCCCACGTCGGCTTCTTCCAGTTGGGGTTCCGCAG
>DATBGE010000025.1:0-25644 GCA_036558125.1 Gemmatimonadales bacterium | reverse complement strand
GCCTCCAGCGCTTCGGCGTAACAGATCGCGGGATATTCCGCCGCGACGAAATAGAGACCCTGAGGTGGAGCTGGCGGACTGGTGAGCTGGTTGTCGCGGCTGGCGAGCAGCATCCCGATGTCGCCCACCGGGCGACGGCCGAGTCCGATATCAACCATCGTCCCGACGAGAAAGCGCACCATGTGGTGCAGGAAACGATCGGCCGCGATGTGAAAGCGGAAGCCCCGGTCGCCATCCCGGGGCTCCCAACGCGCCGTGACAATCCGGCAGCGGTAGTGCGGCTTCGGTCCCGACCGGGCGGCGAAGGCCTCGAAACTGTGTTGGCCCTGGATCTGATCTGCCGCCCGCCGCATCAGCCCGAGATCGAGCGCGCGGCCCAACGGCCACTCGTAGGGACGACGAAACGGAGAGAACGCGGCGTCGTCCGTTCCGACGTCATAGCGGTAGCGGCGCCCCGAGGCGCTCTTTCGGGCATGGAATCCTGGCTTCATCGGCATCACCGCTTCGACCCAGCAGTCGCGGGGCAGCAGGGCATTGAGTGCCCGGCGCAGCGCGTCTGCGGTCCATCTTGGTGGTGCCGCGAAGCTCACCCCCAAGCCGAGGGCATGCACCCCGGCGTCGGTCCGTCCGGCGGCGTGGCACGCGATCCGGCGACCACACAACCGCTCCATGACCCCCTCGAACTCCGCCTGGACCGAGCGCCCGGATGACTGGCGCTGCCACCCCACGAAGTCCCGGCCATCATAATGCAGGAGGGCCAGATAGGTGCGGGTCATGAGACCCGAAATATAGTCGGCCCGGGACCCGTTTGCTTACCTTTGGCCATGACTTCCACCAGCCATTCCGCGGCTCCACTCCGCACTGCCCTGACCGCTCTGGAACGGGGCCAGCACCTCACTGCCGGCCAAGCGGCGGCGGCTTTCGGGGTCGTCATGCGGGGCGAAGCCACCGCCGAGCAGATCAAGGGGCTGCTGCTCGGCCTCCGCGCCAAGGGCGAGACGTTCGAAGAGATCGCCGGGGCAGCCCAGGCGCTCCGCCAGGCGATGATCACTGTGAGTCCATCGGCCGGCTCGGCGGTCGTGGACACCTGCGGCACCGGCGGCGGCAAAGTCGGCACCTTCAACATCTCGACGGCGGCCGGATTCGTCGTCGCCGCGGCAGGCGTGCGGGTCGCGAAGCACGGCAACCGGAGCTACACCTCGAAGTGCGGCAGCGCCGACGTCCTCGAGGCACTCGGTGTGGACATCGCCGTTTCGCCGGACCGCCTCGCGACCCTGCTCGACCAGGCGGGCATGGCCTTCCTGTTCGCCCCGAATTTCCACCCCGCGATGCGCCACGTCGGGCCGGTTCGCAAGGAGCTCGGCGTCACCACGGTGATGAATCTTCTGGGCCCGCTGGCAAATCCCGCCGGTGTGACGCGCCAGGTAATCGGAGTAGCCGATGCCGCCCGGGCACCGCAGATCGCGCAGGCATTGGCGAGGCTAGGGGCGGAGCATGCGCTTGTGGTGCACGCCGAGGTGGGGATGGATGAGATCAGTACCGTGGGCGCCACGAGGGTGTGGGAAGTGAAGGGTAGGATGGTGACGCAGTGGACGATCGAACCAGCTGAGTACGGACAGGAGTGGAGCCAGCTCGAACATTTAGCTGGGGGAGAGCCAGTGGAGAACGCTGCCAGAATCGAGAGATTGTTAGACGGCTCGGCGGCTCGGCGGCTCGGCGGCTCGGCGAGTGGTGAGAATGATGGAGCTGGAAGGAGGGCGGTGGTGCTGAATGCGGCGGCGGGATTGTACGTGGCGGGGGTGGTGGGGAGTTATGGGGAGGGAGTGAGGGTGGCAGGTAAGGTGCTGGAGGAGGGTAAAGGAGCGGAGGTGTTGGCGAGGTTAAGAGAGGCGGCTCGGCGTCTCGGCGGCTCGGCGTCTCGACCCTAGGACGGATTGGCGGCTGGACAGCTCAGCCTTGCGACGCATCGCTCTGGCCAACCCACCCGTTAATTGCCCGGCACGGGTGAGCAGAGGAAACAACCGTTCCCAGTCCGCGATATTCAGGATTCCGCAGTCTTTCGAGAAGGAAAGTCCCAGCTCGAGTTCACTCAGCGAGCCGAGACTGATGTCCAAATACCTGCGGAACTCCTTGGGCCCTTTCTTGGCTGCGCCCTCCACGATATTGGCGACCGAGGAAAAGGCCGCTCGCCTTACCTGACTAGTCAATCCGAATCTTTCTTCGACTGGCCACGATCTCGTTACCTGAAAAACTGCAAGGGCAAGTTCGTAGCAGGCTTCTGCAGCGTCAAAACGACGAAAGGTGGGCTGCGGCTCGGGCATTCCGAAAGATCGGAAGTGCCGCTGCGGAATTCCTAACCAGAATCCCGCGGCACGACCTCAAAAAGCGCGAAAGACCTTGCGTTTCCTTCTTGCCGCGCCTCCTTCAGCCGCCGAGCCGCCGAGCCGCCGAGCCGCCGAGCCGCCTAGTACTTCCGAATCACCCCCACCACGACTCCCTGAATCAACACATCTCGCTCCTGGAACCGCATCGGCTGCATGGTGGGATTGGCGGGCTGTAGACGAATCCAGCCGCCGGCCTCGCGATAGAAGCGCTTCACCGTTGCCTCGGAGCCGTTCACCAGCGCGATCACCATCTCTCCGTTCTCGGCCGCCTCCTTTCCGTGCACCACCACGAAGTCTCCATCCATGATGTGTTCGTCGATCATGGACTCGCCCTGAACCTTGAGCGCGTAGTTGGGGCCCCGGCGGGGCAACAGGCTGTCGGGGACCGCGATGGTCTCCTGGGCCATGATGGATTCGATTGGGGTGCCAGCGGCGACTTTACCGAGAAGGGGAATTTCAGTCGCGCCCGACTGGCCCTTGGGCGGCAGGACTTCGATAGCGCGACTCTCGTTGTGAGTCCGATGGATATATCCCTTCCGCTCCAGGTTGGTCAGGTGCTCATGCACCGTGGCCAGCGACTGGAACCCGAACTGCTCGGCGATTTCCTCGAAGCTTGGCGCATACCCCCTGTCACGGATATGCTCCTGTAGGTACTTAAGGATTTCGCTCTGACGCCTGGTGAGCGGCATCCAACCTCCCGGGTTTGGTGACCGAACAGAGTCCGAATCGCCTCTAACGTACCCGAACAGCGACCGAAGAGCAAGATGCCCACACTCTCCGGCATTCTGGAGACAACCCGGGCGAGTATCCCGGCCCTGCAGAAGCGGAAAGCCGAGATCGAGGCCAAGGCCATGCAGGCCCCGGCACCGCCCGTTTTCCTCGGCGGACACGACCGTTCGCGGCTCGCCCTCATAGCAGAAGTGAAGCGGCGCTCCCCGTCCGCCGGGGACATCGCCCCGTCGCTGGACCCAGTTTCCCATGCGGAGGCGTATGCCCGGGCCGGTGCAGTAGCAATTTCGGTACTCACCGACGGGCCTTACTTCGGGGGGTCACTGGACGACCTTCGGGCAGTCGCCCAGAAGGTCCGAATCCCGGTGCTTCGGAAGGATTTCATTGTGGACGAGGTGCAGATCGCGGAGGCTCGGGGGGCGGGGGCTTCCGCCATCTTATTAATAGTACGGGCGCTCTCTGCCGCCCGCCTGGCCGAGCTGGGAGCCGCGGCTCGCCACTGGGGGTTGGAGGCGTTGGTGGAGGCGCATGATGCCGGAGAGCTCGAGGTCGCGCTGGCCAGCGGGGCCCGTATCATCGGGGTCAACAGCAGGAATCTCGATACGTTCGCGGTAGACACTCGGTCGGCCTGGACCCTATTCAGCCGCATTCCCAAGGACATCTTCGCAGTCGCCGAGAGCGGTATGGCGAGTACGGAGGATGTACAGGCGGCCGCCGACGCTGGTGCAGATGCGATTTTGATCGGAACCGCACTCTCGGCCGCGCCGGATCCTGCTGCCTTGGCGGCTCAATTCACCGGGGTACCTCGACGGGGTCGGTAAGAGTCCGACGCCCTTTTTCCGAGGGAAAGTGCTGAAACAGCGCAGCTGGCGGCAACACTGAGACACAGAGAACACGAGGGCACGAAGAGCACAAAGTACACGAATACCGTTTCGGGACACGCAGTTTCACCCCAAAAAATCATTCTTTCTTTGTGTGCTTCGTGTTCTTCGTGTCGTTGTGTTGAACACTGGATCTCGAAGAGTCGGCCTGAGCCCACTGTGTTCTCTGTGTCTCAGTGTTTCATGACTTTCAGGTCCTTCGCGATTCCAGGTACCAGGCCGGCATGGCCTGGCCGAGGGGGTTCCGGTCCGTTGGGGCAGTGGGCCTATGGCAAAGCGTTGGCCCGCTAGATATTACGGGTGAGAGCCACACCGAGTCGCCGAGCCGCCCATCCGGGTACTGTGTGGTAGACGGATCGCCCCCGGTCGATCAGATTCCGAGACTCAGGGATCACACCAAGCGGATGGCTTAGTTCATGGAGGCAGCGGGGTGGGCATAACCTTGCCACGCGAACGCGCCGTGGGCGGACGCTTTGGTCCTTATGGCGGCCGCTACGTCCCCGAAACGCTGGTCGCGGCGCTGGACGAGTTGGCGGCGCTCTACGATGAGGCGCAGGCTGACCCCACGTTCTGGACCGAGCTCGAGTCCCTGCTGCGGGAATACGCCGGGCGTCCATCCACCCTTACCGAGGCGCCGCGCCTCGGCGAGCGCGTGGGGTGCCGCGTCGTCCTGAAGCGCGAAGACCTGAATCACACCGGCGCGCACAAGATCAACAACACTATCGGTCAGGCGCTGCTCGCTCGACGAATGGGCAAGCGGCGGATCATCGCCGAAACGGGGGCCGGACAGCATGGTGTCGCGACGGCAACGGTCTGCGCCCGCTTCGGCCTCGAGTGTGTGGTGTATATGGGCGCCGAAGACATGGCCCGACAGGCGCTCAACGTCTATCGCATGCAGTTGCTCGGCGCTCGAGTCGTACCGGTCGAGTCCGGTACTCGGACGCTGAAGGATGCGACAAACGAAGCGCTGAGAGATTGGGTGACCAACGTTCCGACTACTCACTACATCATCGGTTCGGTAGTCGGCCCCGATCCATTTCCCCGGCTGGTCCGGGATTTCCAGTCGGTCATCGGCCGCGAAGCTCGAAGCCAGATGCTGCAGCGCTATGGCCGACTTCCGGCCGCGGCGGTGGCCTGCGTCGGGGGCGGTTCGAACGCGATCGGGCTCTTTACCGGCTTCCTGGATGATCCCGAAGTCGAGTTGGTGGGAGTCGAGGCAGGAGGTGAGGGAATTCGGACCGGTCACCATAGCGCCACTCTCTCCGCGGGGCAGCCGGGCGTCCTGCATGGGTGCCTGAGCTACCTCCTCCAGGACGAAGATGGGCAGGTGCTTCCGGCACACTCCATCTCCGCGGGCCTGGATTACCCGGGTGTCGGTCCCGAACACAGTTGGCTCAAGGACAGTGGGCGCGTGCGCTACGAGTCTGCCACCGATGACGAGGCGCTGGATGCATTTCAGAATGTCTGCCGCTTGGAAGGGATCATCCCGGCGCTCGAAGCCGCGCACGCTTTCGCCTGGGTATTCCGTCAGGCCGGCCGCTGGCCGGAGGACGCGTCGGTCCTGATCTGTCTGAGCGGAAGGGGAGATAAAGACGTGGCCCACGTGGCACGACTTCTTGGGACTCCAGTGTGACCCAGGGACTTCCGGTCGCGGTGGATCTGCCGCACGCCCAGGTGGAAGAGCTGCTCCGGAACGTGGTGAAGGGTTTCCGGGCCTTCCAGATGTACCTCCCCAACAATCCGATGTACCAGCGTGCCATCCAGAACGTCCGCGCCGCGTTCCAGCCGGTCTGGGCATCGGGACTCGACAAGCTGGTGCTCACGATTGTCGAGACCGACATCATCTGGGACGAGCACGTCGTCTATCACCAGCCGACCAAGAACGAGAGTTTCGGCTTCTACCTCTTCAAGGACGGGATGCGGGTCCTCACCCTGTTCCCGGGCGTCGAAGAGGACGAGATCATCCAATTCCTTGAAATCGTCCAGCAGGCGCGCGGGTTGGCCAACGACGCGGGCGACGATCTGCTGACGCTTCTCTGGGCTCGCGAATTCCAGTTGGTGCAATACCACTTTGCCGAGGTCGCCGGGGACACGAGCGGGATGGGTGGAGGTGGCGCCGGGGCTGACGCAACGCCTTCGAGCCCGGAAGAGACGAAGGGTAAGGTCGCCGAGGAGGCGCCACCCAAGAGCTCGATCGTGGCGGTGGAAGACTTCGACTCGACACTCTACTGGCTCGACGAGGCCGAGGTCCGCGGGATCAGCGACTCGGTGGCCAGGGAATACCAACAGGATCTGCGCGCCAACGTGGTCGCGATCCTGTTCGACATCTTCGAGCAACGGGAGGAAGACTGGGCTCGGGGAGACGTCCTCTCCACTCTCGAGGCCTACCTGCCGCACATTCTGAGCACCGGCGACTTCAAGACGGTGGCCACCGTGCTCAAGGAGACCAGGCTTATCGTCGGCCGGAACCAGGCGCTCAAGCAGGAGCAGCGGGAGCGGCTCGACGCTTTTGTGGGCCGGCTCAGCGATCCGAATGTCCTGGCGCAGATCCTCCAGTCTATCGACGAGGCCGCCTCGCCGCCCCGCGAAGAGGACCTGAGCGAGCTGGTGCGCGAGCTGCGCCCGGCCGCGCTCGAGACCGTCCTCATCTGGTTGCCAAAACTCTCCTCTCCCAAGGTGCGCGCCCTTCTCGAGTCGGCGGCGGAGCGCCTCGCGGAGACCAGTCCCAACGAAGTCCTGCGGCTCCTGCGGCAGGGAGAATCCGAGGCCCTGCCCGCGGTGATTGCCTTGTGCGGCAGACTTCAGCTCCAGGCCTCGGTGCCCGGCCTCGGCGAAATCATGGGACACGCCAATCCCGCCCTCCGGCTTGCCGCGGTGCAGGCGCTCGCCTCGGTGGGGAGTCCAGGCGCACTGGGCCACGTGGAACGCGGGATCGACGACGCCGATCGGGAAGTTCGGCTGGCCTCGGTGCAGGAGATGGGACGGCGGGGGTACAAGGGTGCGCTGCGCCGGATCGAGCCCGTAGTGCAAGGTAAGATGCAGCGGGAAATCGATCTCACCGAGCGGATGCGCTTCTTCGAGGCCTACGCGCTGATCGCCCGCGACGGCGCGCTGGAAACGCTCTCCGGCCTGATGAGTCCCGGCGCCCTCTTCAAGCGCAAGGAATCGCCCGAGGTCCGAGCCTGCGCCGCCCTCGCGATCGGGAAGATCCGCACCCAGGAATCGCGCGACCTGCTGCAGCGCTCCGCCAATGACAAAGACCTCGTCGTCCGCAACGCGGTGAGCCGGGCGCTGCGGGAGAATCCGGCGTGATTCGCGAGTCCGACGCCGCCACTTCCCACGCCGCCGAGGTCGCAGCGGACGCCTTCCTGCGACACGCGGGGCGCGGCCTGCTGCTCGCGATGTACGCCGCGATCCGCAGCCTCAAGCTCTATCCGATCGAAAACGCCACCGCGCAGAAGTCGCTCGACGACCTGCTCCTTGCCTCCAACGGGCTGCTCGAACCCCAGGGAGAAATCGAAGTCCGGCTCTCCGGCGATTTCATCTTCGTCAACGGCACCCGCCTCCGCCTCGAGCTGGACAACTACGCCTCCTTCAGCCACCTGCTCACCATCTTCAGAGCGGTCGACCTTGGAGTACTCAAAGTCCTGCCCGGAACCGACCGGCGGGACTGGCAGATCTTCCTCGGCGTGTTGCTCTCGGTCATCCCCAAGGAGCGGGATCCGGAGAAGATCTTCGAGCTGCGGGAGAAGTTGGGTCGCGCGGGCATCACCCGGATCGACGTCGAACCGACGGTCGAGACCGAGGAGCTGCTCGCCGAAGAGGAGAAGGCGAAGGAGGCGGCGAAGCGCACCTACTCGCTGGGCGTCGCCGTTACCAAGGACCTGATCAACAGTGTCCGGATGGGGCGGACCACATCGGTGGCCCGGGTGAAGCGCGCGGTCCAGGCGATCGTTGACCAGGTGCTGAATAACGAGACGTCGCTGATCGGCCTGACCACGTTGCGGGACTACGACGAATACACCTTCACCCATTCGGTCAACGTCTGTATTCTCGCCGTGGCGATCGGCAAGAAGCTCGCTCTCCAGCGGCTCCAGCTCTACGATCTCGGCATGGGCGCGTTGCTGCACGACGTGGGGAAAGCGCGGATCCCGGTCGAGGTGCTCAACAAATCGGGTGGACTCAGCGACGATGAATGGCGCCTCATGCAGACCCATCCGTGGCTCGGCGTGCTGACGCTGTTCAATATGCGGGCTTACGGCGAGATTCCTTACCGGCAGATCGTGATCGCGCATGAGCATCACATGAAGACCGACCTGACCGGCTACCCCAAGGCACTGCGGCCGCGGGAGCAGGGGATCTTCTCCCGCATCGTTGCGGTCGCCGACGGTTACGATGCCGCCACGACGCGGCGAAGCTACCAGACCGTACCGATTCAACCCGACCAGGTGCTGCGCGAGATGTGGGAGAATCCCCGCCGCGGTTACGATCGGATCCTGGTCAAGGCGCTGATCAACCTGATCGGCATCTATCCGGTGGGCACCTGTGTCATTCTCGACACCCTGGAGGTGGCGGTGGTGTCGGCCCCCAATCCGGACGGCGGGCAACTCAACCGGCCCCTCGTGAGAATCGTGATCGACCAGGATGGCGCCGGCGTTCCCCCGCCCGGCCGGACCGAAAATCTCGGGGAGCAGGATGCCAGCGGAGCCTTTCTGCGCTCTATCGTGAAGGTCACCAATCCCGATCGGTACGGCATCGTTGTCGGCGACTACTTCGTCTGATTCCACGCTCGCCGCCGCCTGGAGCGAGCTGCGCCGCCGGGGGCGTACCGCGCTCATCCCCTATCTCACGGCCGGTCACCCGTCGCTCGAAGCCAGTCTGGAGGCGCTGCGCCGGGCCGACGAGCAGTGTGACATTCTCGAGGTCGGTGTACCATTCAGCGACCCGCTGGCCGATGGGCCGACCATCCAGCGTTCGACCTTCGAAGCGCTGCAGCAGGGGATGACGCTGGCTCGCACGCTCGAGCTGGTCGAAAGCGCGCGACTCACCAAGCCGGTGGTGATCTTCAGCTACCTGAATCCGGTCTGGCGTTACGGCGTCGATCGCTTTCTGAAGGATGCTGCCGAGCTGGGCATTGCCGGGCTGCTGCTCACCGATCTTCCGGTCGGCACCGATCCCGCCATCGAGCGGGCCGTCGCCCACAGTCCATTGGACCTGATCCGGCTCATCGCGCCGACCACGACAGGACCCCGCTTGAGACAAGCGGTCACCGGGGCCGAGGGGTTTCTCTACCTGGTGGCGCGGCTGGGAGTCACCGGGGCAAGGAGCGAGCTCTGGAGCGGACTGGAGAGCTACGTCGCGCGAATTCGGGAGGCCACGACACTGCCGCTCGCAGTGGGATTCGGGATCTCGACCCCGGAACAGGCGACCCGCGTCGCGGGTCTGGCCGATGGAGTGGTGGTGGGCAGTGAGCTGGTAAGGACCCTGGGACAGGAGGGGCCGGCCGCCGCAGGACGGCTGCTGGCCGCGCTTCGTGCCGCGCTCGACGCCAGAGACCAGGCCAGGTCGTCATGACATACAACGCTCGCGGGGCGCTCAGCATCTACACCAAGGTTCTGGCCTGGGGCGGCTCGGCGCTGCTCGTCGCCTTGCTGGCGAACGACCGGCGCTGGATGGAGCAGCCCTGGATCACGCTCTTCATGCTGGGCGCGATCATCCTGTTGCGCCGGGGTCAGATCCCGCTCTCCAAGTTCTCCTACCTGACCCAGGTCGGCGTCGTGGTGCTGGTCGGCGCGGTCACGGTGGGTCCGGCGCCGGTCGCCTTTGCGCTTGGCGTGGGCATTTTCACCTGCGACGCGTTCCTGCTGCGCAAGATGCTGATGGCCTCGTGGATCAACGCCGGCCGGGAAGTCATTGGATTCGCGGCCGGCTACGGGGCCTACGCTTTCGTCTTCCATTTCACGTCGCCGAGCGGCGTGAGTCTGGAATACCTCCCGGCGGCGGTGACGCTGGCGGGGATGTACTTCTTCTTTACCCGCTCCCTCTTCTACTTCACCCTGCTGGTTCGCGGCAAGCTCGAGGCCCACGAAGGCCTCATGATCCTGCGGTACGAGATCCTGGCGTACCTGCTGACGCTGATCGCCGCCGTCGTCTCCGGTGGTGCCATCATGGCGCTGCCGCCCGAAGGGTGGATCACCGTCCTCGCCGTGCTTTCCGTCCTCGGACTGCTCACCAAGCGCATTCTGGAAGAGGCGATCGCCGCCGAGGAGCTCAACAAGATCGCGCTGCGCGAGCGGATCATCACCAGCAACCTGACTCTGGGCGACGCCTTCACGCAGCTCGAGAAGCTGGCGAACCGGGTCCTCGACTGGGGCGACTTCCGGATTTACCGCCTGCGCGAGGAACAGCCGGTACTGGTCTATCGAGGGGCGCTGGGCTGGGAGGGAAGGGGAGACCCTCCCTTCGACAGCGCCGCGCTGCGGGCGATGGCGATCCGCACTGGTGAGCCCGTCGTCGTGGTGGACTCACGGCGGGACGAGCGCATCATGGCACCAAGCGCCGCCGCGCTGAGCATGATGGTGCTGCCGCTCCGCTTCGGGAACGAGACGATCGGCACCTTCGAGGTGGACCACCATAAGACCCGCACCTACGGCAAGAAGGAACTCGCAGCCGCCTCCACCTTCGCCGCACAGCTGGCCACCGCGATCCACATCGCCGACCTGCGCCGCCCGCTGGTGGAAACGGTCGACGGTCTGGGACTCCAGATCCGTGCTCTGGCCACGACCGCCGAATCGCTTCGTGGCGCTGCCGCCGCAACCGCGGCCGCGGCGCAGCAGATCCGGGGAGGCGTGGCGGAGCAGGAACAGTTGGTGGCCCGAGGCCTCGAGGCAACCGAAAGTCTGTCGAGCCAGGCTCGCGAAGTCGCCGATCACGGCGGAGCCGCGGTCACCGTCTCCGACCTTGCGGCGAGTGTGGCGACGCAGAACCGGGAATCGATTCAGGATGCGATCCAGCGGCTGGTCCAACTGCACAGCTTCGTGTCGGTCACCGCGGGGCAGGTTGGCGAGCTGTACCAGGTGACCAACCGGCTGATCGGTTTCATCGCCACCATCCGGGAGATCGCCGATCTGACCAACCTTATCGCGCTCAACGCCGCGATCGAGGCGGCCCGGGCCGGGCAACAGGGGAAGGGATTCGCGGTCGTCGCTGAAGAAGTACGCCAGCTCGCGGCGCAGAGCGGTGAAGCCTCACGTGAAGCCGGCGGGCTGGTCGCGGCGATCCTGGGTCAGGTGGCTCAGATTTCCGAAGAGATGGACCGGGGACAGGCGACGGTTCGCGGTGTCGAGCACCTCTCGGCCAACGCGGTGAAGGCGCTCGAGGATATCGTCGGAGCCACGCATGACGCCGGAGCCCATGCGCGGCGTATCGCGGATACCGCCGGGCGGCAGGAACAGGGCGTGAGCCGGTTACGGGACCAGATGGCCGGCGTCGTCTCGGTTTCGGCCCGGACACTCGAGCAGGCCAACAGCGCCGCTCGCCGGGCCTCGGAGACTTCGCGCAGCCACGCCGATCTCGAGCGGGCCATTCGCGAGTTGTCTACCGTCACCGAGCATCTCGAGGCCATCGCCCGGCACTTCTCGCACGATCTATGAACCTGCGCGAACGGGTTTATGTCGCCCTTGGCAGCAATATGGGCGATCGTGACGCCTACCTGGCCAAGGCCCGTGCGGCGCTGGCGAAGCTTCCACTGACCACCGTCCTGGCCGAGTCCAAGGTCGAAGAGACGGAGCCGGTTGGCCCGGTCCCACAGGAGAAATACCTGAACCAGATGATACTGGTGGAGACCGGGTTGGATCCCGGGCGCTTTCTGAAGCTGTTGCACAAGATCGAAGATGAGAACGGCCGGGAACGCACCGAGCGGTGGGGACCGCGGACTCTGGATCTCGATATCGTTCGCTACGGCACCCGCCGGCTCCGCGATCCTGATCTGCGCATTCCTCATCCCGAACTGCCCAATCGCGACTGGTGGCAGCGGGAGATGGAGGAGCTGGACGGGCTGGCACCAAAGAAGGTGGAGAAAGATGATTGACTCGACTGTCGACTGAAATGCCGACCGACGATACCCACCCTCTGACGATTCGCTCCCTGCTCGACGCCAAGCGCGAGGGGCGGAAGATCGTTGTCCTCACCTGTTATGACGCGCTGACCGCACGGGTACTCGATCCGATCGTGGACCTGCTACTGGTCGGAGACTCGGTCAACCAGGTGGTGGCTGGCCATGGGACGACCCTGAGCGCGACGCTGGACCAGATGATCTATCACGCAGCCGCGGTGCGACGGGGTGCGAAGCGCGCGCTGGTGTTCGTGGATCTACCGTTCCTGACCTATCAGATCTCGGTCGCCGAAGCGCTGCGCAATGCGGGGAGAGTTCTGCAGGAAACCGGAGCGCATGGCGTGAAGCTGGAGGGCGGCCGTCATATGGCCGAGACGATCCGCGCCCTGGTACAGGTCGGCATCCCGGTGATGGGACACCTTGGCCTGACGCCGCAATCGGTCAACGCACTCGGCGGGTACCGGGTCCAGGGCAGGGAAGCCGACACCGGCACTCGATTACTGGAAGATGCAAAGGCGCTGGAGGAGGCGGGCGCCTGTTCGATCGTGCTCGAGCTGATCCCCGCCGGGCTCGCCGGCAAGATCAGTGCTGCAGTGCGGGTCCCCACGATCGGCATCGGCGCCGGCGCCTCCTGTGACGGGCAGGTGCTGGTGTTGCAGGACATGCTCGGGCTCAACCAGGACTTCACTCCCAAGTTCCTCAAGAAGTACGCTGACCTCACCACCGCGATCCGCCAGGCGGCCACGGCGTATGCTGATGATGTGCGGGCAGGAAAGTATCCGGGGAAGGAGCACAGTTTTGACTGAACGGTTAGCTGTTAGCTATTAGCTGTTGGCAGGGATAAACCCCAGTGTTATCTCTGCCTCTATGCTTTATGACAAGGAGTCATCAGTCATCAGCAAAGCCGTCACCCTTCTGATTGCTTGGCTAACAGCTAATAGCTAACAGCTAACAGCTGACTTCCAGACCAATGTCCCTCCCGGAATTCTCCGACATTCCATCCCTCCGTTCCTGGCTCACCCGCGAGCGCGGAGCAGGGAAGCGCATCGGCCTTGTGCCTACGATGGGCGCCCTGCACGAGGGGCACCTTTCGCTGGTCGATCACGCCCGTCGTCACGCGCAGAGTGTGGTGATGAGCATCTTCGTCAACCCACTGCAATTCGGTCCGAAGGAGGACTACAGCCGCTACCCGCGCAATCTCGACCGCGACCGGGCGCTGGCCGAAGGAAGGGGAGTCCATGCTCTATTCGTGCCGACGGCGGAGGTGATGTATCCGCCCGGAGCGGAAACTCGAGTCGTCCCCGGCAGCTCGGCCGAACGCTGGGAGGGAGCGGTGCGGCCGGGACACTTCGCGGGGGTACTCACGGTCGTGGCGAAGCTCTTCCACATCGTACAACCCGACGTCGCGGTGTTCGGGCAGAAGGACATCCAGCAGGCAGTCTTGATTCGGCAGATGGTGCGCGATCTGGATTGGCCGCTCGAACTGGTCGTTGCCGCGACTGTCCGCGAGGCCGACGGCCTGGCGCTGAGCAGCCGCAACGCATACCTCGATCCGGCTCAACGCCGCGAGGCGCGGGCGCTGAGCGAGGCACTCCGGGCTGCGGAGCGCGCCTGGCTTGCCGGGGAAGAGGATGCGGCGCGTCTCGAGGCCGTGATGGGAGAGGCCTTCCGGCTGCATCCGTCGGTCAGCGTGGACTATATTGCCATCGTGGATGAACGTCTCGCGCCGACGGCGCGCGCTTCGGCCGGCACCGTCCTCGCTGTGGCGGCCCGCGTCGGCACTACGCGGCTGCTCGATAACCTCATACTCGGCGTGGAGTTTTCTTGACCGACGAGGCCCGCCCCGTTCGCCAGACGCCGGCAGGACTGCGGCCGACCTTTCCACCGTGGGCCACCGCCACACCCGAGCGGGTGGCCCACATCGAGCGGGTCGCTCGACTGGTGCTGGAATGGGCCGAGGAAATGGGCGTCCCCGATTCGGAGCGGAATCGCTGGCTCCGCGCGGTGTGGCTGCACGATGCGCTGCGCGATGCGCCGGCCGAGGAGCTCGAAAAATGGGCTCCGACTTCGCCGGGCCCGGCGGAGATCCGGCATGGCCCCGCCAGCGCCGCACGGGCCAAGGCCGACGGCGAAACCGATCGCGGTGTGCTCGACGCGGTGCGCTACCATAGCATGGGGCTGGCGGAGTGGGACATGGTGGGCCGGGTCCTCTACTGCGCCGATTTCCTCGAGCCGGGGCGGAGCTTCGATCAGAGCGGGCGGGCCGAGCTGGCGGGCCGTTTCCCCCGCGATCCAACTGGAGTGCTACGCGAGGTGGCCCGTTCCCGGGTCGCTCGCCTGGTGCAGTCGGGCTGGCCTCTCCCTGATCCGACGGTGCGCTTTTGGAACAGTCTCTTCTCACGCGCCGGCTCCTGATCGTCGCCGGAGTGCTCGGCGTCATCACCCTCGCAGCCCTCGTTCGTCCCCATCAGGACCGGGTCGCCGGTCACGCGTTCGCGATTCCATCGGCCGATGATCGGATCCTGGTCGAGGTGCTGAACGGCACCGCCAAGCAGGGACTCGCCCGCTTGGGTACCCGCAAGCTCCGCCGCCAGGGACTTGACGTGGTCTTCTTCGGCAATTCCGACAAGACGAGCGACTCGACCCTCATCATCGCGCGCCGCGGCGCCGAGGGTCCGGCCGATCGAGTCCGCGAGGCCCTGGGCGTCGGCACCGTGAAAATGGAAACCGACACGCTGCGTCGAGTGGATGTGACCGTGATTCTGGGAGGGGATTTTAGGCCGGAGGAAGATGGGCGGCCTTAGTCAATTGAAAATTGAAAATTGAACATTGAAAGCACGCCCCAATTTTCAATTATCAATTTTCAATTATCAATCCGATCACAACGTCCATCACATTCGTCCCCGTCATCCCGGTCTTGAACAAGGCACCGGCTGAGGCGAGGGCGTCGTAGGCATTGTGGCTGGCGAGGTCGCGCGCGGGATCGCGCCCGGTTCGGCGAATCGCTTGCCAGGAATCTCCGTCGACAATCGCGCCGGCAGCGTCGGTTGGACCGTCGCGTCCATCCGTCCCCGCAACCAGAACTGTTATTTCACGCCGTCCGCCGGTCCGCCGGTCCTCCGGTCCGCCGCGCTCGTCCTTCACCAACTCCTTCGCCGCCGCCAAGGCCAGCTCCTGCGCTCTCCCCCCTCGGCCCGGATTTGCGCCCAGGGTCACGGTCGTCTCCCCGCCCCAAACGCAGATTGCATCTTTATTCAGCCCCCCGCCTTGCGCTCCCGGCCGGTTTTCGCCATCATGAGTGAGCAGGTAAGCCGCGACTCGGGCCCCCGCATTGGCAGCTTCACCCGCCAGGGCGGCATCAACCAGATGGGCTGAGAGTCCGAGGGTTCGCGCCTTAGCGCAGGCCGCCTCCAGCGCCAGCCGGTTGCTGGCAACGAGAACGGCCTGCGTCGTCTTGAAGGCGGGATGTTCAGGCTTGGGGGTCTCCGGAGTCTCTCCCCGCTCCACCGCCAGGAGAAATTGGCGGCATGGTTCGGGGACTCTCTCCCACAGGCCGGCGGAGGTCAGCAGCGCTCGCACTTCCGCGGCGGTGGACGTATCGGGCACGCATGGACCGGATCCAATAGCAGCCAGATCGTCACCGATAACGTCCGAGATTGTGAAATTTTTCACGCGCGCCGGAGCGAGCGCGGCGGCGAGGCGGCCTCCGCCCCAAAGCGAAAAACGCTTGCGGACCCGATTCATCGCAGTTATGTCGAGCCCAGAGCCCAGGAGCAGACGGTAGAGCTCCGTCAGGCTCTGCGGAGTGAGTGGAGGAACCGGCGCGGCGAGCAGACTGGTGGCGCCGCCCGAGAGCAGGACCCAGACTTCGTCTTCCGGCTTGATCCGGGCGACTGCTGCCTGGAGCAGTTCGGCCGCCCGGAATGAGCCGGGACCCGGCTCGGGATGGTCGCCGACGGCGACGCCGAGTCGAGGATCAGGTGAGGGTGTTGGTTCCGGAGTGACGAGCAGGCCTCCGGCGAGTTCCTGGTCGCGCTTCTTGAGCGCGGCGACGGCAGTGACGGCCATCGGGTAGGCCGCTTTGCCGAGTGCCAGAAGGTGTACCCGACGCTTGGGCTCCGACGGATGGGAGGCCAGCGCCGCACTCAGGGCGGGACCCGGTGCAGCCGCGGTGACGGCTGCCCAGTAGAGGTCTCCCAGCAGCGCCGCGCGTTGTTCGCGCGTTGCGAGTACGGCCATGGTACTCCGGACGTCGAGGGTGTTGGCGGCGAAGTATGGCCGCGGACAGTAATTCGCGCGAGAGCCCGGAGCTCTCGCTCTCGTCTTGTCTCCAGCGCTGAGGAAGTGTCATGCCTGGCCGCAACCATCTTTTCGTTCCCGGTCCTACCAATACCCCCGATCGGATCCTGCGCGCGATGCACATCGCGATGGAGGATCATCGCTCGTCGAGCTTCCCCGAGCTGCCGCTCGGGCTCTTCGCCGAGCTGAGGAAGATCTTCAAGACCAAAGACGGGCAGCCGTTCATCTTCCCCGCCAGTGGAACCGGCGGCTGGGAAGCAGCGCTGACCAATACTCTTTCTCCCGGCGACAAGATCCTGTCGTTCCGCTACGGCCAGTTCAGCCATCTCTGGATCGACATGATGCAGCGGCTGGGACTCGACGTGCAGGCGATCGACGTCGAATGGGGTGAAGGCGCGCCCCCGGATCAGATCCAGCAGATCCTGAGCGGCGACAAGGCGCACGCCATCCAGGCCATTGCCGTGGTCCACAACGAGACCGCGACCGGCGTCACCAGCGACATCGCCGCAGTACGAAAGGCTATCGACGCGGCCGGCCATCCCGCCTTGCTCTTCGTAGACGGCGTCAGCTCCATCGCCTCACTCGACTTCCGGATGGATGAGTGGGGAGTGGACATGGCGGTCTGCGGATCCCAGAAGGGACTGATGCTGCCCGCGGGCCTCGGAATCATCTGCGCCAGTCAGAAGGCGCTAGCTCGCAGGGAGCAGGCGAAGCTGCCCCGGGTCTTCTTCGATCTGGGCGACATGATCAAAGCGAACGTCACCGGATATTTCCCCTACACGCCGTCGTTGCCGCTGCTCTACGGCCTGCGGGAATCGCTCGCGATTCTGGCGGAGGAAGGTCTGGAGAACGTCTTCGCGCGGCATCACCGCCTGGCCGAAGGCACTCGTGCCGCGGTCAAGGCGTGGGGGCTCTCGCTTTGCGCCAAAGCGCCCAAGTGGCACTCGGACACCGTCTCGGCGATCCTGGTTCCCGCCGGCTTCAACGGCGCCGATGTGATCGACGTGGCGTTTCGCCGGTACAACCTGGCGCTCGGGGCCGGTCTCAACAAAGTGGCCGGAAAGCTCTTCCGCATCGGTCACCTGGGAGACCTCAACGAACTGATGCTGATCAGCGGCATCGCCGGAGCGGAGATGGCGATGCGCGATGTCGGCATCAAGGTGACACCGGGAAGCGGTCCTGCCGCCGCCGAGGAATACTGGCGCAGCACGGCCGCGCCACTCGCCACGAAGCAGGTAGCAGGCAGTCCCGACGCGGCTAAAACGGCCGAGACCCGAGCGACTCGCGCCCGTGTAGGCGCATGAGTCACACGCGTTTCGAGCCGGCCCGGCCCCGCCTGCAGCGCAGCGAGCTGGCGGTGCCGGGGTCCAATCCGGCCATGTTCCCCAAGGCGCTCGAGAGCGAGGCGGATTACATCTTCCTCGATCTCGAGGACGCCGTGGCGCCCGCCGACAAAGTCGCTGCCCGACTCCACGTCATCAAAGGCCTCCAGGAATACGATTGGCGCGAGCGCGGGAAGACCATCTGCGTCCGCATCAACGGTATCGATACCCACTACATGTACCGCGACCTGGTGGACGTCGTGGAGCAGGCGGGCCAGCGGCTCGACGCCATCCTGATCCCGAAGGTGGGTGTCCCGGCCGATGTGTACCTGGTTGACGCGTTGCTCACCCAGATCGAAACGGCCAAGGGGATCGGCCATCGGATCGGCATCGATGTCCTGATCGAAACCTCGCTCGGCATGGCGAATGTCGAGGCGATCGCGCAGAGCTCGAAGCGGCTCGAGGCAATGCATTTCGGCGTCGCCGACTACGCGGCGAGTATGCGGGCCCGCACCGTCTCGATCGGCGGGCTCAATCCCGATTATCCCGGGGATCAATGGCACGCCTCGCTCACCAGGATGATCGTGGCCTGCCGAGCCTACGGCCTGCGGCCGATTGATGGCCCCTTCGGGGATTTCAAGGATCCCGACGGCTACCTCGCGGCTGCTCGTCGTGGCGCTGCCCTCGGCATCGAAGGCAAATGGGCGATCCATCCTTCGCAGATCGCGCTGGCCAATCAGGTCTTCACCCCGCCTCCCGCGGAAGTGGATCGGGCGCAGCGAATCCTCGACGCCCTGGATGAGGCGGCTCGCAACGGCAAAGGCGCCGCTCAGCTCGACGGCAAGATGATCGATGCGGCGAGCGCACGGATGGCGTCTGTCGTTGTCGAAATGGCCAAGGCAATTGGGAAAGGGGCCGTAGGCCGTAAGCCTTAAGCCCTAAGCAAGAGGCGATGGCCTACGGCTTATGGCTTAAGGCAGCTGTCACCAAGAAGGAACCCAAGGAGTCAGCGGTGGACATCCACGAGTACCAAGCCAAAGAACTCCTCGCCAACTTCGGCGTCGCCATCCCGCCTGGTGGTGTGGCGTACAGCGCGGAGCAGGCCGTGTATCGCGCGGCCGAGATTGGCGGATCACGCTGGGCGGTAAAGGCGCAGATCCATTCGGGCGCTCGGGGCAAGGCTGGCGGGATCAAGCTCTGCACTACCGAGGACGAGGTGAGAAAGGCCGCAACGACTCTGCTCGGCGCCCGCCTGGTCACCCATCAGACCGGGCCCGAAGGGAAAGTCGTCCACCGGCTGTACGTCGAGGCCGCCGTGCCGATCGAGCGGGAGCTCTACATCGGCTTCGTGCTCGACCGAAAGACCGAGCGGATCATGCTGGTGGCCCACCCCCACGGCGGCATGGAGATCGAAGAGATCGCCAAAAGCGAGCCGGAGACGATCCTGCGCCAGGTCATGGAGCCCGCAGTCGGCATGCAGGCGTTCCAGGCGCGAGAGATCGCCTTCGGACTTGGGCTCGATCCCTCGCACGTGAATCGGATGGTCACCGTACTGATGGGTTGCCACCGTGCCTTCCGGGATCTCGACGCCACCATGGTGGAGATCAATCCGCTGGTCCTCACCAAGGACGGCCGGCTCCTGGCGCTCGACGCCAAGATGGGCTTCGACGACAACGCCTTGTTCCGCCGCCCCCAGGTGGCCGAGCTGCGGGATCACGCCGAAGAGGACCCGCGCGAGGCACAGGCCGCGGAGTACGGGCTCAACTACGTCGCCCTGGACGGCGAAATCGGTTGCATCATCAACGGGGCCGGCCTTGCCATGGCGACGATGGACATGATCAAGCACGCCGGGGGCCAGCCGGCCAACTTCCTCGACGTCGGAGGCGGAGCATCGCCCGAGCGGGTCGCCATGGCCTTCAAGCTGGTGCTGCAGGACCGCAAGGTCGGGGCGATGCTGGTCAATATCTTCGCCGGCATCAACCGCTGTGACTGGGTGGCGAAGGGTGTGGTCCAGGCGGTGAAGGAAGTCGGCGTGGATGTGCCGCTGGTGGTACGACTGGCGGGGACCAACGTGGAGGAGGGCCGGCGGATACTGGATGAGTCGAAGCTGTCGCTGATCCAGGCCGACAGTCTGGAGGACGCTGCTACGAAAGTGGTGGCGGCATGGAAGAAGGGAAAAAAGAGTAAGGAGTAAGGAGCGAGGAGTAACAGGGATACTCCTTGCTTTCCACTCCTTACTCCTTACCCCTCACTCCTTACTAACGACCAACTATGGCCATTCTGATCAACGAAATCACCCGCATCCTGGTCCAGGGTTTCACCGGGGACAAGGCGACCTTCCATGCCCAGAAGATGATCGAGTATGGGGGCAAGGTTGTCGGTGGGGTGACGCCGGGCAAAGGCGGCCAGACTCACATCGGCCTGCCGGTGTTCAACACCACCAAGGATGCGGTGGACGCGGTGTACCCCGATGCCAGCATCATCTTCGTCCCGGCCGCCTTCTGTGCCGATGCGATCATGGAAGCGGCCGATGCGGGCATCAGGCTGGTCTGCTGCATCACCGATGGGATTCCCGCCCAGGACATGATGGTGGTGAAGCGCTACCTGCGGCGATATCCCAAGGAAAAGCGGACGATGCTGGTCGGTCCCAACTGCGCCGGCATCATCAGCCCCGGCAAGTCCATGCTCGGGATCATGCCAGGCCACATCTACATGGCCGGGAAGGTGGGACTCGTCACCCGTTCTGGCACGCTGGGCTACGAGGCGGCATCGCAGATGAAGGACCTCAACATCGGGGTCTCCACCAGCGTCGGCATCGGGGGAGATCCGGTAAACGGCTCTTCCTTCCTCGACATCCTCGCTCGTTTCGAGGAGGATCCCGAGACCGAGGCGGTGATGATGATCGGGGAGATCGGTGGACCCCAGGAGGCCGAAGCTGCCCTGTGGGTCAAGGAAAACATGTCCAAGCCGGTGATCGGATACGTCGCCGGTCTCACAGCACCCAAGGGACGGCGCATGGGTCACGCCGGTGCCATCATCTCCGCCTTCGGCGATACCGCCGCCGAGAAAGCCGAGATCATGCGGTCGCTCGGCTTGTCCGTGGCTCCGAGTCCCGCCGATCTGGGTAAAGCCGTCGCCGAGGCCCTGGCGAAGCGTCCGTCCCGTCGCGCGGTCCTGACCCGGTGAGCGGCAAGCCCCGAGTTGTCGTCACCCGGAAAATTCCGGCTCCGGTAGAAGAGGAGCTGACCCGGTCGTTCGACGTCCAGCTCAATCGCGACGATCGGCCGCTCGATGCCGCGGGGCTTCAGGAAGTCCTGCGCACCGCCGACGGCATCCTGCCCACCGTCACCGACAAGCTGACCGCCGAGGTCCTCGGGGCCGAGCCGCTGAAGACGAAGATCATCGCGAACTTCGGGGTGGGCTTCAATAACATCGACATCGCGGCTGCGAAGGCGCGGGGCCTGACCGTCACCAACACGCCCGATGTCCTCACCGACGACACCGCCGACATCGCGACCACGCTCTTGCTGATGGTCGCCCGGAGGGCAGGAGAAGGAGAGCGTCACGTCCGCTCCCAGTCCTGGACCGGGTGGCGCCCCACCCACATGCTGGGCACCAAGGTCAGCGGAAAGACGCTCGGCCTGGTGGGGATGGGCCGGATCGCAAAAGCGGTCGCGAGGCGGGCCCACCATGGGTTCGGGATGCGGGTGATCTACCACGACCCTTATCCACCCAAGCCGGAAGAGGCAAAGGCGCTGGGCGCCGAGGGCCGGGACAGCATCGAGGCCGTGCTGCGGGAGGGCGACTTCATCTCGCTGCATTGCCCGGCGACGCCGGAGACCCGCCACCTCATCAACGCCGAGCGGCTCAAGCAGATGAAGCGGGGCGCCTTCCTGATCAACACGGCGAGGGGCGACGTGGTGGACGAGGCAGCGCTGATCGCCGCACTCAAGGCGGGGACAATCGCCGGGGCAGGCCTCGACGTGTACGAGCGCGAGCCTGCCATTGCGCCCGAACTCCTCTCGATGGAGAATGTCGCACTGCTCCCCCATCTCGGCAGCGCGACCACCGAGACCCGCGTCGCCATGGGCATGCGAGCCCTGGAAAACCTCAAGCTGTTTTTCGCGGGCCAGCCCGTTCGTGATCGCGTCGTGTGACCCAGGAGCGCGCCGCCCCGTTTCCCGCCGAAGCCCTCCCCGCTTCTGCTGACCCGCTCGCTGCCAGCGCAGCCGCCTACGCCACCGAGGTGGCTGAGCTGCTGTTTCGTCTGCTGCTGGACGTCGTGGGCACCCGTCAGCCCGAAGTCGTTCCGATCCTGCTCGGCGAAGCGCCCAGTCCTTCGGCAACGCCGGAGGAGATCGAGCGTGGGCTCCGCGCGCAGGGAATCTGGTTCCAGCTGCTCAGCGTCGCGGAGCAGAACGCGGGCATGCGTCGCCGCCGGCAAACCGAAACCGAACGGGGCATGGATCAGGTCCGCGGCACCTTTGCCCAGGTGATGACCGATGGAGCAAAGGCCGGCGGCAACGCGGACCGGATTCGGAAACTCATCGCGGGCCTCAGGGTGCGGCCGGTAATCACCGCACACCCTACCGAGGCCAAGCGAGTCACCGTCCTGGAAAAGCACCGCCGGATCTATCGCCGGCTGGTGGATCTCGAGTCGCCCCGCTGGACCCCGCGGGAACGCGCCGCGTTGATCGACTCGCTCCGCAACGACATCGAGCTGCTGTGGATGACTGGCGAGCTCCGTCTCGAGAAGCCGACCGTTCCCCAGGAGGTCTACTGGGGACTCCACTTCTTCAACGAGACCCTCTTCGAAGCCACCAGCGAGGTGCACGAGAAGCTCGACCGGACACTGCAGATGGTTTTCCCGGGCGAGCGCTTCGAGGTGCCACCGTTCCTTCAGTTTGGCTCCTGGATCGGGGGAGACCGGGACGGAAATCCCTTCGTCACCAATGACGTCACCCGCCGGACGCTGGCGGAGAATCGTCGCGCGAGCCTGCAGCGCTATCACGCCCGTCTGGCCGAGCTGGTAAAGGCGCTGAGCATCACCGAGCGGGCGGTAGAAGTTCCGGCGGCCTTCCGCACCGCGCTCGAGAAGGCCCTTGCCGGTGTCCCCCATGGCAAGGAGATCGTGGCCCGGAACCCGGGAGAAATCTTCCGGCAGTATCTGGCGTGCATGATGGCTCGGCTCGAGGGCGCGATGCGTCACGCCGAATCGGGAGACACCGCACGCTGCGCCGACGGGTACGCCACGGCCGACGAGTTGATCGCGGATCTTCGGGTCATGATGAGCGGGCTCAAGGACTCGCAGGCGTTACATCTGGCGAACGCCTTTGTGCGTCCCGTACTCCGCGAAGTGGAAGCCTTCCGGTTCAGTACGGTGCGGCTCGATCTCCGGGAGAACTCCGCTCGGCTGCACGATGCGCTTGCCATCCTGTGGCGGGCCTCGACCGGAGAAACCGGGGAGCCCCCTCCCGTCGCATCGAAAGAATGGAAGGCGTGGCTGGTGGCGGAGCTCGGCAAGCCACTCACCCCCGATCACAAGGTCCCGCCCGAAGCTGGCGAGACGTTGGGCATGTTCCGCCTGGTGGGCGAGGTGCGGGACGGGCTCGACCGCGAGGCCTTCGGGAGCTTCGTCCTCAGCATGACTCGCGAGGTATCGGACGTCCTCGGCGCCTATCTCCTGGCGAAGGAGGCCGGCCTCTTTGCCGACCAGGCCGGGACCGAGAGCTGCACCCTTCCCATCGTGCCCTTGTTCGAGACCATCGACGACCTGCAGCGCGCGCCGGTCATCATGCGGAACCTGCTCGGCGTGCCCTTGGTCCGGCGCAGCGTTCGCGCCGGCGGCGGAGTGCAGGAGGTCATGATCGGCTACTCCGATTCCAACAAGGACGGAGGATTTCTTTCCTCCAACTGGGAGTTGAGCAAGGTCCAGGCTCGGCTCACCCGGTTGAGCGATGAATTGGGCGTGCCGCTCGCGTTTTTCCACGGGCGGGGCGGCTCGGTGAGCCGCGGAGGAGCTCCACTGGGCCGGGCCATTGCGGCGCAGCCCGCGGGTTCCATCCGCGGCCGTATGCGCCTCACCGAACAGGGAGAAGTGGTCTCCTTCAAGTACGCGAACCGCGGCACCGCGGCGTACCAGCTCGAACTTCTCGCCGCCAGCGTCATCGAGCATTCGATAAAGTCGGAGACCGAAGCGGAGCTGGTGCCCACTGCCGAGTTCGACGAGGCAATGGAGGCGCTCTCGGGGGCGGCACAGGCGGCCTATCGCCGGCTGGTGGACCAGCCCGGGCTGCTGGCCTACTTCCAGGCCGCGAGCCCGCTCGAGGAGCTGGCGCTGCTCAACATCGGATCGAGACCGGCGCGCCGCTCTGGACTCCAGACGCTGGGAGATCTCCGCGCAATCCCCTGGGTCTTCGCCTGGTCCCAGAACCGTCACTTCATCACCGGCTGGTATGGGGTGGGAAGCGGACTGCTGACCTTTCTGCAGATTCGTGGCGAGCGGGGAGAGAGTCTGTTGCAGCGGATGTTCGAACGGTCCAGACTGTTCCGGCTGGTGATCGATGAAGTTGAAAAGACGCTGGCTTATGTGGATCTCGAGATCGCGAGACTGTACGCCGACCTGGTGCCGGAGCGCACCTCGCGGGATGAGGTCTTCGGGCTGATCGAAGCGGAGTATCGCCGCACGGTGGAAGCAGTGCTTCGGGTGAGTGGAGGCACCGAACCCGCGGAACGATTCCCCCGGTTCCGGCGCCGGCTGGCTCGGCGCCTCCCCACCATCAATCAAGTCAGTCGCCAGCAGGTGGAGTTGCTGCGTCGCTTCCGGGCCGCATCCACCGACCAGCAGCGCCAGCAATATCTCTCGGCGCTGTTGCTGTCGATCAATTGTATTTCGAGCGGGTTTGGTGCGACGGGGTGAATGCCATAAGCCGTAAGCCATAAGCCGTATACGTTACCGCTATCGCCGGAGGCTTATGGCTTACGACAGCCTGTCTTTCTTCCGACCTTCGCCTTCACCACAACCCACCCGGTAGTCCCACCTCCTACAACCCACCTGTGCGACAACCCACAGCAGGTTGCGCCGCTGACCGCTGCTGGCGATCGGCGACAGCTCCTAGCTTCAGTCCGTCCTGCCGACCTCGCCTTGATGCGGGCGGCCAGTTCGTGACCCTGGAGCGAATGGAGCAGTCGATGAAGTCGCGCAATATTGTCGTGCCTTGGAAGCTCGTCGTCTATGGTTTCGCCGCCGCCGCGATTGCCTGTGGCGACAATCCGTTGTCCACTGGCTCTGGTTCATCCCAGGCGCCGGCTTCGTTGGTTGACGTCGTTGCCGCACCCGCCGGCCAGGCTGTCCCTGATGAATACATCGTGGTCTTCAAAGACAACGTGAGTGCGCCTGCTTCCGAAGCCGGCGACATCGTGCTCCGCGACGGTGGAAGACTGAAATACACCTACAGCAGCGCGCTCAAGGGGTTCACCGCCCAGCTGTCACCCACAACCATTCAGGCGCTGCGCTCCAACTCAAAGGTCGCGCGGATCGAGCAGAACCAGCGGGTACACCTGGAAACGACCCAGCTCAATCCTGCCAACTTTGGGCTCGACCGGATTGACCAGCGTAACCTGCCGCTCAGTAACTCTTATACGTTCAATCGAACGGGCGCTGGAGTGCACTTCTACGGCATCGACACCGGGATCAACCTTACCCACGTCGACTTGAACGGGCGCGTCGGTGTCGGCTTCGATGCGGTCACTCCCGGCGGCAACGCGAACGACTGTAACGGTCATGGGACTCACACGGCCACGACCGCCGCCGGCACCAGCTTCGGCGTCGCGAAGGGCGCCATCGTGCACCCTGTGCGGGTGCTCGACTGCACTGGATCCGGCACTGTCGCCGGCGTGATTGCCGGGGTGGACTT
>DATBGE010000024.1:0-43235 GCA_036558125.1 Gemmatimonadales bacterium | reverse complement strand
GACGGGGGTATCGTCGGCCCAGCTGTACTGGGAAAACAAGAATGCCTTCTTCGCTCCGAAGGGGGTGAAGATCCCAGTCGTGGTGAGCGCGTTCCCGGAGGAGATCTGCCCGATCCCGCGCAAGTGGGCCGAGAAGGCCAGTCCCAGGTTGCTCTACTATAAGAAGCATCCGAAGGGCGCGCACTTCGCCGCGTGGGAGCAACCGCAGGCGATCGTGGAAGATCTTCGCGCCGGTTTCAAGTCACTTCCGTAGTACCAGGACCTTCAACGGGCGCACGGTGGATGGCGCGCGGGATGCGCGTCATCCGCCGGGTGCCGACCTCAAAGGGTGGGAAAACCATGAAAACGCTTACCGAAGACCCCGCGATCGCCACTGGTGATTTCGCCCAGAGCACGGTCGTGCCCATTGATAACGAACCCCCGCCCAGACTGTTCGTGGGGCCGCCGCTTCCGGGTCCGTTGGCCCAGGGCGTCGCGTTCATCCCGTACCGGGTGGAGAACTTGCGCATCCTGCCCGTGGCAGGGCCGGCCGCGCGGAACCTGTCTCCCCGCGTCGGCCATCTTCACATCACAGTCGACGACCTGCCGTGGCTGTGGGCGGATTTCGGCCAGAGCAACACCATCGTCCTGGTGGGCATGCCGCGCGGTCAGCACAAGGTGCGAATCGAGGTGGTGGATGCCGAAGGCAACGTCTTTACGGAACAAACGGTGACCTTCCACGCACCGGGCAAGTAGGTCCGTACATCCCGTTCACCCGGTTGGGTGATCTCCCCGGGCCGGGGAGGTCACCCGCCAGTCGCCCCTCCTCCCTGGAGCTTCCCTAATCCTACCGTACAAGACGCTCCGCCCCGCCGGGGACGCCGAATGTGCGAGATCGTTGGCCGCCCGCAGCCGTCAGCCTATCTTGGCTCACTTCATCGATACCCTCGGATCGGCTGATGCTCGCCTTCGCTGTCGCCTTGTTAACCGGAATTCCGGCACCCGACTCGATCCCGATCCGCCCCATCCATCAGTTTGCCCACAAAACCTGGGGAGCGGAGGAAGGAGCACCCACCGAGGTGCGCTACCTCGCGCAGACCGGCGACGGCTACCTGTGGCTGGGCACGGTATCCGGCCTGGTTCGATTCGACGGCGTGCAATTCGTGCCCTTCCTACCGCGGGCAAACGATACCCTTCCGGCTGCGGGAGTCAGGGCTCTGATGGAAGGCCGCGATGGAACGTTGTGGATCGTCTGGGAGACCGGTGCGGTGAGTCACCTGGTGAAAGGGCGATTGACCACCTATGGCGCGCAGGATGGACTCGCTCGCGTCTTTGAGCTGGCGGAGTCGAGCCGCGGGGAGGTGGTCGCGGGGACCGAAGTTGGGCTCGCTCGCCTGGCGGACGGCAAGTGGAAGGATGTCGGGTCCGAGTGGGGCTTCATGGGCACCGAGGCCAGGGCGGTGTGGTTCGACAAGAGCGATGCGCTCTGGGTCGAGACCAGAGACCGGGTGGTGTACCGGCCCTCGGGCAGCCCGCGATTCCTCGATCCGGGCTGGCCGCTGAGGCGCGTGGCCTACCAGGCCGATTTCGCCCAGGCCGGAGACGGCACGATCTGGATTGCGGAGATGGCCCGGTCGGCGCACACCCTCCGGCGAGTAGGCGAAACGACCCCGGTGACCGAGGTGAAGGTCGGGGCCTACAGCCTGCTGATCGACCGGAAGGGCTCACTCTGGATCGGGTCGAGGGGCGATGGTCTGCGGCGGGTGCCCGATCCGTCCCGAATCCGCGGAGTCGCAGTCGCCCAGTTCGGTCCCGAGGCCGAGCAGTTCACCGAGAAGGATGGCCTGCTGTCGAATGTCATCTGGGATCTCCTCGAAGACCGCGAGGGGAACATCTGGGTTTCGTCGGACCGCGGGCTCGAGCGCTTTCGGGAGGGCAGTCTCGTGCCCTACACGACCCGCGGGGGCCTTCGCCCCCGAGGGGTCTTTGCCAGCCGTGACAGCTCAGTGTGGATCTCGGCGTTCGCCACCAAGGAAATCACCCGAATCGGTCCCCGCGGCCGGGACGATGTCCATGAGCCGCCCTGCTGGTGTTACCGGATGGCGCAGGACTCCTCAGGTGACGTCTGGGCCTTCGAGGACACGATCGTGGTTCGCTTTCACGGATTGAAGCCCAGCAAGGTCCCGCTCGAGGGAGGGCGGCTCCTGGCCATTGATGCGATGGCGATCGACCCGTCCGGGACTGTCTGGCTTACCGATCAAGCCGTGGGGTTGGCTCGGATCGTTGGCAATCGACTCGACCCGGTTGCTCCAGCCAAGGTGATCGGGAGATTCACCGCTCTCTTGAGCGATCGCACGGGGCGAATCTGGGTGGGATCCCAAGGCAGGGTTGTGCTGTACGATCGCGGGAAGCTGACCACGTTCGGCGCCGCTGAAGGGGTGAAGGCCGGTCAGATCAGTGACTTGTATGAGGACCGCGGGGGGACCATCTGGGCGGTCGGCGCCGCCGGTATCTACAAGTTCGAAGGCGGAAGGTTTCGAATTCTCTCCGAGCGCCAGGCTCTCCCCGGCCGCGGAGTCTTTGGCATCACGGAAGACAACTCTGGCGCGTGGTGGCTTGCGACCCGGGCGGGTCTGCTTCGCCTCGAGCCGGGAGAGCTGGCCCGCGCCTTCGCCGACACCGGCCATACCCTTCAGTATCGCGTCTTCGACCGGCTCGATGGCCTCCCCGGTGCGATCGCCATGACCAAGCTCCAGGTGCTGACTCGGAGCGCGGACGGCCGGATCTGGGTCGGCGCCGACCAGGGCGTCGCGTCGATCGACCCGCGAAACCTTGGTGGGAATCACGCCGCGCTCAACGTGCTGGTGGAGACGGTGCGCATCGATGGCCGGGAGCTGGCGCCGTTCGAGGTCACGGCCGTTCCCGCACATAGCAGCGCCCTCGAGATCGACTATACCGCCACCGAGCTTTCGTTCCCCGAGCGGATTCAGTTTCGCTATCGCCTCGAAGGCGCCGACCCGACGTGGCGAGAGGTTGGGACGCGTCGCCGGGCCTACTACACCGACCTGAGGCCCGGCTCTTACCGCTTTCGGGTCAGCGCGAACCGGGGCGACGCACAGTGGATTGAGACCGGCGCTACCTGGTCCTTTCGAGTCCTGCCCGCCTGGTACCAGACCCTCTGGTTCCGAGCTCTGGTGGTCCTGCTGATCGGCGGCTTGGGCGGTCTGGTGGTGGCCCTGGTGCAACGACGTCGGCATGCTCGCGCCCAGGCCGAACTCAAGCGCCAGTATGAGATCACGCTGGCCGAGCGGGCTCGCATCGCCGCGGACCTGCATGACACCCTGCTGCAGGGATTCGTGGGCGTAAACCTCCAACTGATAGCAGCCGAGCGGGCCCTCCCCGAACAACCCGAGATTGCGACGGAAACCATTTTCCGGGTCCAGCGCCTCGCGGAGGAGTCGCTCCGGGAAGCCAGGGAACGGGTCTGGGAAATGCACGGAACGGCGTCGGCGAGTGACGATCTGGCGACAGCACTCGAGGCGATCGCCCGGGATCGGACCGCGGGATTGCCGATCGAAGTCACGGTCAGCACCGCCGGTCACCCGGGACGCCTGCCCCCTGCACTGGAAGACGCGGCGTTCCGGATCGGACGGGAAGCCATCGTGAATGTGGTGCGTCACGCCCAAGCTAGCCGGATCGAGATTCACCTGGACTTCCGCCCGAGCACCTTCTGGCTCGAAGTGCGGGACGACGGGCGGGGGTTGAGTCCAGTCGAGGCGGACGGGGCGCGCAAGCGGGGACACTTCGGGCTCAGCGGAATGCGGGATCGCGCCATTCACCTGGGCGGACGCTGTGATGTGCGGCCGCGACCGGGCGGGGGGACCATTGTGGCGCTGGAGCTGCCTAAGGTGCGACAGTAAAGGTCGGCGTGCCATTCACCCCGCTCCCAGAAAGACGGTTCGGCCAGCTCCGGGCATCTGTCGACCGACTGGATGTTCCCACCGCCTTTTGATCTCCCCGGGTCTATGCCGTTCGGTCGATTCCAGGAAGCAGGCGACGTGGCAGTGCCCCGGTGTGGTTGTTACACCGGGGCTCCACCCTTGGAGGGGAGTCAGCGGGGAGTTGGGGGAGGAAGGGTGCTGCAGGTGAGAATGTGCCCGGCCCGGGTGGCGCCGTCGGGATGCTCGGCGTCAAGCCGGACCGGGCCCATCAGTCGGAAGAACCGGATGGCCGCCTCCACCGCGCTTCGATGGGACGGGTAGAGTGTTCTCGCGGCATAACAATCAGCCTCGAGTTCTCGACTCTGGGCCAGCTCGATGCCTACACTCGTTCCGCCTGCCATGGCTCTGGCCCGGGTGTGATGGTAGTACAGATGGCCGAACTCGTGGGCCCGGAAGAAGGCGCTGAGGTCGGGGCCGAGTTGCCGCGCCCGGTCGGGGTTGTAATAGATGATCCCTCGGTGAGGCGTGTAGACGGCCACGGCCACATCCCCGAGCGAATTGTCGGCTAGCTCCAGCACCAGGCTCGGCAGGCCGAACTTCGGCTGGGGGGTGGCTTCGCCGTGAGTCAGTATGGTCAGGCCAACCAGGCCTATGCATCGCAGGCTCAACATCACGCGGCTCCAGCTACGAGTTATCGCTGGGGCCAAGATGACGGTCCGGCCAGCGCCGGGCATCTGTCGATTGACTGGATTTTCCCGCCGCCTTTTGGTCTAGCCCTGCCTACGCCCTTCGGCCGATAGCGGGAAGCGACGCTGGGGAGCTAGAGGCGGGCTTTTCTGGCGACGCCGTGCGTGGGGGTGATGCGAAGAATTCGGGGCTGCGTGGCTACCCCTTGAATCGGGGGTGGCAGCCTCCCGGCGGACTCGAAGAATGGCCGCCGACCGTCTGACCCGGGATGGTGTCCGCCACCCCGATCATCTCGCGCGCTTCCCGCAGAATCTGATCCGCCTGATGGAGGATCCGGGACAGATCTTCGGCCAGTGGACTCGACTGCTGCAGCAGCGAGACTCGCACCCCATCGATCTGCAGGGTGATCCCCGTGAAGCGCTGGAGCAGCGTGTCATGGAGCCCGCGGGCCAGCCGGGCCCGATCCGCCAGGGCGGCCTCGAACCGGGCCTGGGCGGCTGCGGCAGCCCGGCGGCTCCGGGAACGCTCGAGCAGAAGCGCGAAGCCGGTACAGACCGCGGCGAAGCTCAGGAGAACCGCCGGAGAGTCGAGCGTCATCAATCGAGGTGAATGATCCCGCGCCGAAGCGCGATCGTCACCGCCTGGGTCCGGTCGGCGGCACCGAGTTTCTGCAGGATGTTCTGGACGTGGATCTTCATGGTGCCTTCGGCGCGGCCGAGGGCAGTGGCGATCTCGGGGTTGGATTTTCCTTCCGCCATCAAGCGCAGCACTTCGATCTCCCGCGGCGTCAGCCCGATGCGGGGGGTGTGAATCGCCAGCTTCGTCGCGATCGCCTGGGGAATGCCGCGATAGCCCTGGTGGACCTTCCGGATCACTTCGATCAGCTCGGTCCTGAGCATGTCCTTGAGCAGGTAGCCGCTGGCTCCCGCGGCCAGTGCCTGATAGATGTCCTCGTCCCCTTCGTACGTCGTCAAGGCGATGATCCGGGCCGTGGGGAACTCTCCGCGAATCGCCTGGATTGCTTCCACTCCGTCCATCAGCGGCATCCGCAGGTCCATCAGCACGATCGACGGCTGATGGGAGCGGTACTGCTCCAGCGCCTGTTCTCCATCGCCGGCCTCGGCCACGACCCGCATGTCCGGCTCCCGCGCGATCACGGCCGCGAGGCCATCGCGGATCAGCGGGTGGTCGTCCACGGTCAGGATGGTGATCTCGGAGTTCTTCGCCATGCACGAAGGTATCCGCTCCTCCGAGACCGCGCCTATGCTGATCGGCCTAGGTCCCGGCAGGCCGGTTCACCTAACGAAAAACACGTGCAATGGCAGACGCTCGCTGGTCGGGTGATGCCTACTGTTGTCGCGCGACAGGAAATCCCGGCATGAACGATCCGAACAGGGAGCGAAACCATGGGCACCATCACGAGGGAGTACACCGACAGCAGGATCCTCACGAAGGACGGCACCGAGATCTTCTACAAGGACTGGGGCCAGGGGCCTCCCGTCACCTTCTCCCACGGCTGGCCGCTCAATGCCGACGCCTGGGACGGGCAGATGCTGTTCCTCGCGCAGAACGGCTTCCGTGCCATCGCGCACGACCGGCGTGGCCATGGCCGATCCAGCCAGGCTTCGGCGGGCAACGACATGAACGGCTATGCCGACGATCTCGCCGCCGTCATCGAGGCGCTCGATCTCAGCGACGCCACGCTGGTGGGCCACTCCACCGGGGGAGGAGAGGTCGCGCGTTACATCGGGCGGCACGGAACGTCGCGGGTGGCCAAGGCAGTCCTGATCGCCGCGGTGCCGCCGATCATGGTGAAGACGGCTGCCAATCCCGAGGGGCTGCCGATCGAAGTATTTGACGGCCTGCGTGCGAGCCTCACCAAGGACCGCTCGCAGTTCTACAAGGACCTGGCAGTGCAGTTCTACGGCGCCAACCGGCCTGGCGCCAAGGTCTCGCAAGGCGTGCTCGACCAGTTCTGGCTGTGGAGCATGCAGGCCGGTCTGAAGAATGCCTACGAGAGCATCAAAGCCTTCTCCGAGACCGATTTCACCGAGGACCTCAAGAAGTTCGATGTCCCGACCCTGGTGCTCCACGGCGAAGACGACCAGATCGTTCCGGTGCGGGACTCGGCGAGGAAGTCGGCGCGCATCATCAAGGGTGCCAAGGACATCTACTACCCCGGTGCGCCCCACGGCATCACGGCCACGCATCAGGACCAGGTCAACGCCGAATTGCTCGCGTTCCTCCGGAGCTAGCTGACCATGTCGCCAACAGCCGAGCCGCCTGTCATCAGCGGCAAGACCCGGGTCCTGGGTGGCATCACGGTGATCGACACCCCGCTCGTAAGTCGGGCCATGGACTATGCCCGGGCCAATTCTGAGCCGTATCTCTTCAACCATGCTGTCCGGTCCTGGCTCTTTGCGGCTCGGCTGGGACAGCTACAGGGCATTGATCACGACGCGGAGGTCGTCGCCGTCGGGACCCTGCTGCACGACCTTGGGCTCACCAGCGGCTTCACCGGTCCAAAACGCTTCGAGATCGAGGGAGCCGACGCAGCGCGGGAGTTCGCGCGTGAGCAAGGCCTGGACGATCGCCGGGTGCAGTTGATCTGGGACAGCGTCGCGTTGAATTCCACACCGTCGATCGCCCTGTATAAGGAAGTGGATGTCGCGCTCTGTACCGCCGGGATCGGCGTCGAATTTGGCTTCCAGTACGACCGGATCCCGCCCAACGATATGAAGAGCATCCTCGCCGCATTTCCCCGCCTCGGCATGAAGCGGGGGTTCACGGATGCGGTCTGCCGCATTGTCAAAACCAAACCGGAGACCACCTACGACAATTTCGCGGGCGACTTCGGGGATCGTTTTGTGCCCGGCTACCAGCGGCCGTCTACGGTGGATTTTCTCATGGACGCCCCGTTCGCGGAGTAATTTATCAGGCAGGACCGTCACAACTCCGGATTCGGAGTTATCCCTATAGGAGGTTTCCCATGACCCCGCGCACTAAGCCGTCCATTATCCTCGTCCACGGCGCCTTTGCCGATGCCACCGGCTGGCAGCACGTGATTCCCCTGCTCGAGCGTGATGGATACATGGTCACTGCCGTTCAAAATCCGCTGACCTCGGTGGCCGATGACATCGCGACCACGAGACGGATGATCGACGCCCAACTCGGGCCGGTCGTGGTAGTCGGCCACTCGTACGGCGGCCTGGTCGTTACCGGCGCGGCGTCCGGAAGTCCCAACGTCAAGGCGCTGGTGTATGTCGCCGCGTTCGCCCCCGACTCCGCCGAGCCGATTGGTCCCCTGCTCGAGAAGTATCCCGCCCCGTCGGGGGCTGCCCTGCGGCCGGACGCGGCGGGCTTTTTCTACATCGACCGCGCCAAGTTCCGTGACATCTTCTGCCAGGATGTCGGTGCCCAGGAGGCCGCGGTCATGGCGGCCACCCAGAAACCGCTCGCCGGCGCCAGCTTCGCGGCCCAGTTGACCATGCCCCCAGCCTGGAAGACGATTCGGTCCTGGTTCATCGTGGCCCAGAACGATCACGTGATCAATCCCGACCTGGAGCGATTCTTCGCCCATCGCATGGGAGCCACGATCACGGAACTCGCAACCAGTCACGTGCCGTTCATTTCGCAGCCGGCCGAGGTGGTGAAGGTGATCGAGCAGGCCGCCACCGCGGCCGAAGGCGCGGCGGCGGGGATCCAGTCGGAAACACTGGCCGGTCAAGCCTGATCTGCCCAATCCGTTCGCGGAGTAACCCTGCACGCAATGGAGACACGATGCGCACGTTGAACATCGCCCTGGCAGGATCGGTGGTCGGCCTCCTCGCCTTCACGGGTAGTTTGACCGCCCAGGAGCCCACGGTCACGCCGCTCATGGAGAAAGTGCTGAGCAACATTCCGGGCAAAGAGGTTGTGATGATAACCGTCGAGTACGCGCCCGGCGGAGCCGATCCGGTTCACCGGCACAATGCCAATGCGTTCGTCTACGTGCTGGAGGGCTCGATCGTGATGCAGGTGAAAGGAGGAGAGCCGGTGACGCTGCAATCAGGGCAGACCTTCTATGAAGGCCCCGACGATATCCATGTCGTGGGACGGAACGCAAGCAGCACCAAACCCGCCAAGTTTCTGGTCTTTCTGTTGAAGAACAAGGGCGCGCCGCCGGTCGTGCCGGCACAATGAGGAGGGTCGGATGAAGATCGTGGTAATCGGCGGAACCGGGCTCATCGGCTCAAAGCTCGTCCGCAAACTGGGTGAGGAAGGACACCAGGCGGTGTCGGCATCACCGGACTCCGGCGTGAACACGCTCACGGGCGAGGGGCTGGCTCAAGCCTTCGACGGAGCGGCGGTCGTGGTCGACGTGTCGAACTCCCCGTCCTTCGAGGATACAGCAGTACTCAAGTTCTTCCAGAGCTCGACCAGCAACATCCTCAAAGCGGAAGCCGAGGCCGGCGTAGGGCATCACGTCGCGTTGTCGGTCGTGGGAACCGACCGGCTCTCGGAAAGCGGCTACTTCCGCGCCAAGATCGTCCAAGAGAAGCTGATCAGGGAATCGTCGATCCCCTACTCGATCGTCCATGCGACGCAGTTCTTCGAGTTCACCAAGCGCATGGGGGACGACGCGACCGTCGGTAACACGGTGAGGCTCGCACCCGTGTTGATCCAACCCATGGCGGCCGAGGATGTCGCGAGCGCGGTGGCCAGGGTCGCCGTTGGATCCCCGGTGAACGGCGTCGTTGAAGTCGCGGGGCCAGAGCAGTTCCGTCTGGACGACCTCATCCGGCGAGGCCTCGAGGAACGCCACGACCCGCGCGAAGTGATCGCCGATCCCGAGGCACGCTACTTTGGCGCAGAATTGGGCGAGCGAACGCTCTTGCCCGGCTCCAAGGCCATCCTGGCCGTGACCCGCTTCGAAGACTGGCTCAATCAGTCCCTGGTCTCGAAGCCGTAGACAGCTGATTGGCCCACCGCTCGAGGCCGAGGATTTACAAAGGAGGCGTCTACCGACTCATCGTTTCTGAACTCGGCTGCCGTACAGGATCGCGCATACTGCCACCGGCGCGGTGCTCGCGCTTCTGCCTGTACATTGCCGCGTCGGCACGCTCAACGAGTTTGGCGAATGTCTCGTTGGAGTCCATACGCGACGTCGCACGGCCGACGCTATAGCTGATGAGATACGGCTTCTCGCCTGACTGGTTGATGGCATCCGTGGCCGTTTGCAACCGCTCCAGTCGCGGCGTTAAGTCGTCATCACTGTCGTGCGCGAATACGGCAAACTCGTCACCGCCCAGGCGCCCGACGACGTCACTGGCGCGGAAGGTCGAGCGCAGCAGCCTCGCCACGTCGCGGAGAAGCTCTGACCCGACATCGTGTCCCAGCGTGTCGTTCACGCGCTTGAGCTCATCCACGTCCATGTACAACACGGTCACCGGCTTCGCGCTGCGCCGAGCATCCCGCACGGCCTGCTCGCCGAGGAGATAGAAGCCCCGCCGATTGTGGAGTCCCGTCAACTCGTCGGACAACGACTGACTCCGCAGGTCTTCCTCCAGTCGGTTGATTTGCGCCGCGAGCAGGACGACGGCTCCGACCAGGACGATCGCCATGCTCGATGCCGTGATGGCGGCGGCATAGGGAAGCGTCACCTTTCCCGAGGCCAACAGGGTCGCGCCGCCCAGGATGAAGCTGAACGCGAGCAGGACCGCGAGCGGAAGCACGAGACGCGCGAACTTACTGCCGATGCCGATTCCCACCAATGACGCGAACGCGCCGTGCGGCGCGCGCCGGCTTGTTACGACGAAGGTGAGGAGCGCCACACAAATCAACGTCTGGGGCGACATGCGCATCGTCGGCGTAGGACCGACGAAACTGTGCGCATTGAAGACGTAACCGGCAGTGAGCACGAGTGTGCAGGAGACGAGAAGGACGCAGAGCGCGTCCAGCAGTGCGCCTAACGGGCCGCTCCGGGAGACGTCGATGAGCATCGCAACGCCGAGCAGAGCCAGGCTGATCGCCGACTGCAGTGACATCAAACCTGGCCGCACCGCGTCACGATCAGATGCGAGCAGAGTGCTGACGGCCGTGCCCTGACCGCTCCAGTGCTCGAAGATCGCGGTGCCGGCAATCCCGATGACTAACCCGGCGAGCACGCGGCGGAGAATGGTCCATCTCGTGTTCTGTTTGGACCGTGGGAGCGCGAGACCTGCGGCAATGAGGACGACCAGGAGCGCGGTGTTCGCCTTCATCAATTTCATCAACGACCACGCGCTCGGCCACACGAGTGCGAGACCGGGGATCAGCCAACCAGCCAGCACCAGCCCCGCAAGGGACCCAGAGAGAACCAGGGCCACCTGCTCCGCCCCATGCAGCTGGTCAAGGACGACGGGGTCCGGATGCAGCGACGCGGCGAAACGTGGCTTGCGGGTCTGAACGTCCATTGCAGCCATATATGATGGTACGTCCTCAGCTCCCAGGAGCGATGTCACAGCTGCGGTCCAGCAGTTCCTTGGCGCGAGTTGCGAGTCTGGAATCGTTGAAGCCCGGCAAATGGTCGTTGGTGCACCATGGCGACAGGACGGGTGGTTCCGGCAGCGTCCCGAGCCTCTGCTCCAGCGTCACTCGAGCGATGTCAATCGGCAACAGGGTGACCGATTGTTCGCCGAGCTCACCGTGCGAGAAATGCCCGCCTTCGTAGCTCTCGGTCTTCATGTTCAGGTCTCCGACATACGCGGCGACCGGCTCCGCTGGAACCCGGAAGAGCGCCACCACCTCGTACGGCGGCGCTCCCGACGTCGCAAGCTGCGTGCTGCCGAGCAGGGCGTAGTCTCCGCTGGCGAGCCAGATCGCCAGCGAGCCATCCGGGTCGGGATGCAGCTCGGCCGAGACCGCGCGCCGTCCCAGGCGCAGCAGCCACAGGTGCCGCTCGGTATGCGTTCCGACCCCAGGTTCAACGAGGCTCACGTTCCAGGGGAAGAACTCGCGCCCATCATGGAAGAAGCGAACACGCCCGAAGACAAGTGTCTCTTCCGTGCGCGGCGTGATGGTTTGGCCGGGACGCTGATAGCGGACGGAGACGCAGCCCGCCAGAACCGCCAGCACCAGCGTCATGGCGATCGAGCGCCATGACACTCTCGCGCGCGCCGTCAGCTGCAATCGGGTGTTAGGCCGCCACCCCATGACTTTAGACACTCTGTGCCATTGAGGGGGCGCGGGGCATGATGGACCGTGAGCGACGAGTGCGTCACCTGCCAACGGCGGCCTCGATCCGATACACCGGATACTGTGCGGCAATCGCGGCGAACTCTGCAAGCGGGGCTCCTACAGGTAGTTGGAAGTGTCTCCGGCCGCTCGACGCGACCCGCACGTACTCTCTCAGGATGGGTGCGCGCTCCGCCGGCGGCAGCGCTACGAGTCGCACGCGGACCGGGCCTCCGTGGGAAATGATCGCATTGCCGTGCGCAGCCTCGACGTTCTGCACCCAGTCAGAGAGAGTCCCAAACATCGAGACGACGTACCGCTGCCCGGCGACGGTCGGAATCACGACGGCATCCGCGCGCATACGTCCGGAAACGCGGTCACGGACCTCTAGAGAGACCCATGACTGCGGCGTCAATCCAAGGCGAGCCCCCACGCAAAACAATTGACTGACCCAATGACCAAGCCAGGTTGGACGTCGGTTGCGATAGAACAGTCGATTGAGCGCGCGGCGTTCCGCCGGATCGGGCTCGGTGAATGCACTGCTGGCGTCATCCATTGGCGGTGCAAGTCGCTCTGGTAAGGTGCGCTCTGCTATGTCCCAGCCCGCTTGGCCCAGCGCACGATGGAGCTACCCACCACGACGGCGACCAGGCCCACAATGATCCGGGGCAGCGATCCTGGGACCTGGGCGACCGCACCACGCCCACCCAGGGCGAGGTAGGTGATCCCGATGGCGATCAAGAGCCAGCCAAGCACAAGCCCGGCCTTGCCAAACCGGTGTGGCATATCAACGCCTCTACTGCGGCTGGTGTGGAGCATAACGCCCGCGCTTCTACCGCGGGCGACCGTTGCACCAGTTGGCAGCTGTAGCCAGCGACGCAGGTGCTGGTCCGCCGCTGAGGTAATGGGTTACCACGACATCACCACGCCTACGACAACGTGCCCGACGGACCGATGGAGCTGCGCGCTGACATACGGTCGCGGCACCTGCTCCCAGCGCTCGCTGTGCGACGCTGCGCCGATTAGGGCACCCAGGCCCGCCCCCGTCGCCCCGAAAAGTGCCATGACTGCCACTACCTCGCCCGGGCCCACCTCGGTGCAGCCGAAACCCGAGCACTCCTCCGCCGAAGCCAGGGCGCCAAAGACGAGTCCTGCCCCGGCACCGATAGCCAATCCCAGGAGCGCTCCCTTGCCGGCATTGGATCGTCGCCCGCGACTCACCTCGAGGCGGTCGATAGCGCCGGTGGCGAATGCCAAGGTATCAACCCCACCTGCAGGGAGGATATACAAGGAGTCCTCGCTCAGGCGCAGCAGGTCGCCCTGCACCGACTTCGTGCTCCGATCAACAGGCCTGAGACGCAAGCGAGCGCCCGCTGACAGCGGCACCGGTGCTTGCGAGAGGGCAAGTTGTGGAGACCCAGCGAGCAGCGTGGCGAGGAGCAGGCAGATCACCGACCAGTCCGACCATCGAATCCGTGGCATGGAACCCTCCTCGGCACAGCGCGCGCACGCGAACTATCCATCATCCTGCGAAATCGTCGCTCGGGAAGGGCTCGGCGCGGTCTCTAGGATGTGAACGTCGCCGGCCCTACTCCGCCGGACTCTGCCCTGAACACGGGTGCTGGGGATACGCCTGCGGGGACGGGGCAGCCGCGGAGCACGCTCATTAAGCTCCAGGCACTCCGGTTCCCGGCCGCGCACCACACGATGACCCGCGAGCGGGCCGGTCCGAGCCGTCACGACCGTCGCCTGGTGATCCTGCCGCTTGCCGTCGCAGTAAAGGACGACCCAGTCGTGAGTCCGTCGCAGGCGATTGGCCAAGGCGGTATTGGAGAAGAGCGCGGTGTAATGCCGCGATCCGCGGCTGGTGTGAAGCACCGGGAGCCACGCCCGGCGCTCTGGGTTGAACCGACGCGGCGCGATCAGCGGAAGCCGGCCTGCGTCAGCGGCGTCACGATACTCCCGGTCGACATCGAGCAGCTCCTCGACCGAGGGCGGCGAGCTCGGGGTCGGCGCACCAGGACGGACCCTGGCCAGTCGCTGGTGAATCGACTCGATGATGGCGGAAACTCGCTTGGGCCCGAACCCCGGCAGTCCTTGGAGCCGCCCGTCATGCGCGGCCAGCTCCAGGTCCTCGAGCGTGGCAAGGCCGAGCTCCCGGTGCAGTCGCTCGGCCAGGCCTTTGCCGATGCTGGGCAGCGTGGCGAAGAGAACTTCCGGATCGCTTTCACCACGCAGCCGCTCCAGCATCGGGAGCCGGCCCGTCTCTATCACGTCGCGGATGGACCGCGCAATAGCTGGTCCAACTCCCGGGATCCGTTCCAACCCCTCGAGCCCGCTATCCTGGTAGATGAGGGCGACAGAAACCGGCAAGGCTCGCAGCGCTATGGCGGCATTCCGATAGGCCCGCACTCGGAAGGGGCTGGCCTTCTGCTCCGCCAGCAGGCTTGCGGTCTCCTCCAGGCGTCGGGCGACCTCCCCATTAGGCGCCGGAGCCGGGACCAGAAGCGGGGGCCGGACCACGGGGGCACTCATGCGGGGGCTCCGGCCAATCTCTGCCGCGCCAATCGCCCGCCCGGCGGATGCGAGCGCCGCGAAGAACGGGCCTGGTGGAGTAGGGGTCGGAGCGCTTTGAGCCGACGGGTGTTCACCACCCCGTCGGCGGTGGCCCACCCGCGGCGAGCCTGATCGACGCCCCAGCGCATGAAGCCCAGCTCGGCGGTCGAGTGGGCGTCGGTAGAGATCGCCAGCTTCACGCCGCGCTCCAGGGCCGCATGGACCGCCACATCGTCGAGGTCGAGGCGATCGGGTTGGGCATTGACCTCGAGAATCACGCCCCGATCAGCCGCGACCCGGAATATCTCATCCAGATCCACGTTGATTCCGTCGCGACGCCCGAGCAACCGAGCGGTGGGATGCCCGAGGATGTCGACGGCGGAGTGGCACAGTGCCTTCACTACGCGCCGGGTCTGTTCCCGCCGCGGCAGCGCTAGAGCACTGTGGAGCGAGACGATGACGAGGTCGAGCCCGGCCAGCGTCTGGTCATCGAGATCGAGACACCCATCGTGCAGGATGTCGACTTCGGCGCCGGCGAGGAGGGTGAGTCCCTGCGACCGCGCGTTGCGCCGCTCGATGACGGCGCGCTGGCGCCGAAAGCCTTCGGCATCGAGCCCGCCCGCTACCCGCACGGCGGGCGTGTGGTCGGTGATCGCCAGGTACTCGTAACCCATGGCCTCTGCGGCGTTGGCCATAGCCGCCAGCGTGTCCCGGCCATCGCTGCCTGTCGTGTGACTCTGCAGGTCACCACGGATCTGTCGGAGTTCGACCAGGCGAGGCAGCACGCCATCGATCGCGGCCGCCAGCTCCCCGCGATCCTCGCGCAGCTCGGGCGGAATGAGGGGCAGTCCGACGGCGGCGGCGACTTCCTGCTCAGTCGTCCCGGCCACGCGCTTCTTACCGCGCCACACCCCATATTCGTTCACCTTGAGGCCGCGCTCCTGTGCCATCCGGCGGACTGCGATATTGTGGGCCTTTGACCCTGTGAAATAGTAGAGGCCGGCGCCATAACTCTCCCGGTCGAGCACCCGCAGATCGACCTGGAGGCCGGAACGAAGCCGGATCGCAGCACGAGTGGGACCCTGCGCCAACACCTCTGCCCGTTCCGGATATTCGAGGAACCGGGCGATGACATTCTCGCTGGCGCGGGACCGTACCAGGATGTCGAGATCGCCCACCGTGTCTTTGCGGCGACGGAAACTCCCGGCGATTTCCGCCTGTTCCACTTCCGGCACCTGACGCAGCCAGTCGAGCAGTGCCTCACCGTACTGCGTGGCGACCGCTATCGACACGCGGGGTTCCTGTCCGCGGTGTTCCGCGAGGGCCTTTTCGAGGCGGGCGGATGTGAGTGGCCCGAACCCCCGCAGCTGCCCGACCTTTCCACTGCGGAGAGCCTTGGCCAGCTCGGCCGGAGTGCTGACGCCGAGCCGGTCGAAGAGGACCTTCACCTTCTTGGGACCGAGTCCGGGGAGATGCATGAGCGCCGGAAGCCCGCGGGGCAGGCGGTGGCCGGCCTGCTCCAGCGCCGCCAGCCGCCCGGTGCGGGCTATCTCCCCGATCTTGCCGGCCAGATCCTCGCCGATGCCCGGCAGCGCCGTGAGGCTGTCGGGGTCGTTCTCGGCCAGTTTCGCCAACGACTGGGGGCAGGATTCAGCCGTGCGCGCCGCGGTCCGGTAAGCGCGGACGCGGAAGGGGTTGGCGCCTTCAATCTCCAGCAGATCGGCCAGCTCGCGGAACAGGCGAGCGATCTCGGCATTCTCGATGCTCCTGCGCATCACGAGCCTCAGGATGGCTCGGCGCCGATGCCGAGTCTGCCGCCGAGGTAGTCTACGCAGGCATCGAGAGTCGAGAGTCGTCCATACTCCGCCTCCGGGACGTCCACCCCGAGGGTTTCGTCCAGTGCCATAACGAAGTTCATGAAATCCATCGAGTCAATGTCCAGCTGCTCCCGGAGGGCAACCGCCGGCTTGATCTCCGCCGGCCGCGCCTCCGGCACGATTGTGATCAGCGCATCAAGCACCGCCTGCCGAACCTGGGCGCGCGTCATAGTGCCTCGGGGGACTGGAGCAGGCGGTCGATGGTGGCGAGGAACGCCGCGCCGCGGTGTCCGTCAGAAGCGCGGTGATCGGCCGCGAGCGAGGCCATCAGCACCGGCCGCGGCGCCACCACCCCGCCCACCACCCACGGCCGCTCGACCACCGAGCCGAAGCCCACGATCGCGGTCTGGGGTGGATAGATCACGCCTAGCACCAGGTCCGCACTCCGTTCCCCGAGGCTGGTCACGGTGATCGTCCCGTCCGCGAGGTCGGAACTGCGGAGGTTGCCGGTCCGGGCTCGCTGCACCACGTCGCGCAGCTCCAGCATCAGCGGCGGGAGCCGCTTCCGGTTGACGTGGTGCAATGCCGGCACCACCAGCCCGCCGCCCCGGAGCGATGTGGCCACGCCGATATGGATGCCCTCGGCGGGCTGGACCCGCTCGTTCTCCCATCGGGCGTTCAGCTCCGGAAACTCCAGCAGCGCCAGCGCGGTAGCCTTGAGCAGGAGCACCGCAGGCAACAACCGCTCCGCCGGCTTGCGCTCCGCGTTCCATTGCGCGAGCCAGCCGCTGGCCAGAGCGAAATCGATGGTGGTGGCCAGGTAGAAATGGGGGATCTCCCGCTTTGAACGGGCCATCGCGGCCGCAATGGCCCGCCGCATCCGCCCTTGCCGGTCGCCCCCGCTCGGTGCCGCCGCTTCGACATCCTCCTGGACAATGGCACCGCCGGCGCCGGACCCGGTGATGCCGGCGAGATCAACGCCCAACTCGGCGGCAAGGCGACGGGCCAGAGGTGAGACCCGCGGGCGCTGGGTTGGAGCCGACGGAGCGGCAGGGGCGACCGGCGCGGCAGGAGAAGGCGGCGCGGCAGGAATCACGGTCGGCTGCGGGGTGACGGGTGGAGAGGGCGCCGTCTCGCCCACGCGCCGAATCACAGCCAGCAAAGTGCCCACTGGGACCTTCTGTCCCTCCGCCACTACCACGCGCTCCACGACTCCATCCTCGAAGACCTCGATGTCGATCGAGCCTTTGTCGGTATCCACCGCCGCGATGATGTCACCTCGTCGAACCGATTCCCCCGGATGCTTGTACCACTCGGTCAACGTCCCGGCGACCATGTCCGCTCCCAGCGCCGGCATCCGGAACTCACCCATTGCGACGCCTCACATTTCCTCGGCTGGCAGGCGCTCCGCCTTGGGTTCGGGGATTTCGGTCAAGGTCGCCTCGGTGAGCAGCAGGACGCTCGCGACCGACACGGCGTTTTCCAGCGCGAGGCGGACCACCTTGGTGGGATCCACGATGCCCGCTTCCAACAGGTCCCCGTACACGCCTACCGCGGCGTCGAACCCGTAGTTGCCGGTGCCGCTCCTCATCTTCTCAGTCACCACGCCTCCATCGACGCCGGAGTTCTCGGCCAGCTGCCGGGTCGGCGCCTCCAGCGCCCGGCGAAGAATCTGGATCCCGGTGCGCTCGTCGCCCTCGGCCTTCGCCTCCTCGGCCTCGACCGGGCCGATCGCCCGGAGCAGCGCCAGGCCCGCACCCGGCACCAGCCCCTCGGCGGTGGCCGCCTTGGTGGCGCTGATGGCGTCCTCGAACGCTTCCTTGCGACTCTTCAGTTCCGTCTCCGACGGTGCGCCCACCCGGATGACGGCTACTCCGCCCGCGAGCTTCGCGAGCCGTTCGCGCAGCTTCTCCTTGTCGTAATCGGAGGTCGCTGTCTCGATCTGCTGGCGAATCTCCTGGCAGCGCCCCTCGAGGGCAGCATGCTTCCCTGCCCCGCCGACAATCGTCGTATCGTCCTTGGTGACGACGACGCGCTTCGCGCTGCCCAGGTCCTCGAGGGTGAGATGCTCGAGGCGCACGCCCAGTTCCTCGGCGATCAGCCGGCCCCCGGTCAGAACCGCCATGTCCTCGAGCATGGCCTTGCGCCGGTCGCCGAACCCTGGGGCCTTTATGGCAGCACACGGCAACACGCCGCGCACCCGATTCACCACCAGCGTCGCCAGCGCCTCGCCTTCCACATCCTCAGCCACAACCAGCAACGGGCGGCCCGACTTGGAGACCTGCTCGAGCAGCGGGAGCAGGTCCTTCATCACCGTAATTCGTTTCTCGTACAGGAGAAGGTACGGATCCTCGAGCACCGCCTGCATCTTCTCGGTATCGGTAACGAAATACGGTGAAATAAACCCGCGGTCGATCTGCATACCCTCCACGACCTCGAGCGCCGTCTCGGTGGTCTTCGCCTCTTCGACGGTGATCACACCCTCGGGCCCCACCTTCTCGACGGCATCGGCGACGAGCTGGCCGATGCCGGCGTCGTTGTGGGCCGAGATGGTCGCGACTTGCGCCCGCTCCTTGGTCGTGGCCACTGGACGGGAAATCTCGCGGATAGCGTTGACAGCCACCTTCACCGCCCGGTCTAGTCCCCGCTTCAGGTCGATCGCGGATGCGCCGGCAGCCACATTGCGGAGCCCTTCACTGAAGATGGCGTGGGCCAGGAGCGTGGAAGTCGTGGTCCCGTCCCCCACCGCTTCGCCCGTCTTCTCCGCCGCCTCGCGGAGCACCTGGGCGCCCATGTTCTCCTCCGGGTCTTTGAGGCTCATCTCCTTTGCGATGGTCACGCCATCGTTGCACACCAGCGGCTTGCCCCACTTGCGCTCGACGAGGACGCACTTGGACTTGGGGCCGAGGGTGACACGCACGGCGTCGGCCAGCGCCGTTGCACCCCGGAGGATCTTTTCGCGGGCGGCGGCACGAAAGAGCAGTTGCTTGTGAGTCATCTGGTTGCTCCAGCAGTCGGCTTCAGGAGACCGCGCACGGCGGCACAAATCCGGTCGGGCTGTGGCAGCGCCGCGTCCTCCAGATGCTTGGGATAGGGAATGGGCACTTCGGCGGTGCACACGCGCTCCACCGGGGCGTCCAGGTCGAAGAACGCAGATTCACTGATCCGGCTGCTGATTTCCGCGGCCAGGCTGCCGGTCCGCCAACCCTCGTCGATGACCACTGCACGGTGGCAACGACGGACGGAGGCGAGGATGGTGGCGTCGTCCAATGGCCGAAGACTCCGGAGATCGAGGACCTCCGCCTCGACGCCCTCCGCGGCCAGAGTGTCCGCGGCCGCCAGAGCCTTCCCGACCGAGCCGCCATAGGCGATCAGGGTGACATCCCGTCCCGGGCGACGAGTTGCCGCGGAGAACAGTGGGAGCGGCCCGGGATCCTCCCCCACCTCCCCTTCCTCGGAGTAGAGCATCGCATGCTCGAAGATGAACACCGGGTCTGGTTGGCGGAGTGCCGCGGGGAGCATCCACCGCGCGTCGTGGGCGGTGGCGGGCGCCAGCACACTGATGCCGGGGATGTGCGCGTACCAACCCTCCAGGCTGTGTGAATGCTGCGCCGCGACCTGGCGCCCGGCTCCGGTGGCCATGCGCACCACCAGCGGCACGCCGAGTTGCCCGCCAGACATGTGACGCAGGGTTGCGGCGGTGTTCACCACCTGATCCAGCGCCAGCAGGCTGAAGTTGACGGTCATCACCTCCACGATCGGCCGCATCCCGCCCAGCGCCGCTCCGATTCCCGCGCCGACGAAGGCCGACTCCGACAGTGGGGTGTCCCGCACCCGCTCCGGACCGAACTGCTCGAGCAGGCCCTTGCTGACGGCGTAGGCGCCGCCATAACGGCCCACATCTTCTCCCATCAGGAACACCCGTGGGTCGCTGGCGAGCGCTTCCTTGAGCGCGGTGCGCATCGCCTCCCGATAGGTCATGCGCATGGCGATTCCCCGGCCTGGGCGCATTTGAGCAGATCCGCAACCGGCTCCCACTCCCCCGCTTCCGCGAAGGCCACCGCCTGGTCCGTCGCGTCCCGCGCCTCGCGGTCGAGGGCCTCCAGGTCCGCCCCGGTGAGTATTCCGTCCTTCTCAATCCGGTCGCGGAACAGGGTGATCGGATCGCGGCGCTTCCACTGCTCCACCTCTTCTTTGGAGCGGTAGAGCTCCGGGTCATACATGGAGTGCGCCCGGAAGCGGTAGGTCCGGCACTCCAGCAGGAACGGTGCGCCACTGCTCCGGACCTGCTCCGCGGCACGCCGAACCGCCTCGACCGTGGCGAGCAGATCCATCCCGTCCACGGCGGCGGAAGGAATCCGATAGGCGGCTCCCTTCCGGCTGATGTCGGTCTCCGCCTGATGCCGGTCGAGCGCCGTGCCCATGGCGTAGTAGTTGTTCTCGCAGAGGAACAGGACCGGCAGCCGCCAGAGTGACGCGAGATTGAGCGACTCGTGGAACTCCCCCTCCGCGACGGCGCCGTCGCCGAAGAGACAGGCGGTGATCGCGGGCCGGTGTTGCAGGCGGTCGGCCAAGGCGAGGCCCACGGCAAGGGGCAGCCCTCCACCCACGATAGCGTTGCCGCCATAAAACCGGCGGCCTACATCGAAGATGTGCATCGAGCCGCCCCGCCCCCGACTGGTTCCGTTCACTTTGCCGAACAGCTCTGCCATGACCGGACCCGGCGGCACTCCACGGGCCAGCGCGTGGCCATGCTCTCGATAAGTGGACACGACATTGTCCGCCATGGTGAGCGCATCCATGATGGCTACCGAGACCGCCTCCTCACCGATGCTCAGATGGAGAAAGCCCCGGATCTTCCCCGCGCTGTACAGCTCCGCTGCCTTCTCCTCGAAACGACGGATCAGGAGCATCTGCCCGAGCCAAGTCCGCGCGGCGGCGGGTTCAATCGCGACACCCACGGAGGTGACCGCCGTAGTCAGGGGAGCCTCACGCGTCGCCATGGGCCGAATCCTCGAGGGTGGAGGTGTCTCCTTCGGGCAGGCCAAGCTCCCGCGCCTTGAGCAGCCGGCGCATGATCTTCCCGCTCCGGGTACGCGGAATCGACGGAAGAAATGCGATCTCCTTCGGGGCAACCACGGCGCCAAGACGGGTCCGGGCGAAACCGAGAAGATCGCGGCGGAGCGCTTCGTCGGGCTCGAACCCGCTCTTGAGCGCGATGAAAGCCTTCACCAGCTCGCCGGACACCGGATCCGGCTTGCCGATTACGCCGGCCTCGGCGACGGCAGGGTGCTCGAGCAGGGTGCTCTCGACCTCAAAGGGGCCAATGAGATGCCCCATCGTCTTGATCACATCGTCCGCCCGTCCCACGAACCAGTAGTAGCCATCAGCATCGCGCCGAGCGAGGTCGCCGGTCAGGTAGAACCCGCCGGCGAAGCACTTCGCGTAGCGCGCAGGCTCGGACCAGTAGGTACGGAACATCGATGGCCAGCCCGGACGGAGCGCGAGTTCGCCCAAGGTGTCCGGTTCGGTGATCTCCTCCGCACCGCTGTCATTGGTGCGGCGGACGATCGCCGCGTCGATGCCGGGCAACGGGCAGCCCATCGAGCCGGGCCGCACCTCCATGGCGGCAAAGTTGGCGATCATGATCCCGCCGGTCTCGGTCTGCCACCAGTTGTCGTGGAAGCAGCGGCCGAAGACCTCCTGACTCCAGATCACCGCCTCCGGGTTGAGCGGCTCGCCCACACTGGCGAGAAATCGCAGGGCGGAGAGATCGTATTCGCCGGCCAGCGTGGCGCCCGCCTTCATCAGCATCCGGATGGCGGTCGGCGCGGTGTACCACACCGTCACCCGCTCGGCGGCCAGCAGCTGATACCACCGCCGGGCATCGAAGTCGGACTCGTCGAGGACGCAGGTGACGCCGTTGCTGAGCGGCGCGATGATGCCATAGGAAGTGCCGGTGACCCACCCCGGGTCCGCCGTGCACCAGAAGATGTCCCCAGGATGGAGGTCGAGGGCCAGCCTGCCGGTGATATGGTGCGCCAACACCGCCCCGTGCACGTGCAGCGCACCTTTGGGCATGCCGGTCGTGCCACTGGTGAAATGGATGAGGGCGGGGGTCTCAGGATCGGTCGGCGGAATGTTGAACGCCGCGCTGGCCGCTGCGAGAAGAGGCGACCAGGTGTGGACCCCTGACCCGGCCGTCGCGCCATCATCAGGACCGACCAGGATGACGTGCTTAAGCTGAGGGAGGGCAGCGCGACTGCCGGCCACTTTGCGCTGGTACAGTGCAGCGGTGGTGATCAGCACACCGGCCCCGCTCTTCTCGAGCCGGGTCTTCACTGGTTCGGGGCCGAAGGCCGAGAACAGCGGGCAGAAGATCGCTCCCAGCTTCCAGCTCCCGAGTGCGGCGATGTGAAGTTCGGGAACCCGACCGAGCAGACTCGCTACGCGGTCGCCTGGGGCGACGCCCAGTTCGCCGAGCACGTTGGCGAAGCGGTTGGAGAGCTGCGATAGCTCTAGGTAGGTGAAATCCCGTCTGCTGCCGTCGCGCCCGAGTGAGCGCAAGGCCACGACATGCGCGAGGCGGCCAGTGGCGTGACGATCCACCGCTTCGTGGGCGATGTTCAATCCCTTGCCGTCGGGGAGCCCATCCAGTTCTCGCCGGGCCCCGGTCCAGCTGAAGCTGCGCCGCTCCGCCTGATAGTCAGTCAGATTCGGACGCAGGTCCCCGGACCGGAGCGGAGCGATCCGTTGGACCCGTTGCGGGATCAACTCCGGTTGTGGACCCGGAGGATCTCTGGTGGCATGCCTTCCGGCATCGGCTTCAATCGGCTCCACGCAATGGCTCCCAGGGTCTCGGTCGTGAGCATCACAACTCTCGACCGGCTATTGCCGTCCTTTGAGAACAAAGGAGACAAGAATGCAACCTCGCTCCCGCGTTCTGAAACGAGCCTGAGCGGCCCATGAAGCGGATTTCATGCGGATGAAACGCAATCCACGGGAAGCGTGGGCGGAACTGCTCGTCGGCCATGTAGTGGGCTGATGGGCCCGGGCCCACCCATTCGTGAGGAGCAATTCACTCTGACGCTACGGAAGTCTTCATGCGCCCGAAGAACATTTATTGAGTCTGCGGCATTTGGATGGGATGAGGCTTCTATGAGACCCGCGGATCACATGTTCTGCATTGTGTCGTTCGAGGGGCCCGACGACTATGCCCGAGTAGGCGGCTTGGCGGCGCACGTGTCCGGACTGGCGTCGGAGTTGTCCGCGGCCGGATTCGAGACCCACCTGTTCTACTTCGGCGATCCGCGATTGCCGGCGGTGCAGCGGGTGGTGAACGGTCACCTGACCCTTCATCGCTGGGCGCAGTGGCTCAGCGCGACCGCTCCCGGTGGGGTGTATGAGCTGGAGGACGCAAGACGGTGGGAGCTTGCTACCCCACTCGCGGCATATCTGCTGGAGCACCTCGTTCGCCCGCTCGTGCGTGCCCAATTCACCCCGGTCATCCTCGCCACAGAGTGGCAGACCCTCGAGTTCCTGCAGGTGCTCGACCGGCTGCTCCGTTCGGAGGGGCTGCGCCGAAAGGTGGTGCTGGCTTGGGACATTGCTGCGCCCTCGCTGGAGCGGATCAGCTGGTCCGCAGTGCCGGACGAGGTGCGACTTGTAAGTCACGACCCGGAGGTGTTGCGCGCGGGCATGGCTGCTGCTCGGTCGGTATTCCCACTCAACGAGGGAGCCGATGGGGTGCTCGTGGCTCTGCTGGGCCAAGGCGCGCAATCGGCCAAGCCATACCAACCTGCTCGTCGGCGACTCCTGGCCCCGAGGGATGAGGTCAGTCGAGCGCACAGAAGGAAGTCCTTGGAGAGTGCATCATGACCGGGCTCACTGCCGTCCAACCGGAAGGTGTGTTGCAGGCGATCTACCACAGGCGCGCCGTGCGCGACTTTCAGGCGACTGCCATCTCCGATGCCACAATTCGCACGTTGCTGGAGGCGGCCATCCAGGCGCCGACCGCCATGCATCGGGAGCCATGGGCCTTCGTCGTGGTCCAGAATACCGCTCTGCTCAGGCGCTATTCGGATCGAGCCAAGATCTTGTTACGTGAGGAGGCATCTAAACACCGGGACCTGCTCCGAGTCCCCGGGGTCTCACCGTCGGATGACCATCTGGCGCGACTCATTGCCGACCCTGCGTTCAACATCTTCTACAATGCCGGCACGCTAATCGTCATCTGCGCCAGGCCGATGGGGCCGTTCGTGACGGCCGACTGCTGGCTGGCCGCGGAGAACCTGATGCTTGCCGCCTGCTCGCTCGATCTCGGAACCTGCTGCATCGGCTTTGCGATTCCTATTCTCAACACCTCGGAGGTGAAGCAGGAGCTGGGTATCCCAGCGGATGTGACGGTCGTGGCACCCATCATCGTTGGTGTGCCGGCGGGTGCAACTCCCCCGGTGCCCCGCAAGCCGCCCGAGATCTTGCACTGGGCCCGCTGAGGCCGGAGCCACAAGCCGCGAGATCCCCGAATTGAGGCCAGTGTGACCGACACCACCCTCACCTATGTTGTCCCGTTGTCGAGTGTCACCCTCGCCGACCTCGATCGGGTGGGTGGCAAGAATGCTTCGCTCGGCGAGATGCTGCACACCCTGGGCGCTCAGGGCGTGCGGGTTCCCCACGGGTTCGTCCTCACGGCCGACGCCTTCCGCCTGCACCTCCGCGAAGCCGGCTTGACGGAGTGGATCGAGCGGACCCTCGCCCCGCTCGATTTCCGCGACGTGCGGGCCCTGGCCGAGGCGGGCCAGGCGATCCGGACGCGGGTACGAGAAGCCCCGCTGCCCGCCGTGCTGATGCCGGCGGTGACCGAAGCGTATGCCGAGCTGTCGCGTCGCTATGGCGAGCCGGCCACCGATGTAGCCGTACGTTCGAGCGCGACGGCGGAAGACCTGCCCGGGGCCAGTTTCGCGGGCCAGCACGAGACTTTTCTCAACATCAGGGGCCTCCCCGCTTTGGACGTCGCCATTCGTTCCTGCTTTGCGTCGCTGTTCACGGATCGGGCGATCGTGTACCGCAGCGAGAAGGGATTCGCCCACAGCCAGGTGGCGCTGTCGGTTGGGGTGCAGAAGATGGTCCGGAGTGACCTCGGTTCCGCCGGCGTGATCTTCACCCTCGATACCGAGAGTGGCTTCCGGGACGTCGTGCTTATCACCGGCGCCTGGGGGATTGCGGAGAGCCTGGTACAGGGACGGGTGGTGCCGGACGAGTTCTGGGTGCACAAGCCGACCCTCCGCGCCGGGTTCCGCTCCATTCTACGGCGTGAGTGCGGTACCAAGGCAGTGAAACTGGTCTATGCGGAGGGGGGCCTGCGCGCCGTGCGAGAGGTGCGGGTGCCGGACGCGGACCGACGCCGCTTCGTGCTGACGGACGACGAGTTGATCACTCTGGCCCGCTGGGCCCTGGCGATCGAGGAACACTATTCCCGCACGGCCGGCCGACCCACACCGATGGACATCGAATGGGCCAAGGACGGCCAGAACGGCGAGTTGTTCATCGTCCAGGCTCGTCCGGAGACGGTGCACGCCGGCAAGACCGGCACCCGGCTCGAATTGTTCCGTCGCAAGGGAACCGGGCGGGTGCTGCTGTCGGGCAAGAGCGTCGGCCAGCGCGTCGGCACCGGCCCGGTCCGCCTAGTGCACGGGCCGGATGAGCTCTCCCAGGTCCAGGCCGGCGAGGTCCTGGTCGCCCGCATGACCGACCCAGACTGGGAGCCGGTCCTGCAGCGAGTAGCGGCGGTTGTGACCGATGAGGGTGGACGCACCTGCCATGCCGCCATCGTGTCGCGGGAGTTGGGGATTCCCTGCGTCGTCGGCACCGGCAGGGCAACTACCACGCTGCCCACCGGCAAGGTGGTGACAGTCTCGTGCGCGGAGGGAGACGAGGGCCGGATCTACGAGGGCGCGGTGGAGTTTACCCGGGAGGAGATCGACCCAGCCACCACACCCCGTTCGCCGGTTCCACTCCTGCTGAATGTAGCGAATCCCGACCACGCCTTTGCGCTGGCGCAGCTTCCCTCGGCCGGGGTCGGACTGCTGCGAATCGAGTTCGTGATCTCGGGCTGGATCGGGATCCACCCGATGGCCGCGGCGCATCCGGAACGGCTCACCGACCCGGCCGTACGCGCCCAGATCATGGAACGCTGTCGAGGCTACGCTGGCCCGGTCGAGTTCTTCATCGACCGGCTAGCCTCGGGGGTGGGGCAGATCGCCGGGGCCTTCTACCCTCGGCCAGTGATCGTGCGCTTCTCCGACTTCAAGACCAACGAGTACGCCCACCTTCTCGGCGGCGCCGGATTCGAGTCCAGCGAATCGAACCCGATGATCGGCTTCCGCGGAGCATCCCGGTATTACGACGATCGCTACCGGGACGGCTTCGCGCTGGAGTGCGCCGCCGTCCGCCGGGTGCGCGAGGTCATGGGACTCACCAACCTCAAGTTGATGATCCCGTTCTGCCGCACGCTCGGCGAGGCGCGCCGCGTGCTCGCCGAGCTGGAACGGCACGGACTGCGGCGCGGGGTGAACGACCTCGAGGTGTACGTGATGTGCGAAATTCCCAACAACGTGATTCTGGCGGCCGAATTCGCCGAGCTGTTCGACGGTTTCTCGATCGGCTCCAACGACCTCACCCAACTGGCGCTGGGCATCGACCGTGATTCCGAGCTGCTGGCGCCGCTCTTCGACGAACGAGACCCGGGCGTGAAACGCCTCATCGCCATGGTTGTGACTGCGGCTCACCGGGCCGGTCGGCCAGTCGGCATCTGCGGCCAAGCCCCCAGCGATTACCCGGAGTTCGCCGAGTACCTCGCGGGCCTCGGGATCGACAGCATGTCGCTCAACCCCGACGCGCTGGTGGGTGTGGCGACCCGGCTCGCTGCGGTCCCGCCTGTTCCGCCCCCGGTGGTTACCGGCGCCGCCAAGCAGGTCTCCGCGGTGGCGTCCGTGTGATCAGACAGGACTTGGGTGGTCGGCCAGGTCTCCCCAGCTATACGCCTCAGGACCCGACTCTAGTCCGAGGCCTGGCCCGCTGAAGCCGGTGGAGGTTGAGGATCTCCTGCTCCGTCGTCGCGTCCTGCGGAGCCTTGTCCACCCGCTCGCTGATGAGCCGGGGAAATCGGAGGGCGTATCCAGGCGCTCCGGCTACCTTGCCACAGGTGTGCAAAGGCGACCGGGTGATCTCGTCGGCGAGTACCTCCACCACTACCCGCGGGACAACCCACACATCGGGGGTGATCAAGGAGTCCACCTGCCGCGGGCGGGCCCGAAGGGCGTCTCGGTCCAGCTTCCTCCGGAGCACCTTCCACTCCTGCTCGGATAGTCCCGATCCGATCTTGGCCACGGTTCGGAACCGATCATGGGAGGGGTCGTACACCGCCGCGAGCAGGGAGCCGATCCCCAGCGCGGCGCGCTTGCCCCGGCCGCGGAGGTATCCCACGAGGACCAGATCCACGGTGTCCCTGAGACGCGACTGGTAGGCGCGCTTTAGCTTCACCCAGTCGTAGCCCCGCGCCCCGGCCTGGTAGGGAGCATCGGGCCGCTTGGCCACTACCCCCTCGAGCCCGCGGTGAACCATTTCCTCGAAGTAGTCCTGCAGCTGGGCGGGGCTCGCGGTCGAGGTCGCCTCGGTGACCGCGATGGGATCGTCCACCGAGGAGCGGATCAGCTTTCGCAGTGCCTGCGACCGCTCCCGCTGCGACCAGCGCAAGCAGCTCTGTCGCCCGGCATACAGGAGATCGAAGGCAAACAGGCGCAACGGATACCGGTCGACTGCCGCGGCAATCCCGGTCTTTCGTTTCCGGGTCATGGTGATTTGAAAGGGAAGAAACTCGCCAGTTTCCGGATTCTGGGCGACGGCCTCGCCCTCGATGATGACCCGCTTCACCCGGATCTGGCGGCGTAGCGCCGCCACCAGTTCCGGGAACATCGCGGTCACGTTCTCCAGCCGCCGGCTGAAAGCCCACACCCGCGAGCCATCTCGGTGCAGCTGCAGACGGAACCCGTCGTACTTCGGTTCGACCAGCACCTTCCCAAGGCGAGCGATGATCGACTCGGCCGATGGGAGCCGCTGTGCCAGCGCGGGGCGTACCGGAACCCCCGGCTCGGGCACCACGTCGGCGAGCCCCGGCGTTCCCTTCGCGAATGCGAGTTCTACCACACCACCGAGATCGGAGCGCACGTTGTACGCATGCTCCAGGAGCGGCTTCTGTTTCCGGTCGCCCAGCGCCGCCAGCGCCGCGGCCTCAAGGATGGTCTGGTCGGCGACGCCGAGCCGGAGTCGGCCCTGGGCGATCCGGACCAGGAACCTGGCCTCCAGGGGATCGGCGCGGCCCAGCAGGTCCACCAGCCGTCCGGTCTTCCGTTCGATCGAGCCCTGACCACTTGTACGGGCCACAGCCAGTAGCGCGTCGTATGCTTGATTGAGGGTGAGGCGTCGCCCTCTCGCGGGAGGAGCGAGCGCCGACGCCACGAGACCCAGATCGCCGAGGCGCCCGAGGCGCCGCGTAATCGCTGCGCCGGAGCGCCCATAGGAACGCGCGAGCGTGGTGATCAGAAGCCGTTCGCCCACTCCGATCTCCACGCCGTCGTACGCTGGCCGGAGCTGGCCCTGCAGGAGATACGCAAGCCTGCAGCTGCCGTCCGATCCCGCGGCCCGGAGCAGGTCGGCGACTAACTCCACCATCCGACGGCGGGAGGCGGTGCGCTCCAGCTCTGCAAAGGCCTGCGCAGTCTGCTGAAATCGAATGCTGGCTCTCCTGGTCTCGGGCCGGAAACTCGGCGGGGTTCAGCCGGAGCGGCGGAACAGCACGCCGATGGCGAAGAACCCTGCGGCGACGGTGATGGTGAGGGGTCCACCCGGCAGGTGCAGCAAAGAGGCGCCCACGATGCCCACGAGTGTCGCTGCCACCGCAAGGCCAACGGCCGCCGCCAGCATCGCATCCAGGCTCCGGGTGACGTGACGAGCCGTCGCGGCTGGAATGATGACCAGCGAGCCCATGAGCAGGATCCCCAGGTAGCGAAGTCCCAAGGCCACGGTGAATGCGAAGGCCAGCAGATAGCTGAGATCGAGACGGGCCACGTTTACGCCTGCCGTCCGGGCCAGGTCCCCCGATACCAGCGCCAGGAGAAGATGGTGACGAGCGAGGAGCACAAAGACCACAATCACCACCGCCGCGCCGAGTCCGACGAGGATCTCCGCCCGACCGGGAGCCCGCGTGGCGCCGAACAGTGCCTGCAGTAGTTCCTCTCCCGAGGTCAGCATGCTGCCCACCGCCAGCGCAGCGGAGAAGACCACTCCGACAACGGCCTCGGTGGGAATACGGGTGCGGTGCTCCAGTAGCCAGATCAGTACAGCGCCGATCACCAGCGCCGCGACCCCGCCCAGGACCGGATTGGCGTGAAGCAGTACCGCGAGGCCGATCCCGGGCAATGCGATGTGCGACATGGCATCCGAGGCCAGGGCCATCCGCCGCATGACGGCGAAGCTCCCGACCAGTCCGGCGGCGACGGCTGCGGCAACCGGCAGTGCGAGCGCGCTAGCTGATGGGACCATCATGCCGGTGGTAGAGCATGGGGGCGCCGTACACTTCCTGCAGCCGCTCGGGCGTCAGTACTTCGAGCGGGGGGCCCAGGCAGACGCCCTTTTCCAGCGATAGACACAGCACCGCGGTGGCATAGCGGTATATGAGGCTCAGCTCGTGAGAAATGAGCAGCAGAGTAAAGTGCTGTTCCCCTTGCAGCCGGTGCAGCGTGGCGTACAGCCGCTCCTCCCCCGGTTCATCCACTCCGGCGGTCGGCTCATCGCAGAGCAGAACGGTCGGGCGACCCATGAGCGCAAATCCCAGGAGCAACCGCTGGAACTGGCCCCCCGAGAGTGTCCCGATCGGTTGCCGCGCCAGGTTGAGATCAAGGTTCACCAGTTCCAGGGCCCGGTGCGCCTCCGCGTCGCCTGCTCGGCCCACCCGGGCCCTGGCGCGCAGAAAGTCCAGCCCGGTGATCGGCAGGTCCCGCTCCAGGTCCAGCTTCTGGGGCACATAGCCGATGCGCGTGCCCGGCGCCCAGCGGATCTCCCCGGTGTGCGGCAATGCCCCGATCAGCGCCCGGAACAGTACCGTCTTTCCGGAACCGTTGGGCCCGATGATCGCCAGGGTCGCGCCTTCGGGGACGGTCAGACTGAGATCCATGAGGATCTGTTGGCGCCCGAGCCGGATGCCCAATCGATCGAGTTCGAGCACGTTACGCATGAGAGAAGCGTCGCTCAGGTCGCGGTCCTGGGGCCGCTGAAGGGGAGGGGTTCGGACGCCCCGTCGGGGTAGCGATCTTCAATTGCGGTGAGCAACTGCTGCCGGTACAGCTCGAGACTGGTCCGGTCACCCGAGCGCCAGCCCGCCTCCACAATCCGTACTGCGGTCGCGAGCGCGTGGTCCTTGAGCTCCGCGGCGATCCAGCGCGAGAAGTCGCCTTCCCCGAGGTGGTGCGCCAGGACTGCCGTCGGGGCGCGCTCCAGCTCATCATGAAACTGCGCGATGCTGCCGATTGCCGCCCCGGTCGGGCCCTCCCTGGTGCGCAGGAAGAACTGTCGATGCGGCGGCAGCTCGGTCAATAGGTATTTGTGCCAGTGCCGGACATGCCGGATGCGACGCTTGCCGATGCGAAATCGCCCCACCGAACCACGCTCGATGTAGAATGCCTCTCCCAGTGTGAGGGGCTCGGCCAGTGCCGTCGGCGGAGACACAAAACCGGTACCCTTGGCGAAGGTCTCCCCACCGGGCAACACCACCAAAACGTCGACCTCATCGAGTAGCCCGGATCCGAGATCCTCCGGCCGGTGAGTGACCAGGCAGTAGCGCTCGGCCGGGGCCCTCGGTCCCTCTTGCGGCAGGCCACCGCTACCCAGCAACTGGGGAGCCTCATCCAGGACGATCCAGTGAGGCAGTCCCACCCGCTTGCGCAACCCCTGCAGCTCGGCAAGGAGCGCGTGAGTGTACCGGCGCTTCTCGGGAGGCGCGAGTCGCGAGAGGTCGACCACCACACTCCCGAAGCGATGCGATAGAAGTGTCGAGATCTGGGGCGGCGACGGCAGGACCTGCACACCACCTACCACCAGTACACCCCGGAGTGTTCCGAGGGTGCCGTGCTCGCCCTCGGGATCGAGCACGCAGATCGAGTATCCCTTGACGAGGAGCTCCTCCACCAGCAGACCGGCAACGGTGGATTTCCCGCTGGTGCTCCCGCCGACGATGAGAATGTTCACTTGGGAAGCCGGCACGATTGCGGGGGAACCATCCGAATAGTGCCCCAGTTCCACGCCCCACCTCCTGGGCCGCACCCGGATTTCACCCCGCAATACCGGACCGCGGAGGAATTCCACGACCCCGTCGCCATCAGCCTCGCCAAGCACGACGTCGGCACTGGCCTGGAGCGACGGCACGGCGTTGGCCACGGCCACGCCGAGTTCACACGATTCGAGTAGGCTGTGGTCGTTTTCGGCATCCCCGATGCCGACCACACTGTGGCGGGAGATTCCAAGTTCCCCCAGGGCCTCGTTCAATCCGGTCCCCTTGGACACTCCGGAGGGAAGGATCATGAGCGCGCCCCGATTGTAGACCAGACGCTCCTCCGTGTGCAGCCGGGCAATTTCCCCCTGAATCAGATTGTCAAACCGCGCTTCGGATGCCAGGATCACCCGACCACGGCGCACCGGGAGCCCGAGGCTGGTGATCGCCCTCTCGAGTTCGGCCGACACCGGCTCAGCGAGCGCGCGCTCCCCATCCCGCGCAGTCCACAGCACCGCTCCATTCTCGGCAACGATTGCGTCAAACTCCTCCTGGACCTCGGGGAAGTCGCTTCGCAACTCAGCGAGGATTCGGCCAGTCAGGAGCAGCTGCATCAACCCCTCGGTCCGCGCGACGCGAAGGGCCTCCAGCACGGCCGGGAGAGGGCGGTCATTCCGGGTCAAGGTCCCGTCGTAATCGACCGCGATCGCGCGAAACAAGTTGCCCATCGTGACAGCTCCCTTCGGACCACGTTGACTTGCCGATGGAGCGATGGAACTTCACATCGATCGCGAATAACGCCGGGGGCGCTCGTGGGGAGCGGGAGTGCGCACCTACCGGAACCGAAGGAGGGCCGCCAGACCGTCAACCCCGGCCGCCACTTTCCGGTCGTCTATCACCTCCACCTCGACTCCCTGGTTGAGCGCCTCCTCGACGGCTTCGCTCACCAGATCGGGAACCGGCATCGGAGCACCCTCGCCCCGGCAGTCGCTGCTGGCCAAGACCAAGCGCCCGGACTGACCACAGCGGTGGCCACTACCGGTCTGACCGGCTGGCACGACGAGCACTCTCACCTGCCCGCGGTTCAGGGCCCGGAGGGTTGGGCGGACGCCATTCACGGCCCAACCAACTCCCATCCCCTGCTCCACCGCGGCCATGACCGCAGCATCGTGAGACCGTTCCCACACATCCCGGAGCTTCAGCACGGCTTCCCGCACTGTTACCGGGGTCGCCGCTGTCGGGTTCAGCGGCAGCGTCCCGAGCACTCGGGAGGCGATGGACCGGGAGAGGAACCGCTGCTGCTCCGCCACGGTGCGAGATGGCCCCGCCAGGACAATCCCCTGGTACTGCCGCTCTGCTACAAGCCGCTCGAGCTGGCGGGCCACCGCGGCGGCGTGGCGGCGTCGCTCCTCCTGAATGCGGTTGTGGAAATCCCGTTCACCCCAGCCGGGAGAGTCCTCCCGGTCGCTATGGTACTTTCCGCCCCGGGTCGCCGGCAGCGTCAGCCCGGACAACTCGTTCACCTCAAAGGCGGTCATCTCAATGAACCTGCAGTGGGTCCGATCGACGAGCGCCACGAGTATCCGGCCAAATCGTTCGACCGTGGCGCGTGCCTCGGCCAGTCGCGGCCGGTCGCCGAGGAGGAGCCGGGTCTCCAGGGCTCGGGGGAGCGGCAGCATGTGGAACAGGCTGAGGGACTCACAGGCCAAGAGCACCAATCCCGGACTGTGAGGCAGGATCGAGGCATTGTTGAGTTGAGCCTCCACCCTCGCCAGGTCACGATGCAGCGCCTCGCGATCAGTGTGGGTAAGGCCCAATTGATCCACCACCTCGCGACCACGCCGGATGGCATGGTGCCCGGCGTGGCGGTACCGATTGCCGACACGGGCTTCCCCATCGAGCCGCAGATACAGTGTCACGACCAGTGGACCGGCGGCATGCAAACGACCGAGGCCCTGGAGCAGCTCTAACGACTCCCCCAAGGCAGGCAACTTGGTAGCGGGTGGAAGCAAATCGACGGTGGTCACGGAAGGGTTCCTTTCAGCCCGAGGCCGCAGCATCTACACACTCCAAGCTGGCACCACGGGACTGAACCCAGCCTGAGCATCGTATGAAGGAGAGTTCAGAGGCCAGCCAACCTCTCGCACTCGATTCATGCTGGCTTCACCACCGAGCGAGTACAATGGGAGCAGCGGCATAGAGCCTCGCCGTTCGTATCTGAGTTCAAGTGATGACATGAGAAACAGGAGGCCTTATGAAACCGGATCGGCAGTTACAGCAAGACGTCGTGGATGAGCTTCGGTGGGAGCCCAGCCTGGATGAGAAGGAGATCGGCGTGAACCTGAGCGGCGGGTTGGTGACTCTGACCGGGCGGGTGAAGACTTATAGCGAGAAGCTGGCCGCCCTGCGGGCCGTCGAGCGCGTGGCTGGGGTAGCAGCGATCGCCAATGAGCTGACGGTGGTTCCCACCGCTGCCTTCGAGCACAGCGACGTCGATATCGCAAAAGCAGCGTTGCAGGCATTGGCCTGGTCCGCCTCCGTGCCCAAGGATCGGATCAAGGTGCGGGTGGAGAACGGCTGGGTGACCCTCGAAGGGAAGGTCGAATGGCAATACCAGAGGGATCACGCCGAGAATGCCTTACGCCTGCTGCCGGGCGTTCGCGGGGTGAACAATCAGGTGATCCTCGAGCCGCCGTCGGTGCGAGTTGCCGAAGTGAGCAAGCAGATCCAGGCAGCCTTGTCCCGCAGTGCGGCCCTGCACGCCCAGGAGATCAAGGTCGAGGCCAGGGACCGCCGGATCACCCTCCGGGGTACCGTCCACTCCTGGGATGAGCGGCGGGAGGCGGAGCACGCGGCGTGGGCCGCCCCGGGCGTCACGGCAGTCGAGAACGAACTCGCCGTCACCCTCTGAATGAAGCAGGCGGGGCTTCCTCCGCGGGCAGTTCCCGCGGAGGAAGTCCCTCGTCGCGGGAGCAGGCTAATCACGATACAGCACGCCCCGGCGAATCAGCCATTTCTCGCCCTCGACAGCCAAGAAGACAACGGTGGAAAGCAGCAGACAGACCAGCAACTCGCCTGGGCTAAGCGGCTGCGTCTTGAACACTCCCGCCGCACCCGGCAGGTAGATGGTGCCGAGTTGCAGAAGCACGGTCAGCGCTACCGCAGCGAGCAAAGGGAGATTCGATCCGATCCCGGTCTGGAACAACGAGGTTCGCTCCGAGCGAATGGCAAGGACATGGCCCATCTGGGAAAGCGCCAGCACCGTAAACGTCATCGTCTGCCAGTGGACCATCTCGTGATGGTAGGCCCAAGCCTGAATCGTCAGGGTGACTCCCGCCATCACCAGCCCGACCCAGACCACATGCTGCCATAGCCCGCCGGCGAAGATGCTCTCACCCGGCGCTCGGGGGCCGCGGCGCATGAGATCGGGCTCCGCCGGTTCGAGGGCGAGCGCGATTCCCGGAAGGCCATCGGTGACCAGGTTGATCCAGAGCAGGTGAATCGGCAGGAGCGGGATCGGCAGGCCAATCAGGGGAGCCAGAAGCAGAGTCTCCACCTCCGCGGCGTTGCAGCTGACCACGTAGCGCACAAACTTGCGGATATTGTCGTAGATTCGTCGGCCGGCGCGAACTGCCGACACGATGGTCGCGAAGTTGTCGTCCAGCAGAACCAGGTGAGCCGCCTCCCGTGCCACATCGGTCCCGCCCCGCCCCATCGCGATCCCAATGTCTGCCCGACGGAGTGCAGGAGCGTCGTTAATGCCGTCACCCGTCATGGCGACGCACTCACCCCGAGCCTGCAGTGCGCGGATGATCGCGATCTTCTGCTCCGGGGCGACCCTGGCGTAGACCCGCACGCTCTCGGCCCGTTGAATAAGGACTTCCGGTGCGAGCCTCTCGAGCTGTGAACCGGTCAGCACCTCTTTCCCGTGTTCGAGGATCGAGAGACGCGCCGCGATGTTCCGGGCCGTGACCGGGTGGTCTCCGGTGATCATCACCACGGTGACGCCTGCGGCGCGGCAAGTGGCCACGGCCTCCGCAGCCTCGGGCCGCGGTGGGTCGAGAAGCCCGACCAGGCCGAGAAAGGTCTGTCCCACTTCCACGGTCTCAGGAGTCATGGGGTCCGGCACTGCAGAGAACCGGCGGCACGCAAGTGCGATCACCCTGAGTCCCTTCCCAGCCAAGTCCTCGGCCTGCTGCATGAGGACCGGGGTGTTCAAGGTCTCGGCTCCCCTCGCACCTAGCCGATTAACACAGATGGAGAGGACCCTCTCGTGCGATCCCTTGGTATAGGCGATGACCTCGGACCCGGAACGGTGCAGCGTCGTCATGCAGGCGCGTTCGGCGGTGAAGGGCAGCTCCGCCAGCCGAGGGCTGCGCTGGGTGGCCGCGGCCGGATCGCACCCTGCACTGGCGGCGGCCTGAAAGAGTGCGATCTCCGTGGGATCGCCGAGCGGCTTCCCATCGGGAGTGAGGTGCACATCGTTGCTGATGGCGAGCGCTTCCAGCAGCCGGGGCCAAGGGTCGGGGCTCACGGATTCGGGCGGTGCACCACTTGGGACCTCATTCACCACAAAGCGCTCGACCTGCATCCGGTTCTGGGTCAGCGTTCCAGTCTTGTCAACGCAGATGACGGTCACCGAACCGAGTGTCTCGACCGCGGGCAACTGACGAACCAGCGCGTGTTCCCGGATCATTCGCCGTGCTCCCAGCGCCAACGCCACCGTCACCACCGCGGGAAGCGCCTCGGGAATCGCCGCGACTGCGAGGCTGATCGCGGTGAGCAGCATGGGGAGCGGTGCCTCGCCCCGAATCAGGCCGAGGACCAGCACCAGGGCACAAACCGCGAGCGCGGCGCCGGCCAGGCGCTGTCCCAATCGAGTGAGGCGGAGCTGCAGTGGCGTCCGGACACCCCGCTCCTGTACCAGCAGACTCGCAATCCGCCCCAGCTCTGTATTCATCCCCGCTGCGACGACCAACCCCTCTCCGCGGCCATGCACGATGGACGTGCCCTTGTACGCCATGTTGCGCCGGTCACCCAGGACGAGGTCAGGATCGGCCAAAGCATCGGTGATCTTGTCGATCGCGTGCGACTCGCCGGTGAGCGGCGCTTCCTCGATCCGGAGGTGGGTGGCCTGGGTGAGTCGGAGATCGGCGGGGACGAGATTGCCTGCCTCCAGCAGCACCAGATCCCCGGGAACCAGTGCGGTCCCCGGAACCACGGTCGTCGTCCTCCCGCGACGAACCCGCACAGCAGAGACTGAGATCGCCCGCAGCGATTCGAGAGCGCGCTCGGCACGATATTCCTGGACGAAGCCCAGCACCGCGTTCAGGACCAGGATGGCAACGATGGCGACAGTGTCCTGCGGTTCGCCGATCACCCCGGCGAGAACCGCCGCGGTCGCGAGCACGAGCACCATGAAATCGGAGAACTGAGCGAGAAAGATCAGGCCGGCGTGGCGCCGCCGCCGCTCGGTGATGGCATTCGGCCCATAGTGTCGCAGCCGGGCAGCGGCCTCCTCGGGAGCCAGCCCCTCGAACACCGAGGTCGACAGCAGGGCCTCGACCTGCTGCACCGGGAGAGAATGCCAGGATGGTGGGGATAGCGGTCCTGGCTCGCTCACCGGAGTCGGCCGCGACCTGGAATCCCGTGTGTCGCGGGATTCGCTGCGCGAGGTCATTGAGCGCCAGCGCAAAGCCAATCCTCGGTCCTCGGAACTCAGGAGTCCGCCGGGCCCGACTCAAGAACCGGGACGACCGCCACGCTCATGGGCGCCGCGCCCAGCACGCCGCTCGACACCGAGCCATGCCACCAGCGGCGAAACCCCTCACGGTGGTGGCTGCCCACGACGACCAAATCAACCCCAAGATCTGCCGCCGCCGCCACCAGATGCCGGTCGAGCCGTCCCAGTGCCGGGATGACCTGTAGCCCGACCGCCATGTCACTATCACCCAGGAGCAAGCGCTGGCGGGCGCGCAGCTCCTCGAGCAGCCTGGCCTCAGTCTCCGGCAACAGCGCGATCCCCATTCCCGGACCCGAGATGCCAAGCCGCCGGTTTTCCTCGCCCGGTACCACGAGCCGCGCCAGCACGAGATCAATCGGCCCGATGCTCCTCAGGGCGCCAGCCCATGCCAGCCCTCTGTCTGAGCTGGGGCCAGCCTCGACACCGACGACGACCTTCAGGAGCTTTTCCTTCACCAGCCATTCGACAAATGGCTCGGCCGCCCGCACTACCAGTACGGGCACCGAGGCTTCGCGGGCCGTAGCGTCCGCGCAACTGCCCAGCACCCAACGATCGATTGTTCGGTGCCCCACGGCCCCGATCACGATGAGGGTCGCGCCGAGTTCCCCGGCCCGCTTGACCAATGCCTCGTCCGGCCTGCCGTGCAGGACTTCGGTGACAATCGGGAGACCGGCCACCTGGAGGGTTTCGGCCTCCAAGGCAAGACGGTCTTCCAGAAAACGTGGCTGAGCCGGCCCTGATCCGGTAACGGGACGCAACGAGTCGGCCGGAAGTACGTGTACCAGGTGCAGGTCCTGTCCTGATCCGCGCGCCACCAAGCCCGCGACCCGCAGCGCCTCTGTGGCTAAGGGGCTGAAGTCGGTTCCGCAGAGGACGGTCATTGCCCATCTCCGTCGTGAGGGACCAGCCTTGCGCTCAGTCGCCCGCGTCGTCAGGTGTCGCGGCCTCTGTCGACGTCTGGCCGGCGGTGGTGATCTCCGAGTGCCGGATCTGGCCACCGAGGTTCGCGGTCCACGCCATCAGCACCGTCGTCAGCAGAGCCAGGCCGAAGATCGCGACGAGCAGGCGCGATGACATCGACCCGGTGCGACGCGAACGCCAAAGCAGCACGAGAGCGGCCAGACCGAGAAGTGCTGCCCCGGTGGTGGCTGTGACGGCAGCGTCTTCATGACGTTCAATCTGTCTCTCGGACACCCCGGCCGTGTTCTCTATCAGTTCTTCAGCCGGTTCGCCGGTCAGGTAGACAGCGCCTGCGGCTGCGCCCGTCAGCAGCAGCACAACGAGGCTAGTCCGCCGAATGATCTCGTTCCGTCGCCAGAGACCGACGGCGAGCAAGATGGTGCCGAACAGGACGCCGAGTACCGGGACGTGGTTAAGTGCGAGGTGAATATGTGCGGGATTGATGGACATGAACCCCCTTTGCCGGCCCATCTGAGCTTAAGCTAGCAATCCGGGGATGAAGGGGGGGTGAACGGTGAGTGAGGTCGGCTGTCAGCTGTCAGCCGTAAGTCGTGGGACCGCTGCCGACCGGGAGCCTCCGGGTGATGACTTCTAGACTAAGAGCAGGACCAGATCCACCAACCCTGCTCCCCCCACCAATGCGGACGCAACAAGCATCTGAGGCCATTCCAAGATCATTGGCAGCCGGCAGTGGTCGATTCGTCCCCCAGAAACGGTATGGAGAATTCGATAGGCCGCGCGTCGAGGAACCGAGCAGGTCCAGTTCGCGGTTTTCGTGTTCGTGTAGTTGAAGTGGTAGTACGGGTACGGCGGATACGCCGTCGAATCACTCAGTGGAAGCGTGTTCATCGCCGATCAGCTATTAGCCGCTAGCTGCCAGCCGTTAGCCGTCCGTTGCGGGATCACGTCGGCCCCCTCGCGTTAGCGGAGGGCCGATTCTTTTTGGCGGCCGAGTCCCTCATCACCGCAGTACCAAAGAAACACCCCGTCGCCAATTCTCCGACGACGGGGCTTGTTGCAACGTGGCCAAGGTGGTGAAGACCGCCTACCCGGAGTGCGCCATCACCCGGCTGCCTTGGGCCGCCTTGATGATGAGTTCGACCACCGCCGCAGGCTGGGAAACGTAGATCGAGTGACTGCCGGAAGCCTCGACCACTGTCGCTCCCGCTCGCTTCGCCATCAGGCGCTGAGCGGGCGGGGGAATCATCCGGTCCTCAGTGGAAACCAGGTACCAGGTCGGCTTCGACTTCCAGGCCGGCTCGCTGATGGTGCCGGCGAGCGCCTCGACGCCCCAAGGCACCTGGGCATCCGCCATGAACGCCGCCACGTCAGGGTCGAGGTCCCCGGCGAAGGAGGCCGCGAACTTTGCCCTGTCGAGGAGGAGAAAGCCGTCCTGAGGGGGCAGGATCGGGGGGACCGGAGCCCCTGGCGGCGGATCCTTGATCAAGGTGGAGACGGATTCCCCTTTGTCCGGGGCAAAGGCGGCGATATAGACCAAGGCCTCGACCTTGGGGTCGTTGCCGGCCTCGGTAATCACAGCACCGCCATACGAGTGGCCTACCAGGACCACGGGACCTTTCTGCGCCGCCAGGACGCGCTTGGTCGCGTTGACATCGTCGGCCAGAGAGGTCGTTGGATTCTGGACAATGCTGACCGGGAAGCCGGCCTTGCGTAGCCCTCGGTATACCCCCTCCCACCCCGAGCCGTCTACGAACCCGCCGTGGACGAGGACAACGTTCTTGGGAGCGGAGCCAGGTGTTGCTGTCATGACGTCCTCCTTTACCGAACGCGCTTTCTGAGATTGAGGAAAAGCTGGCGGGTAAAACCTATCCTCGGCCTGACCCCTGTCTAGGAAGTGAGCCCCACACCGTGCCAATCAGCGTGTAACAATCGGTGTTACAGTCGACGCGGGGCAGGCATCGGGGACGATAGTTCCAAGGTCCAATGGATGGGGCCCGAAGCTTCTAAAAAATTGTTTCCCCGCTCGTTGGAGCGCATCCGCTGGATCGGACACTCCCCGTCGCCTTGTTGGTGCTGCCGCCGCACTGTTGCCGGGGGTCTTCACGCTTTTCCAGGAGGTAGACGTTATGACTGCTAAGACTGAAACAATGACTGCCACGGCCCGACAGGCCGGCACCAGTCCCGATGTTCGCCGATTTCAAGTGAACTTTCCGGAAGCCGATCTGGTCGAGCTGCGCCGCCGCATCAAGGCGACAAGGTGGCCCGAGAAAGAGGTCGTCGCCGATGACACCCGGGGCGTGCAGCTCGGCACGATTCAGAAGCTCGCGAACTACTGGGGCACGGAGTACGACTGGCGCAAGGTCGAGGCGAGACTGAAGGCGCTGCCGCATTTCATCACCGAGATCGACGGGGTGGACATCCACTTCATCCACGTGCGTTCGAAGCACGAGAACGCCCTGCCAATGCTCATCAACCACGGCTGGCCCGGCTCGGTCATCGAGCAGCTGAAGGTCATCGACCCGCTGACCAACCCCACGGCCCACGGCGGGAAGCCGGAGGACGCGTTTGACGTGGTGATTCCTTCCATGCCCGGCTACGGATTTTCGGGCAAGCCGACCACGTCCGGTTGGGGTCCGGAACGGATCGCCCGGGCCAATGCCACCCTGATGGAGCGCCTGGGCTATGAGCGCTACGTCGCGCAGGGCGGCGACTGGGGCGCGCTGATCGTCGATTTCATGGGCGTGCAGGCGCCCCCGGGACTGGTCGGCATTCACACCAACATGGCCGGCGCGATTCCCCCCGAGGTCGACGCGGCCGCCTTTGCCGGCGCCGCGCCACCTCCCGGCCTCTCCGAAGAAGAGAAACAGTCGTTCGAGCACGTCTCCTTCTTCTACAAGCACGGCCTCGGCTATGCCATAGAAATGGGGAACCGGCCGCAGACGCTCTACGGGATCGAAGATTCGCCGGTCGGCCTGGCCGCGTGGATTATCGACCATGACATCTGGACCTACCGGCAGATCGCCCGGGTGTTCGACGGGGGCACCGAAGGCTTCAGCAAAGACGACATTCTCGATAACATCACCCTCTATTGGCTGACGAAGACCGGGGTCTCGTCGGCTTGGCTCTACTCGGAGAACAAGAGCGCGTTCTTCGCGCCCAAGGGAGTCCAGATTCCGGTCGTGGTGAGCGCGTTCCCGGAAGAGATCTGCCCCTGTCCGCGCAGCTGGGCCGAAAGGGCTTATCCCAAGCTGGCGTATTACAAGAAGCACGAGAAGGGAGCGCACTTCGCCGCTTTCGAGCAGCCCCAGGCGCTGGTGGAAGATTCTCGCGCCGGCTTCAGGTCGTTGCGGTAGCTCGAGGTACTTCAACGGTCGGACGTTTATCTTACTCCATGGCCGTGAATCGACCGCAGTCCCGCCGCGAGGAGCTCGCGAATGCGCTGACCCACGGGTCCGCGTTTGCTGCCAGCCTGGTGGCGGTCCCGCCGCTCGTGTGGGTCGCGCGAGCGCATGGAGACGCCCGGCAGTTGGTCGCCTGCAGCGTGTTTGCCGCCAGTCTCGTCCTCCTCTACGCAGCCTCCACCCTCTACCACGTGCTGCCGACCTCCCGCGCCAAGCATATCCTGCGGGTCATCGATCACGTGGCGATCTACCTGCTGATTGCCGGGAGCTACACCCCGTTCACCCTGGGCGTCTTGCGCGGCGCCTGGGGATGGACCCTTCTGGGTTTGGTCTGGGGTCTCGCGGCGGTCGGAGTGCTTTACAAGACCCTTCTCGGATTCCGCTTCCCGCGGGCTTCCACCCTGCTCTATCTGGCGATGGGCTGGCTGGCGGTCGTGGCGATCGGGCCGCTCGCCCAAGCCCTTCCTGGTGCCGGCCTCGCCCTGCTGCTCGTCGGCGGCTTGTGCTATACCGGCGGCGTCGCGCTCTTCCTCCGGGACCATCTCCCCTACCGGCACGCTCTGTGGCATCTCTGCGTAGTCGCTGGAAGCACCTGCCATTACGCGGCGATCCTCCAGTACGCCACGGGTCCGCGTCACTAAGCGGCTTCCACATGGGTGCGGCCTCTCGGTGCGCGCGCCTGGATCCGGCTCCTGTGTGAGCCCGGGGAACGGCTGAGTGTTCCTGGAGTTTTGACGACTGGCGGCTGACGGCTGACGGCTCCCGCCCCGCACCTATCTCCGAAACCCGAAGTACACCGCCCCCGAGATGCAGAATCCCGCCCAGAGGTAATCCAGCCGGATCGGCCGCCGCATGTAGAACACCGCGAACGGTACGAAGACGATGAGCGTGATCACTTCCTGCAGACTCTTGAGTTGCCCGAGACTCAGGGCCGGGTAGCCGTTGCGACTGGCCATCGCAGCGACAAACCTCGGTCGGCCCTTCAGGTTCCGCAGGTGGGCATACCTAGGCGAACGTCATCCAATACCGGCACAATCGCCGAGGAGGGTCAGAATGTCCCGAGGAGCGCGGACGGGCCGGTGCCAGACGGCAGAGCTTGGCGGCCGGTTATCCAGTTATAATGGTACCGTCGGCAGGGGGATCTTCGGTCGACCCGGTATGGTTGGGGAAGTGCTGAAACTGTTTGGTCTCCTCCAACGTGATACCTGCTGTCAGAGCAAACCCGGAAGTAACGCTTTCCTGATGCTCACCCCTACTCCTATGCCGCCCCGTCGGCACCCTTCGGAGAGTCAGCTCATGTTCAACCGTCTTCCACCCGTCATCGCCGTCCTCGGCGTCACGCTGGTCGCGCCCCTCTCCGGTCAGGGGTTCAACTACGGGGCCACGGTAGCCGTTGGCGCCAACGAGATACTCGTCGGGCAACCGGCCAATCAATACTCCCCCGGCTATGTCTACGTATATCGGAGCGCCCCGGGCGCCGGTTGGAAACTGGCGAGTAGGCTGAGCGCCGATGGCGCGGAGAACAACGACGGGTTCGGAGCGAGCATCGCCTTGGATGGCAATACCGCGCTCGTCAGCTCGACCTCAGCCGACTCGGCGCGGGGTGCGGTTTTTGTTCTGACCCGGGATCCTGCCGGCAAATGGAAGCAGACCGGGCGCATCTCCGCACCCAAC
>DATBGE010000023.1:0-17454 GCA_036558125.1 Gemmatimonadales bacterium | reverse complement strand
GAGCCAAATGCCCAGTCCGGCAAACACCGCAGCCACCAGCCCGCCGTAGATCTCGAGCGAGTGCTCGACGACCAGCCAGCGGTACTCGATGAGCTTGAGTGCGACGATGAGCACGCCACAGAGCAGGCCGTAGAGCAGGATATGTTTCCGCATGCCCCTATTCTATCAGCCGGGGCAAGGGTGGACGAACGGGTAGGGGTCAGATCGATTCAGCCGCAGAAGAACGCAGATGAACGCAGAAATCATAGACGGGCGGAGAGTTTTCAGGAACCAAGACCATCTGCGACCTTCGAACACTGAAAAAGAAAAACACAGAGGCACAGAGGGCCCAAGGGTGATCCTACCTACCGCCTGACAACCGAGGTGCGGTATGCGGCCCTCCGAGAGGCACGAGCCAAGGTTGACTAACGCCTGGGGCGGCCGCCCTGGCAGGTCGTAGCCGGGTCGGCCCGCACAAAGTCTGCGGTCCAGTTGGTTTCCCAGGATTTGTCGTCGTAGGAGAAGGCCTGTTCCCACCGCGCGTGATCGTGATCGCGCAGGTCCCACGTGTAACGGACTTTCACCGCTCGGCCATTGTCCTGGTCCTCGCCGTAGAACACGCCGTGCTTCCCTTGGAAGCCACCGACGACCGGCGTCTCGAGCTTTCCGCTGGCACTGCTCACCCAGTAGATGGACCACTGATGTTTCGCCAACTCGAAGGTGCGTAAGGTGAGACCGGACCAGCCCTTGGTCGGGAAGTAGAGTTCGTCCACGGTGGCCATGCCGCCCAGGTAGAGCGACATGCACAAGGTCGCTGGGAACTCCTCCCAATCATTTCTGCCGACCCCGCGCTGCTTGAGGCGCCGCTGGTGGGTGGTCCAGGCGCCCGCGAAGTAATCGAAGTCATGGACGTCGCCGGTTCCAGTAAGGGTGTAGCCCGGAGGGCTCGCCCCACCCGGTTTCTGGGTTTGGGTCGCCGCGGCGCGTCCAGCGAGGCCGGACAGGGCGAGCGCGAGAAGCAGGAGACCGCGGTGCGCCGTCCAGTGGGGAGAAGTCATGTCTGACATGGATGCTTCCAGTGGGTGGGGTGCGACTGAGCTGCCGGATCGCAGCAGGTCATACGGTGACGCCCCGCCGAACGTTTCCTCCAATTCTCCGGTCTAACGTTTCGCGATGAACTACCTGGCCCGCGCCCCAGGCCGGCTAGATTCCCTGTCTCCCGGAACTGAAAGAAGAGGCCGTATGACTCGTGGGCATGCTGTCGCCGTCGCGGCTGTAATGATCGGCTTTGCCTCCTTGGGCGCGGGTCCCTCGCCGTCCGACGACCTCGCGGCCCACGTGACCATCTACCGCGACACCTACGGCATCCCCCACGTATTCGGCGAGACCGACGCCAGCACGCTCTTCGGCTTCGCCTATGCCCAGGCGGAGGACAACTTCTGGCGCATCGAGGCTAACTACATCAAGTCGCTCGGTCGCAGCGCCGAGGTCGAGGGCGAGGATGGTCTGGTCGGCGACAAACGCAACCGCACACTGGAGGTGCCCCGTCTCGCCCAGGCCGAGTATGCCCGCATGCCGGAACGGATGCGCAAGCTGCTTGACGCGTTCGCCGCGGGTTTGAACGCCTATCTCGCCGATCACCCCGACGTACATCCCCGGCTGCTCACCCGCTTCGAACCGTGGTATCCGCTCGCCTTCATCCGCTACAACTATTACCAGAACGGCTTCTTCTGGAGCGCGGGATTCCGCCCGGCCGACATCCAGGTCGCGGTGGACGATCCCTACCTCCACTTAAAGGATTTCGGATCGAACGGCTGGGTGATCGGGCCCAGCAAGAGTGCTACCGGCCACGCGATGCTATTCATTAATCCCCACCTGCCGTTCTTCGGTTCCGGGCAGGTGTATGAGGGCCACATCAAGAGCAACGAGGGGTGGAACTTCACCGGGTATACCCGCTTGGGCTTTCCCTTCCCGTACGTCGGACACAATGAGTCGCTGGGCTGGGTGAGTACGGACAATGCCGCCGATCAGGCCGATCTCTACCTCGAGACCTTCGATGACCCCGCACACCCGACGGCCTACCGGTATGGCAAAGGGTATCGGCAGGCGACGGTGTGGACCGATACGATCGGGGTGAAGACGGAAGGCGGGATCGAGCGGCGGGTGTTCACCTTCAGGAAGACACAACATGGACCGATCATGGGCGTACGCGACGGCAAGCCAATGGCGCTCCGGATGGCGAAGCTCGAGGGCGACGGCTGGCTGGAGGAATGGTTCAACATGACCCGCGCGCGTCGCGTGTCGGAGCTAAAGGCCGCGATGCGACCGCTGAACATGCTGTTCGGCAATGTCATGGCCGCGGACGCCGAGGGGAACACCTTCTACCTCTATAACGGTGCTGTGCCGGTGCGGGACCCACGCTTCGACTGGTCCGCGCCGGTAGATGGCAGCGACCCAGCCACCGAATGGAAGGGGTATCACCCGATCGCTGACCTGCCCCAGCTCACCAATCCGCCCACGGGGTGGATGCAGAACTGCAACACGACGCCGTTTCTTCTCACCAGCAGCGGCAACCCGGATTCCTCCAGGTTTCCCCGGTACATGGTGCAGGAGGGCGACAATTGGCGCGGACTCGTATCACGCCGCATCCTCGAAACCACGCCACGGTTCAGCTGGGACGATTGGGTTCACGTCGCGTTCGACAATTACGTCATCGGCGCCGATTCTCTGCTGCCGCGGTTGCTGCGCGATGTCGGCGCCGATTCCGCGGGCAATGCCCGGCTGGCAGCCGCGATCGATACATTGAGGCGGTGGAATCGGCACAGCGATACGGCTTCAGTCGCGATGACTCTCTATGACCGCTGGACGGAGGCGCTCGACGAGGGAGCAGCGCCGCTCCCCGCACTGGACACTGCGCTTGCCCGGCTCGACCGGGAATGGGGCGGGTGGAGAGTGCCCTGGGGTGAGATCAATCGCCTGCAGCGAATCGACGAGAGCGCCGACCAGGAATTCGCTGACGCCCGGTCCAGCATACCGGTCGTGGGAGTAAGCGGGCGGGATGGCGCCGTATTTACCTATTACGCGAGCCCGATCCCCGGCCAGAAGCGTCGCTATGGAATGGCGGGGGCGTCCTACGTCAGCGTCGTGGAATTTGGCCCGACGGTGCGGGCGCTGGCGGTACACACCATGGGAGCGAGCGGCGATCCCCAGTCGCCCCATTACTTCGATCAGGCCCCGTTGTACGCCCGCGGCGAATTCCGGCCGGCCTGGTTTACGCTCGAAGAGATCAAGGCGCATGCGGAGCGGGTGTATAAGCCCGGGAACCGGTAGTAGACGGTCTCACCGGGTCGACGCCGGACCAATCTCCTCCACGATTTGCCGAGCGACGTAGGAGCTCCAGGTAGTCCCCCCGTGCTCCCCCGCATTGGAGAGGACCAGGACGGTCACCCCGCTGGGAAAGAGCCGAACCACCCCCGAGTGGCCGCTGTCGCCGAAACCGGAGTGGGTCACCTCGACCACTCTGCCGTCACGGGTGTAGACCCGCACTCCGTAACCATAGGAGACATCCGTGTCTCCCTCGCGGCGTACTTCGACTTGCGGGGTGGCGATCGCCGCTCGGACCTGGTCGTCGATCTCATGACCTGAAGAAAGGCTTCTCGCCCAGCGGAACAGGTCGCCGGCGGTGCTCCACATCCCGTTGGCGCCCCGATGGGCCCAGTCGCTGGGGTCTCCCGCAGGGCAGGGGGAGGAGTTCTCTCCTTCGGTCTCAGGCGGGAGCGTTCCCGAGGAGGAGTTCCGGCAGCCGAACCCGGTGTTGGCCAGGTGCATGGGGATCAACTCGGCGTCCGTCACGTTCCGTTCCCATGGGACACCACTCACGACTTCAATGATCGCGGCCAACAGCTCGTAGTTGTTATTGCTATACCGGTAGCCGTCTCCGGGTCGATGTTCCAACGCTGGGGCGAGGATCGCCTGAATAGCATCGCTGCGCGACGTCACGCCGAGGTTGGCGTAGTTGCCTCCCAGTCCCGCGGTATGGGTCAGCAGCTGGTGAATCGTGATGCCCTTCTTGTCGGCGGGAACATCGGGAAGCAAGGCGCCCAGCGAGTCGGACAGGGTGAGCCTCTTCTCCTCGACCAGCTTCAGCACTGCGACGGCGGTGAAGCCTTTCGTTATTGATGCGATCCAGAATGCGCTCCTCGGGGTGAGCGTGGCCGAGCGGTCGTAGGCACGTAACAGCGCGATCGAATCTCCGGTGGCGAGGAGGGCTACGCCGGAGAATCCACTATCGACCTGGGCCTGAAGCAGACGATCAATCTGGGCAACATCGATCCGCGGCTCCTGGGCGAGCGCGCCGGAGGCACGAATCAGTCCCAGCAGAAAGGCGAAAAGGATCACACTGCGTCCGGCACGGTGTTCAGCCTCCTTGCCCTTGCCCGTAGAGTGCCGGGGTCAGTTCATAAACAACCCGTTCCTGCCCTCGCGGATCCAGCGTACTACCGCTGCGTACGGCGCCAATCTTCTCCACCGCCCGCTGGGAGCGGCGATTCTCCGGCCCGATGATGAAAAGCACCCGCTCTACCGAGCGGAACGCGTGCTCCAGCATCAGCCGTTTCATCTCACCATTGTAGCGCCCGCCCCAACACTTTCGGGCGAGAAAGGTCCAGCCAATCTCGACCACACTCTTCTCAGGGTCGTAGCCGTGGTACCGGGACGAGCCAATCATCTGGCCGGTGGCCCGGTCGAATGCCACCAGGGCTCCCCCCGAGGCCATCGCGTCATCAAAGAAGCGCCGGAACACGTCCTCCTTATAGCGATCGCTGTCGGGGTGCTGTTCCCAGATCAGGGGATCGGACGCGACGAGAAACAGCGCCTCCCAGTCGCTGGCCCGGAGCGGACGGAGATCGAGGAGATCTCCGGTTAGAGATGGCTGGCGATCGAACGGCACCGTTAGCAAACCCATCGCTTCGGACTATCCCTCCCGCTCCACGATGTACTGCTCGATCTTTCCGTCCGGCTGAGTCATCATGGTGAGATCCAGAGTCATGGAACCGGCGCGAATCCGATAGCTGCGGATCCGCAATCCGCCTCGCAGTTGGCTGCCAGTCGGCGTGAACTCGGTCGGCGCCCCTAATGGTCCCAGACTCGCCCCGTAGTCCGCCAGGACCTGGTCGGTGAAGAAAGCGTTCGCATTCGAGGTAAAGCGACCGCGATCGATCTGACCCTGGGCCAGACCCTCATACACCTTTTGCGCCGCTTCGCGGGCGGCGACATCCCCCGTGTCGGACGATGCGAAAAGCACCGCCCCGATCCGCGAGGCGATTTGCCCCGAGGCTCCGCCTCCGCCGGGGTAGATGTTGGTGAAGACTACGATCGCCGCTTTGTCGTCGGGGTAGACCAGGTTGGTGGTAGTGTAGCCCGAGACCGCCCCACCGTGCGACAGCCGACGCCGTCCGCCGACCATGTTCACGTTGATGCCCAGGCCATAGCCGGTGGAGGTTCCGTTGGCGAGCAGGGTTGTGGTCTGCTGTGTTCGATACGATGCCGGCTTCAGAATTTTCTGGTTGATCACGCCGAGGTCCCACGTGGCGAGGTCATGCGCGGTCATCGCGAGCTGTCCAGCGGCGAAGAGCCAGCGGGGGCCTTCTTTCGGAGCTTCCCGGAGCGGACCGATGCCATTGCGGAGGTAGGCGCCGGCGTCGGTTGGCTGGAGCGGGCCGGCGTCGAAGTCGGTGACCGACTTCATCCCCAGACGGTTGAAGATCCGCTGCTTCAGGAACTCCATGAAGGGCACACCGGCGACCCGCTCCACGATGGCACCGGCGATCGTGTAGTTGGTGTTGCTGTACTGCCAGGCCGTGCCTGGATCGAAGTCGAGGGCCTGGTTGGCCCAGCGCTGCATGATGGCATCGGGGGTCGTCGCTTCCTGCATCGCGGTGAAGACGTAGTCCTGCGGCCAGAAATCCTGGTACCCAGAGGTCATCGAGAGCAATTGCCGAAGCGTCACCTCGTTGGCGCGGGTGAGCTTGGGAAACCAGCGTGCGACCTTGTCATCGAGTGAGAGCTTGCCCTCTTCGGCCAGCAGAAGCATCGCGGTGGCGGTGAACTGCTTGCTCACCGAACCGATGGCGTACCGCATGGACGGTGTCGCAGGCGTGCCGACGCGGCCCTCGCCGTAGGCCTGCTCGTACACGATCTCCCCTCCCCGCACGACGGCCACTGAAGCACTCGGCGCACCGGTCCCAGCCAGCACGGCGAGCGCCACGCTGTCAATTCGGGCGCGTTCCGCCGGTGCGAGCTGCTGGGCACCGGCGGGCGCAGCCAATCCCGCCAGCAGGACGAGTCGGGCGGTCAGAGGACCGAGGCCGAGATTGCGGATCATGCGGTGTCTCCTTGGAGGTGATAGCAACCCTTTGCCCATCCAGAGGGTCGAAACCTGCAACATTGGGATGAACGTATCTCCTGATGAGCGGGTCCGCACGTCGAGCCACTGCCTCCGATGGTTATCGTCCGGAGGGCGGTTGCTCAAGATGCGGGCTCGCCCGATGTTCAAAGCCCCCTGTGTCCCAACTTCCTGGAGTCGTCATGCCACGCCTGGTCGCGTTCTGGCGCCGTCTTTCGTCCAGCCTCGCTGCGCTGCTCCTGACCCCGCTCCTGCTTTCGTCCGCCCGGGCCCAGAGCCAGCCGCTCTGGCTCCGCTACCCGGCAATCTCGCCGGACGGACAGACGATCCTGTTCTCCTACCAGGGGGACATTTACTCGGTTCCAGCCGCGGGCGGAACCGCCACGCCGCTGACCCTGGGCGAGTCGTACGAGTTTGCCCCGGTCTGGAGTCACGACGGGAAGACCATCGCCTTCGCATCCGACCGCTACGGCAACTTCGACGTGTTCGTCATGCCGGCCGGGGGTGGAGAAGCGACCCGACTCACCTTCCACTCGGCGGGGGAGGTCCCCAGCACCTTCACCGCGGACGACCGGTCGGTGCTCTTCTCGGCCAACCGCCAGGCGCTTCCTTCGAACGTGCAGTTCCCGGCGGGGGTCATGTCCCAGCTTTACTCGGTTCCGGTAAGCGGAGGCCGTGTCATCCAGCTGCTCGCTGTGCCCGCGCTCGACGCCACCGTGAACCCCGCCGGGAACAAGATCATCTACCACGATATCAAGGGGTACGAGAGCCCCTGGCGAAAGCACCACACCTCGGCCATCACCCGGGACATCTGGGTCTATGATCAAACCTCGCACAAGTATCAGCAGCTGACCACGTTCAACGGCGAGGACCGAAACCCGGTGTTCGACCAGAACGGGAACGACTATTTCTACCTGAGCGAGCAGAGCGGATCATTCAATGTGTACCAGAGCTCACTGGCCGCTCCCGGCACGAGCCAGGCGCTCACCCACCTCACCCGCCATCCCGTTCGTTTCCTGACCCGATCGCAGGGCGGCCGGATCTGCTTCAGCTACGACGGGGAGCTCTATACCCTGGAGAAGGGCGGGGACCCCAAACGGGTGGCAATTCGAATCGCGGATGAAGGCCGAACGCCGATCGACCAGATCGTGCCGGTCAACGACAAATTCTCCGAGGCCACGCTGTCGCCCAACGGGAAAGAGTTCGCCTACGTCTTCCGGGGCGAGATCTTCGTGAGCAGCGTCGATGGAGGCATCACCAAGCGCATCACCAATACCCCCGGTCAGGAACGATCGGTCAGGTTCAGTCCTGACGGGCGAAGCCTGGTCTACGCCGTGGAACGCGACAGCAGCTGGGATGTTTTCAGGACCACGATCGCCCGCAAGGAAGAGCCGTACTTCTACGCCTCCACCGTCCTCAAGGAAACTCCGGTCATCGCAACGGGCGCGGAAGAGTTCCAACCCGCTTTCTCACCCGACGGGAAGGAGGTCGCCTATCTCGAGAACCGGGTGACTCTCAAGGTGGTCAACCTTGCCACCAAGGCCACCAGGACCATCCTTCCCGCCTCGGCCAACTACTCCTACGCCGACGGGGACCAGTACTACCAGTGGTCGCCGGACGGAAAGTGGTTCCTGGTCCAGTACGGCCTGCCTCAGCGGATCTTTACTCCCGAGATCGGGCTGGTGTCGGCCACCGGGAAGGAAGAGGTTCGCGATCTGACGTTGAGCGGCTACGACAACTACCACCCGCTCTGGAGCCTGGACGGCAAGGCAATGGTCTGGGGTTCGGACCGGGAGGGCACCCGGGAACAGGGCGGCAATATCGTCAGCGGCGACGTGTACGCGATGTTCTTCTCCAAGGCGGCCTACGACCGGTTCACCTTGACCAAGGAGGAGTTCGCCCTGCTCAAGGAACAGGAGGAGAAGCAGGAGAAGGAGAAGAAAGAGGCCGAGGAAAAGGCCAAGCCCTCGAAGAAAGGCAAGAAGCCGGCCGCCGACTCGACCGCCGCCGATACCACGAAGAAGGATGTGGTGATTGACTGGGACGGCCTGACCGAGCGCAAGCTGCGGCTCACGACCTACACCTCGCGCATCTCCGACTGGCTGCTCTCCAAGGACGGCGAGAAGCTCTACTTCCTCACCGCGTTCGACAAGGGCAATGACCTGTGGGTTACCGAGCTCAGGACCAAGGAGACCAAGCTCTTCGTGAAGCTCGGCGCCGACAACGCATCGATGGAGCTCTCGCCGGACGGAAAGTTCATTTTCCTGCTGGCCGACGGCAAGCCACAGAAAGTCACAGTGGAGGACGGCAAGTCGGAACCGCTCAAGACCAACGGCGAGATGGTCCTCAAGGCGGAGGATGAACGGAGCTACATCTTCGAGCACATGTGGCGCCAGTTCAAGCAGAAATTCTACGTTGCCGATCTCCAGGGTGTAGACTGGGACTATTACCACACGGCATACCGGCGGTTTCTCCCGTACATCACCAACAACTACGATTTCGCCGAAATGGTGAGCGAAATGCTGGGCGAGGTGAACGCTTCGCACACCGGGGCCTATTATGGCCCTCCGATGTCGGTCGCGGACCAGACGGCCTCGTTTGGTCTGCTCTTTGACCCGACCTACACGGGAGCGGGGATCAAGGTTGCCGAGGTGATCAGGGGCGGTCCGCTGGACAAGGCGGCCTCCAAGGTGCGCCCGGGAGTGATCATCGAGCAGGTGGACGGCCAGCCGGTGGATTCGACCACCGACTACTATCGCTACTTCAACCGAAAAGTCGGCAGACTCACCCTGCTATCACTGTTTGATCCGGTCACCAAGACCCGCTGGGAGGAAACGGTCAAGCCGGTTGCGAGGGAAGAGGAGAGGGAAGCGCTCTACCGCCGCTGGGTCCGGAACCGCCGCGCGGAGGTGGATTCATTGTCGGGCGGGAAGATCGGGTACGTCCATGTCCGGGCGATGAACGACGCCAGTATGCGGACGGTGTTCGAGGAGGCGCTGGGCCGCAATCTCGGTAAGCAGGCGATCATCGTGGATACCCGCTTCAACGGCGGGGGGAACATCCACGAACAGCTCTCCGATTTCCTGAGCGGCAAGGTCTATTTCGACATCATCCCCCACGGGCAGTACGTAGGCTCGGAGCCTTATGACAAGTGGACCAGGCCGTCGGTGGTGCTGATCGGGGAGAGCAACTATTCCGATGCGCACCTCTTTCCGCTGGCCTATAAGCTCAAGAACATCGGAAAGACCATCGGCATGCCGATCCCCGGCACCGGAACCTTCGTGTGGTGGGAGAATCAGATTGACCCGACGCTCGTTTTTGGAATCCCCATGGGCGGCTGGCGAATGCCCGATGGCAAGTTCGGAGAGAACAACCAGATGGAGCCGGACATCAAGGTTCGGAACGATCCGGAGATCATGACCGGCGGCCGTGACCAGCAGCTGGAGGCGGCGGTGTCCGAGCTACTGGCTCACAAATAATCGAACGATCCCTGGCGGAGAGCAGGATAGCATGGGTCAGCCAGTCGGACCTGCTGGAGGGGCCCGAAGGTCCTCAAGGTCCGGCGGTGGAACCCGGAGGATAAACGCAGGCAAGAGAGTAGTCACCAGGGTGTAGACGATCAGGGCTCCAAATAGGGTGTCGGAGAGCGCATACCGTTGTCTCAGAATCTCAGCGATGACGAGCGTGAAGACCAGAGTCGGGGAGATGGCGATGCCAATCCGTGCCCCATGGGAAAGGGGCTCGCCCAGGGAGAGCCCACGGTGGAGGGCTACCAGCAGAACGCGAAATGGGACGAACGCAGCCACGAAGCCAAGCCCAAGAGCTGTGGCGATCGGGGTGAAGTCCTGGCGCTGGAACTGCAACCCTGCATGGAAGAAGTAAAAGGGCACGAAAAAGGACGCAAAGACCTCAACTGCGTGGACCATTCGTTCCGAAGCCATTGCCGGCATGCGCTCTCTGAACTGCTGAGCGGTCAGGCCAACCACGAATGCACCGACCAGATAATAGGCGCCCAGCGAGCGGGTCACGTAAGCCGTGAGCACAGCAACCATGAGCAGGAAGGCGAACTCGGACTTGGGTGCGTAAGGCAGGACCCACGAGGCGAAGAGGCGAAACAGGATCGGCAGGGCGGCGACCGCGGCCGCAAGAGCGAGGATGGCAAGGAGAATACGCTCCACGCTGGCTGGCTGCAGAGCGAGGAAGAGCACCAGCAGCGCCAGCAATTCGGTGGCAATGGCTTTTGATTTGATCCAGCCCCGTTCCTCGTCGCTCACCCCCAGTGAGGGGAGCGAGTCGAGAATGAACCCCGTGGACGGAGTTGTCAGGGCGAGCGCCATTAACGTGGCGCTTTGCAGGGGCAGGGCGAAGCCGTTGCGAACGAAAAGGGTGACGACGACGAGCAGGATGACTCGGATGGCCAGGTGCTGGAGCAGGGTTCGGCCGTTCTGCTGCAGCCCACGAAAATCCACTTCGAGGCCGGCAAACAGGAACAGTGAGACAATCCCAAGGGTGGAGAGCAGGGTAATTGTCGGGTCGTTCCGGAACAGACCCAAGCCCATGCCAGCCGCTGCCCCGAGGCCGACTGAGGTAATGGCAGAAGGGAGGCGGAATCGCTGCAGGGCGCGGGGGAACACGAATAGGGCGAACAGGAGCGAGGCATACTGGACCTCCTCGGGCAGTTCTGCAAACCAGTGGCTCATGTAGGCTTGATCTTCTCCCGTCGGCTGCAAGCGCGGATTGGCCAGCCCGGATCCGTTGCTGTACACCAGGGACCACCTGACGAACGGGTCCAAGCTGCAGGCCCACCCACTTGATGTCAAAGGCCAGGGCGGCGGCATGATATTGAGATGAAGCTCATCCACGAATCGGGCTCTGATGCACTCCCGCGCGGTACTCGCTCCACCGAAGCCAGCAACCTGTCGTCCGCGCTCTCGGATCCAGTACCATAATGCAAGCTACACATTGATCCGCGGGCGCCCGCCCGAGACCAGTCCCGCCGCCATGTCCACTCCCGATCCCGGACGACGCCACGAGAGGTGTTGAGGCGTTCCATCGCAATCCGGGAAGAACCGATGCACGGGAGGACAACATGGGAGAATCAGATTGACCCGACGCTCGTTTTTGGAATCCCTATGGGCGGCTGGCGAATGCCCGATGGCAAGTTCGGAGAGAACAACCAGATGGAGCCGGACATCAAGGTTCGGAACGATCCGGATATCATGACCGGCGGCCGTGATCAGCAGCTGGAGACGGCGGTGAAGGAGCTCTTGCCTCACTGAAGGCCTGCTTCGCCCGGGCAAACACCCCCATGGCCTTGTCGGCGAGTTGCTCGAGCTGGTTGGCTGGTCTCAGCGCGTTGAACCGAGTCAGTAGTTCTGCGCAGTAGTGCAACGCCTCGCGGTACAGGAACTCATCCTGGAACCAGCGGACGGGCTCTGGCTCGGGGTCGGGCGTCGCGGTAGCCAGTGCCGTCGGGGGGGGGTCGCGGCGGGTCCAGAGAACCCCGCGGGTCAGGAATCGGCAGAAACTGGGGCACGAGCAATTCGCCTGCCGTAAGGAGATCGAAGGAGCTGAGCTGCCTTAGCGCTCGCCGATGCCGATGCCGATGGCGCGTGCGACGTACGACACATCACCTATGCGGAGGCGATCAGCACGGTTCTCGAAATAACGCGCATTCAATTCCGGCGGACTGAAGACCTTTACATCGCCAAATCCCAGGCGCTTCAGATCGGCCTCCACAATCACCGGATCCAGGTAGCTGCGGAAGGGTTCTCCCAGTCGTGCCACAGATTGCGCGCGGAGCCAAAGCAGCAGACGGAGGAACAATGCCCTCGAGGGTGGTCGCGTGATGAAGTCAAATACTACCCCACCGGTATTACCAGCCAACCGGGCAATAGTTTCCAGCGTTGTGCGGATGACGGAGCCTTCCAGATATGGCGTGACGCCGAGCCAGGAGAAGAAAGTCGGCTGGGCCGGGTCGAGCCCGGCGGCGAGCAGCCCGCGCTCCCATGGTTCATGCTCAAAGTTGACGGGAACAAAGCAAAGGCTCGCCGGTTCACCGAGTGCCTCTTCCGCCAGCAACCGCCGCTTCCATGTCTGGGTCTGTGGGTGGTCGACTTCGAAGACGCGGAGAGCGGGATAGCTATTTCGCAGACCGAAGGTGTCGAGGCCGGCTCCGAGAACCACGTACTGATGTACGCCGTTCGAGACGCAGTCCGCGAGCGTGTCCTCCGCAATCCGGCTGCGCACCGCCAGCAAGGCTCGCAGGTAGCTCGCATACCAGGACCGCTCATACTTGCGGGGATGGGTCGCCAGGACAGCGCGGGCCCGGGGGCCGATGATGCGACCCGCGAAGGGGTCAAGGAAGACGGGTGGCTGGTCGAGCGCCTGGTGCACAGCGCGATGCATGGCGACGGCGATGGCCGTCCGACTCGGAGAATCAGGCCGCACGCAACCATCCCGGCATTGGAGTACTAGGTCTGTACTTCTGCGCCACTGAGATAAGTGAAAGGCCAGCGGGCCCAGACCCGAACCCTGCACCCGTGCAGCTCGGCGGGAATAAAGTGGGTCTCCGGGATGTAGGCTCGCACCGCCCGGGCGAGCGCCGTGTCGGGGCTGTCCTCGATCGTCAGGGTCCGCAGGTCGGCCAGGCCGCTCGAATCAATCACGAACCGCGCCACCACATGTCCGGCCTGCACCGGGGAGTGAAACTCCGGTACGTCGTCGGCGACCAGGGCATCGCGGTCAACTTCTGTGGAGTCGAAGGTCTTCGCACCGGTCGGATCGCGATGCCCACCGGTAGGCGGGCACCCCGTTTCAGACACCTCAGGAACTCTTCCCGAGTTGGCGACACCGCAGGCGGCGGTGAGGATGACACAGAGTAGCAGACGACTCATGGACCACGACCCGCCGTCTCGGCCGCATCGATCAGAGCCAGCTGACCCTGGCGGTCCACGGTTTCGATGGAATTGGCGGGGTCCTGGGCATGCACCGAGGTGGCGCTGGAGATGATGGCGGTCACTCCGGTACAGGCGGCGCGCAACGATGCGGGATCTTTCAGGTCTCCCATCGCCAGCTCGACGCCGAGTCCTTTGAGTTCTGCTCCATGCCCAGCGCCCCGGTTCCGGTGACGACCAGGTTCATGACCCACCTCGTGTGGTTGGATACACGGTAATGCCGAGAATGACGCGGCTTGTCAACTGGGAAGGGAAGGGCGCTATGGCTTGCGAGCGAATCCGATATAGGAGAGCGACAGGCTCGGGCTTTCGGCGATATCCATCTCCCGGAACGCGGCCGCATAGCTGATGAGCCCCCGTTTGCGACGCCGAAGGGCGCGGAGCTGACGAAGAAGGCTCGCCCGAGGCCTGAGGCCCGTCATCTCTCCTACCACGAGACCGTGACGTGTCAGCTCACGCCGAAGCTCATCCGGACGAATGAACATGTTCCAGTCATGGAGCCGAGGTGGCACCACCACGCTCCAGCGCCACTCCTGGAGCAGCTTGATCATGATGAGCCAGCTCAGAAACGTTCGGTTGATGGTATCGAAGAAGTAGGTGCCGCGGGGTGTGAGCACTCGGGCGGTCTCCGCGATGACCGACGTAAGCTCATTCACGTGTTCGAGCACATCGCAGCAGTATACCGCCTCGAAGCTCGCGTCGGGAAAGGGAAGAGCCTCCCCTGCTGCGCACCGATACCGAATGGTGAGTCGCTGACTCATCGCGTGCTTTCGCGCCGCTGCCAGGGATTGCTCAGAAGGGTCCACTCCCGTTACGTCGCAGCCCAGACGGGCGAACTCCTCGGCCAGAAGCCCACCCCCACAGCCGATATCCAGGACGCGGAGTCCCACGGGTTTTACCCGAAGCTCTTCGACCAGCACCCGCCGCATGTATCCGAACCGGGAGGGATTGAGAGCGGTGAGTGAATGCAGTAAACCGCCTTCATCCCACCAGCCATCGGCCATCCGATCGTAAAGCGCGTTGTCGACCGCCGACCTGGACACTTATACGTTGAGCCGCTGCTCGTAGGGCACCGTCTCGCCGTGCTCCAGGTAGCGCCGCAGAATCCGGAGATACATCGCCCAGCAGTGACAGGATACTCGGTAATGCTCCGTCTCCTCCGGCCAACCCAGGTGATGGAAACGGACCTGGGTAACGTTCCCGTCGGTTTTCAACTGGAAACCGACCCTGGTACCACGCCATTCGTTGTCGGCGCGGGTCATCTCGAACTCGAACTCCTTGTCGGGGATGAACCGCGCCACTTTCGCTTGCCATTGGTATTCGGGCCCGAACGACAGATCGTAGCAGGCGCCCAGGCGAGGCTCGCCGGCGGAGCTGATCGTCCACCATTGGTCGAGACCGGCGGGTTCGCTGATCGTTTGGAAGACGCGGCGTGCGGGGGCCTTGATCGGGAAGTCTTGCAGAATATCGGCCATAGGACCCCCTACCCGTCAGCAGAAAAATTGATTGAGGCCGAACCGCCCTACCGCCTGCCCGCCTTACCGCCTTTTACCGCGAAATAGTAATGGTTGTCTCCCTCGTCCTCCGCTTCATTCTGTACGATTAGACCATTCGCCGCCAGAAGCCGGCGATACTCCCCGGCGCCGGGCGACCTTGTTTGCCGGCCGGTTAGAATATCCGGTCCCTCTCCGCGCTGATTGGGAGAGGTAAACATGAACTTGCCACCAGGCTTGAGCGTGCGAGACACCTTGGCAATGAGCGATTCCTGCACGTCCAAGGCGAGGAGAAACATCAATCCCCACGCCACCACCCCGTCGAAACCACGACCGAAGAACTCGGAGTCCTCGACAGCCCGGCATTCGGCCGGTGCGTCAGGGAAACGGCTCCTGAATGCGGCAATCATGCTGGGCGATGCATCGACCCCGTAAACCCTCAGGCCCTCAGCGAGCAGCACCTGGGAAATCGGGACACCGGTTCCGCACCCCAGATCCAGAACGGTTGCGCCTTGGGGCAGCGTTCTTGCCCATTCGCGAACAGTCGAGGCCCCGATGGAGGAGCGGCTGCGACTCCAGATCGAGTTTTTCGCCAGGGTCTCGTAACCGTTCGATGGGTCTGTCGGATCAGCAGCCATGTCCAGGACGTCAGGTTGAGAGTTGGGCCGGGTCTCACTCCTCCAGGTCGTTGCGGACCCAGAGCAGTGGCAGGGTCATCAGCAGCCCCGCGGCGGTAATCGCGAGGGTGGCCACGAGGAAAGGTATCGCGTGCAGGTAGCGGGTGCCCATGAGAGCGAGTAGCACCAGCGGCAGCACCAGAACTGCGAGGGCGGTCGCCAAACCGATCCGCCATGCCCAGCGTCTCCCGCGGCGGATTCCTCGGGCACAGTAGAAGCTGTTGAAGGCGAGCGGGAGCAGCAGAACCCCAACGACGATGTGATTCAGAAAAAAGGGAGGTGCCAGGAACTCGTAGGCCTCGGTAGTCAGGTGCGATTCGAGGATCCGTCGAAGAATGGGGATGGCGAAGAAGTGCACCGCCGTCGCCAGGACCAGGAGAGCCCCGCCGATGTTCAACGCGTGCCCGGCTACCTCCCTCCGATGTGATGTGGAGACGACGTTGCTTGGGCCCACAGGATGATCACCCTCAGCCGAGCAGGGCCATTGCGGTGAGCGCGTACACCTCTGCCGCCTGCGCCAGTTTCTTCACCGATACGAACTCATTCGGTCCATGGGCGACCGACAACAGTCCTGGCCCATAGGCAAACGCCGGAATCCCCAGTGCTGCATAGTGCCGTGTCTCCAGAACCCCGGGACACAACTCGAACCGCGGGCTCTTGCGTGTTATCTGCTGGACACTGGCGGCCAACGCCGCGCCGAGGGGGGCGTTGGCGTCAGTGGAGGCGGAACGGCCCTCCTGGGTGATCTCCATGGTACAATCGATCCCTCGCCGCCGAGCCACGTCGACGACGCCAAACAGTGTTTCCCGCTCCAACTCGAAGTTTTCCTCCGGATTGGTGCGCCGGTCGATAGTGAAAGAGACGTGATCCGGGACCAGGTTGAAATTGTGCCCTCCCGACATCTCTCCACCCAGTAAGAGAATCGAGCGCCGGGCCTGCTCCGGCTCGATGGTGAAGTCGGTTCGCCGTTCGGACACTCGGGCATTCAGCGCGTCAAACATGGCGCCGACCTCGAGCATCCCCTTGAACGCGTTGACCCCGCGAAAATGCAGCCCAACGTGCGCGGGCTTGCCCCGTATGCTGACCCGCGCCGAGATCACTCCCCGATTGGCGTGCCACACGACTCCGCTGGTGGGCTCCATCGTCAACATCCCGATGGCATCGCGCTCGATGAGTCCTGCCTTGGCAAGTGCGACCGTGCCCCGGGGTCCTGAAGTCTCCTCGTCGGGAACCGAAACCGACATGAGTCGCCCCTTGGGGGCGAATCCCGTCTCCATGAGCGCCCGGATGGCGAACGCCATCGCCGCGATGCCGCCTTTCATGTCGCAGGTGCCGCGGCCGTGAAGGTTGGCCTTGCGAACAACGGGCTTGAACTGGGATCGGCTTTGCGCCGGCACCACGTCGTAGTGTCCGCTGAAATAGAGTGCTCGGCCCCCGTCCCCAAAGGTGCCAAGAACCGAGGGAGCCGTCCCCGATGGATTGACGGTGCGGACTTTGAGCCCTAGCTCCCGTAACCAGCGTGCGATGAGCTTTGCGCAGTCGCGGTAGGAATTGCCGGGCGGGTTTTCACTCGGAATCCGGATGAGCTCCGAGGCGAACTGGACCAGGTCAGCGGTGTTGCGTTTGACCTGGCGTCTGATTGCCCGGGCGAGAATGGAGGAGGGCACTGGAGATTACACCAGAAATAAGAGCGCCGTCAGCAACGCGGCCGCAAGAATGGACTTCAATTGAACCCCCCTGGCCTGTCGCCGCACCTGAGCCAGCTCGGCCTGATCGGCGATCGGTTCTGATCCGGTGTCCAGGTCGCGCCGACCGCGCGCCGCGAGGTTTACTCAGGTCTTCTCCTTTGCCTGGAAGATGCCTAACATCCCGAGCCAGAGCGGCAGGAACAAGCCGAGCCGCCACGGTTTGGGCGCGCCTGCGGCAAGCAGAACGAGCGCCGCAGC
>DATBGE010000022.1:0-13945 GCA_036558125.1 Gemmatimonadales bacterium | reverse complement strand
ATTCCTTCATCCCGTCAACCCGCTGTTCCACTTCGCGCAGGTCGGCGCTGAGGCCCACGAGCTGGCTCCCGGCGCGGCCCACCTCATCCAGCCGGGGGATGATGGTGCCGAGATGATTTTCGGCGGTGTCGAGGCGCTCGGTCAGCCCGCGGGCGCGTTCCTCCATGGCGGCGCTCAGCCCGGCCGCCTCCCCGAGGCGCCGCTGGACATCCTCGACCAGGCCGCGGCGGGATTCAATCGCGTTCATGCTGGCGGTGAGTTGTTCCACCTCCTGCCGGAAGGTGTCCACTGTCGAGCGCATCTTGTCGAGCCCCGCCACCTCGTTGCGCAATCCTCCGACGCTGCGTTCGGTATCGGTCAACCAGGTGCGGGTGTTGTCGAGCCTGCCCCGCGTTTCGGTCAGCTCCTCGCGGGCCTCCCGCAGTTGCTCCAGTGCGTCGCGGATCGCCTCCTGGGTGGCGCTCATCGAGCCGAGGTCTTTCATGGCCCGGTCGAGGGCGGGTCGCGCTTCCTCGACGCGGCAGGTTCGCTCGGTGAGGCCATTGATGGCCGCCTCGAGGGTGACGAGATCGTTCAGGCCGGCGTTGACCCTGCTCCCCAGCTCCGAGAGACGGGTCATCTCATTGCTCAACTGGCTCACCTGGGCTGCGAGGCCGTCAGCCCGTGCCGCGGCTCCTGAGATCGCCTCGGTGCCGGCGGTGAGGTCGGACAGCCGCTTCTCGTTGTCGGCCAGTGCCCGCCTGATCTCGGCGACCCGGTCGGTCACCCCGTCCACGGTTCGGGTCTCGTACGACATCCGCTCCACGTGCTGGTCGAGGGTCTGGCGCAGTGCGGAGAGGGTGCGCTCCGCCGCGGCGACACCGGACTCGACCCGGCCCATGCGATCCACCGCTGCGCCGCTCTGGTCGTGCAGCGACCGCTGTCCCTCGCTGAGCCCTTCGAGCTGGGTCCGCAGCGCTGCCGCGGTCCGGAGCATTTCGGCCTGCTGCTCCAGTCCGGTATCGGCCCGCTGCATGAGGCCGGTCAGGTGCTCGAGCTTACCGGTGGCGCGATCGATCTGCTCCCGCTGCTGTTCGAGGAGCTGCACCTTCTGGGAGATCGTATCGGTCGTCACCTTGGCGGCGGCGAGCTGACGCCGGGTCTGCGCCATGGTCTCGGTGACTGGGGCGAGATCGCCGAGCAGCTGTTCCAGTCCGGCGATGCGGTGCTCGGTCTCCGTGATGGTGCGGGTGATCCGCTGCCAGTCGCTCTCGAAGCTCTCCAGCCGGGACGAGGCCGTCCGGTAGCCGCCGACCGTGGTCTCGTGCTCGCTCCGAACCTTGGCCAGCTCATTCCTGAAGTTCTGGCTCTGAGTCTGGAGCTCATCCATTTCACGACGCAGGTCGCGGAAGGGCTGTTGCATGGCGAGGAAGCCGGACAGCTCTTCCTTGAGCCGTAACGTCGAGGCGACGGTTTCCTCGATCGACCGCGCCTGGCCGCTTACCTCCTCGATGCCCTCGGCCGTCTCGGCGAGTCCGGAGGCGAGGCTATCGTAGGTGCCGGTGAGCTTGCTGACCTGGACTTCGGCCGCGCTGATCTTGGGCACCAGGTGCTCCACTCCCGCCAGTTGTCTCTCCAGCGTACTGACCCGTTCGCCCAGCGTGCCGAGTCGTTGCAGCTGCGCGATCGAACGGTCGGCGTGCTGGACCAGCCGCTCGAGGTTCGTCTGCTGCGACTCGAGCCGCTCGGCGAGCTGGCGCAGCTCGGGAAGCTCCTCGGTCGAACCGCTCTTGCGAAGATTACGGAGAAAGGTGGCCATCAGGCTGTGCTCCTCGATGGAGAGCGCTCGACTGGAGAAATTCCGGCGGAGGCCGGTGCGAGTTTCCATCGTAGGAAGGCGGGAGAGCCCGCGCTAGACTGGCAGTTTGCCCGTGCGATTGCGAGTGTGGCGCGGAAGTGTGGCGGTGAAATGTGTTGCAAGAACGCGGCGGCAACCCAGCGCGGGGTTGGCGTGTGTTTTCGCCCGAAAGTGACCGGTGTTGGCGGGCTTTCGACCCGTCAGATTCTGAACTGTTGAAGAATCAGACTGGCCACTGCGGGGCATGGCACCTACGAAACTGAAACCCCGCCCGAACCAGGGCGGGGTTTCGGGTGCAACGGCTTAAGTGGGTAGGATTCTCATTGTACTGGACAGCACCCCTGCGCGCATCTGACCCACATCTGTTCGTCGGTCTCAGACCATTTCCAGCGTGCTGCTCCAGGTATGTGTATACGGTTCCCATTCACATCCACCAGACCGGAGTGATCGACCCGTCTTGCGCAGCGGTACTCGACATGCCCGTTGGGCGCCACGATCTTGGCCCACCACTCGCCGTCGGAATCCTTGAAGCTGCACGACGGGGGTGTATCGCTGGGGAAGCAGCTGCTTTGCGTTTTTGCGCAGAGATAAACTTGGGTCGAGTCCTCCAGACGTGTCCCCTCGGGTAAGTTGCCATGATGGAGGTTCAGCTTATTGGCATAGTCAAGTGACTCCTCTTCAAGCGCGACCTTCGCGACAGGGAGCCAATGGCCTGCGAACTCGTTGGGGTCGTCGATGCCATCAAGCTTCGGGTCGGGCACGATTGTGCCCTTGAATGATGCTACATGTAGCCCTCCTCCCTTGTAGAGGGCGAGCCGCTGTTCGTCATACCAGCCTTTGACTTCGTACACTCGCCGCTCCTCGTCCGAGGCGCCTGCGGGGAGGAAATAGTCTTTGGAGCTGGCAAAGCTGGTTAGGTCTTTGTCGGTAACTTCGCACCAGGCTATGTGGCAGCCCATACCGATGTAGTGGCTGGTTCCATCCCATTCCCAGCGCCCTACTGCAGGGTAGTTGCCGTTGCCAGCGGGGAGACCCGCACTAACTAATTTCACATTCAGGTGTTTCCCAGCCAACGATGTTGCCTGCCGAGGCTCCGTGCAGGCTTTCGGATCACCTACCGGCTCCATCCGGGCTGCCAAGCCGGAGGATTCCCTGAACAGGTAGAGACAATTCCAACCCTCCATGATACCCAAGGGGCGATAGCCCGGCGGCTTCCCACTAGGTTCCGGCCAAGCGTAAATCTCCGCGAACGCGAGCGCCGTTCCCACGGGGAGAGCGCTCACGACGATGGGTTGGAGAGCGATTGTGTCAGGTTTGACCATCCCACCGCCGCGAGGCAGCTCGGGCCTAATGGCCTCGAACATGCCCAGCGAATCTGGAAGCTTATCGAGCACTTGCGAGACCCAGATTCCAACGAGAGCGCCGTACTTCGTCTGGTCATTCAGTGAGACGAGTCGCTGACAGTCGTGGAACTCGGCAATCCCACTGATTGGCCCGGCAAGTGGAACACTAGACCAGGCGGTATCTCCCGAATGTATTGGGGGGAGCTTGACTTGATGATCGGGGCAATCGTAGGGCTCGGAGCATGTCGCGCCAATGACGATTAGCGGTACAATCGTGAGCCCCCACCAGAGCAACCGTAGTTTCCCATCCATGGGTCCTCCTCCTGGCAAAAGGTAGAGCGTTGCTGCCTGGGCCTTCCGTAGCCAATCACACGCCATGATCAGGTGCCGCCTGAATAAGCGGTGCAGTGCCATTGTCAAGCTTTTCGCCCCTTCCGCGGAGGTCTGTGGAGGAGGAGTTATTTACTGGAGCAGCTCGAGACATCGGACTCATAGGGTGCGCACCGTCATTCAACCAAACGCTTAAGTCTTTCTTCCCGCGGCCGAAGAAATGCGTCGGCGTCCGACCACAGGATGACCACCATCCGAGCCCATTGAGCGGCTGCCTCTTTGTCCCCAAGGCGGGACGCGAGCTCGGCTCGTAGTGCCATCGTCCGCACAAGGGCGCCGGCCGCAATTGGATCCTCGAGCGCCCCCGGAGCGACCCCAGGCAGGGCACCTAAAGTTGGACTTATCCAGGCCACGGCTCCTCTAAGATCCCCCAATTCCGCGAGGAGGCAGGCTTCGGGATAGAGAGCGTCGAGTGCTCGGTCACCCGGCGGTATGGACTGCCTCGTCTTTCGTAGATCCTCGAGCATTCTGCGCACGGAGGCGGTGTCTCCGCTCTGCAACCCCGCTAAACCATCCAGCAGATAGTCACCACTTTCCGCAAGATCGTGGATTGCAGTCAAGAGAAAGTCAGGAAAGGCGAGGGTAGCAGCCCTTGCCAGCCAGGCGCTTCGCTCCCCGGGCTGCTCTCTTAGAGGTACGGAACCCTCGATCGCGGCCGCCACCCGAGGCTCCAGGACCTTCAGGCTTTCTGGTGGCCCGCCCATCGCCGCAAAAATCAGCAGAGCGGGAGCGGCATCGGAGAGCGCGGGAGAGACGCTCCATTGCTCCGCGAACGCGGAATGCCTGCTTAACGAGGCGGCGAGGTTCGCTCGCCCCGTGAGTGCCGCCAAGCTTGAGAAGAGCAGTGAATCCGCTCCATTCGGCGGGGGTGCCCCGCCGAGCAGGGAATCGGCCAGTCGCCGGGCGAGGCCCAGGCCGGTGGGGTTGGATGGTATCGAGAACCTCACCCGCAGCCACACCTCCTCCGTGGCCAGGCGAAGCTGTTCGTCGGGCTCGACCGCCAGCCTCCTCGCGGATCGCAGTGTATCGAGAGCGGCTGGGTTGCCCAGCATGGTGAGTGAAACGGCCAGTGCTTCCAGAGCTACGGGGCTTTGGGGAAAGGCAGCTACCCACCCCGTTGCGATTCCGTGGAACAGCTGACGCTGGTGCCGCGCCGCCTCCTCTGCTGTGCTGCTCTGTACCCACGCCTCCATGAGCCGACTGAACGGGTAGGGTCGAAAGGTCAGCGAATCCCCTTCCCAAGTCGGATGAGCTGCAAACCAGCCAGTATCTGGCGCAACTGCGCGACCCCCTCTCAAGTCGATCGCGCTCGTCTTGAACAACTGCTGAACCGAGAGAAAGGATCTGGGGCTGAGTGCCCGGTGTATGGATGGCAGGAGCTGAAACGCACGCTCGTAGGCCTGAAGTGCTGCATGGTAACTGCTGCGAAAGCGCCACCCGGAGGGGCTTCGACTGTCCCGCAGCACCGCATTATCCCTCGTCAGACAGATGGCCGATCCATACCAGACTACGAAATCATTCGGCTCCCGTTTGGTCAGACCCACCCAAAGAGGGCATGCGGCGGCCAGATCGCCACGAGCCTGGGTGAGGATTGCCGTGGCGATGGCCTGATCGCGCGCGGACAGTCTGGTGCGGCCTGTCGCGGCCTGTTCCGCCGCGTAGCGCCACCGGGCCGGTTCTGCACCGCTCCAGGATCGGACTAGTGCCAGCCAGAGATATGCCTGTGCGAATCGCGGATCCGAGACCGTGGCGGCTGTGAACGCCGAATCCGCCGCAGCAAGATCCCAGGCGTAGATGTCCTTCTCCCCCTGGCTGTATGCCTGGCGGGCTGGAACCGACTGCGTTCCACGAAAGACCGAATCCCTTCCTTGTCCCCCTCGACCAAACAGGAGGAGTTCACTGAGCACGGTGAACTGGGAATCCGCTCCCGACAGTGAAGGTGCGAGTTTGATCGTGCCTTCCCTTAGCTGTTTCCCCCCCGACGGCACGTCGTAAAGGGTCGCATGGACGCGCAGCGAATCACCGACCTTGGACACTTCACCACGTACCAAACGGCCTGCACCTACCCGGCGAGCGAGGTCGACCGCCGCTTCACTTGTCAGGGGTCCCGGACCGTGCTGATCCAGTGCATCGCGCACCTGGAAGTGATCCACCACGCTCAGGCCGCTCCACCGCGCCAGCGCATCGTGCAACAATTGCTCCTCATTGATCAGCTGACTGATGCCACTTTGGTACTCCATCGGCAGTATGGCGTAGCGTGTCGTGTCCGCAGTTACCGGGCTGTGACCTGACCGCTTGCCGTCGCGCGGCCATTTCCAGATTGCGATCCCGATTCCCAACGCAAGGGCGGCAATTGCAGCGAGGCGAAGTCTCTTGGTACGAGGTGTGGCAGTGGGCTTTGGGACGGCGAAGGGTAAGTCGAGCGCAGCGGCAAAATCGCTAACGTTGGAAAACCTCTTCGTGGCCTCCAAGGACAACGCCCGCTCCACCGCTTCCTCAACCGCAGGGGGGATGTCAGCACGACCGGATCGGAGCGCGCGGCGGACTGATATGCGGCCGCTGTTGCCCGACGGGGTGCTGCCGAGCAGCATTTCGTGCAGCACGCAGGCGAGGGCGTACTCGTCGGCTCTCCCGTCCACCGAGCTTGAACCGGCGACCTGCTCCGGTGCCATGTAGGCCGGGGTGCCGAGGGCGAGGCCCGGCATTGTGAGCTGGTCTTCGGTAAGCATCTGCCGCACGGCGCGGGCGATGCCGAAATCCGCGATGAACGCGTGACCACTCGAGAGCAGAATGTTTGCCGGCTTGATGTCCCGATGAACCACGCCTGCTTGATGAGCGTAGCTGAGTCCCGCCGCAACCTGGCGGGTGACAGTCAACGCTTCCGCTATCGAGGGGATCGGTGGGTGGGCCAGCCGATCCTTCAGCGTGCCATCCTCGACGTACGGCATGACGTAGAACAACCGTCCGGCGGCTTCGTCGGAATCGTAAAGCGGAAGGATGTTGGGATGGGTGAGATGCGCGGTGACTTCGATCTCGCGTAGGAACCGCTCGGAACCGATCACCGAGGCGATTTCCTGCCGCAGTACCTTGAGCGCGACCGAGCGGCCGTGCTTCAGTTCGTGGGCCAGATAGACCGTGGCCATCCCGCCCCGCCCGAGCTCGCGCTCGATGCGGTAGCGATGAGCGATGGCGGCCCGAAACGCCTCAAACGGGTCGTTGTTCACGAGGGCCTGCCCTGAACGGGCATGCCCTATCATGGAGCCCGCCCGATGGGGCCGCAAGCACGGACCCGAATTCCCCGAAACCCCGAGGCCCAGCCTCATATTGCGGCCGGGCCGTGACTTAGGTCTGGGTGCCCCGTCTAGTCGTCTGAGTCCTTCCGCTCAGACTGATTGCCTTCGACCGGTGGACCTGATCCGTTCTCGATCTGTACGTGGGCCTCAGCAGCTCGATAGCGATAGACGAGCTGGCCGCCCGAATGACCAACCAGCGTTACCGCGACCAGGAGCCCGAGAGCACCAGCCGACGTGGCAAGCCGCGCCACGGCGCCAAGCCGGCCCCGGAGCAGGCCGGCTCCAGCAAGTAGCAGAACTCCGCCGGAGAGAGCGAGAAACCGCTCTGCGGCTTCTTCGTGACTTTCGAGCGGGGCCTCTCCCACCGTATGCTCAACGCGCTCCTCGTCGGCCTCTCCTGTTTCGACGGCTAACCAGGCGCTGGCACTCAGGGCGGCGGCGGTCGCGACGGCAATGCTCCATGCCGGTCGGGGGGCAACACCCCGGCGAATGCGCCACAATGCGGCCAGTGCGACGATCGGGAGCAGAAAGGCCAGCACGATGGGGAAATGAACGACAGCGGGGTGCAACGGATCGGGCAACATCAGTAGCTCCGGTTGAGGTCCTCCGCATGGTGCTGGTTGGGCCTTGCTCGCGCCATCCGATATTCGACGCGGAGGCGCGTCTGGGCAGTATTTTCCAGCTCATCCGGCAAATGACGGAGTGCCCATGACCGAAGACCCGCCAGCGCGACTTCGCCTTCCGCTCACGATTCTGCTGCTCGCCATTGTGGCAGGCGGCGTCGTGGACCTGATCCTCGATGCACCGACCGATTGGCGGTCCTTCCATGTTCTTTACGAGTTGGGGCTCATCGGGGCCGCACTTGGTCTCACGGCGTGGCTCTGGAAGGGCTGGTGGCAGGCCGAAGCCTCGGCCGGCGCGCTGCGCCGGACTCTGGTCGAGCGACAGGCCGAGCGTGACGCGTGGCGGGCACGAGCGGAACGGGCACTGCAAGGACTTGGAAGTGCGGTGGACGAGCAATTCCGCACCTGGCGGTTGACGCCGAGCGAGAGGGAGGTAGCAGTACTATTGCTCAAGGGCCATGGACACAAACAGATCGCTGCGACGACCGGGCGGAGTGAACGCACGGTACGGCAGCACGCGGTCGCGGTGTATCAGAAGTCCGGGCTCCAGGGTCGAGCCGAACTCGCCGCGTTTTTTCTCGAGGATCTGGTCGTTCCTGACTCTTCGGTTGGCGGAGCCGAGCCTGGGGCGATCGATCAGAGCAGATGAGTCCGCGCAACCTGGGACCTGAAAGACAATGTGCCAGTCTCCAAGAGGAAACTGGCACTTGATTCATCAAATCGGGGCGCCCGGATTTGAACCGGGGACCTCCTGCTCCCGAAGCAGGCGCGCTAACCGGACTGCGCTACGCCCCGTCAGCGGGCCCTGAGGGACTCGAACCCCCAACCTTCTGATCCGTAGTCAGATGCTCTATCCAATTGAGCTAAGGGCCCGATGGGCGGTACAAGACTCGAACTTGTGACCTCCACGATGTCAACGTGGCGCTCTAACCAACTGAGCTAACCGCCCAAAAAGCGAGGCGGTCGAGGCGGACGGGGCGGGTCGGGTCGACGCTCTGACCGCCCTGACCGCCTTGACCGCCGTGACCGCCCTTCAAATAGCGGGGGTGGGATTTGAACCCACGACCTCCGGGTTATGAGCCCGGCGAGCTACCAGACTGCTCCACCCCGCGACGGATTCCTGAGTGCTGCCGGCGGCTTCAGCCGCCAAAATCATGAGTCAGAGCTTCAGCTCTGCCGCCGAGACCGGCTCCACCCCGCGACGATTTCCTCATAAGAGCCCCGCGAGGGGCTCAGCAACTGAGAGCGGGAAACGGGACTCGAACCCGCGACCCCAACCTTGGCAAGGTTGTGCTCTACCAACTGAGCTATTCCCGCGGTTCGAGGGCCAGAGTTTATCGGCTGGCACCTCGGATTGCAACACCTGGCGTGCATCAAATGGAGGCGAGGGGGATCGAACCCCTGACCTCGTGAATGCCATTCACGCGCTCTCCCAACTGAGCTACGCCCCCATTATATTAGCGCGCCCGTTTCGCGCCCAAGTGTCGGGGCGAGCGAGCACGGCAAGGTAGTTTCGCCTCTAGGCCGAGTCAAGCATTTCCAGGCGCAAACGCTGAGGCGCCGCACGATTACAGGACGGCGATGACCAAGCGGAAATCACCCGCGCCCCGCACGGCAAAGTCAAAGAGCAAAACGACGAAGGATCCGGCACCGGCCAAACCGGTGTATCAGTCCGAAGTCCAGAAGATTCTCGCCAGCTCTCCGCCCAAGAAGGGCCGCAGCCGTAAACGGGAAACCGCGAAGACCCTCGGCGTCTACGACGCCGACCGGGACATCCTCGATCAGTATCTCCACGAGGTGAGCCTGACTCCACTGCTCACCACGCCGCAGGAGATCGCGATCGCGAAGCTGGTCCGCGCCGGCAACCAGGAGGCGATGCAGGAACTGGTGAAGCGCAACCTGCGCTTCGTCATCTCGGTCGCCAAGAAGTATCAGAACCGCGGCCTCCCGCTCACCGATCTGATTGGCGAAGGGAACGTGGGACTCCTCACCGCCGCCCGGAAATTCGACCCCGACCAGGGGGTCAAATTCATTTCCTACGCGGTGTGGTGGATCCGACAGGCGATCCTCGCCTCGCTGGCCCGCCAGGGCCGGACCGTACGGGTGCCGCTGAACCGTACAGCCGATCTTTCCCGCATCGTGCGCACCGCGGAGAACCTGCGGCAGGAGCTCCGCCGCGAGCCCACGCCGGAAGAAATCGCCAAGTCCACCGGACTGTCGCTCGAAGTGGTCCAGTCGCTCGCGGCGCTCAACACCAGCGAGGTCCGGCTCGATGCCCCGCTCGATCCCGAAGGCGATCGCTCCCTCATCGAGCGCTTCATCGCGGACGACCAGGCCGACACCGAAGAAGAGGCGATGGATCGCTTCCTGACCGACGAGATCGAAGGGGCCCTCTCGACGCTCCCGCCCCGGGATGCCAAGGTGCTCCGGCTCTACTTCGGCCTGGACGGCGGCCGCGAGCATACGCTGGAAGAAATCGGCGGGATGCTCGGCGTCACCCGCGAGCGGGTTCGCCAGCTGCGCGATCGCGCCCTCAAGCGCCTGCGCGAGGGTGATGTGGGCCGGGCCTTGGCGAGTTTCGCGGCATAGCTGTTAGCTGCTGGCTGTTAGCTATTAGCTTTTAGCTGTCGGATGGCTATCAAGCGCCAGGCAGTGCCGAACACATCCAGTCTCGCTTTCCGAACCAACGGCCGCATCATCGAGGTGATTAGCTAATGGCTAATGGCTAACAGCTAATGGCTAACCGCTAATGGCTGTCGACCGGGCCATTTCCCGAGTGGGTTCCGGCGCCATCGAATCCGGCCGCGCACTCGCCGATGTGCGGACCTGGTTCCCGCTGCTCGCGGCCCAGCTGCGCCGGCTGGGCGTGGACTCGGTGCCCATCGCCCTGTTCATCGCCGTCTTCACCGGCATCGTCCTGTCCCTCCTTTCCAAATACATCTTCACCGGCGCAGTCCCTCTCTACTTCGTTGGAGCGCTGGTCGGCAAGACCATCATGATGGAGCTGGGCCCGGTGCTCACCGGACTGGCTCTGGCGGGCAGGGTAGGCGCCAACATCGCCGCCGAGATCGGCACCATGCGGGTGACCGAGCAGGTCGATGCGCTCGAGACCCTGGCCTACAATCCCCGGAGCTATCTGGTGGTGCCGCGAGTACTGGCGGGAGGCATCATGTTTCCCGTGGTAACGGCGCTCGCAGTCGCGGTCGGCGTTACCGCGGGCTGGCTGACCGCGATCAACCTGCTCGACCTCTCCACTCTCGAATTCGTGAAGGGCCTGCGGCTCTTTTATCGCTGGAAAGACATCTGGTTCGGTTTGGTGAAGGCGGCGAGCTTCGGCATCGCCGTGACTCTCGCCGGCAGTCTCATGGGGCTTTCCACCCGGGGCGGGGCAGAGGGCGTGGGCCGCAACACGACGCGCGCTGTCGTCCTGGGCTGCGAAGCGATTCTGGTGTTGGATGCGTTTTGGGCGTTGGTGCTTCTGTGAGGCGGGCGAGGCGGTCCGGGCGGACAAGGCGGTCAGCGGGTGCGTCGGCGGATGGGTCGGTTCTTCCATCGGTTCGTCGGTCGGTGTGTCCGTCGGTCCGCCGGTCCGCCGGTCCGCCGGTCCGCTGCGTATGATCCAATTCCAGAACGTCCACAAATCTTTCGGCCCCAAGACCGTCCTCGACGGCTTCTCGCTCTCGATTCCCGACCGCGAGACCACCGTTGTCATCGGCTACTCGGGCAGTGGCAAGAGTGTCGCGCTCAAGCACATCGTGGGTCTCATTCTTCCCGATTCTGGTCAGGTCGAGGTGGATGGTCAGGCGGTGGATCGGCTCGATCCGGACGGATTGAAGGATCTGCGGCGCAAGGTCGGGTACGTCTTCCAGTTCGCCGCACTCTTCGACTCGATGACGGTCGCCGAAAACATCGCCCTCGGTCTCGCCCGCCGTGGGCTTTCCGAGGGCAAGATCGACCGCCGGATCAGCGACAGCCTGGCACTGGTTGACTTGCCCGACACCCAGACCCGCTATCCGGCCGAGTTGTCCGGGGGCATGCGCAAACGGGTGGGCATCGCCCGAGCGATCGCCCTCCAGCCGCGCTACATTTTGTACGACGAGCCCACCTCGGGCCTCGATCCCGTGACCTCCGCGGTGATCGATGAGCTCATGGTTCGCACCCGGAAGGAACTGGGGGTGACCGGGGTGGTCGTCACCCATGACATGCGCAGCGCCTATACCGTGGGAGACCGCATCGCGATGCTCTACCAGGGTAAAGTCCGCCAGGAGGGAACCATCGCCGAGATCCAGGCTACTGGAGACCCGATCGTTCGGCAGTTCATCGAGGGGCGGCCCCGAGAAGCCGCACCCGACTCCGGCGCCACGGTCGGGGCATGAAGCGAAGCAACGAATTCCTGGTGGGTCTCGTGGTGCTGGTGGCGCTTGCCATCACCATCGCTGGCGCCCTCTGGCTGGGTGAGCACAACGTGGGACGCCGGGAGCAGGTGCACGTCGCGCGTTTCCGCACGGTCGGAGGTCTCACTCCCGGTGCACCGGTGACCCTGCGCGGTGTAAAGGTGGGTCGGATCGAGGCTGTCCGACTCGGCGAAGGAGACTGGGTCGAGGCCGATCTCAGGGTCTATCAGGGTGTGGAACTCCCCGCCCGTCCCGCCGTGATTGCCGCTTCCCAAAGTCTGTTCGGCGAATGGGCCGCTACCATCGTCTCCGGCGACGAACCGCAGGACGATCCCAACGTCCGGGAGATGCTGGCTGAAGCCGCGAAGGGGAATGGTGAGGCCTGGCCCGGCGCCACGCTCCCAGACGTCGGACAGCTCACCGCTCAGGCGGGCCGGATCGCCACCGACATCGCGGCTGTGGCCGAGCGAGTGCAGACTACGTTCGACTCGAGTGCCGTATTCGAGCTCCGGAAGGGTGTGAAGGACTTCGCCGCCATCACCGACCGGCTGGCCAAGTTCACCCAGAGCCAGACCAGTCGGATCAACACAGTGACCGGGAACATGGATACCACGGCGGTCGCTGTTCGGAACGCCAGTGAAGATCTACGCCAGGTCCTTGCCCGGATCGATGCGGCGACCGACAGCAACGAGCTCGAAGGCATCGTGCGGAACGCACAGACCGGGACGGCCAGCCTCAGTAGTGCGGCGGCGGACATCCGGACCCTCACCGAGGCGGCCCGGGTCCATCAGGCCAACCTGATTCGCGTCCTCCTCGCCGCAGACTCCATATTGGGACGCATCGAGACCGGCCAGGGAACCCTTGGCATGCTGTCCCGGGACAGCGCACTTTATAATGAAACCACCGAGACCATGCGGGAGTTTCGCAGGCTGATAGCGGATATCCAGGCCAACCCGCGGAAGTACTTCAAGTTCAGCGTGTTCTAACTGCGTCAGAAGTGAGAAGTAAGAAGTGAGAAGGGTGGACAGGGCCCCGCGGTCGGGAGAGCGATCTTGCATGCTGACGAACAACAGTTCCTTCTCACTTCTCACGTCTCACTTCTCACGCTCTCGGGATGGCAAGGATGGGTAAGCGTCGCCCCGAGCGCGAAGTGTCGGCCGGAGGAATCGTGTTCCGGAGAGAACCGGACCGTTCCGCCCGGTTCCTCCTGATTCGCGACTCCTATCGCAACTGGGGTTTTCCCAAGGGCCATCTCGAGGGCGACGAATCTCCCGCCGAGGCTGCCGGGCGGGAAACCGGCGAGGAGACCGGTCTCTCCGACCTGGTCATGCACGGCCCCATCCGAATCATCGACTGGCATTTCCGTTTTCGCGGCCGCTACATCCACAAGTTCTGTCACTTCTTCCTCTTCGAGAGTCCGGCCGGCGAGGTGAGACCTCAGGCGGACGAGGGGATCACCGATTATCGCTGGTGTTCGCTCGACGAGGCGCTTGAAACCCTGAGCTACGACAATGCCCGGGGCGTCCTGAAGCGCGCGGGAGATATGGCGAGAACCCTCGTGGCCATGGGAAGCGGCCGCTCGCAACCCACCCCAGCACCGCTGGTCGAGAGCTGAAGTGCCTGTCGTCGCCGCGCTCCTCGAGAGCCGCGACGCCGCGCTCGCGCTCCGCCGCTCACTGCCCCGCAGCAATTGGTCGCTCGCCAGGTGCCGCCACCCCGACGGGCTGCGGAAGGTGCTCGCTACCCGCCTGGTAGATGCGATCGTACTGACTCCGCAGGTCCTTGCCCATCCGCAGATCCAGGAAGTTCGGGCCGCGTTTCCCGGTGTTCCCATGGTCGCGTTCGGTCCATTCCGTCCCGACGACGGAGTGATGATGCTGGCCTGCCATGAGGCGAAGGTTGCGGCGCTGTTGGTTGAAGGGGTGGACAACGCGGTCTCCGGTGAGGTAGTGCTTCGCGTTTCCGCCGCCGAAGAACGGCGCCGCACGCTGGCCGACGCGCCTCGTGCGCTCCGTCTCACCGATCCGGTGCAACGCGAAGTGTGGCACTATCTGCTGGAGCGGGT
>DATBGE010000021.1:0-10135 GCA_036558125.1 Gemmatimonadales bacterium | reverse complement strand
CGGAACCAGGTCTCCTGTCGCTTCGCGTATTGCCGGGTGGCGATGGTGACCGCCTCGGCAACCGTGTCGCGCGCCCGTTGGCCGTGCAGATACTCTATGGCCTCACGGGGTCCGATGGCGTCGAGGCCCGGCGCGTTCGGGGAGAGCCCCTCGGCCAGCACGGCGGCGGTCTCCTCGATCATCCCACGGGTAACCATCTCCTGGGCACGCGCCGCGATCCGCTGATGGAGCACCGCCCGTGGCGCGGTGAGAACCACGTACCATGGGGTGATGGGGCCTTGAGATCTTCCCTCACGCTGCCAGTGGCTCAACGGACGTCCGGTGAGCAGCGCCACTTCGACCGCGCGTGCCGCGCGTTGCCTCCCACCACCCTGAAACGATGGATCGAGACGGAGGGCGTACCGCACCAGGTCGGGGACGGCCAACCCTCGAGTCCAGCGCTCCACCGCCTTCCGGGTCTCCGGGTCCATGGGTGGCTCGACGAAGAGGCCATCCACGAGGGCGCGCACGTAAAGCCCGGTTCCTCCCACCACGACCGGCATCTTGCCGCGGCCCCGCACCTCCTCAATCCAGCCTGACGCCTCCTGGGCGAAGCGACCTGCGCTATACCGATGTCCCGGCTCCGCGACATCTATCCCATGATGCGCCACGCGGGCGAGGGTTCGCCGTGACGGCTTTGCGGTGCCGACGTCGAGGCGCCGATAGACCTGACGCGAGTCGGCGGAGATGACCTCGAGTGGCCAGTGCGCGGCCAATGCGAGGGCGACCATCGTTTTGCCGATGCCCGTGGGTCCGACGATGACGGGGGTTCTAGCGCCGGCCAAACCGGCGCTCCAGCTCCTCGCGGGGGAGCTGAACCATGCTGGCGCGTCCGTGAACGTCGTGCGGCGGCAGGGCGCAGCCGAAGAGTCTCGTCACCAGCCCGCGCATCTCCTGCTCGGTGAGCGCCTCGCCGGCCTTGATCGCGGCACGGCAGGCATAGGTTGCGGCGAAGCGCTCGAGCCGGTTGGCCCAGCCGCCGAAACGGCCGCGGGCAAGATCGGAGACCAGCTCGCGCAGACACCGCTCCGCGTCGAACCGCGGATGCGGTGCTGGCACGGAATGCACCACGACACTCCGCCCTCCGAAGGCCTCGACCTCGAAGCCGATGCGGGAGATCTGTTGCCCGTGGGTTTCGATGGCCTCCAGCTCCTCGTCGGTGAATTCGAGGGTGAACGGGAGCAGCAACCGCTGGCTGGGCAGGCCACCGCTCTGGATCCGAGTCATGACCTCTTCGTACAACACCCGTTCGTGAGCGGAGTGCTGGTCGATGAGCACCAGCCGGTCGGCTTCGGAATAGAAGATGTAACTGTTGAAGACCTGGGTGAGGGCGGCCGGGGCGAACAGGTCGGCCGAAGCGATCGGGGCGGTCGAGGCGGACACTGGTCCCTCCAGAATTCCCCACAAGGCTGCGGCTTCAGCACCGTCCGCCTCGTCCGTCCTGACCGCCCCATCCGCCTCGCCCGCCCTGCCAGCCCATGCAACCGCGGCCGCAGCGATTCTGCCGAGTGCCTCTCTCACCGCCTCCTCGACAGCCCGCTCCGCCCCCAGCCGGTCGCGGAACCGCACTTCCAGCTTTGCGGGATGCACGTTTACGTCCACTTCTTCGGGTGCGGTCTCGAGCTTGAGAAAGAGCGAGGGCCGGTCGCCAGGATGGATCGCGGAGCGGTAGCCCGCCTCGGCGGCCCGCACCAGGAAGGGATCACGGAATGGGCGGTCGTTGATGAAGAGCTGGGTCCGGCGGCCTGTCGGAGCGGCGTCGCCGGGCCGCTGAATGAATCCGGTCACCCGAAAGCCGCCGACCGCGTGCTCGAGCGGGATCAGCGTCTTCACCAGGTCGTGACCCCAGATTGCGGCAAGGCGCTCATCGGGCGATTGATCGGGTGGCACTGCCAGGCGGGATCGGCCATCGACGTGCAGCTCGAATCCTACTTCGGGATGAGTCAGCGCCAGCGTCGCCAGGGCATCGTGCGCCGCCCTGGTCTCACTGGGCACCGAGCGGAGAAATTTCCGGCGGGCCGGCGTATTGAAGAAGAGCCCTCTCACCGTGACGGTCGTGCCACGTTGCCGTGCCAGACTGTTCACGCCATCCACGCGTCCACCCGTGACACCGATTTCGGTGCCTTCGTTCCCGTCCTCCGAAGTCACCAGCCGGAAACGGGACACCGACGCGATGGCGGGCAGCGCTTCGCCCCGGAAACCGAAACTGCGAATGCCGACCAGATCGCCAGCGCTCCTGATCTTACTGGTCGCGTGACGATCGAGAGCGAGGACCGCGTCTTCCCGGCCCATGCCGCAGCCATCGTCGCTCACCTCGATCAGCGTCTTTCCGCCTTGTTCCAGATCTACCCGAACATGACGCGCACCAGCGTCGAGGGCGTTTTCCACCAGCTCCTTGACCGCTGAGCCCGGACGCTCGACGACTTCACCGGCCGCGATCTGATCGGCGACGGCGTCGGGGAGAATGGCGATGCGACGGGGCATGGCGGAAAGAGACAGGAAGATTGGAGGGAATTCAATACTGCCCGGCGAGCGGGATGAGACCCGACCGTTCGGTCCAGCCGCGGTTCCCCGATCCATCCTCGACCAGGGCCCAGCCGGCTCGAGTCTCCCGAATCAGCACGCTGGTTGCCTTGGGAAGCGTCGTGACTCGAGGAGCACGCTCGCTGGGAGAGACGAGCATGGCCCCCTCGTTGATCACTACGGCTACTGGTCGCGCGTACCACCACCGGAGCCCTTCCGCGGCGCCGATAAACGCTGCGGCACAGACGAGCATGATCAGCCAGCGGCCGCGCACCCGGCGGGACACCGCGAGCCCGGCCCAACCCAACGTCCATACAAGAAAGCCGATCAACCACATTTCGTCCGGGGTGAGCGGCGAAACCGCCAACTCGCTCGCGGAGGCCCCGTTGGCCGGGGGGACCAGCACGAGGGCCCGCTGAACATTGCGATTCCGGGGAAGGAGCCGCGCCGCCCGGGTCCAGGCGCCCAATGCGGCGGCGTCCTCGCCGAGGCGAAATCGCGCGGCGCCGAGGTTGTACCAGTAGGCACCCACGTCAGGCGCGACTTGCGCGCGGGACTGAAAGCCGGCGGCCGCCGAGCCGAGGGCACCCGCATCGTAGAGCTGCTCGGGAGAGGTCGTCTGCCCTCGAAGTGCCGACGGAGATGCGAGCAGCAGCAGCGCGGCCGTCCCGCTTCTCCAGCGCGGACCGCTTCGCGCCCTTTCGGGGCGAATTCGCAGGATCAACGCTCTGGCTTCGGCCAGGACCGCGGGGTCGACCCCCGATCCACCGAATCGAGCGGCACGGAGTCGCTCCCGTACTTCGATCACCCTTCGCGCGTCGGACTCGCTTAAGCCGCTTCGACGCAGCGATGCCTGCAGCGATTCCGGGCCGTTGCGGTCCTGCCCCGCCGCCAGAGCCGCGACCATTCGGGAAAGCTCCCGCTCCACGGCGGCCAGACTGTCGGCTCGCGGCGGCGGGGTGCGCTTCGCGCGACGGGGGAGATGAATCAGCCGCCCGGCGAAGGCCAGGGGCCCGATCAGGAGCGCGATCCACCAGACCCACGGGAAGAAAGTGTCCCGGATCTCCTGGGCGAGTCCCGGCCGGGCATCGAGGATGAGCGGTGGAGGCGTGGCCCGCACCAGAGACCCTCCCGATCGGGGCGCGACAGTGAGACTCACACTCTCCATGCGCGTCGAGGAGTAGGTCCCGGTGCCGGGATCAAAATAGGAATAGCGGACGGCGGGGATAGCCGTGGTGCCGGCGCTGTCGGCGACCAGCAGATACCGGAAGGTCTTGGTGCCCCCCAGACGGCCATCCGTCGTCGCGACCCGCTCTTCCGTGGCGTCGGGATAGGCCCGGAACCCCGAAGGCCAGCTGACGGCGGGCGCCGGCCACAGGGCAACATTTCCTTCGCCGCGGAGTATCAGGCTGGCAGTAACCGCCTCCCCCTGCTGTGCCACCGGAGGCGAGATCGAATCCGTGATCTTGAGATTGTGGGCTACGGCTCCGGCGAAATCGACCGGGCGTCCCGCGGTGGGAAGCGGTGTCACGTCGAGGCTGCTGGTACTGCTGGTCAGCGAGTAGCGCTCTTCCTGGCTGAAAAACTGAAAGGCGAGCGGCACGCTGTAGTGGAGTCGCGCCGCGGAAACCTTCACGGTGCCCGGTGTCAGTGGAAAAACGATCTGGTAAAGAATGAAGAGGTCATACCAACGACCTCCGATGAGCCTGCTCGCCGCGATCCCGGAAGGAACCGACTGCGGATAACTCCACACGCCTTCGATGCGCGGCGCCTCCACCGTCGGAGAGCGGCGGAGCTGTTGCCGGAGATCCCTCTGAAACCAGGCAATGGTCACCACATCCACCTGTTGTCCCAGGACGACCGACGGGTCCGAGACAACGACGCTGATCGCCGCAGGCGGTGAACCCCTGGGCGGAGCCGCCTGCTCCAGCAACCGGCGGATTCGGCTCGGGAGCGCGGACGCTGTCGCCGCGTTACCCCGATCGACATACACATCGACCGGTTCCGCCTCCTCCTGGTGGGAACCCTGTCGGATCTGGATCTTGCCGATGCGAAAATGACCCTTGGTCGTGGCCCGAAGCTGGAGCGTGACCGTCGTGATCCGCCCTTTGGCGTTGCCGTAGCTCACTTCACTGCGCTCACTTCGACCCACGAGCTCGAACCCGAGCAAGGGCGGAAGGCTGACCTGTACCGGCTCCGGCGTCTGGCTGGTGATTCGAATCGTCAGCTCCACCACGTCACCCACGACCACATGATCCCGATCCACGGCGCTCATCACTTGAGGCGCGGGGTGCTGCTGGACCAGGGCCAGGGCCAGGAGGAGCTTGATCACCAGTCCTTCACCGCGTGAACGTTGGTCTTGTTCCGGGCCATCTGCCGCTCGCGGGTGTTCCGCTCCTCGCGCTCAACCGAGCCCAGGATTTCATCGGCCTGCGACTGCGAAAGGTTGGGACGCTCCCCCCCGCCACTCTGGCCGGACTTGGGAGGCGGTGGTTGCTGCCCTCCCTGAGGCGGTGGCTGATTGGGGGAATTGCCGCCGGACGGCGGAGGGCGGTGCCGCTGCGCCAGCTCCAGGTTCCACTTGGCGCGCTCCGACTTGGGAGAAAGGACCAGCGCTTCCTGGAGGTGTTCCGCGGCTTCGGCGTACAACGAGTCCCGCTTCGCACTGTCGGCCTTGGCAGCCGCGAGGGCGTTCACCCCCAGATTGTACAAGGCGCGGTAGCGGAGTTCCGGATCGAGGGAATGGGACGCTCGCTCGAGGGCAAGGCGTGCCTCATCGTGACGTCCAGCTCCGAGTGCGGCGGTGCCGGCATTGTACGCGGCGGTGTCGGATGCGCCCTTGGAAAGACCCTTGAGCAGGAGATCGGCGGCCAAGGCGCTGCGGCCTCCTGCGAGTGCACGTTCGCCGGGAGAGAGGCGTTGTGCTTCGGCCCGCGGAGCCAGCAATACTCCCGCGAGGGCGACCAACGCCGCAGTCCGGCGAAACACGGTTTGCAGACCCAGGAGGAGGAGTGCCCCCGCGACCGGAATCCAGGCCAAAGGAAGGAGGTCGGCGGTGCGAGTCTCCCGTGAGGGCGCCCTTGCGAAAGCAGAAAGCAGATCGCGCACCGCACCGGCTTGATCGGGTAATTGGGCCGGCACGATTGACCCTTCGGCCGCATCGGAGATGGCCTGAAGGATGTCGTCGCGCCGGGTCGTCAGGATCTCATGACCCTCATCATCGGTCTGGTATTCGGTGATGGCGCCGGTGCTGTCCCGAACCGGAATCCGGGCCGGTTTGGTGCCGCCTTCGGCGACCAGCACCAGGCGAATGCCCAGCTGCTTGAGCTGCCGGCTCTGCGCGATCATGTCAGAGAGAGTGTCGTGTCCTTCTCCGTCGGTAAACACGATCAAGACGCGATCCGCGGCTTCATCCGACGCGGCGAGCAGTTCCCCGCCCTGTCGCAGCGCTCCGGCCAGGCCGGTGCCCCCCTGACTCGCGAGATCCGGACTCAACGCATCGAGGAAGAGCATCAGGGCCGCCCCGTCCACCGTCAGGGGGCTCAGGATGTAGCTGCGGCCGGCGAAGGCCAGCAGTCCGATGCGATCCCCACCGAGATCCTGAATCAGCCGCCGCGCCTCGCGAGTAGCCCGCTGCAGCCGGCTTGGTGTCGCATCCTCGGCGAGCATCGAACGACTGATGTCCATGGCAACCGCCACACTCAACGCGCGGCTCTCCGTGGTCACGTTCGTGCTTCCCCCGCGGGGCCCGGCGACTGCCACCATCGCGAGCAGTCCCACGATCGCAAACAGGAGTGGTGACCAGCGGCCGGATCTCCTGGCCGCTTCTCCCGTGGTCGGAGACCAGGCCATTGCTCGTGTCACCCGCCGGCGGCGCGCCAGCGTGGCGATCAGCCCGAGGGCGAGTGCGACGAGCGGGGCCAGAACGAGGAGCAGCGGGTAATCGAAGATCATGGTATTCGCACCACCAGCGTCGCGCTCAACAGCAACTCCACCGCGAGGGCCGCCATTCCCAGCAGAACCAACGGGCGAGTCAGCTCGTCGTAGTGCACGTAGCGGATCATCCGCACCGGAGACTTCTCCAGCCCATCGATCGTCGTCAGGATGCGCCTCAACGCCTCGCTGTCCTTGGCGCGGAAGTATCGGCCACCAGTCGTGGTGGCGATGTCGTTCAGCAGAACCTCGTCGATCTCGACCGGAAGAATCTCATAGCGGAATCCCGAGAGGCCGCGGCCGGTCGGGATTGGCGCTTCGCCCTCGGTTCCGACCCCGATGGTATAGACCCGAATGCCGAGGGCCTGCGCCGCCGCGGCCGCGGTCCGGGGATCTACCGTGCCGCGGTTGTTGACCCCGTCGGTGAGCAGGAGAATGACTTTGGTCTTCCCGGGCGTCTTCCGGAGGCGGCTGACCGCGGTGGCGAGCCCGCTGCCGATCGCCGTGCCATCCTCCAGCATGCCGATCTTGAGATCCATCACGGCCCGCTCGAGCACCGAATAATCCGTCGTGATCGGGACCTGGGTGAGCGCCTCACCCGCGAACGCCACGATTCCTATCCGATCGGCGGTGCGGCCGCGGATGAAGGACACCGCCTGCATCTTGGCCACTTCCATCCGGTTGGAAGGAGCGAAGTCTTCGGCCAGCATGCTGCTCGAGATATCGATCGCGATCACGATCGAGATGCCTTCGCGCTTCTCCTCGACGGTCGTGCCGCCGATGCGAGGGCCTGCCGCGGCAATGATCCAGGCGGCGAGTGCCAAGGCCCGCGCACCCGGAGGAACCCGCGCCAGCCAGTTGGACCGGGGTAGCGCCCTCGCGAGCCCGACGTCGCTGTAAATGGCGCCGGGCCGAGGGATTCTTCGCCGCCACCACCACCAGGCCGGCAGCGCGAGCAGAAGCAGCAGGAGCCAGGGCCGCGCGAAGATCACGATCGCCTCGCGGGCAGCCGCGCGCCCAGAGCCATCGCACGGGTATAGAGCTCACCGGGGTCCGCGGTCGCGAGCGGAGCGAATCGCGCCATATCGAGTGCCCGAAGCAAGTTGCTGATCTCTTCCTGAGGCCAGGCGGGGCGGAGCTCGGCAATCACCGCAAGACAGCGCTCCAGGTCGAGACCGGTGTGGGCCTCGGGTAGCGCGTGGGCAATACTGCGGCGAAGAAACTCCACCGCCGCCGCTGCCACGGCGCGCCCTTCCCCCGACGCGACCCACCGATCCACTGGCGGGGCACTTGGCGCCCCCGGTGGTGCGATACCCGGCAGCGACGGGCCAGGCCGTTTCCACCAGCGAGCCAGCAGCAACACCGCCAAGAGTGCCACCAGCAGCCCGACCATCAGGGGCTCGAGACTCACGACCGGCTGCAGCAGCGGACCCGCCTCCGGCTGGATCGCGATGGAGGAATCCGGCGTGTTGGGAGGCAGGACGCTTGCGACCTCCAGATGAAATGTCTGCGGCGGGAGAGAGTCGGTGTGCCCGTCGGCCCTGATGACCACCGGTCCCGGAATCGTCACCTCATGAGTCCCGGCAACCCAGGCGACCGCCGGATATCTGATCACGGCGTCGCCATTGCTGCGGATCACGACGGGGCGGCCCAGTAGTTCGACCTCTCCCGTCGGCGTCCAGGGAGTCGGACGCACCTCGGCTCCGGGTGGCGCAGTGACCTGACGGGTGAGCCAGATCGTGTCGCCCACCGTTGGCGAAGTTCCCTGGAGTGCTACCAGCAGCAGGATCATCTATGCAGACGCCGCGCCCGCTGGGCGAATGCGCGCCGCAGGGGAAGGGCGTAATCGGATGCGGTGCTGAGGAGCACTTGATCTACTCCAGCCCCTGATAGCTGTCGGTCCCGTTCCTCCCGCCTGCGCTCGGCCAGCAGGTGAAGCCTTCCTCTCGCCACGCGGGACCCCGCATCTACCAGCACCCGCTCCCCGGTCTCCGCGTCCTCCAGATCGATCCAGCCAGCGTCGGGTAACTCCGACTCGCGCGGGTCCTCGACCGTGATCGCAACGACGTCATGACGGGCAGCGAGACGGCGGAGCGGCTGCGACCATCCCTGGGCCAGGAAATCCGAGATCACGGCGACGATGCTTCGATGGCCGAGCAGCTCCGCGGCGTACTGAAGGGCACCGGCGAGATTGGTGCGACGGGTTTGCGGCGAGAAAGCGACGAGATCGCGAATGACTCGCAGGGCGTGGCGTCTGCCCTTGGACGGCGGGATCACCCGCTCCACCGTCTCGGTAAACAGCAAAGCCCCTACCCTGTCGTTGTGGTAGGCCGCCGCCAGTGCCAGCACGGCTCCGATCTCGACGCCAAGGGCCGCCTTGGTCCGTGGCTCACCGAAGTGGGTGGATCCTGATTGGTCCACCACAAGCAGCACGGTCAGCTCGCGCTCTTCGGTGAAGGTCTTGACGTAAGGCGTGCCGAGTCGCGCCGAAACGTTCCAGTCGATCGCGCGGTAGTCATCGCCCTGCTCGTAGGCTCGCACCTCGGCAAACTCCATCCCCTGTCCCCGAAACACCGAGCGGTACTCGCCGGCAAACAGGGACCCCACGAGTCCCCTGGTGCGGAGCTCGATATTCTTGACCTGCTTCAATACGTAGGGTGAGATCGAGGACATGGATGGAAAGTACCTAGTACCGAGTACCGAGTACCGAGTACAGGGTTCTATCTGAAGGAGAGCTAATTCATGATCCGAATCGCTACCTTCCGTGACTCACAGCGCGGAGTACGCGGTACTCGGTACGCGGTACTCGGTACTATCAAGGAACGGGCAGCGCATCCAGAATTCGATTGATGACCGCATCACTGTCCAGCTCTTCCGCCTCCGCCTCGAAGGTGAGCACCACTCGATGCCGGAGGACTTCGAGGGCGAGGGCGCGAACATCTTCCGGGACGACGTAGCCGCGGCCGCGAAGGAACGCGTGAGCCCGTGCGGCCTGGGCCAGAGCGATCGAGGCCCGAGGCGACGCTCCGAACGCGACCAACGGCTTCAACGCCGCGAGACCGACACTCGAAGGATCCCGGGTGGCCCGGACCAGGTCCACGATGTAATCCACCACCTTCTGATCGACGTACAAGGCGGCGATCGATTCACGGAGCGACAGGATCTGGGCCGGGTCCAGCAGGCGTTCCACCGGGATCTCGTGCCCGGAACTCATGCGGAGCAGAACCTCTTTCTCTTCATCCCGAGAGGGATAGCCGACTCGAATCTTGAGCATGAACCGGTCGAGCTGCGCCTCGGGGAGCGGGTAGGTCCCCTCATGCTCGATCGGGTTCTGGGTCGCGAGGACGAGGAAAGGCTCTTCCAGCGTGAACGTCGTGCCCCCGATTGTGACCTGCTTTTCCTGCATTGCCTCGAGCAGGGCGGCCTGTACCTTGGCAGGAGCGCGGTTGATCTCGTCGGCCAGGATGATCTGCGCGAAGAGCGGGCCGCGCTTCACCTTGAATTCCTGGGACTTGGGATCGAAGACCATGGTGCCGATGACGTCGGCCGGCAGCAGGTCAGGAGTGAACTGGATGCGGGAGAAGGATGCGTGAATGATCTCCGCGAGTGTCCGTACCGCGAGCGTCTTGGCGAGTCCGGG
>DATBGE010000020.1:0-9943 GCA_036558125.1 Gemmatimonadales bacterium | reverse complement strand
TCGCTCATCGATACCGAGCCACTCGGCTGGTCTGGTATGAGGTTCATGAGAATCCCACTAGCGCGATTCTGCGAGAGAAGCAGATCAAGGGAGGCGGGAGAAGGAGGAAGATCGCGCTGATTGAAGCGATGAACCCGAGATGGAAGGACCTGGCTCGACAGTTGTAGCGGGTGAGATGCATCGGCCCCTTCGGGGCCTCGCAATGACATAACCTTTACTGACCCCCACCCGTCGCAAACACCTTCCCCAACTCGTACGGCTTCGCCACCTCCAACTGATCGTAGCGGCAATCTTTCGGCTCCTTGTCCGTCCGCCAGCGGAGAAACGTCGTCGCGTGACGGAAGCGAGTGCCCTGCAGGTGATCGTACTTCACCTCGCATACCCTCTCGATCCGGAGCGGCTCCCAGGAGAGATCCTTTCCTTGACTCCAGCGGCTCTGCCCGCCAGGCATGCGCTTCATATCGCCTTCCCCAGCACCGCCCCATTCCCGCCACGGATGATCCTTCAGCGCGTTCTTCCTTAACGGCTCCAGCTCGGCGGCCAGCTTCTTCCGCTCCGCCATACTGAACGAAGAAGTCACCCCGACGTGCTGCAGCACCCCCTCGTCATCGTAGAGGCCGAGTAGCAGCGAACCGACCACCTTGGGATCGGTCTTGTACCAGCGGAACCCGGCGACCACACACTCCGCGGTGCGAGCATGCTTGATCTTGATCATCTGCCGCTTGCCCGGCAGGTAGGCGCTCTTCTCCGGCTTCGCCACGACGCCGTCGAGCCCGGCACCCTCGAACACCTCGAGCCACTCGGCCGCGGTGGCGCGGTCGCGGGTCATCGGAGTGAGATAAAGCGGGGGGCGGGCCTTCTTGAGCAACTTCTCGAGCGTGGCGCGACGCTTGGCCTGCGGTTCCTCCATCAGACTCTCGCCATCCGCCGCCAGGAGGTCGAACGCGACGAACGAAGCGGGAATCTCCTTCGAGAGCTTCGCCACTCGCGACGCCGCGGGATGAAGCCGCATCTGCAACAGCTCGAAGTCGAGCCCCCGCTCGGTCGGGATCACGATCTCCCCGTCTACTACACAGCCCTCCGGCAGCAGCTTCAGCAGCGCCTCGTGCAGCTCGGGGAAGTAGCGGTCGAGCGGCTTGAGGTCTCGGCTCTGGATGTAGATGTCATCCTTGCCGCGGAAGACGATGGCGCGAAAGCCGTCCCACTTGGGCTCGTATAGGTAGCCGTCGCCGGGAGGAAGCTCGTCGGAGAGCTTGGCGAGCATGGGCTCGATTGGGGGAGGGAGGGGATAGTCGGACATGACTAAAGAAAAGCGGGAACGAGGAACGGGGAATAGGGGCGGGCGATCAGCCTTGCCGTGACCTCCCGGACTCGGATACTAGATCCCTTGCTGCGCTCGGGATGAGGTGCTGTCCCCAGACCCCCTGTTCCCGTCTGCCGTCTCCCCGTCTCCCGTCTCCTGTCTTCCGTCTCCCTAAAACGCCAGCTTCACTCCCTTCCCCGTCGCGTCGCCACCACCCTCGGCTGGCTTCCCCGCGGTATCGAACTGATCGTAATGGATCTTCGAAGTGAACGTCTTGCCGTCCGCGGACACTGTGATCTTTTCGACGAAGACGCCCCGTCCCGCCAGACCCCAGCCGCCACCCTTCACGATCTCGTCGAATGCCGCCGGCGGCTTGGTCACGTAGAACTCGTACTTCGCCTCGTACTGGTTGTCGCCGACCTTCCGCCAGATCCCGTACGCCGGCGGGACGGGAGGGGACGCGTCGTAGTTCGACGACTCGGTCATGGTCCCGCCCTGGTTGAACGAGTACATGAACTCGAGGTCCTTGATTGAGGCGAAGGCGCCGCTGGTGAACTGCAGCTGGGCGCGCCATTCGCCGCTCAGATCGGTTGCGGCGGCAGCGCTCGCGGCGCGTGGCTGGGGACGGCCCGCCACGACGAGCAGCGCGATCAAAACCAACAACACTGTGGAGGTGGTGCGCATTGGAAACCTCCTACTTCAGGCTCAGAATCCATTTGACGATGACGTGCAAATCCGCATCCGGCACCTGCGGGTTGGGAACCATCGGAACCTGGCCCCAGTTCCCTGATCCCCCGAGCCTCACCTTATCAATCAGCTTCTCCTCTGCATCCTGTCCCCGGTATTTCGCGGCGACGTCCTTGTATGCCGGCCCGATCACCTTCTTGTCGATCGAGTGACAGGCGAAGCAGCCGTATTTTGCCGGTAGCTCCTCCGGCGCCACTGAGGCCTTGGTCTCAGCGGCTGGTGCCGGTGCTGCAGCAGCGGGTGCCGACGCGGGTGTCGGACTCGCGTTGCCGCCCGGTAACCAGGACGTCGTGGGAACCACCGTGGGAACTGCCTGCGACTTGATGTAGGCGACCAGCAGCCACACGCCGTCGGTGCCGATCACTCCGCCATAAGCCGGCATCCCCTTCGGTCGCCCGTAGAAAATCGAGGTAAAGATGTCTTCGTCCGTCCCGCCGTAGCGCCAGCGCCCGTCCACCAGGCTGGGGCCGACCCACCCGATCGCGCCGCCGCCGTGACAGCCGTCGCAGTTCATCGAGCCGAACAGAGTGCCACCCGCGCCGGGGTCGAGTTTGGTGGGACGTGCCGCCGCGAGGGCATTGGCCGGCGGAGCGACGCCACCTGCAGGAATCCGGTCAGGAGAGGGAACGCCCGCTGCGACGCCTTGTTCCCTGGGTTGTTGTCCCTGTCCCTTGCAGGCTCCCGCGGCGACGATCACACCCGCGAGCAGCATGGTGATGCATCTGATGGTTGGCATGAGTTGAGTCCTCCCCTCAGATCCCGAAGATCCAGACGATGCCGCCCTGGCTGGTATGCCGACCGATATCCTTGTAGGGATCGGAGGGCGGGCGTACATCGGCTGGATCATCGGAGCGGACATCTCCCGCGAGCAGGAACCAGTCGCCGCCGATGCCGGCGTAGACTGCGACGTACTGTTTGCCATCGGGGCCACGGTAGGTGATCGGGTTGCCCACGACCCCCGAGCCGACCTTGAACTTGGAAAGCAGCTTGCCGGTCTTCGCGTCGACCGCCTTGAACCAGCCGTCGAGCGTGCCGTAGAACGCCACGTCGCCCGCGGTGACCAACGCTCCGCTCCAATTGGGGAAGTGCTCCTTGTCTTCCCAGACCATCTTGCCGGTGCTCGCGTCCCATGCCATGAAGGCGCCGAGGTTGCCCCCGGGGCCCGCATAGTAGGGCGTGCCGGCGCCGATGAAGGGCACGCCACGGAAGTGCTGGGCAGGGTATGCCGCGTAGTCCATGCACATGTTGTTGGTCGAGGTGTAGAACAGCCCCGTCTTCGGGGAATACGCCGCGGGCGACGCAGGGCTCACTCCTCCTTCGAGACTCGGGCATACACCCTTCACATTGCCCTTGGTGGCGCCGGTCTGCTTGGTGGAATCGAGAACCGGCCGGCCGGTCTTGAGATCAACGCTCTTGGCCCAGGTGACCTGCACGTAGGGCGGTGCCGAAAGCAGCTCGCCGGTCGCGCGGTCCAGGGTGTACTGGAAGCCGTTCTTGTTGAAGGTGACCAGTGCCTTCCGCACCTGCCCGCCGATCTTGATGTCCGCCAGGATCATGGTGGAGACGGCGTCGTAGTCCCAGTTGTCGTGCGGGGTGAACTGGTAGGCCCACACCAGCGAGCCGTCGCCGGGATGGCGGGCGAGAACGCTCGCGGTCCACTTGTTGTCCCCCACCCGCTGTTCGGCGTTATAGGGTGAGGGATTACCCACGCCGTAGTACACCAGGTCCAACTGGGGATCGTAGGACATCCACCCCCATACCGGCGCGCCACCGATCTTGTAAGCTGTATCGGGCCAGCTCGTTTTCCCGAGGTCCGCGCCCTTGTCGTAGAACGGCTTGAACGTGCCGGCCTTGATCAGCATGTCGGAATCGGGACCGATGTTGCGTCCCGTCCAGACCAACTTGCCGGTCTTGAGATCCAGCCCCTTCACGAAGCCGTAGATCCCAAACTCACCTCCCGAGGCGCCCACGATCACCCGATCCTTGACCACGAAGGGAGCCATCGGTGTCGTCTCCCCTTCGCCGAGGTCGGCAATCTGAGTCTTCCAGAGTTCTTCGCCGCTCTCCGCGTCGATCGCGACCGTGTGTCCGTCGAGCAGGTTGTAAACGATCTTACCGTCCGCGTAGAAGGCACCCCGATTGATCACGTCACAACAGGACTCTCCGATCGCATTGGGGCTCACGTCCGGGCGGTACTTCCATTTGAGCGGGTAGCCTTCCTGGGTGAGATCGAACGCGTAAAGCACGTTGGGCCACGGTGTCACCACGTACATCGTGTTCTTCACCACGAGCGGTTGACCCTGGTGACCGGCGAGTACTCCAGTCGAGAAAGTCCACACCGGGCGCAGTCCCGTGGCATTGGCCGCCGTGATCTGGGCGAGCGTGCTGTAGCGGGTCGAGGAGTAGTCCTTGCCGGGCATCGTCCACTCCCCCTCGGAGCCGCCCTGCGCCAAGGCAGGCTTTGCGGCGAGGGCAGAGAGACAACCCAGCATGGTGAGTGTGCGTGAGGCGAGAGTGGGCATGCGACCTCCTTCGGACCAAACCCCTTCGCAAGGTGATTTTGTGGGTGGCAGGTTTGTCTTCATGGCACTACCGGGAACTGCGATTACATCGGCGGGGCCCGGCTGCTGCTAGGCGGATCCTTCCAGCTACCTCACCACTGCCTTGGGATACAGGTCGGGCAACCGGGTGTCAAGGCGGAGGGGGCGGATGGGCGGACGAGTTCTGTCATTGCGAGGGAGCAAAGCGACCGAAGCAATCTCACCCGCTCTAACCGGGCAAGAGCACCTCATTGCAAGCGAGAACCGTGGGTGAGGCAAGGCGACCACCTGACACCTCTACCCCAAATTCATCTTCCTCAACAACGCCTGAAACCTCTCTTGCCCCCGGAGCGGCGCGAACAGGAACGACCCCTTCACCCCAAAAATCCCGCCCGACCTCGCCTCGTACGCCTGCTCCAGGTAATCCATCGCCCGATCGTATTCGCCGAGTCCGGTGTAGACGTACGCCATGTGATAAGGGGAGACGTAACGCTGAGCCGACATTTCATTGAGTTGCCGCAGGATTTCGCGCGCCTCATCGGTCTGGCCGGTTCGCGCCAGCGCCTGACCCAGTTGCGCCAGGTAGAGGGTGCTGTCGGGGGAGATGGAGACTGCTCTCCGCAATGAAGCGATTCCCTGCTCTGGTTTCCCCGTGAGTAGATAAGCCCATCCCTGCGTCGCGTGGCCGAGGGCGAGATAAGGATCGACCTCGAGGCAGGCCGTGATGGCGCGCACGGCCTCGTCGTAGCGGCCGGCTCTCAGATAGGTCGTCGCGATGTCCATGCGGTGCGTCACCGGGTCGAGCTCGTGCGCCCGCTCCTGCGCCGCGAGCGCCTCGTCGTAACGCTCTAACGAGGAGAGCATGAGGCCGTAGGAGTCGTAGGAGATGCCGCTGTTCGGGTTGAGCTCGATTGCCCGTCTGTATTCCGCCTCGGCCCCGGCCCAATCGTAGTCGCAGGACATCATGAGATGGGCCAGTACCACATGGGCCTCGGCCAACTCGGGGTCGAGCTCCAAGGCCTTGTCGACCGCTGCCTTCGCCTTGCGAAACGCCTCCTCCGGCGGGAGCGAGCCGGCCACTCCAATCCCGATCTCGGTGTAGACGTAGCCCAGTCCTGCGTACGCGGGGGCATAGTCCTTGTCTCGTGCGATCGCCTGGTCGAAGTGCTTGATCGCCTGGTCGAACCCCTCCTCGGTCCACCGGATGAAGCAGTGCTTGCCCATGAGGTAGGACTGGTACGCCTGTACGTCGTCGGTGGGCTGCTTCTTGATCCGGGTCCTCTCTTCAGGCGACAGCTCGGCCTCGAGTGCGGCCGCAATCTGCAGCGCGACATCGCTCTGGATCGCGAAGATGTCGGTCAGGTCCCGGTCGTAGGTCTCGGCCCAGAGGTGACGGTCGTTCTCGGCATCTATCAGCTGGGCCACGATCCGCACTCGACTCCCGGCCCGCCGGACGCTCCCCTCGAGCAGGTTGGCGGCGTCCAGCCTCGCCCCGATCTCCTTGAGACTCAGCTCCCGCTTCTTGAACCGCATCACCGAAGTGTGGGAAATCACCTTGAGCGATCGGATCTTTGAGAGCTGGGCGATGACGTCCTCGGTGATCCCATCGGCGAAGAACTCGTTCTCCGGATCGGCGCTGAAGTTGAGGAACGGAAGTACCGCGACGGATGGAGACTTGGGCGCTGCGACCGGCGCGGTCAGCGCCTCGACCATGGCGCCACCGCTGGGGAAGCGATCGGCGGGGACGTTGGCGAGCGCCTTCTTGATCGCCTCATCGACCGCGACCGGCACCGCCGGTCTCAGGCGACGAATCGAAGGAACCGGATCGGTGAATCGCTTGGCGATCACCGCCTGCGCCGTCGGCCCGGTATAGGGCGGCTCGCCCGCCAGCATCTCGTAGAGCATCACGCCCAGGCTGTAGACGTCGCTGCGACCGTCGAGCGTTCTCTCCCCCGCCGCCTGCTCCGGACTCATGTACGACGGCGTCCCGACCATGACCCCCGACCTGGTGATCCGCTTTTCCGGCAGCGCGCCGGACGGGAGCGCGATGCCGAAGTCGGTGACCATCGCCTCGCCCTCGTGCATCAGGATGTTCGCCGGCTTGAGGTCGCGGTGGACCAGGCCGTGGGCATGAAAGTGGTCCAGCGCGGCGGCGACCTGGCGAATGATCCCTATCGCCTCAGCCACCGTGAGCTGCTTCTCCCGGGTCAGCTTCTCGCGCAGAGATTCGCCGCGGACATAGGGCATCACAAAGAAAAGCAGCCCGTCGGCCTCGCCCGAGTCGTAGAGCGGCACGATGTGAGGATGGGTCAGTCCGGCCACCACCTCGATCTCCTGAGTGAAGCGCTCGGGACCGAGAAGCGAGCCCAGCTCCGACCGCAGTACCTTGATCGCCACTTTGCGGCGATGCTTCAGATCGTCGGCGAGATAGACCGTGGCCATCCCTCCCTGGCCGATTTCACGCTCGATGGTGTAGCGGCCGGCGAGGGCAGAGGTGAGACGGGAGAGTTCTTCGGATGGGGTCAGGGTGAACGGTGAACGGTGAACGGTGAACGGGAAACGAGGACCGGGGAGAGGAGAATAACGCCGGAAGGGGGAAGGGGGAACAGCGTCACGGGGCGACGGCGCAGGCCTTCGAGGTCCCGAACGTCAGGGGAAAGGCCGAGAAGCCATGCGGGGTTTCTTCCACCACAATCAGAACTTTCATCACCTTCATCCTACCCCGTTCACCGTTCACCTTTCACCTTTCACCGTTCACCGTTCACCCTTCACCGCTTTTCCCGTCTCCTGTCTCCCGTCTCCCGTCTCCCTACCTGACCCACCGACTCACCCTGCCATCCCGCCCCAGCACCCCAATCCGCCCCACCTTCACATCGTTCTGCAGATGCAGGACCCCGGCACCAGCCAGCCCCGTGGCAGGCGGGATCCTGATTCCGGGCTGCGAGGACCACTCGGCGGTCTCGGACCGGTGGGTAGGCACGACGTTCCTTGGGAGGGACAGCTCAAAGATACGGCGCGGAGGTGGAGGGGATTAGGTCGTCTCCCTCTCCTGAAGAAACTCTAACCCAGCCTTCACATCCCCTTCTCCCCTTCCCCTCCATCCTGAGGAGGCCGACTTCGTACCTGACGTGCTCAGCCGGAGGATAGTACCATGCTCGCCGATTCCCTTCCCGCTCAGCGCTCCGCCCGGACGTCCAATCCATCACTGCACAAGAGCAGCGGTTTCTCCCCTGCCCGCCTGGCGCGACTGCACGACACGCTCGCCAAGCATGTCGAACACGGGCACACGTCTGGTCTGGTAGCGTTGGTCAACCAGCGCGGGCGCGAGCACGTGGAGACGATCGGCACCATGGCGTTCGATAGCAACGTCCCGATGCGGCGAGACACGATATTCCGGCTCGCCTCCACGACGAAGCCGATCACCGCGGTCGGCGCCATGATCCTGGTCGAGGAGTGCAGGCTCAGGCTCGACGACCCGGTCGACGACTGGCTGCCGGAGCTGAGGAATCGACGGGTTCTTCGGACCCTCGAGAGCCCGCTCGACGACACCGTGCCCGCGAAGCGCCCGATCACCCTGCGCGACCTCCTGACCTTCCGGTCGGGCTACGGCGAGGTGCTTTTCCTCTCGCCCACCTGTCTGCTCCAGCAGGCGATGTTCGAGGCTCGATTGCCGCTCAGCGTGTGGCCGTTCGCCGGGACGGCCGACGAGTTCATGCAGCGCCTGGCCGGCCTCCCCCTCGCCTTTCAACCGGGCGAGCGCTGGCTCTACCACATGAGCGCCGAGATCCTGGGTGTGCTCATTGCTCGGGTCTCCGGGAAGTCACTGGGGACTTTTCTGCACGAGCGCATCTTCGACCCGCTCGGCATGGTGGACACCGGCTTCCACGTCCCGCAGTCGAAGCTCGATCGCCTTCCCACTTGCTACGGCAGCGACCTTGTCAGCGGAAAGCTCGTGGTACTGGACCGCCCGCGGGGCGGCTATGCCGCACCCCCAGACTTCGAATCCGGGGCCGGAGGGCTGGTTTCGACGGTGGACGATCTGCTCGCCTTCGGCCGGATGATGCTGCTGCACGGCGGCGGTGAGCGCATTCTTTCCCGACCGGCGATCCAGTTGATGACCATGGATCACCTCACACCAGAACAGAAAGCGATCTCTCCCTTCTTCGAGCAATTCTGGGAAAGCCGCGGCTGGGGATTCGGCATGGGAGTGATCACCGCTCGCAATGACATCGGCGACGGACCGGGACGCTTCGGCTGGGACGGCGCCTTCGGCACCTCCTGGCATGTGGACCCAAAGGAGGGACTGGTCGGCGTGCTGATGACCCAGCGCCGCCCAAACCGGCTGGCAATTTCTCCTGTGGCCCTCGACTTCTGGACCTCGACGTACCAGTTGATCGAGTCGTGGTAAGCGGTTTGCGGCAGGAATCGGGATAGGAGCGGCCGCAAGGCCTCCCTGGGGCTGGACTTACGCACGGCATGGAATAAGGATCAGTAGGCAGGGTGAGCGAGATCCACTGGTCCCGTCGTGGCGTTATAAGGGCGAGTATCCCCAAGGAGAATCGAGATGAATGAGCAGGATAGAACCCGCACCGCCGTTGCCGGCGGACGGCAGACCGACATCGCTGTGTTGGCGGGTGGATGTTTCTGGGGCGTAGAGCAGATCCTGAGAGACGTCCCCGGCGTGATCGACACCGACGTCGGCTATACCGGCGGCTGGCTGGAGAACCCGACTTACGACGACACTCACGACAGCAAGTCGGGGCACGCCGAAGCGATTCGAGTGACCTTCGACCCGTCGGTGCTGAGCTACGAAGACCTGCTGGAGAAGTGGTTCTTCCGGCTGCACGATCCGACCACGCTCAATCGCCAGGGCAACGACGTGGGTACCCAGTACCGCTCGGCGATCTTTCCGCAGAATGCCGAGCAGAGAGAAGTTGCCGAGCGGGTGAAGGCGCGCGTCGCGGCATCGGGGAAGTGGAAGCGACCGATCACGACCAGCATCGAGCCGGCCTCAACCTGGTACAGCGCGGAGCAGTACCATCAGGACTACCTGCGCAAGCATCCCGGCGGATACAGCTGCCATTTCCTGCGGGACTGAACGGGGGGAGAAGGGAGACGGGAGAAGGGAGACGGGTAAAGCGAGAAATGTGAGAAGTGAGGAGTGAGAGGAATGCGACCTGATCGGCCCCCTTTTACCTCTGACCCCTCACTTCTTACGCTTATCCCGTCTCCCGTCTCCCGTCTTCCGTCTCCCGTCTCCCGTCTCCCGCGGCTACGGCTTCACCGCCCGCAACACCACCGCATGCGCCCCAAAAGACTCCGCCACCTTCCGCGTCTCCTTACTCGAACTGCC
>DATBGE010000019.1:0-63932 GCA_036558125.1 Gemmatimonadales bacterium | reverse complement strand
AATCAGCATCTGCTTCGCCATCGGCCGGATCACCGACGTGGCGCCGAGAACCACCGAGCCGGAGTCGAGGCCACCGCCGCCCAGGAGACCGTTCACCCGGGTGTCGAACCAGGCGAAGCCAAAGGGAAGCTGGGTGCCCAGACGGACCTGCATCAGCCCACCGACCCCGTTCTGGTCGTTGCTATAGCCGAACAGCTTCGGTGCGGCATAAACCCCGAACCGGATGAAGTTGCTGAGGTCGATGTCTTCATCCTGGCCGAAACTCCGGAAGCCGCGAGTGATCGCGAAGTTCGCTTTGCGAGCCTCGACAAAGGCGCCGATCGTTCCGGTCACTCCGCCATAGGCCGGGGTCCCGGGCCACGTGGTGTAGTCGTCCCGGCGAACCTGCCCATTCAAGCCGATGCGGAGATAACCGGAGGTGCTCTTCTTGATCGCCTTGGCCGCCTCGATCCCACCGAGCAGGTAACGGCGGCGCAGCGAGTCACCCGCCGTCTCGATCCCGTCGAAATACTGCAGCACCCGCTCGTTCCGGTAGTCGAACACAAACGAGATGCCGCGCTTGTCTTCCAGCGAGAAGAACGGCCGGTCCACATTCGCGATGAAGCGATCGCCGTCGGAGCGATGCTGGTAGTTGAGCCCCAGCGAAACCTGCCTGGCCACGAGGCGCGGCTGCAGAAAATTGAAGTTGACCAGCGACCGGTCAGGCGTGTGGCGGTAGCGAACCGTGAAGCGAGACGCGGTGCCGATCAGGTTCCGCTCGGCCAGCATGATCTGCCAGTCGGTCTGGCCGCCAGTGCTGCGAAAGCGCGCGTCGGCCTGAGTGCTCCAGCCGTCCTTGGTCTGCACCAGCATGACGAGGCCGGAATCGGTCGTGACCGAATCCACCGACACTTTGCGGAACACTCCGAGCCTCCGGAGATTGCGCGCGGTCTCCGCGGCGCGCGCCGAGTCCCACGGCTCGCCTTCCTTGAGCAGGAGCTCGCGATTCACCACGCCGGGCATGGTCACGATGTGCAGGTCGTTGACCAGCTTGGTGGCCCAGTTCTTTGCTTCGGAGGAATCGAAGACGTCGGAGCGGCGGACCTCGACGAAGCGGATGATGGTGCTGGAATCCGCCAGGGCAGTATCGGGCACCGTCCCAACCGGAGTCAGAACGGAATCCACCCTCACCGGTGCGGAGAGTTGGGTGGTGTCCGTGGAAGCGCTGTCCTGCGCGCGAAGCGCGTGAGGCAGAACGAGTGCGACCGGCAGCAGAATCCAGCGACGCAGAGTAGCTCCAAGGGGTCGAGTTTTCGGGAGGGAATGATAGTGGGGTAGACCGGTTGCCATAAGCCGTTCGTACCGAGCGTCAGCTGTTAGCTATTAGCCGTTAGCGATGATCTTTAGGCATTACCCCGTAAGGGTTTACCCCACGGTCTTGGCTAACAGCTAACCGCTAACAGCTAATAGCTATCACCCGTCGAACGCCGCAGATGCAAGCAAGTGAGCTGATGTGTATCGGAAGATGACACTCGTCGCGGCGGAATGACTTGTTTGCCGACAGTCCAGTGCTCTCCTTCCCAGCATTGCCAGAACTCCTGCTCCTGGACCCTTCCATTACTCTCGGCCAGCCAGCGATCGAGATTCACCCGGGAGTAGGATTGCGTGATGTAGGGACGCCCCTTTCCATAACTCGAGCCGGGCAGCTCGTAGACGTTCCGTACGTAGGAGCGCTCGGTGTAGGGAAAGCTCATGAGCAGGTGGCCGCCGGGGTTGAGCAGCTGGAACATGTGGCGCACCGCCGCGTCTGACTCCTCGATGTGCTCCAGCACGCTGATGCAGACCACCAGATCGTACCGCTCGGTGATCCGGCTCCTGGTGATGTCGTCGTCCACCACGTGGAAGTGCTTGTTGAACATGCCGCGAGGCCAGTAGTCCCGGACGTTGTCTACCGCGGTCACCACGAAACCGCATTTCCGGATCAGGGTCGGCAGCGCGCTGGTCCCCGTGCCGACGTCGATCACCGTCCGGGGATAGAGCTCGGTGAGCTTCCGGAACAGGAATGCGAACTCGATCGGCCGCTCGTTGAAGCGCTTGAACTTCTGCTTCCGGTACTCCCGGCGCAGCAGCCACTTGGGGTAGAGATTCATCAGCGCCTTGAGCGGTGACCCTATTGCCATCGACGATCTCCTCAATAAGTACGACGGAATCCGGGCTACAGATCTACTCGCAGCATGAGCCAGCGATACTCCGACTTCGTGGGATGCACCAGCGAGTTGAGCGCGGCCACGCCCTTGTAGAGTAGACGCCGCTCCTGATTGTCGAACGCTTCATTGCCGCACTGGGGACAGCGGGCGAAACGCCAGAATTTCCAGAGGCCCAGTGTCTCGGTGCGGAAGTGAAGCAGGGCCGGAGACATCGGTCGAACCGGCCAGACACCCTGTACGGCGTAGTTGCTGGCTCCGGGGAAGAGTCCCTTGAGCCGCTCCGGCGAAAAGACGTTGCGGTGCCCGTAGAGATGAAAAACGGTTCCGCAGCGGGGACACCTCGTGGACCAGGCCAGGAGATCTTCCTGGTACGGCACCGTGACCACCAGACTCCTCCGGGCGATTCGTCGCAGCTCTGCGGTTGCCCGGACCAGATCCGCCGGATCGAGATGCTCCAGCGTCTCGGCGCAGAGCACCACGTCGAAGCTCCGGTCGGCGAATGGGAGCGACAGCATCGAGGAGACGGTCGCCGGCTTCCGCACGAAGCGAATTCCCCGCTTGGCGAGGTCGGTTCCCACCGAGAAGGGGACATCGATCGCGTGCAGCAGGTCTCCCCGGCCACAGCCCACATCGAGCAGGGTCCGGGTCTCCGGCGGGACCAGGGCGACTGTGGCCTTGATCCGCGCCCGCTCCGACTCGGTGCGGTGCGCGCCGGACTCCTCGTGCACCGACGTTTCATTGAAGAGCTGGGCGCTGCTCCGCGACGTGGCCGGCGGGTTCACGAAGTGGCCTCTTGCAGAATTGCCGCGAGTCTCTCCGTCGCGGGACCGGCCTCGAACTGGTGGACCGCGACTTCGTTGCGCCTGAATTCCTCACCCGAGCGTTTGCGCGAGTACCACCGGCCGAGCGCGGCGGCGATTTCCGTTGCATCGAGAGCGACTCGCTCGCCCGCCTGGGTCTCGGTCAGAAGCTGTCCCATTTCTTCGTTTGGTGTCACCGAGAGTACCGGTCTCCCACAGGCGAGATAGTCGAAGAATTTGCCCGAGAGCTGGAGCCGGTGTTCCGGCCCCATGAGATCGAGCAGAACGTCGGCCCGGCCCAGCACGGCGCGGCTTTCGGGAAGCGGCACCGGCGGCCGGATCCTGGTGTATTGGTCCAGCCCCAGCCGGACGATCGCCAGGTCGTCTTCCGCGGTTCGAGTCCCCAGGGTCGTGAGATACACCTCTCCCGGAGCGAGGTGGTTCTCGTCGATGAAGCGACGATACCCCGAGAGGAAGAGCTGAGCATTCTTGGCCGGCCGCAAATGACCAAAGTAGAGAATCTCGAAGGGCCCGGTCTTTCCCGGCGGTGCCGGAGTCGGTCCGTAAAGCTCAGGCTCGAATGAACTCCGGAGCACCGTGAACCGGTGGGCCGGAATGATTCCCCCGTAGTGCGACCGGTACGCCTCGAGCGCGCTCTCGGTATTGAGAATGACCCGCGTCGCCCGTTGGAAGAACTCCCGCTCGAGCTCGTCGACCTTCCGGTTGGCCTCCGGAGTACGCGCCTCACGGTAGTAAGGTTCGATGGACCAGGGATCTCTCAAGTCCAGCACCAGGGGGAGTCCGGTAGACTCGGCGAGCCGGGCGCCGAGCATCTGGGCCGAATGCGGCCCGGCGTTGACGTAGATCACTTCACACTTCTCGCGGCGCAGGAAACGTCTGGCGCCAAAAAATACCCAGGGGAGATAGCGGCTGTAGCGGTCCATCGCGCCCTCGGTTCCCGCCACCGCCTTCGCCTTGTAAGGATGCGCGGCCGGACTCCTTCCCACGAGATCCTCGGCCCAGGCAATGGGCCCCGAGCGGTAGCCGCGCCAGATGGGAACCGGGGGCACGAAGCGCTCGAGCGAGGGGTCGCGACCCAGCGCCTCGGGCAGCGCCACAACCGCGGGCATCCAGCCCAGCTCAGGGAGGTGGCGCGCAAAGTTCATCGGTCGCTTGGCACCGATCACTCCCGAAGGGGGAAAGAACGGCGAGATCATCAGGAGCCTCCTCACCGCGCGTCACTCCGCGCGGCGCGACGATCCCAGAGACCACGCAGGGTGGCAAGCCCGACCAGATAATGCAGGTCTCCCTTGGCGATCACATGGGTGCGACGCCCCAGTATCAGATAGATCGGCGTCAGGACGGCGAGGCTTACCAGGAGCTGGAGCAGGTCTCCCTTCACCAGCCGCAGCACGGCGATGAGCGGCAGCGCGGCCAGCCCGGCTACCAGCGTCGTGCGAATCAAATGCTTGAAGGGCAGCACTTGGGACCAGTCGAGCTTCAGATGGATCCTGATCCGGCCCAGCAGCAGCGCGATATTGACGAAGAGCGCCAGGTCGGATGCGAGCGCCGGGCCCGCCATGCCCATCAAGTGATAGAGCGGAAAGATGAGCACCGCGTTGATGACGAGGGCGACGAGTGACGTCGTGAGAATCGGCTTGGTCTCCCCCAGGGCCCGGAGCACCGAGCCGTAGCTGCACAACCTGAGCGGCAGCAGGAACAGGTAGACCCGGAACGGGACCGCCGCCGCGGCGAATTCCGCCGAGAAGAGAAGCCGCATCGCCGGCTCGGCGAGAATCAGGAAGTAGAAGAAGACCGGCATCATGATGGTGGCGACCTTCTCCACCGACCCGTGCCAGTAGCGCAGGAAACCGTCCCGGTCTCCCTTCACGTGAGTGAGCGTGAGGGTCGGCACCAGCGTGTTGGTGACCGAATACGCCAGCGACGAAACCAAGGGGAGCTCCACCGCACCAACGGTATAGACCGCGAGCACTTCTTTGCTCGCTGCGAGGGCCACTCCGTACTTGTCCGCCTGGACGTTGAGCTTTCCCACCAGCGTCGAGAGTGAGAGCGGGAAGCCGTAGGCCAGCAGCTCACTCGCACTCACGTGCTTGCGGGAGAGACTCCCTTCTGCCGCGAACAGGAAATACCAGAGGAACATGAGGAGACGGAGTCCCGCGACGAGCAGGAACCACCCCATGATCGCGGTGAGCGAGGCACCAAGGGCGGCCGGGATCGCCAGCGAGGCGAAACGGCTGATCGCGAACGCCAGCGTGACGATGAAGAACGCGCGATACGAGCGACGGGCGAGCAGATAGGCCGGAAGCGCCTGACCCGGAAAATCTCCCAGGATGTAGAGGCCCAGGAGCCGCAGGATCACCCACGCATGCGGATCCGATGAGATGAGCGGTGCCGCAACCACCAGAATCAGTGCCGCGGGGATCGCCAGGAGAAAGAGCAGACCGCCGGTCCAGAAGCCGAGTGCTCGGGCGCCCGGATCGCCGCGACGGGGAACGAAATAAGCCAGTGCTGCGGGAAGGCCGAGCGGGAGCAGTGCGCTGGTCGTGTCCTGGATCAGATAGACAAGAGAGAACAGCCCGAAGTCGGCCTTGGAAAGCGCCCGGGTCAGGACCGTCAGCAGGAGAAGATTGAAGATCCCGCTGACCAGGAGTCCAAACGAGGCGAGGCCCGCGCCCGCGGCGACCTCTTTGCGCTCCGCCTGCGCCGCGTCGGGGGCGGTCATGTCGCGATTGCTGCCTCGAGCACCGCGGCGAAGCGCCGCGCCTGCTCTTCCGCGTTGAACGCGGTTACCGATTCGGCGGGGATTTCTCCCCGGTCGGGGGCCTGGCAACGCGCGCGAAGCTTCGCGAGGCCGGTTGCGATCGCCTCGGGGTTCGCGGGTGGAACCACGACGCCGGCCCCGGTCTGATCCACGATGCGACCGGGTTCGGGCTGATCGGTGATCGCGAGGATCGGCCGACGGGCCGCGAGATAGTCGTAGAGTTTGGCGGGTACCGTGAGCGCCATGTCTCCCACGGTCACGAGTGCCAGCACATCGGCACTGCGCATTGCGCCGAGCGCCTCGCGGTAGGGGATCGGGGGACGGCTTTCGACGTAGTCCGCAATCCCCAGTGACGAGGCGAGCCGCAGGTCTTCTTCCCGCGGAGTCCCAGCCAGCACCAGTGCGGCCTTGTCGGCACCGAGCCCTTCACGGCTCACAAACTTGGCGAAACCCTTGAGCAGTGGCTCGGAGGGAACCAGCCGGCGGAAGTGTCCGAAGTGAAGCACCGTGAAGCGATCGCTCCGCTGGACCGGGGTGTCCCTGAAGACTCCCAGATCGAAGGCGTTCCGGATGCAGGTGAAGCGCTCCGACGGGACGCGGCCGCGATATGCCGCGGTGTACGCGTCGTGGCACTCCTCGGTGTTGAGCACGATGCGCTTCGCGGTGCGAAACACTCGATACTCGGCCTGCCGGATGATCCAGCGGGTCGGCGGCGGTCGGAGCGCCATCTTGGCCCGTTGCAGCGACCAGGGGTCCCGGAAGTCCACGACGAGCGGCAGTCCGGGTGAGTGCGCCAGCTTCACGCCCACCAACAGCGGCGACCACGGATCGGCGCAGACCACCACCGCACTCGGCCGATGCTCAGCGATGAGGCGGTTCGCCGCGCGCAGTGCCGCACCATTGTGCCAGAGATAACGATCGAAGGGAGTGAGATAGCCCGCGTCCCACCCGAGGAAGCGGCGCTCTTTCTCGCGCGGGCGTGGGGCAGACGGAGTCGAGAGCTGCTTCCCTTCACCGTATGCGTAACTCAACGGGAGATCGGCGGGGATCAGGTCGGCGAGCCCGAGATCTACGTTCTCCCCGGCCGGGTCGCCGGCAAGCACCACCGGCTGCCAGCCGAAACGGGGCAGGTGGCGCACCAGGTTGAGCGGCCGCTTCGCCCCGACCACGCTCATCGGAGGGAAATACGGCGTGATCAGGAGGACCGTGGGCATTCGGCCTCCAAGGTAGTGGCGGCGTGGAGGGCGGACCAAGTACCTTGGCGCCCAGCCCAATGCGCATTGCCTACGCGTACGACGAGCCGTTGCCCCACACCGGTGCGGACGCCGAGCAGGTGGTCAACACCGTGGCCGCCCTCGGGCGCAACGGCGTTTCCGTCCAGCTGCTGATTCCGAGCGCCTCCACTGACGCGCCCCAACCCGCCGCATTGCGGGAGTATTTCCAGGTCGATGGCCCTTTCGAAGTCGGACTGATTCCCAAGTCTCCTCTCGAGGCTCGCTTCTTCGAGAAATGGACCCACGCGTTCCGGGTGGCGAACGACCCGCGCATTCGAGCAGCCGATCTCGCCTACACCCGGAACCTCCCCAGCGTCGTTACCCTGCTCCGCCACGGTCATCGAGTGGTGTACGAGCACTTCCGTCCCTGGGGAGACCAGTACCCGGCACTCCGTCCGGTGCTGCGGTGGATCGTGCATCATCCCAAGCTGGTCGGCGCGGTCTTTCATTCCGACCACACCCGACAGAGCTACATCAACCTCGGCGCGCCACCAGAGCGATTGATGGTGGCGCACAACGGATGGGATCCGCGACGGATGGAGCCGCGGCTTTCTCGAAGAGAGGCGCGCGTTCAGCTCGGCCTGCCCGTCGAAAAACCGGTTGCGGTCTACACCGGCCGGGTAAATCGCAAGAAGGGGCTCGACATCCTGCTCGACGCCGCGCGCAGGATGGAGGACATGACTCTGGTGCTCGTCGGCTCCGAGGGAGAGGGAAGCATTGAGTCCGAGGCCAAGGAACTTCCCAACGTACGCGTGGTGCCCTGGCTCAAATTCAGCGAGCTGGCCCCGTATCTCTACGCCGCCGACGTGCTGATCATCCCCCCCAGTCTCGAACCGCTCCAGCGCCACGGCAACACCGTCCTCCCGATCAAGCTGTTTCTCTATCTCGCAGCCGGCCGAGTGGTGCTGGCACCCCTGGCGCCCGACACCGCCGAGCTGCTGAAGGACGGGGTCAACGCCGCCCTGGTCCCCCCCGGAGATCTCGAAGCTTTGCTCACCACCCTGCGCCGGATCACCAGCGATACGGCCCTGGCCGAGCGGCTCAGCGCCGGAGCCATCGAGGCCGCCCGAGGGCTTACCTGGGACGGCCGCGCGGTTCGAATTCGCGACTTCATTACCGCCCGCCTCGCCATGACGCCCTGAGTCGATCTAGGGGGCCTGCTTCCTGCCACATAACTCGTTCCCGACCAGGAAGTTGGGTAGATCTGACACGGTAGAGACCCGCTAGGCGTGTCTCTAAGCTATTGCTGGCAAACGAGATAGGTGGTCAGCGGTGACCTTCGCGCCTCTGATCGCTATCCCAAACGAGATCGTGATGAAATCACACATCGCCATCCGCCACGGCACCAAGGTGTCAGTCGAGTCAGGGCAGCTCAAACTGTTCTGCCCCGGCCCCGTGCTCACCAGCCCGCGGGTTCGGCACGCGATGTCTCGCGCCGACATCGCCCACCGAGACGGCGCCTTCGTGGAGCTGCTCGATCGGGTTCGCGCCCGGCTGAAGGGCGTCGCATCCGCGCCGGAGCACGAAGCGCTGGTGCTGGGTGGCGGCGGCACCGCCGCGACCGAGGCGGCCTTCGCGACCTTCATCGCGCCGGAAGAGCGGCTCCTGGTGGTTTCGAACGGGGCCTTCGGCGAGCGGATGGCGGAGATCGCGGTGGCACTGGGAATTCCAGTGAGCCATCTGCGTTACGAGTGGGGCGATCGGGTGGTGTTGGAGCAGATCACCGGCATGCTCGAAGGCGACTCGCGGATTCGCGCGGTCGCGATGGTGCATCACGAGACTTCAGTGGGGCGGCTCAACCCAGTGGTCGAGGTGGGCCGCCTTTTGGCGCCGCGCCGAATCCGCTTCATGGTGGACGTGGTCTCGAGCCTGGGCGCCGAGGAGTTCGACACGGTGCGGGCTCGCGCCAGCGTCGTGATCGGCAGCGCGAACAAGTGCCTGCACAGCGTGGCGGGAGTCGGGTTCGTGCTGGTGAAGCACGATCTCTGGGAAGACACCGAACACGTGCGGCCCCGTTCGATGTACCTCGACCTGCGGCGTTACCGTGCCGCAGCGCGAGAAAGCGGTCAGACGCCGTTCACCCCTCCGGTCTCCGCGATTGCGGCGCTCGATGAGGCGCTCGCCGAGTTGGAGGATCAGGGTGGACCGTCGGTCCGCCGGAAGAGTTACCAGGCCCTGCACGAGCAGATCCGGGAAGGGCTCAGGACAATCGGCATCAAGCTCCGGTTCGAAACCCCGGGTAACGCCTGTTCGCTCACCGTGGCGTCGCTGCCGCCGGGGATGCCGTTCGACGTGTTCTATGCCGGCATGAGGGACCGCGGCTTCCTGGTGTATCGCGGCAAGGGCCCGATCAGCCACGACACCTTCCTCGTCGCCAACATGGGTCACCTGGATTCGGCCATGGTGGACGACTTCCTCGAAGCGGTTGCCGAGGTCTCTGGCCTCGCTCCGCGCGAGACACCACTCCGGGCCAGACAGCTTCCAGCTTGAAATGCGGCGGCAGGCCGTTGTCCTCGTGGCGGGGAGCGGCCTGCGCCTTCGTCCCCTCACCGACAGATCTCCCAAGTGCCTGCTGGAGGTAGGCGGGCGCAGCATTCTTGAGCGGCTCCTCGAGCGTTTGGCCGAGGCCCGCATCACCCGTGGCGTCCTGGTCACCGGCTATCTCTCGCACCGCATCGAAGAGCACCTCGCCCGGCACGCAGCCCCATTCGAAGTTTCGCTCGCACCCAATCCGGCTTACGCCACGACCAATAACGTGGTGAGCCTGCTCGCGGCCCGCTCCCACCTGGGACCGGGATCGTTGGTGATCTGCGATGGCGACGTGGTGCTTTCCAGCGACGCGATCTGCCGTCTCATGGACGAATCGGAACCCTGCGCCCTGCTGGTAGATCAGGAAGCGCGGCTCGCCGAGGAGGAAATGAAGGTGATGCTTGACTCCCGCGGGCGGGTGACCAGACTCTCCAAGACGATCGACCCGAAGGCGGCGGCGGGAGAATCCATCGGCATCCAGAAGATCGGCGGCCCGGCACTCGGCCGGCTCTGGCCCACGCTGGATGAGCTGGTCCGCTCGGGACGAACCGACGTCTTCTACGAAGAAGGCTTTCAGCGGATGATCGACAGCGGCACTTCCTTCAGCGCCGTTCCGGTCAGCAGCACCGAGTGGACCGAAATCGACAGCAAAGAAGACTTCGAGGACGCCTGCGCCCGCTTCGCGGGTCGGTGAGCAGAGGGCTGGGGAGGTGAGCAAACCGGTCGAGGTCGAAGAGCTGGTCGACCTTCGCATCCACCGCCCCCTGGCTGCGCGATTGATTCCCCTGCTGGTCCGCACTCCGATCACTCCCAACCAGGTCACGATTCTCAGCGGGATCATCGGCATTCTGGCGGGACTCTGCTTCGCCCTCGGCGCCTGGCGGCCGGTCATGTGCCTGGTCAGCGGTGTGCTGCTCTTTCTCTCTGTTGTACTCGACTGTTGCGACGGCCAGCTGGCGCGCGCCAAGGGAATCTCCTCCACGACCGGAGCGATCCTCGACGGCATTGCGGACTACCTGGTGGGCATCGCGCTGGCGATCGGTGGGTCGTACTACATGGCAGCGGTCTTCCACAGCGCCTGGTTCTGGTTGCTCGGGCTGGCGGGTGCAGCGAGCTCCGCGGTGCAATCGGCGCTGTTCGACCATGCCAAGACCCGTTACATCGCGCTGGTCGGCGGCGGCTACTCGGAGCGGGAAGAGGATGTGGCCCGGGTGGCTCGGAATCGCGAGACGGCGCGGGCAGAAGGACGCTGGGGCGACGTGCTGCTCTTCTGGATCTACGAACGCTACTCGAAGGCGCAGCACGCGGCGCTCCGGATCGATCCGGTGAACGACCCCACGGCCTACCGCAAGGAGAACGCTGGCCGGATGCGGGCCTGGACCTGGCTCGGCATCGGAACTCATTTCGCCCTGGCGTACGTTCTCTGCGCGCTCTCTGCGATCCGGCCGGTGAGTGCCGTCGTCTACTTTGTGTTCTGTGCGACGGTGCTCAACGTGTATCTCGCCGCCTTGATGGCCATCGAGCCGCGGCGGGTCGGCGAGTGATTCATCGTGCGAGCCTCATCGGTCCGCCCGCGGGCGATCCCAACGCGGTGGTCGCTGGGCTTCCAGTCTTATTGCGACAGTTGCTCTCCCTCCAGGATGCCGGCATCACCGATGTCGAGGTGGGCGGTGGGGTGCCGGCTCAGTGGAAGGAAGATTCGCGGCTCACGCTGAGCGTGACGTCCGCCGGTCCGCCGGTCCGCCGGTCCGCCGACCAGCCAGAGCTGATTGGTCGCATCGGCCTGGTGTGGCATCCCGCGATTCCCAAGCGGCTCGCCCAGGGAAGTCAGAGCACCGACATCGAACGGGCCCGGCTCGCGTCCGGCGAGTTCGTGGTGACGACCGAGACCCCGGCGGCGCGAGACCAGGCCGAGCGGTTACTGCTCAAGACGCTGTTCAAACCCACCGACGGCATCGTCTCCAGGAAACTCAACCGGCATATCTCGCTTCAGGTGACCCGGGCGCTGCTCAAGTGGCCGGTGACTCCGAATGAGATGACGGTCGTCGCGGCGCTGTTTGGCCTCGGCGCGATCGTGGTCGTCGGGATGCGCGGCACCCCCGGATTCATCCCGGGTGCCCTGCTGCTCCTGGTCCAATCGATCCTCGACGGCTGCGATGGCGAAATCAGCCGTCTCAAGTACCTGCGATCCCGCCTCGGGGAATGGCTGGACCAGATATTCGACGATGTAGTCAACGTAGGTTACTTCGCCGCGGTGGGGTACACGCTTTATCGAGCCGGATCGGTGCCGGCGGGATGGATCACGGCGGTCGGGGTGATCTCGCATCTGGTCTATCAAGCAGCGCTCTATGCTGCCCTGCTCACCCGAGGCGGAGGAAGCGGCAGCGTCACCTCGATTCGCTGGTGGGGACAGAAGGCTGCTCTGACGACTCAGCCGGCTGGCGCCACGCGCGGCGCCAAACAGGTCATGGATGATCTGATCGAGATGGGCGCCCGGCGCGACTTCTTCACCTTCCTCTACCTGCCCTGCGCGCTACTGCACGTAGACCTGGTCGCGGTGATCTGGTCGGCAGTGATCTTCCTGGTTTCGGGGGCGATGACGGGAGCGCAGTGGCTGTTTGCGGGGGGGCCGGAAGCGGGAGACGGGAGACGGAAGACGGGAGATGGGAAAGAGCAGAAATGAGAAGGGCTGTCATTCCGCTCGGATTGACAGCCCTTCGTGTTTTCCCGTCTTCTGTCTCCCGTCTCCCGTCTCCCGCTCCCTCAGGTCGCCCCAATCGCCTGGCGACGACCGCGCGAGGCGAGTAGCAGCTCCGCCTTGGAGTAGTCCTCGGGCGTATCCACGTCGGTCCAGCGCACGCCGGTCAGTGAAACCGCCGCGAGCTGGTTGGCGGCAATCAGCTTCCGCATGCCGAGAGTGACGGAGGGCGGCTCGACCTGAGCGACTTCTTTCAGCGCGCCGAAGACGCGGGGATCGAGCAGGAAGTATCCGGTATCCACCGCGTCGTAGTCCCAGACATCCTTCCCGATCGCGGTGATCCGCCCGTACTGCACCTTCACCTTGGTGGCGTCGTCCTCGTCGATGCCCACCGGCTTGAAGTCCACCAACAGCCTCTGATATCCCGCCGGCGCCGACAAACGATCGGCCAAAATCGACAGCACCGGTTCCGCGAAAAGATGATCCGCCATCTGGAGGAAGAACGGTCCGTCAATCAACGGTTCCGCCGTCATGAGTGACACGCCGTTCGGTTCCTGATAGCGCTCGTTGTGCACCAGCTTGACCGGCAGCGGAGTCCTGATGCTCGCGAGGTGATCGCGAATCATTTCGGCGGCATTACCGGTGACCACGATTGCCTCGTCACAACCGGCGGCGGCCGACTGTTCCAACGCATGGTCGATGAGTGCCTTGCCCGCGACTCGCACCAGCGGCTTGGGCAATTCGCCCCGGGCGGCGCTCAGGCGTGAGCCGAAGCCGGCGGCGAGAATGACGCTCTGACGAATCGACAATTGCGGCATAGTGGAAGACTCAGGGGCAACGATCAGGCCGCGTCGGGACCCAGCCCCGGATTGAGAAGCACAACTGCAAACCACAGCAGGGTAAGCAGTTAGTGACACCCCCCGAAGCCTGTCCCGCGGTCCCGGGTCAGAGTTACCCGTGTCCGACGCACACAAGATTTCTGTAATCTCCCCGGGGCGATTGTCCCCTCCGCCCGACCCTACCACATTCCGGCCCGGTTTGACTCTGATCCTCGAGATATTGGAGCCTGATGCTGCTCGCTCTTTCGCTTATAGTCGCACTGGACAGCGCCGTCGTGCGGACCGTAACGACTGCTCCCGCCGAATCGCTCAACGTCACCATCTCGGGCACCGGAACGCCGGTGGTGATTGTTCCGGGCCTTTCGGGAAGCGCCTTTGCCTTCCGCAAGGTGATACCGGCTCTGGCGCAGGAGGGGCTCCAGGTGATCGTCATCGAGTTGCTGGGCGTGGGAAATTCCTCCCGCCCCGGCAAGGCCAATTACTCCATGACGTCTCAGGCGGACCGTCTCGCGGCTGTCATGGACAGCCTCCGGTTGCCACCGTCGCTGATCGTGGCGCATTCGGTCTCCGTCTCGATGGCATTTCGAATGGCGGTGCGCAGGCCGGACCGGGTGGCCCAGATCCTGGCGATCGACGGAGGGCCGGACGAGAAATTGGCTACCGCTGGAGTCAGGAAGGCGGTGAAGTTCGGCTTTCTCCTCAAGATTTTCGCCGGGCGGGGGAAAATCAAAAGCGAGGTGCGGAAAGCCCTGGTCTCCTCATCGACCGACACGACCTGGATCACTCCGGACGTGATCGAGGGTTATACCCATGGTGGCTCGGGAGACATCGGCGCGGTGCTGCGGGTGCTCAAGGGAATGGTGAATGCGGTCGAGCCGGACTCGATCTCCAATCACCTGGGCGATATCAAGGCGCCGGTGACCCTGCTGCTTCCGACCGGACCGCATGACTCGGGGGTCAATCCCCACAAGGTCAAGGCGATGGAGGAGCGGATCCCCCACTTCGCCATTGATACCGTGCCGAACTGCGGACTGCATGTCCACGAGGAACGGCCGGACATGTTGATCGCCGAAGTGCTGAAGCTGGTCGGGAGTGCAGGGGAGGCGAAGAGGAATGTGGGGAATTGAAGATTGAAGATTCAGATTGCAGATTGTGAAAATTTCAGATCAAGGAGTTCCCCCACAGACATCAGACTCTGCTGTTCAATCTTCAATCTTCAATCTGCAATTTTCAATTCCCCCACGCTCTCCACCACCCGGTCCGGCATCACCCCGCTCCCGCTCAACAGCTCCGCTCGGAATTTCCCTGTGCGCACCAGCCAACCCTGATATCCCGCCTCCTGGGCCCCGCGCACATCTGACCAGACGTCGTCTCCGATCATCGCGATTTCGTTGGGTGATGTGTCCGGGGGGAGACCCAGGCTCTTCACCGCCGCGTCATAAAACCGTTTACTTGGTTTTCCGGTGACCCTCGCAGAGCGGCTCGCGGCATACTCCAGGGCCGCGACGAAGGGACCGGCGTCGAGCACCAGCCGGTCTCCCTTCAGCCAGTAGCGGTCGCGGGACAGCGCGACCAGCTCTGCCCCGTCGAGCAGAAACCCGAACGCTTCCTGCAGCAGCTCATAGGTCCAAAGGTCGCCGAGGTCGCCGATGATGACTGCGCCAGGGCGAGTCTCTCCGACCGGATGTTTCGTCGTGCCCCCGACCAGGTCGAGTCCCTCCAGATCGTCTAATGTGGCCTCCGGCAGATACGGCGCGACGGGACGACAACCTTGCTCCTGACAGAGCGCGACCGCTGCTCGCACCGGAGTGAGGATCTCTTCGGCACTCACCTCGAGCCCATAGCCCCTCAGCCTCTCGACCAGCTTACTGCGCGGCCGTCCTGTGGTGTTGGTGACGAAGCGGAATGGAATGCGGCGCGACCGGAGAGCGCCGATCGTCTCGAGCGCACCGGGTACCGCTCCGGCATCGGTGTATATCGTGCCATCGAGGTCGAACAAAAAGCCACGCATGGATGCGAGGAAGGTACTACGGAATGACTAGCGAAGGGCGCCGCGGCGTTCGGATGGCCTGTCGGAGAGAATGAGATCCAGCAGTGAACCCGCGCCGAGACCTTCGAAAGTTCGCGGCGCTTCATCCGCGCGGTAGACCACCGCGCTGCGCCCATCGGCCGACAGCTCCACGAAGCGAGCCGACGGGGCCACGGCGAGAACCGTCCTGGCGCTGATCGTATCGGAATCGGGCCGGCCGACCGCTACCACATCAGGGGCGGTGCGCTCTGCGGTCGCCGCGAGGTTGGGGCTGCTTCCGGCTTCGACAATCTCGACATCGGCGCGCTGCCGCATTACGTGCAGCAATATCTCGCGCAGCATCCGGGGCATCCTGCCCAACACGACTGTAAACCTGGCCACCATAGCCGAACGCCCGGAAGCGGGAAGGCCTAATCTGCCGAGGATGAACCCCGGCGAGAATGGGCGATTTGATTCAGAAGAGATTCAGGGGGTGGAGCTAGATCCGTTGGTACCGTATCGCCCCATCAGTCGGTCGAGGAGAACAACTCCTGCGGGGTAGGCCTGCGAGGGTCCTTGCCTCGCAGCCGGGCCGCCGCCTCGAAGCGGCGATGCACCCGCAGTTTTTCCAGCAGGTTGTGCACATGATTCTTGACAGTCGCGACCTCGATGCCAAGGCGGACCGCGATCTCCTTATTCGACAGGCCTTCGTCGATCAGCCGTACGATTTCGGATTCCCGCGCCGTGAGCGGACTGCGCGGCGCGTGTCCCGCGGCGGGGCGTTCCCGCGAGGCCAGCGCCTGGACCAGTTTCGCGGCCAGGGTCGCCGTGCAGCGCAGCTCTCCCCGCACGGCGCTCTCGATCGTCTCGACCAGATCCTCCAGGGAGGCGTCGCGCGGAACGAATCCCACCGCTCCAACCTCGGCCCAGTGCAGCATCGCCTCTTCCTGATCGGGCACTCCCAGCACGACCACCCGGCAGGTGGGAGAAATGCGGCGGATGCCCCGCAAGGTCTCCAGACTTCCGGGCAGCGCCTGATCCAGAAGGACCACGTCAGGATCCCAGCGCCTCACCTCGGCTAGAACGGCAGCCGCGTGGACGGCAGTTCCGACCACCTCGAAGCCCGCCTGGGTTCCCAGGAACTGGCGCAGGCCCTCGCTATACAGCCTGACGTCGGAGCCGATGAGTAGGCGCGTCGTGACCATGCCAGAATCTGGAAAGCGGGAAATGGGACAGGAGTACTCTGCTAATACAGGGCGACTGTTGAAGGGTGTCAAGAGTTGACGTCGAAGAATGCACTATTGCCCTTGGGATCTAGATCTTCGGTCTAGTCCATTTTGCTGACAAATCAGCACTTGCGTGACATCTGGCCGGTCAAATATTGGCCTGAACATGAGGAGCCACTGATTTTCGACGGCTCCGGGATCAGGGTCTCGTGGGTCAACCCGGGTTGTTAGAGTGTGATCTGGTCATGAAGGGCGGGATCACGAGCGGGATCGTTTACCCTGCGGCGATCCTCCGCCTGAAGGACAAGTACCGTTTCCGCAACATCGGCGGGACTTCGGCCGGCGCGATGGCCGCGGCTCTGACCGCTGCGGCGGAGTACGGTCGTCAGGCCGTGACGCAGGACGGCCCCTGGCTCGAGGGTGGAAACGAGAACCAGGGATTCGCCGGCCTCAAGAAGACCCGCGACGAGCTGTGCCAGCCAGGACTGTTGCTCGGCCTCTTTCAACCGTCGCGCCCTACCCGCAGCCTCTTCCGCTTCCTCCTCTATCTCAAGACCGGGCCGGTTCCACCCCGCTCGATTCCGCTGAGCTGGCTGTACCCGGTGCACCGCGCGCTCTGGAAATGCGGGGCCCTGATCTACGCAGTCGGGGTAATTGCAAGCATCGCCGCCGTCTCAGTCGTCACTGTGGTCGCCGCCCGAATCTTCAGGGTCGGTCACTTCTGGGTGCCGCCGAGCCAGTGGGATTGGATCTCCTGGTTGATCGCGCTGACCATTCTGTTCCTCGCTGCAGCACTCCTCGGGCCCCTGATCCCGCTATGGCACCTGGGACGTACACTGGTGGACCGGGTGCCGGCCAATCTGTTCGGACTCTGCACCGGGCTTCGCACCGGCCCGTCAGGCCACGCCGCGGTGACGGAATGGCTGCACGAGCGGATCCAGATGCTCGCCGGCCTTCCTAACGACAAGCCGCTCACCTTCGGCATGCTGTGGGATGCCGGGCGGGAGAAACCCGCCGAATCGTCGCGGGATCGGACGGTCAACCTCCAGGTGGTGACGTCCTGCCTCAGCCACGGCCAGCCCTACACGCTCCCATTCGAGGGCGAGCTGTTCGCCTTCAAGAAGGACGAGCTCGCCCTGCTGTTGCCCGAGGCAGTGATGAAGCACCTGGTCCAGCCCCAGGATGAAATCCGCGCCTATTGCCGGCTGCCGGAGGGTTATCACTTCCTCCCAGAAGCTCGGCACCTTCCGGTGCTTCTCGCCTCACGGATGAGTCTGAGCTTTCCGCTGCTCTTCAGCGGCGTGCCGCTCTACGCCATTCGGCATGATCGAGGAGTCCAGGCTCGGACCAGCGGGGCCACCATCACGCTCGACCCGGAGACCGACCTGCAACGGCTCTGGTTCAGCGACGGAGGGATCTGCAGCAATTTTCCGATTCACTTCTTTGATGCCTGGCTGCCCCGCCGCCCGACCTTCGGCATCAGCCTGACCAATCTTCCCAAGGAGAGCATCAAGAAGGGACAGGTCAGCCAGCAGTACATGAGCTACTCCGCCAAACAGTGGCGGAGCCCCGGCATGAGGCCGAGCAGCAATGAGGCGGCCATCTACCAGAGCGTCTACATGCCGCGACCGGACGATCAGCAGTCCCCCGAGTGGATTCCATTCACCTCTGTGCCCACCGATCCCGGATCACGCAATAATCTCCTGAAATTTCTCACCGCGATTTTCACAACCGCGCAGAACTACCGGGACAACAGCCAGTCACTCCTGCCCAGTTACCGCGAGCGCGTGGTCCAGATCCGCCTCGAAGAAGGCGAGGGTGGGCTCAACCTCGCCATGGATTCGAGCACCATTGCCAAGATCGTGGACAAGGGGGATCAAGCCGGTGAGGCGCTGTGCGACTCGTTCGACTTTCGAATCCACCAGTGGGTTCGCTTCCGGGTGCTGATGAGCCGGCTGGAGGAACGTCTTGCGCTCATGCGCGAAGTCTTCGAAGACCCTGCATTTAATCATGCAGGGTTGCTGCAGGAGCAACTCGGCGGAGAGGGGATTCCCCGGTTCCCGTTCTCGCTCAGTGACCCGTGGCCGACCAAAGCCCTGGCCCGGCTGGAATACCTCATCAAGCTCCTGGACGAATGGAAGGAGGGCGGCGCGGTCTTCGACCAGGCCGCTCCGGAGCCCAAGCCGACCCTCCGTGTCGTTCCTCAAGCCTGACGAGGTGGACCGCCCCCGCGCCGCCTCCAACGCCAGCTCAAGCGGCATGGGATGTCATGACCGATTCACCCAGTGGAATGCGCAACGCCGCATAGCGAGCCAGTGCCATCGTGGTGTACTGGATGTTCAGCGTAATGGCCGCAGGAAAGACGCTGGAATCCAGAATCCAGAGGTTATTGACGCCATGGACTTTGAGGTTCTTGTCCACCACTCCGCGCGTCGGATCCCGGTGGATCACGTTGCCGCCCTGCAGGTGGGCGCTCTGGATCTTGACGTAGGTGGCCGGACCGAAGTCCCGATAGTAGACCGCGATCCGTTCCCGGTCGCTTCGGACATCCCCGCTCAAGGCGACCGAATGCCCGTCGTAGCGGCTGTCGAACAACTCCACCGCTCCAGCCTGCCGCATCGCCTCGGCGCATTGCACGAGGCCCCAGTGAAGCCGGTCCCAGTCCGACCAACTCAGATCGAAATTGATCTGCGGGCTGCTCCAGGGAGTGAGCGGCGCGTAGTCGATGGATCCGTACCCATCGCTCGAGAGAGTGGGGAAGGATACGCCGTAGTGGTTGTACTGAAGCGCCTTTTCCCGGAACCCGCTTCCCCACTGCGGCAACATCATGCCAAGTACCGTAGGCGGGGCGAACGCGGTCTCGATGATCATGCGCTGGGGCGGGATCTCGATGATGTAACCGATCTGAATTCCCCGTCCCGCATTCATCGGCTCGGTGAAGCGTCCGATGACCGGGCTCGCGTAGTTGCAGCTGAAGCGCTGGCCCACCAGCCGACGGCGACCGTCGGCCGAGGTGAAGCCGCTCTTGAGGAGCAGCGCGCTGGAGGCAAAGGCGCCAGCGGTGAGCAGGACTTTGTCGGGTCGCAGGATCCGCTTCTTCCCGTCGGCACCTTGCACCTCGACCCCCGAGACTCGGCGCGCAGCACTTTCTCCTTCCCACAGGAGGCGGGTGGCGGTGGCGTTGGGGATCAGCATCACCCGATCGCTTTGCCGGAGCGCTTCCGGGAGCAGCGTGATGTACGGGGCGCGATGCGCGTCGTAGGGACATCCCTGATTGCACTGCCCGCAGGAGATGCAGTCCTCGAGGTTGGCCTGCAGCAGTCCTGCGTAGGTGCTGCCGGGCACTTCGCCGAATCCACTGAACGCGCGCTTCGTCCCGGTGGTCAGAATCCGCTGATCGACAACCCGGATGTGCAGCGGGTCTCTCAGGTCATCGAAGGCGCGGTCCAGCCCGCTCCAATCGAGGTCGGCACCCTGCGAGCCCCAGCGCCAGTGCATGATGTCGGCCCAGGGCCCCTTGGGCTGCGGGCTTCCCGCATTGTTGACCGTGGTTCCACCGCCGACGCAATGCCCCTGAATGAAGCCGATGCGCTGGGACTTCCCCGGCGTCACTCCCGAATTGACATACAGCTGGCTGAAGCCGTCGAGCGTGGTGCGAGGAAAAGCCTCGTTGGTGTGGAGCCCTCCCGATTCGAGCAGGATGATTCGCGCGGCGCGTCCCTCCGGCCGGGACACGAGCGCGTGGGCCGCCGCGAGACCGGCCCCGCCGGCCCCGATGATGAGAATGGTTTCCTCTCCCGGAAACTTCTCCGGCAGGCTGGCGAGGGATCCCGCACGCTCCTTCACCAGCTTCCCCGGCGCGGAGGGTTCCTTCGGCTCCACCTCGGGTCCCGACGGAGGAACCAGCGTGACGCCGTCGAACACCGGAAAAGCGCCGGGCCGCGAGCGATACCCGATGCGTTCCCAGAATTCGGGCAGCTCGCAGAAACTGCCGCTCACCATCGATTTGACGGTTGCCAGTACTCCCTGGGCATCCACCATCCAGCCCGGCGCCCGGCCGATGTTTTCCAGGAAAAGCCGGTCCAGGTAGTTGCGTCGCCAGGCGAGTGGCTTTCCCGCGAACCTCAGCTTGGTCAGGAGTCCGCCCGGCATCACCAGCAGCGCCAGGTGGAAAGTGAAGCGGAGGCCGAACGAGGAGTGATCGAGGAACTTGTCGAGCCGGTCTACGGCCCTGGCCGCCTGACCCAGCTCGTGATGCTCGAGGCCGAGTACCGCCTCGGCGAATGCAGTGAGGAATCGGCGTTCGATGGAGAGCATCGCCATGGGGACCTCCTGGCACAGGATGGCGCACCCCATAGTGCGAACTCGGCCCGCGTCCCGCCAGTTGCATCATGGGGCACATCATGACAGCCAGTCCCGCTTCTCGAGCCGTGACCCGCCTCGAAACGGTGCTCCGGATACTGGCCGGGGTCTTCGTCCTGGGCGCGCTGCTCTATCAGATAGGACCCTTGTGGTCTCGTACTGCCGGCTTCTTCCAGACCCTTCCCTTCGTTTCCAATTCAATAGTGAAGGTGAGTCTGCTGCTGTGCATCTGCCTCTACGCTGCGGGCGACCTGATCCGTCGGAAGGGGCTGGTGCTGATCCTCATCATTGCCCACGCCGTTTCGGTCGTGGCGATGCTGATCATCCTGCTCCTGGGAAACACCACCCGGATCGTTGACCCGGGAATCGGCGGGCCGCAGCCGGTGAGCAAGGTGCTCTGGGGCGCCATCGCGCTCGATGGCGTGATCATGATCTTCCTGCTGCTGTTGTACCTCCCGGCCAATCGCGCCCTGTCGAGCGTGACCTGGCCGACCGAACCCTCGAGCTGGCTCACACCGGCCGAACAGTGGCTGCGCCGCCTCCTGATTCTCCTCACCGTGGTCTTCATCATTGGAGCGATCGGCTATGAAGTGGCGCCACTCATCGGTCTTGCGCCCGACCTGATTCGTGAGCTGCCCTTCGTCACCAACTCGGTGGTGAAAGTCTCGACTCTGGCAATGCTCTGCGGGTACGTGGCCCAGGCGCTGAGGCCGCGCATGGCGCTGGTAGGCCCGATCATCGCGGTGCACTTCGTTTCGGTCGTGGCGCAGGCGATCTACCTGGGACTGGTCCCCGCATCGCAGCTGGACGAAGTGTTCACCGTCGCGGGCCGGGTAATGCCGATGCGCCAGATCCTGATCGGCGCCATGGTCCTTGATGGGGTCATCGGCGTTCTGCTGTACGCTCTCTATTACCTCGCCTGGACCTCACGGCTCAAGACCGAATTCTTCCGCCCGCTCGAATTCCGAACTCTCACCGCGCTCACCGAAGTGATGATCGCCGGGCACAACGAGGCGATCCCTCCCGAAGTGGCAGCCCGCAATGCAGACCAGTCGTTGGCCCGAGTGAACACGGAACGGAAGGGAAGCTTCCGCATCGCACTGGCGGTCATTCACTACTGGCCCCTCTTCTCACTCCACCCGCCGTTGCCGGAGCTTCGGCCCGCTCTCCGGTCCCGCTTCATCCGCGAGCGGTACACTCGCGATGCAAGTCGCCGCCAGAAATGGCGCCTGATTCGGACCGCGGTGCAGATCTTCATCCGTGTCGGCCACCAGCTTTCGGTGCTCGGCTTCTACAACGACCCGAGGGTTCATTCCGCGATCGGCTTCAAGCCCTTCACCGTGCGAGCAAGAGACGCCGGCCTTCCCGTCCCCCCTCCCCAGCATCGTCCGCTCGCGGTGGAGCGTCCCTGGGATCGCAACGAAGAGATACGCGAGACGGAGGTGTGCGTCATCGGCTCCGGCGCCGGCGGAGCCATCGCGGCCTACACCATGGCCGAGCGAGGCTACCAGGTCCTGCTGGTGGAGCGGGGAGAGCACGTGCACCCGTCGCTCTTCGTCGAGGACGAGCTGCGGCAGATCGGGCTGCTCTATCAGCGGGGAATGCTGCAGATCTCGGAGGATTTCCGCTTCAACGTGCTGCAGGGAAACTGCGTCGGCGGATCGACCACGATCAACAATGCGATCTGCTTCGCTCCTCCGGCGGACAAAATCGAGCGGTGGAACCGCAATGGCGCGGGACTCGATCAGGCCCAGCTCGAGCAGGCCACCAACTGGGTACGCCGGTTCATGGAAGTGCGATCGCTGGGCGACATCCGCCCCGGCGGCCACCACCCGGCCGCCAGGGTGATCGAGCCGGCCCTTGCTCGGATCGGCAACCAGGTTCGCCTCGCGATGCCGGAGCCCTTCGATGCGAACATCAGAGTCGGACCCGACGGCTGCTACGGTTGCGGCAATTGCAACATCGGTTGCGCGTGGGACAAGAAACTTTCCATGCTCGACCACACCCTCCCGCTCGCCCAGGCCCAGTTCCCTGGCCGCGTCACCATCCTCGCCGAGTGCGATGCGGAGCGCTTCCGCAGCATGAGCGGGAAGCGAATGCGCGCCTGGGAGTTACTCGCTCGCGGCACCGACGGCCGCCAGATCCGGATTCACGCTGACCGGTTCATCGTCTCCGCCGGCACCATCGCATCGAGCGCGCTGTTGCTCCGGAGCGGGATCTCCCTCGGCCGCCCGGTCGGTAAGGGACTCTCCTTCAACATGCTCACCCCGGTCTTCGCCGAGTTTCCAGAGCCGCCGCAGAACTCCTACGCCGGAATCCAGATGGGGCACTACGTCAAGCACGCCGACGACGCCTTCATCATCGAGACCTGGTTCAGCCCGCCGGTGGGGCTCGCGACCGCGATGGCCGGCTGGTTCGACGATCACTACCGCAACATGCAGCGCTCCGGACTCCTCGTGGCTTATGGCCTCGTGGTCGGCACCAGTGCCAAGGGACGAGCGTTCCTGTCTCCCCTGAACGGCGACTCGGCATTCCGTTTCAGCCCGCCTTCGTCGGACATGGATCGGCTGGGCCGCGGACTCGAGGCGCTTGCCACCGTGTTGTTCGAAGCCGGTGCGCGGCGGGTCCTGCTCAACACCTGGGATCACGGCACCCTCGCGAGTCCTGCGGATATCGCACGGATCCGCACCCTGACCAGGGACCCGGAGTTCATCACCCTGGCGAGCTCCCATCCCCAGGGTGGCAACGCGATCAACCGTGACTCGCACCATGGTGTGGTGGATGAATCCTTCCGGGTTCACGGATACGACAACCTCTACGTCTGCGATGCGAGCGTGTTCCCCGGCAGCGTGCAGGTCAATCCGCAGATGACGGTGATGTCTCTCGCGCGCTACGCGGCAACTCGGATGGAATGACCGAATGGCGGGTTCAGGCGGCCAGCCGCGGGAGGGCGGGCGTCAGCCGCAGATAAACGCAGAGCTTCCGGAGCTGGTTGCGGAACTCGAGTCATGCTGGAGACGAATCACAAGCATTGAACTACTACACTGCTGCGTTCATCTGCGTTCATCTGCGGCTAATAGCATTGAGAGCCGGAGTCGTTCGCAAGGTGAAAGCGAGCAGGACGGAGGGAGCGATTCATGCTGGTCCTCATCAGCGACATCCATCTCACCGACCTCTCCACCGCGCACAACGTCCACGCCACGGCGTTCGACCTGATGTGCAAGGAGATCACCACGGCCGCGCAGGCCAAGGGCGCGGTCGATCTCCACGTGGTTCTGCTGGGAGACATCTTCGACCTGGTGCGCACCGATTACTGGCATCGGACCACGACACCGGAGCAGCGTCCCTGGGGTGGCGATCTCGATCCCGAAACCGGGATGAACCGGAACACCGCGGTAATTCAGACCCAGTTTGCCGCCGTCCTCGCCGCCGTGCTCGCCACACCCGAGGCGAAGGCGCTGATCGCGATGCTGAACGGACTCTCGGCCCTCGCCAACCTGCCGGTCAAACTCACCTATGTCGTCGGCAACCACGACCGGGTCTTCAACAACTTCCCCGCGCTGCAGCAGCAGGTACGCGCCGTACTGCCGGGAATCGAGTTTGCGAATGTGTTCAAATCGGACGAGTACGGCGTGCTCGCCCGGCACGGCCACGAGTGGGACGAGAACTGCCACGGCTTCACCTTCTACAACAAGGTGCTCCGGCCGGCCGGGGCTCCGCAGCTCGGCCGCTTCGACGCCCGGAGCTATCAGATCATGGCGATCGGAGAAGTGGTGACCGCGGAGCTGATGTCGGGCCTGGTGCATTTCGCGCGTGCGGCGCAGCCGGGCAACGTCCCCGACTTCCCCGAGTTCATCGAGGGGTTCAAGGACATCAACAACATCCGGCCCACGCTCGACGTGTTTCCCTGGCTCGAGTGGTTCGCCCGCGATCGGCTGCCCGGATACAAGCAGGCGCTGCACCAGGCGATGAGGAAATCGCTCGATGGTGTGTTGCAGTCCTCGCTGGCCAAACGATGGGACCGGCTGGTCACCGATCTGCTGCTCCAGGGCGATCTCACCGACCGGCTGGCCCTCCTCAAGAACCACGTGCTGGGAAATTCCTTCGATGAGTTTCGCGGGCGGGTCAACTCGCTGAGCAAGCTGCAGGGATTGGTGGACAAGGTGACGCCGGACAAGGACGACTGCGCCGAGGGCGCCGAAGAGGAGGAGATCTGGCGGTTCTGGGGCGCCAACCCGCCCGGCCCGACTCAGTACGTGCTTTACGGCCACACCCATAAGGCCCGTCACATCGCCTTCGGCGCAGCACTCGATGGGAGAGTGCGGATGTACATCAACACCGGCACCCTCCTTCCGCTGATCCAGCGCACCTCCTCGCGTGACGGCTTCTCGACCGCCTCACAGATGACGATGGCCTTCTTCTACAAAACCGAGGAAGACAAGACCGCGCGGGCCGATCGCGGCCCCACCCTGGATCTCTGGAACGGGATCCGGCGGAAGACCTACGTCTGACCGTCTCAGCGAGAGGAAGCTGCCATGACGCCTCCATTCACTCCCGGTCGTATCGCCCTGATCCTGCTCCTCTACGCGGGGCTGTTCGTCGTAATCAGCATCAGCGGCCGCAAGCTGACCCAGGACGAGCGCAAGACTTTCCTGCTGCTGTTCGGCTCGGCCTTCGTGCTCGCGTTCGTCTCCAACTTCCTGCTGTTCAAGATCGGCGCGATGACCTTCCTGCCGTGGATCAACAACTTCCTTCACTCCTTCTTCTGGATCGGCCTGGGCTTCCCCTGGCTCTATTTCGCCACCCGGGGTCGTTCCCCGATCGTGGTGTTCATCACCTTCACCACTCTCAGTCTGGTGGTGAAGTACATCGAGCAGCTCCTCTTCGGGACCTGGGACGGTCCCAGCTTCCTGCACATCATCCCCGGAAACCTCGGCTACATCCTCGGCTGGTCGCTGGTGGACGGCTGCCTCCCCTTCGTCATGGCACTCGGGCTCCGTCTCCTCAGCAAGTTCATCCCGGGGCTTGTGGTCGAATAGCGGTTCAGCAGAGCGGAGGTTGCATGTCGAGCCTGTTGCAAGTCCCCTGCTTTCCCCTGGTGGGCACCGCCCTGGTACCGGCCCTCGCCGCGGAGAGCCTGCAAGCAATCCCTGCCTTCGAGCAAACCGAGCCCTGATGTGACCCTGTTCTGAGGTAGCCAGGATGGACAACCGTGCGGTGGGTCTCGGCTTCGTCGCCGCTGCCGCGGTCGCGGTGGTCTCAATCACGCGGCCCAGCGCCCCGCGCCCCGAACCGGTTGATTCCGCAAGTGTCGCCCAGGCGGGTGCGAAAGAGGCGGGAGGGGCCGACTCGCCCTTCGAAGGGGGCAAAGATCTGCTCGCCGGCTTCTTCGGAGCAGCACCTGCCGCGAGTGACACCTTCTCGCTCGACGTGCTGATCGCCTGCATCCCCGATCCCTACGACTCCCACCTCGATTGGTCCTTCGACGGGGCCATGGAAACCCTCCGGCGGGCCTTCGAGACCGCCGGCTACGTCACCGACCGTTTTTGGCTTCCAGGACAACGCGACAGCGTGCGGCAAGCGGATCACCGGCGAGTTGCTCTGCGCGAGGTCCGGCCCGGCGTCGTGCTGTTTCGCAGCAGCAAGTCCGACGAGCGGCGGCTGCACCTCCTCTACCTGGTCCACGAGCTTCCCACCCGTGGCATCTACAAAGAAGCGTTGACTGCCGCGCTGGAAGAGCGCCTCCTGTTGCTGAACCCCGGAAAACTGCCGCTCCGGCCCGAACGCGCCGGCCCGATCCGTATCATCGGCCCGAATTTCTCCGGCTCCGCCCTCTCCCTCTCGCTCACCCTCCGGAGTTGGCTCGCGGCCCATGCCAAGGACTCGGTTTACATCCTCAGCGGAACCGCAACCAGTCCTGACAACGTCGCGACACTAGACAATCCACCGGGCGTGACTTTCAAGGCTGCCATCAACACGGACCAGAAGCTGAATCAGACTCTCGAATCGGTGATTCATCGACTCGGGTTGCACCGTTCGGAGGTCGCGCTGCTGCGGGAATCGTCGACCCAGTATGGACAAGCTTTGCTCGCCCCCGCACCGACGATGCGCGACACCGCTGACACGAATGACAGGACTCAATTCGTCATTGTTCCGTTCCCGATGAGCATTTCAAGTCTCCGTGCCGAATATCAACGCGTCCCGGCTGCTGAAGCAGCAGAGGCGGCACTATCGGGTCCGTCCGAAGCACCGCGGCTGCCACTCGATCTGTTGGACCCCGCGCGACCCAAGGAGGATTTCCCTGTTACCTCCAGGCTCTCGCCCCTCGCACTCGACCTCATGCTCGATGACCTGGCGCGGACGCTGAACCGTCGGCGGATCCGGATGGTGGGCCTCCTCGCCACCGATGTCCGCGATAAGCTGTTCCTCGGGGAGGAGCTTCGGAAGCGGATGCCCGATGTCCAGTTTTTCACCTACGAAAGCAACGTCTTGTACCTGCGGTCGGACAAGAATCTCGCTCTCCGAGGCATGCTGGTCTTTTCGACCTACCCACTCATCCTGGACAACCAAGAGCTGACGGCAGACAAGAGACAGAACCAGCGCTATGCGTTCAGCAGCGACGGGGTACAAGGACTCTACAACGCCACCCTCATTCACCTCGGCTACACCCAGGCGCTCCTGGACTACCGGCCAATCCGGAAGCTTCGCACTCTGAAGTTTGACACGACTCGGACGAAGGACATTGATCCGAAGGCTCTGAATGCTGACCCACTGAAGATTGACACTCTGGAAACAAATCAGCGGGGGCTTCGGCCACCGGTTTGGGTTTCCACCGTCGGTAACCGGACCTTCCTTCCGATCGATGCCCAACTCCAGTACGGATCGAGGTACCTGGCACGTGGTTGTCAGGCCGACTCGCTTTGTCCAGCGGTTCCGAGGAATTACCCCCCGGTCCATCTCACATTCCTTCCGCTGGCAGCGATCCTTTTCACCTGCTTCTCGCTGTTCGTGATCTCGATCGAGAACATGAAGCTCGACCAGCAGTTCCGCTCAGCAGCGAAAGGTGCCAGTTCCGAGTACGATCTAAGGCCGATCCCGGATCAGCTGATGGAAGGTTCGCTGCGGCTCCATGATCGTTTTTATGGACTTTTGCGGGTGGTTGCAATCGTCGGCATCGCGCTCGCGGCCGATGCTCCCGTCTTGCGGTTGCTGTATCCACAGACCGGTACCGGCAGGTCGCCTTCCCCTGATCCTCTGTTCCCCGTTCTCGGGCTTCTTGTAGCGGTCGTTGGCTCGATCGGTGTCGCCGCGCTGGTGAGCGGGATGGTTGCCGTGGCATCGCTCGCCGCGCCCCTGGTGCGGCCGGGATTGAAGTATTTCTGGAGCGGTCCGTGGCGCATTCCCAGCGACCCGTGGGCCTGGCGCGTCGAGGTGCTGGCCCGTCTGGCAACCGCCACCTTCGGCATAGTGTACTTGTCGCTGTCAATTGGATTCGTCACCGACGTCCTCGCGCTGAGCAGTCCTGATCCGCAACGATTCTGGCTCTTTTTCCGGCGCGCGCTCGAAATCGACAGCATGGTCTCACCAGTGCTTCCCCTGGTCATTGGCGGTCTTGGTTATGCCGTGTGGTGCACTTGGCACCTCAGGCGAATCACGCTGCTCAAGCAACGCACCATCTTCGAAAGCGTCTGCGAAGCGGAGCTGAGCAGTCCCCCGCCAAGCCGCACCACATTTCGCTCCGCCTTGCGGGATGACCTCCGACGTTCCGCCGTCGACATCCGCATCATCCGGCTCCGGCTCTTCCGAATCGTCCCGACCAATTGGGCACTGGGCCTGCTGGTGGCGTTCGTCTGTCTTGGCTTCTGGCTCGGGCCCCAGTTCGGGCGCTCCCTGGAAGCGATCACGACCAGCTCTCCCGATGGCGTGCCGATGTTTGACAAGCTGTTCCGGGTAACCGTCCTCGCGATGCTCTTCGCGACTTCCTGGGGAGCGCTCCGACTGGCCGCCGTCTGGATCGGGCTCCGGCGATGCCTCGAAGGATTTGCCCGAATGCCCATCGTTACCGCCTTTGATCGCCTGCCGCCGCGCCTGGCACGCCTCACCCGGCTCTCCCTGCCGGGTCGAGCCTCGGGAACCGCGATCGGTGCCGTAGCGGATCTCCAGTGGCTCCATCTCCAGGGTATTCATGAAGCCAGGCGAGAGGACTTTGCCGCGGAGCTGGGGCCAGATCAGGAGGAGCTCGCGCATGCAGTAGCAGAGTTGATGAAGGCTCCAGCCGCGGAAGCCTTGTGGCTGGACAGGGTGGGACGCCGGGCTCTGATGGAGCGGTTCGGCACACTTCACGATGTGCTTCGCGAGCTCTGGCGACTCGAACCGATGAAGAAGGATGTCGACGCACTGATCGAGGGATTAAACAAGGAATTCGAACGGCCTTCACCGCGAGCCGGTGAGGAGGCATCCACCGCACTGCTGATCCGCCGGGGATTCTCCGGACCGGTCAGGCTCTGGCTGCGTGCGGCCGAGGAGTACACCGGGACTCGGATGGTGGAGTACGTCGAATGGGTTACTCGGCACCTGCGAGAACTCGCCCTGTTCATGTTGCTCTCGCTGCTGCTGGCGACTCTTCTGCTCTCGAGCTACCCCTATCCGCCGCAGAGCCTGTTACGCCTGATTCTGCTGGTCGTACTGGGAGGGACAGTCGGCACCCTCATCGTCGTCCTGGTCCAAATGAATCGAGACGAGGTGCTGAGCCGGATCGATCGCACTGAGCCAGGAAGGGTGACCTGGAATTTCAGCTTCGTGATGAACCTGCTGACCTTTGGCGCCCTGCCGCTGCTTACGCTGCTGAGCTCCGAGTTCCCCGAACTGCGGAAAATCCTGTTTGCGTGGGCCGATCCGATTCTGAAGATGTTGGCGAAGCAGTAACTGAAGTACCGAGTACCGAGTACCGCGTACCCACTCCGAACTCCAAGGAACTTGCTGTTTGCCGACCGGTCCAGGATCCTCTGGGCACTAGGTACTCGGTACTAGGTACTCGGTACTTTTTTCAGTACCTTCCCAAATAGTTCTCCACCTCCCATCGCGTCACCTGCGTGTTGTACCGCAGCACCTCTTCCCGCTTCGCTTCGAGGAACCGCTCGGTCAAGTGCTCCCCCAGAGCCGCCTTGATCACGTCGTCCTTCTCGAAGCGATCCAGCGCCTCGTGCAGGTCGCGGGGCAGGTCGTCGATCTGGTATTTGCGGCGGTCGCGATAGCTCATCCGGAAGATGTTGCGATTGACCGGCTCCCGGCATTCGAGCTTCTGCACCACGCCATCGAGTCCGGCCGCGAACTGCACCGCGAGCGATAAGTAGGGATTGGCCGAAGGATCCGGCATCCGAAGCTCGCAGCGGGTGCCCACCCCGCGCCGCTCCGGGATCCGCACCAGCGGGGAACGGTTCCGCATGGACCAGGCGACGTTGACCGGCGCCTCGTAGCCCGGCACCAGCCGCTTGTAGCTGTTGATCAGAGGATTGGTGATGGCGCAGAATCCCCTCGCGTGCTGCAGCAGTCCCTCGACGTAGCTGAGGGCCACCGCCGAGAGCTGGTGGTCGGTCTTCGGGTCGAAGAAAGCGTTGTCTTTGCCGCGGAACAGGGACTGGTGGGTGTGCATCCCGCTCCCGTTCTGCCCCATGATCGGCTTGGGCATGAACGAAGCGACGAAGCCGTGCCGGTTGGCCACGTTCCGCACCACAAAGCGGAAGGTGGCGATGTTGTCCGCCGTGGTGAGCGCGTCGGCGTACTTGAAGTCCACCTCGTGCTGGCCCGGCGCCACCTCGTGATGTGCGGCCTCGACCTCGAATCCCATCAATTCGAGATCGTTGACGATCATTCGCCGGATTTCTTCACCCCGGTCGACCGGCGTCAGATCGAAGTACGACGCGTCGTCGTGAGTCGTGGTGGTTGGATTGTCGGAGACATCCTTCTCGAAGAGAAAGAACTCCACCTCGCAGCCCGCCATCAGGGTGTAGCCCAGAGCTTCCGCCTTGCCGATCGTCCGCTTGAGGGTGAGCCGGGGGCAGCCGGCGAAGGCCTCGTGATCGGGGGTGTTGATGTCGCAGATGAGGCGGCCCACTCGTCCACCCTCATCGTCCGAGGGCAAGAGGCGGAACGTGGGCAGGTCGGGGACCAGGAGCATGTCGCTCTCCTCGATCCGCACGAACCCTTCGATGGACGAACCATCGAACATGATCTCTCCGTCCAGCGCTTTGTCGAACTGGCTCTTCGGCACCTCGACGTTCTTGTTGATCCCCAGAATGTCGGTGAACTGAAGCCGGAGAAAATCCACCTGGAACTCGGTGGCCAGCTTGAGCACCTCGGCCTTGGAGATCCGGTCGAAGTGGCGGGGGAAGTCGGAGGCTGGTGGCCGGGTAGGGGTCATAGTGAGAGAAAAGTAAGAGGACTGAGGACCGGGGACTGAGTCTTGTCGTCCCTCCCTCAGTCCTCAGTCCTCAGTCCTTTCTACTCGTCACTCAACTCAGGCTGTCGAGAATCTTCCACAGCTCGATCGGGCTGAACTCGTTGAACCGCTCGACAATGTCGCGCTCGGTCCATTCCCGGAAAATCCAGCCCGTACTGCGATGGCGGGAGCCTTCGACGAAGTGCAGCCGGCCTTCGGCCAGCCTGCCCTCGCTCCGAGTCTCCAGATACACGCTCCAGCGGACCTGGCTGCGGGCCAAGTCGCCCAGATGCCGTGCGGCCGGGGCTTCGGGGAGAACTGCCGGTTGGGGGTGCTGAGGAATACCCATCGTCACTCCCTCCGTGGTTGTGTTCACGGTAATGAAGCCGGGTCCGGGCCGCCACCCCGTGGTGGTTCGGGAGACAGTATGGCGGTAGGGCGGGAAGGCGGTCGGGACGGGCAGGGCGACCGCCTTGTCCGCCCTCCCGCCGTACCGCCCTCCCGCCTTACCACCTACATTCCCCCCCGCATGAATTGCCCTTCCTGCGGTGCTAATGTCACCGGAAACTTCTGCGTCGAATGCGGGACCGCCCTGGGCCCCCGCCAATGCGTGCATTGTCAGGCGACGCTCTCCCCGGGGGCCAAGTTCTGTCACCGCTGCGGCCATGCCGTCCACGGAGGGGCCCGGCCTGGCTTGTCCACTCCCTGGATCGTGGCTGTCACTATCATCGCGCTGTCCGTCGGGACCATTCTCTACGTAGTTCTGGTCAAGCAGCCCCAGGCGGCCCGGCCCGATATGGCCAATACCGGCGCTCCGGCGAGCGGTCCGGTCGGCGTCAGGCCGCCCGACATCAGCCAGATGAGTCCCGAGGAGCGGTTCATCCGGCTCAACGACCGGGTCATGACCGCGATCGAACAGGGCGACTCGACTACCGCGACCTGGTTCCTTCCGATGGCGCTGGCCGCTTACGGCCAACTGGACAGTACGGGCATCGATCTCCGCTATCATGCCGCGATCCTGCACGTGGCGGCCGGCGATCTAGCTCAGGCAGCGGCTCTGGCCGACTCCATCACGGCGGAAGCGAAGGATCACCTCTTCGGATCGATGATCCGCGCCGCCGTCGCCGAGGCGAAAGGGGATAAGGCGGGAATTGCGCAGGCTCACAAGGCGTTTCTGAGTCACTACGACGCGGAAGTTGCCAAGAATCGCTCCGAATACCAGGAGCATAAGGCGGCGCTCGAAGAGTTCCGCCGCCAGGCATCCCAGACCCCATGACCACTACGATTCACGTCGCCCACAGCCCTGATTCCGACGACGCCTTCATGTTCTACGCCCTCGCCGAGGGGAAGATCGACACCGGCGATCTGCGCTACGTGCACGAGCTGTCGGACATCGAGTCGCTGAATCGCCGCGCCCTCAAAGGGGAATTGGAGGTGACGGCGGTCTCGATTCACGCCTACGCCTATCTCCATCGGACCTACGCACTCCTGAACAGCGGCTCGTCCATGGGAGACCGCTACGGGCCGCGGCTCGTCTCCAAGGCGGCGCGCCCAGCCGATCCGCGCAGCGCCCTTCGGGGTCTTCGGATCGGGGTTCCGGGTAAGCTCACGACCGCGTATCTCACCCTTAAGCTCTACCAACCCGCATTCACCGAGGTGGTCCTGCCCTTCGACACGATCGAGGATGCAGCACTCCGGGGAGAGGTGGACGTGGGACTGCTGATCCACGAGGGTCAGTTGACCTTCGCCGACCGGGGGCTCCACCTTTGGACTGACCTGGGGGAATGGTGGTATCAGGACACCGGGCTTCCCCTCCCCCTTGGCGGGAATGTGGTACGCCGCGACCTCGGCCCGGCCGTCATTCAGCAGGTGGCGCGCGATCTCAAGGCGAGCATTGTTTATGCACTCGAACACCGCGCCCCCGCCTTGGCGCACGCCAGCCAGTTCAACCGGGGAATAGGCGAAGAGCGGACCGACCGTTTCGTCGGGATGTACGTGAACCACTGGACCGTTGATTACGGGGACAAGGGGCGGGAGGCGGTGCGCGCCCTGCTCGACCGGGCTTGGTCCACCGGACTGGTTCCCGAAAAAGTCGCAGTCGAGTTTGTGTAGCCTTTCAGCTTGGTGACACGGGATATATTGTTAAAGCACTGAGGTTTAGGCGGGCCCTCGGGTCCTGACCGACGGAGGCACGGTGCCCTTGTCCGACGCGCCGATCAGCATACTCGTGGTGGATGACGAGGAGCCGATCCGCAACGCACTGAAGAAATTCCTCACACAGCAAGGGTACGACGTCAGCACCGCAGCCTCGGGAGACGAGGCACTAAAGGCCTTACAGAGGCAGAAGATCGCCTGTGTGCTGCTGGACGTGCGGATGCCGGGCCGGAGCGGGATCGACCTGGTCCCTCAGGTGATCGAGATCGAGCCTGCGATCGCGATCCTCATGCTCACCGCGGTCAACGATGCCACGACTGCCGCACTGTGCATGCAGCGTGGCGCCATGGATTACCTCACCAAGCCGATAGATCTGAGCGACCTGGCCCGCGCCATCCTCCGGGCCATCCGGCGTCGCGATAGCATGATCGAGCAGCAGAACCTCAACCAGTGGCTCAAGGAAGAGGTCGCGGTCCGTACCGCCGAGCTGCGGCGCGAGCGGGGCAAGCTGGAGCGGATCTCGGTCGCGACGCTGGAGGCCCTGGTCAATGCGCTCGAGGCGAAAGACGCCTACCAGCGGGGCCATTCGGCTCGGGTCGCCGACATGGGGGCCATGATCGCCTCCGAACTCGGCATGAACGACGAGGATGTCGAAAAGGTCCGAATGGCGGGCCGACTCCACGACATCGGCAAGATCGGGGTTCGGGAAGAGGTCCTGAACAAAGAAGGCCCGCTCACCAGCGATGAATACGAGTCGGTGAAGCAGCACGTGGTGGTCGGGTCGCAGATTCTCGCCCCGCTGGCTCATCTGGGAGAAATCATCTCCTACGTGAGGAGCCATCACGAGCGCTGGGACGGGCAGGGATATCCCGACAAGATCCGGGGAGACGCGATTCCTCTGGGGGCCCGGATTCTCGGCGCAGCCGAGATCTACGACGCCCTCACGACGTCCCGGCCTTACCAGGAGAAGATGCCCCCCGACGTGGCCGTCGAACGGATGCGGGACCTGGCCGGGACGGTGATCGATCCCGACGTGTACCGGGCGCTCGAGTCCGCGGTGAAACGCAGACAAGCGCTGGTCTTCCTGGACGACGCAAGGGCGTGATCCTCCAACGGGGTACTCCCCGCAGCAGGTCGGGGCCGCCCGGTTGGCGGCCCTTGCCTTTTAATGTGGATCGATGGGCCCGTGGTACGGTTCGCCGAGAGGGTGCCCGATGAGTAAGCTGGTGCTGGTCATCGAAGACGATCCCGATCAGCGGCGCTTCCTGGAACGGATGCTGGGCGCGAGCGGTTATCGCGTGGTAACCGTGGCGGACGGCGAAGCCGGATTGGCCGCCGCCGCGGCTCAGACTCCGGACGTGGTGGTGCTCGACGTGATGATGCCGCGCCTCAACGGCTACCAGACCTGCCGCAAGCTGAAGAAAGACCCCCGCACCGCGGCCTGCCCGGTGATCATGCTCACCGCGAAAGATCAGGCCGCCGACGAGTACTGGGCAACCGAAGTTGGGGCCGACGCCTTTCTCAGCAAGCCCATCGACCTGCCCATCCTCCTGGAGACGCTAGGACGGCTGACGGAGCCATCGTGAACTGGCTGACCATCATCCTGGGTTTTACCGCCACGGTCACCGTAGTCGGCCTCCTGGCCATCCTTACCTGGCTGTTCTATACCGGTCATCTGGCAAGGGTGGAGCGCCGTCTCGCCGAGCGGAAGGGGATCTATCGCGAAGTGGTGAGCGGGCTCGCCACCCGGGAGCGAGCCCTGCTCGAACCCGAGATCCACCAGCTCCGCACTCTCCGCGACTTCGAAGCGCTCGAAGCGGTGCTGGAAGAACAAGCCCGCAACTCGACCGAGCGCCCCGCATGGCTGCTCGATGCTTACGATCGGCTCGGCCTGGTCGAGAGCTACGTCACCCGGCTCAGAAAGGCGGAGAAGTGGCGGGAGCGCGCCTTTGCCGCTGAGCTACTGGGACGGGTCGGCAACGCCAAAGCAGTCCCCGCCCTGCTCGAAACCATCCAAGCCACTCGGACCGAGGATGCCGACGTCCGGGAAATCGCGCTGCGGGCGCTGGCCCGGATCAAGGATCCCCGCGCAGTGGTGCCGCTGGTCGAGGCGCTGAGAAAGGCGGAGGTCTGGCTGGCACCTCGGATCGCCGACATCCTCGGCCGCCATGGCGAGGTCGTAGTAGACCCGATGATCAGCTTCCTCACCGAAACCACCCGCCATCCAGCTCGGGCCTGGGCCGCTAACATCCTGGGGGAGCTCCGCGCCCGACGGGCATTCCTGGTGCTGGTTCAGGCGCTGGGTGATCTGGACGATGAGGTTCGGGCCAAGGCGGCCGGCGCGCTTGGGCGTCTGGGAGACCGTCGTGCCATCACTTACCTGCTCGACACCCTCCTGACCGATCCTGCGCCATTCGTGCGCGCCCGGATCGCAGGCGCCCTGGGACAATTCAACGAGCCCGAGGTGATCGAGCGGCTGGTGCGCGCACTCGGCGATCCGGCCTGGTGGGTCAGGATGCGCAGCGTCGAGGCGTTGGAGCAGATCGGGCCGGTTGCCGAGTCCCCGCTCCTGCTGGCGCTGGATGATCCGGATCCGGAAATCCGAATTCGCGCTGCCGTGGCACTCGAGCGGCTGGGCGTTCCGGCGCGGCTGATCAGCCGGATCGAAAGTGGGGACTTGGGGCAGGACGCGCTGGGCACGCTCACCAAGTTCGCCGTGGCCGGCGCCCGCGAGATGCTTGGCGAACATTTTCACCACCCCTCCGCGCAGGTCCGGGGCGCGGTCATAGACGCCGTCCGGGTGGCGCAACGCCGGGATCTCGCCACCGAGTTGATCGAGCGGGCCACCGAAGACGCCGAACCCCGGGTCCGGGCTTCCGCGCTCGAGGCATTGCATGCCCTCGGTCTGCATGAGTCGGTACCCGCGGCCCTCGATTGTCTCAGTGATGCCGATCCGAAGGTTCGCGCGGAGGCCATGTCTCTGCTGGGAGACCTGGGTGGCCAGGACCTCGCGGATGCCATTCGGCCTCGCTCTGCTGACCCTCAACCGCTGGTTCGCGCCGCCGCGGCCCGGGCGCTGGGATTGGTTCGGGCCCGAGATGCGACCGAAGAGTTCACCCGATTGCTGCGTGATCCCGAACCCCACGTGCGGGCCGCGGCGGCCGACGGTGTCGCCGGCGCCAATGCCAGAGTCGCTGCGCCGGTCCTCATCGATTTGCTGGGGGACACCGACCCCGGGGTCCGCCTCGCGGTTGCTCGGGCTCTCGGTGCTCTAGGCGACCCCGTCGCCGTGCAGCCGATGCTCCGCACCTTCCGCGACGCCGATCCCGCGCTGAGGCTGACTCTGATTCAGAGCATCGCCCGGCTCGACCCCACTGCGCTGGAAGAATTGATCGATCTCCTTCTGGAGGCACGGGACGCGCCGGCCCGGGTGGGAGTCGTCGAGACCATCGGCCACCTCAAGTCCGAGCGCTCATTCCATCTCCTGGAACGGCTCTGGCGCGACGAGGCACCCGCCGTTCGGGTAGCCGTCGCCAACGTGCTCTCCAAGTTCGATGCCGAGCGCGCCGCTCCGCTCCTCGCGAAAGGCTTAAGTGATCCCGAAGCGTTGGTCCGGGCACGGGCGGTGGACGGTCTGGTCAAGCTCGGTCGCAGCCATCTCGGCGGGGACATTGTGAAGCTCCTGACCAGCGATCCGTCTCCCCTCGTCCGTGAACGCGCCGCACTCGCCACCGGCATCTTCCGTCACTCCGGTGCGGAGACGGCAGTCCTCAACGCTTGCCGCTCCGATCAGCCGCTGAACGTTCGCGCCGCGGCGGCACTCGCCATCGGCGCCTACGATCAGGAGAGCATGGTGACCCGGGTGCTGGAGATGGCAGATGAAGCGGACCTGCGTGACATGATTCGCGAGCGCCTGAAGGAGGACTCGGAGTATCGCCTGCTCGGTCTCAGGCTGCGGGAAGCGCGCCATGTCGAGCTGCGCGCGCTTGCCTCGACTTCGCGAGAGCAGATGGAAGCCACGCTGGCCGAGGGAATGCGCGGTGTGCTGAGCGCAGAGCAGCGGATACGCCTCGTCGCGGGACTCAAGGCATTCCAGGGAGAGCGGAGCCGGAGCGCGCTGCTTCAGGTCATCCGGAGTGACCCGAGTCCGGAGGTCCGTGCCGCGGCCCTCACCGCCGTGGGAGGAATGCTGGAGGAGGAGGAGCTGTTCCTTGCGGCGAGTCGCGCTCTGGCCGATCCCCACCGCGATGTCCGTCATGCGGCGATCGCCTTGTTCCAGCGGATCGGCCCCGAGAAGGCCTTGCCGGCGCTAGTCCGTCAGCTCAAGGGAGACGACGACCCGGTCACGCTCCAGGCCGTGGCCGATCGCGCCGAGGCCGACTTCGACGCCTTCGTGGACCTGGCACTGGGCGTGGCACTCGATGGGCAGGAAGCCATCATGGTGGCGCGAGTCGCCCGCTTCATGCACCACCCCGGTCTGGCCCGGGTGCTCGGTGTGATTGCCCGGAGTGAGACACCCGACGTCCGCGACGCCGTCGCCCGGGCCTGGGCCGGGCGACCCGACATGATCGACCAGGCGGCACTCGAGAGCATGACCGCGGATCCCACGGTCTCGGTGCGCCGCGGGGCGGTTCAGGCATGGCGTGGAGCCCGCCGGTGGGATCGGCTCGCCCTCATGCTCAACGATCCCGATCCCGGAATCCGGCAGGACGTGGCCCTCGCCTTCCTCGATGCTCCCGACCTCGCCCCGCTGGCGGCGCTCGAACAGGATCCCGACGAAATGGTGCGCGCGATGCTCTTCGCGATCCGGCTGCTCCACGGCGATAGCGGCGACCTCTCCGGGCTTTCGGTCTCCCGGCCGGCCGCCGCAACCGCGATCCGCCGCGCGCGTCCCACCGACTGGCTGAGAGAAACGGCGCGAGGCGCTCTCGAAGGGAAGGAACGGGCGCCCGCTGCACTGGCGCTCGCGGTCCTGGACGATGAGGTGGCCTACCACGTCATGCGCGCGGACCCGCTGCGGACCATTCGCGACCAAGTCAGCCGGATGCTCGCCAGTTGGCGGGAGTCTCCCGACGCCCGGCGGCAGGCATGACCAGAGACCTCGTCGCCCAGATCGCCGGCATAATCGGGGTCATTCTTCAACCGTTCTTTCTCACCTTCTTCCTGCTCTACAACGGCTATATGCTCACCCTGGTCGCGCTCTCCGCCCGCCAGGTGCGCCGCCGGGTGGTCGGGCATTTCGTCGAAGACCTCGACCTGATCGACGAGAGCGACTACACCAAGCCGCTCACGATGGTCGTGCCTGCCTTCAACGAGGAGGTGACGATTGTCGACAGCATCACCAACCTCCTTCACTGCGATTATCCCCGGTTCGAGGTCGTCGTAGTCAACGATGGTTCGCAGGACCACACGATGGACGTGCTGAAACGCGCATTCCGGCTTCGCCGTACCGACTTGCCATACCGGGATGCCATCGGAACTGCCAGAGTCCGTGCCACCTACGAGGCCACGGTGCCTCTGCCCAAGAACGTTTCACAGGTCATGGTGATCGACAAGGAGAACGCCGGCAAGGCGGACGCGTTGAATGCCGGAATCAATGCCTCGACCGCCCCGTACTTCGTCAGCCTCGATGCCGACTCCATACTCGACCAGCGGGCGCTCAAGGAACTGATGCGGATGGTCCAGGAGGACCCGCGCATCGTGGCCGTGGGCGGGCAGGTGGCCATCGCCAATGGCTGTACCATCCGCCATGGCAAAGTCATCACGGTGGGCTTGCCATCGCATCCCTGGGCCCGCTTCCAGATGGTCGAGTATCTGCGTTCCTTCACCACCGGCCGGACCGGGCTGGACCGCCTCGATTCGATCCTGATTCTCTCCGGGGTGTTCGCGGTCTTCGAAAAGGAGACCGTGATCCGGGCCGGCGGGTATCTGACCCCGCTGGTGCGCCACCGGCTGGTGGAGGAATATGTGGGAGAACGAGCCGGCACGGTCTGCGAAGACATGGAGATCGTTGTCCGGTTGCATCGCTTCGTGCGAGACAAGCTGCGACACCGGCGGGTCGCCTTTCTCCCTCATCCGGTCGCCTGGACCGAAGTGCCTGAGCGGCTCGACTCGCTCCGGAAACAACGGGGACGCTGGTATCGCGGCCTGCGCGAGTCGCTCTTCTACCACCGGGAAATGCTGTTCAACCGGAAGTTCGGGCGGATCGGGTGGTTCGCCCTTCCCACATTCTGGCTGTTCGAATATTACGGGCCGATGATCGAGGTCATCGGCTATCTCTTCCTGCTGACGTTCCTCTTTCTGGAATTCGTACTGAAGATTCCGGTCCTGAACGAGCGCTACGCCGTTGCCTTCCTGCTCGCCTCGCTCGGTTGGGGCACCCTGGTGAATATCTTTGCCGTGCTGGTCGGAGCCTGGCGTTTCCGGTCCGGCCTGGCGGACAGTCACCAGCGCGGCCTGCTGCCGTTCACCCGGCGGCGAGATGTATTGATTCTGCTCGGCTACGCGCTGCTGGAAACCGTCTTCTGGCGGTTCCTTACGCTCTATTGGAGGCTTCGTGGTCTGGTCGACGCCTGGCGGGGAAAGAGCAGCTGGGAGAAGTTCGCGCGGGTAGGCTTCCAGAAACATCCGGAGGTTGCGCGTGCCTGAGACCACGGGGTTGCGGGTCCTCGCGGTGGATGATGATGAAGCGGTTCTTCGGCTGATCGAAATGGTCCTCATCGCGGCCGGGTTCGACGCCACCCGCACCGCTCGCACGGCCAAGGAAGCGGTGGAGCGAGCCGCCGATGCCGACGTGGTACTCCTCGACTACAACCTTCCCGACGGAAACGGGATCGAGCTCCTGCCCAGCCTCCGGACCATTCGGGGCCAGCCCTCGGTCATCATGATCACGGCGCATGGCAACGAGTCGCTCGCGGCGGCGGCGCTGCGCCTCGGGGCCGAAGACTACCTCGTGAAGGACGCCTCCCTCGCCCAGCTGCTGCCTCAGGTCCTGGAGCGGGTGCGGCGGATCCGTGCCGTTCGCGAAGCACTTGCGGCAGCGGAGCGCGACCTGGTTCACGCGGAACGGCTGGCCGCGATCGGCCAGCTGAACGTCACTCTCCATCACACGATCAACAACCCGCTGATGGCCGCCTCCGCCGAGGCCGAGCTGTTGTTGAGCGACGCGGCCAACTTCACCCCGGAACAACGGGAGTCGCTGGAGACAATCCGCGCGGCGCTCAAGACGATCCAGGAAACACTCCAGCGGGTCAGCACGCTCAGGCACGACAAGACGGCGGAGTACGTGGAAGGCGTGTCCATGATCGATCTCTCCCGCCGCACCCAGGCGACCCAGCTCACCCTGGGCGAGGCGGTGGTATTTATTCCCGATGAAGACCTGGCCCGCGTCGTGAGCCTGCTGCTCAAACACGCCGGCTTCGGAGTAGAACGGGTTGAGCGGCTGGAGAGCCTGGAGGCGGCGACTCACCGTCTCGGGATCAACCTCGTCGTGCTGATGGGAACTGTGGGCGGCGGCGCCGACGCGTTCGGTGGATTCCGCCCCGAGGCGGATCGAGGTTATACGCTCGTGGCGCTGGTGGCGGGAGACGGGACCGCCGCACGTGAGGGAGGGGCCGACCTTGTGGTGAGTCTTCCCTTCGATCCCGGGACCTTCGTGAGTGAGCTCCTGGCAGGGATGAAGGCTTAACGGGGCAGCATCCGCTTCACCTGACCGACAATCTCTCCGACCGAGATCGGTCGCCTCAGCACGACATTTCCTTCCCTAGCGAAACGATCCCAGGCCGGCTCCGCATAGACCCCGACGATGAGGATCAACTTCGCCTTCGGCACCAGGCGGAGCAGCGCATCGACGGTCTCGGGAGTGGCGAACTCGTCGCCGTGGAGATCCAGCAGCACGAGCGGAGGGTGTTCCGGATGTCGCGCGAGGTGCTTCAACGCCTGCCGCAGCCCGGCCCGCGCATCTACTTCGTAACCAGCTTCCTGCAGCTCCGCCAGCACCAGCGCCCGGCTTTGCCAGTCCTCCGCTACGAGCAGAAGGTCCTCCGTCACCGCTAGCGCCTCGGGCTTTTCACCGTGGGCATCTCGCGAGTCACGACGTCCATCTCTTCACGCGACGCCAGCCGCGGCAGCGTAGGATCTCCCTCGTCGACCGGCGAGAGGCACACGACCACCTCCTGGGGGAGGAGGTGACGGATCGAGTTGGCGTAGTACTCGAGGAGCGGGCGCTGATTGGGAAGGATGACGAACTCGTCTCCCTGAGAGAGGACCAAGCGACGCATCTGGAACATCAGCCAGGCCCGGCTCCACACCTCCTCCACCGGAAGCTCCCGGCGCACGATCTTGGCGTTGAACTCCGCGAGCCGGTCTCTGATCTCATCCATCCGCTCGAAGAGTTCGTTGCGCCGGACGACACTCGCGCTGCCGAACGACAAGAGCGCCGCCGCGGCAAGCGGGACCGGCGTAATCGGTATGACCTGGCCGATTCGCTCCATGGTGTGATCGGCCAGACGCTGCATGTGGGGCAGGCGCTCCTGCTTCGGCAGGTCGAGGAGGCCGGATGGTTCGTTCGCCATCCACGCTCGCACCGAGACCGGAGTCCCGAAACTCACCGCCACCCTGCCGTAGCGCCGCAGGCGGCCGGTGATCAGTCGAAGCAGGTTGCTTCCCAGGTACCTCATCACCCCGGTTAACTGGCTCCAGCGAGAGAGCCTCCGCCCGCCGACGATTCGCTCGCGGATCAGGGAGCGGTCTTCCAGCACCCGGTCGTAGTTGATCCCTACCGGTACCAGCCAGATGTCGCGGTCGAAGCCGGGGTCCCGCATCGTGCGCACGACGTAGTCGAGGAGCCCGATCTTGGCCGGCCTCAAGGCGCCGTCCCGGCTCAAGCCGCCTTCGAGGAATAGCCCCTGGGTGACACCGTTTCTGGTGATGAGCTGGACGTAGTGCTCGAGTACCGTGTGATAGAGCGGCTCCCGGTATTGCCGCCGGATGAAATAGCTGCCGAAGCTCTTGAACACGTATTCCAGCGGCCAGGTCCGGGCCCACTCGCCGACCGCATAGCTGATGCTTACCACCCGGGCCAGCACATACGCCACGACAACATAGTCGGCGTTGCTCCGGTGGTTCATCAGGTAGAGCACGACGTCCTGCTTGGGGACCTGGTCCAGCGCCTCGTGGTCCCGGTACTCGATGTTCGACTTGTAAAGCAGGTTGATCAGGAGACGGGCGGTGTTGTACCCGATCCGGTAGTACGAGAGGACATTGAAGAAGGGGACGATCTCGTCGATATACTGGTTGACCCGGATCCGGACCTGGGACTCCGCCTCCTCGTACTCCTCCGCGTGGCGCGCGATCGCGGCGAGAATATCGGGGTCGTGCAACAGCTGTTCGCGGATGATGTCCCGCTCGACCAGCTTGTAGCGGTCCAGTCGAGCTCGAAACTGGCGGACCGCCCGGCGCCCGGAGCGGCGCACGTGCCGCAGCACCGCGGCATGGGTGCGGCGGGTCAGCCAGATGACGCCCACCAGCGCCAGCAGCGCGATGCCGACTCCGGCCAGCAATCGCATCAGCTCGCCGCGGCGGCCGGCGGCGACTCGCGCTTGGCCTGCTGGTAGGCCATTCCCTTGAGCCGGATTACCCGCTGCGCAATCGGGGGATGCGAAGCGAAAATGTCACCGAGGACACCTTCACGCTCGCTGAATTTGTTGGCCGCGGGATCCACGATGCAGAGGTGAGCGGCCCCGTTGGTGATGGACCGGGTCGGTTCACTCGCAGCGCCGAGCTTTTCCAGTGCGGAAGCGAGAGCACCGGGATTCCGGGTGAGCTGGGCCGCGGTTGCATCAGCCAGGTACTCCCGCTTCCGGCTCACCGCCATTTGCAGCAGGCGGGAGATCACCGGCGCGATGATCAGCGTGAAGACCCAGAACACCAGTATGATGATGCCCAGGGGACTCGAGTCCTTCTTCCCACCTCCACCGCTACCACCCCGGTTCCCTCCGACTCTCACCCCCCCACGGAACATCCGTCCCAACCCGTCCGACATGAGCGCGATTGCGCCGACCATCCCGGCCAGGAGCGTCATGAGCCTGGTGTCGAAGTTCCTCACGTGGGACATCTCGTGGGCCACGACTCCCTGCAGCTCCTCGCGATTCAGCGTGCGGAGCAGGCCCTCGGTCACCGCGATACTGGCGCTCCTGGGATCAACGCCGGTCGCGAACGCGTTGGGATCGGAGTCGGGAACTACCCAGACCCGTGGCCTCGGTAAGCCGGCCGCAATCGCCATCTCCTCGACGACATTCACCAGCCGGCGCTGATCTTCGTTCGCCGGCTCGATTACCTCCCAGGCGCCGGTTGCCCAGAGCACCCGGTTCGCGCCGTTCTTCCAGGAATACCAGCACACGCCGCCAGCGATCAGCGTCGCGATGAGGCCGATGAAGGGAATGACGTGATGATAGGACCCGGCGGGCGCGTTGCGGGTTTCGAGATAGAGCCCGGCATCTCCGCCGAAGCCCACCCAGGCAAAGAAGATGATGAAGCCGGCGACCAGCCAGAATGACCTGCGGCGGTTGCTGGCCTGCTGTTCGAAGAGGTTCGGAGCAGCCATCTAAATGGCGGTACGGCGGAAGGGCGGTACGGCGGATCGGGCAGTCGGGGCGGTCAGAGGACGTAGTTTTGAATTCTCGACCGTCCTGTTCGCCCTGACCACCATCCCGCCAAACCGCCCTCCCGCCATCGTCACGTCCCCGGTCTCATCGACAAATCGACCTGCGGGACCGCCCGCTCGCCCGCGTCCTCGATCTCCCACAACTCGGCCGGTTCGGCCTTGGCCAGTCCGGCAACGAGGTTGGTCGGGAACTGCATCTGCTTGGTATTGAACTCGGTGGCGACGTCGTTGTAGAGCTGCCGCGCGAAGCCGATCTTGTTCTCCGTGCTGGTCAGTTCTTCCTGCAGCTGCTTCACGTTTTCCGTGGCCTTCAGCTGAGGATAGTTCTCGCTCAGCGCGAAGAATCTCCCCAACGCCTGGCTCAGCTCCCCTTCGGCTTTCGCGACCTGGGCGACACCTGTCGCGCTGACAGCCTTGTTGCGAGCCGCGATCACCGCCTCGAGCGTGCCGCGCTCGAAATCCATCGCTCCCTTGACGGTGTTGACCCGATTGGGGATCAGATCGTGACGGCGCTTGAGCTGTACGTCGATCTGCTTCCAGGCGTTCACCACCTGGTTCTTCAGGGAGATCAGCTTGTTGTACGCGCCGATGATCCAGAGGACGATGGCGACAAGGACGACCAGGAGGATGAGGCCCATCGGACTTCTCGCGGTGGAGGAAAGAACGAAAAGTAGGGGATCAGCGGGAGGACGGGGAGGGACGGCCGTCCACCGCATCGGAGAGAATGCGCTGAAACAGCGCCTGCAGTCTCGCTTCGTCGCCTCCGGCAAAAAGAGGGTGTTCGTCGTCCACCAGAAGTTCGGCTCCCCGGCCCAGCAGGATGCGCCGCCAGGTGCGCGGCCGGTGGGCTGCCGGTTCCCGAGGGGGCGCCGCGGGAGTCCAGGTATGAACCGCACGGCCGACTTTGCCGCGGGGTGCCGTGGTCACGGCGGCGAGCGGGAGTTGCGCGGGAGACAGGAGTCGCGGCCCGAGTGCCGCGGCAACCCGACGTTCCAGTACATCGCCCGGCGTCGAGCCGAACTCTCGGCCAAGAGTCTCCAGTGTGGCGCCTTCCATCTGCTGCAGCTTGATAGACAGTACCTGCAACAGGTGGCGGTAACCGTAGGTGGCCGCGGTACCGCGACCTTCGGGCGGGCTCACCAGTTTGCGGGTGACATAGAACCGGATAGTGCGTTCGGTTGGCAGCTGGCGCGCCGTCGCGTTCACCGGGAAGGTCGCCGACGCCTCGAGGATCGCTCCGGCGAGACTGGAAAGATCGCGCAGGCTCCATGGCGCGAGCGCCGCGTATTGCCGTAGAGTGCCGAGCGGATCAGTCGCGTGTGATGTGGGCGCGGACACGGGAATTCGGGTGAGAGGAGAGATTGCCTGCGCTAGTATGGGCGCGAGTTCGAGCCCATGCAAGGCCGCGTCGATCGGATGCGCTGCCGCGTCGAAACGATGATCGAAAGAGCCCGACTTCGTGCCACCGTGTGGCATGCCTCGCGGACTCACGCTGGTGGAAATGCTGCTCGCCCTCGTTATCGCGGGGCTGGTTTGCCTGATCGCCCTGCCGTCGGCGGGAGACCTGCGCAATCGCTTTCTGGTGGATCAGGCGGCCTACGAAATCACCACTGCCCACACCAGAGCGCGACTCACGGCCGTCGTGGAAGGACGCGTGGCGTTGCTCACCGTTCGCAGCGACAGCCTCCGGCTCGACGTGATTGATGGCGTGGATACCCTCTTCCGCTGGTCCGCGGCCGGTCCGGCCCAGGCTGGCGTTACACTGGGCGGCGGTTCTCGAACAATCCCCTTCGCGCCCATCGGCGTCGCCTTCGGTCTGGCCAACGCCACCTACAGTCTCAGCCGTGGCAGTCACTCAAAGCAGGTGGTGGTGTCGAGGTATGGAAGGGTGAGGATTCAGTGAAGGTTGAGTAGGGAGTAGGTGGTAGGGAATAGGGCCGAAGAATGAGACATCGTGCGCGAGAGAATGAGAGCCGCTCCCCCTATGCCCTACACCCTATCCCCACTCCCTACGGCCCACTCCCGCTATAGCCGAACGTGACGTCGACATGCACCTCGATCTTTTCCGACATCTTCAGGACGCCGAGGAACTTGCTGAGGCCGCCGATCTTGTAGTCCTTGAGATTGACCGGGATAGTGCTGCGCACTCTCACGCCGTCGCTCAGGAATACCAGTGTGGCGGGAAGTTCAACCTCCTTGGTCACGCCGTGGATCAGGAACTGGCCGCGCAGAGTGATGTCCATGCTGTCGGCCAATGCCCCCTGCGCTATCGCTTCGTTGAGCTCGAAACGAATAGTCGGATACTTGTCCGACTCCATGGACTTGTTCAGATCACGATCACGCCGATCGTTGTCGGTATCGAGCGTTTTGACCGGCGCTTCCACCCATCCCTTGATTTCCGGCAGCGTCGCTCCGCCGGTCATCTCGCCGGTGATCGTCGAAGTCTTTCCGGTGAAATCGCCGGTCGTAGCGTGGCCGTCGAAGCTGAGCGTTCCCTCACGCACGGTCCCGGGACGAAGAGGCAGCTGCGAAATAGCGGGTGTGGGCGCAATGAGTCCGAGGCCCGCCAGGACCATAAAGGCAAAACGCACCATGGTTTTCCTCGGGGAAAGCCCTATTCCGGGGTCTCAGGCCCCGCTTCGAGCCGGTATTTCCGAACTTTGGCGAGGAGGGTCGATCGGGCGATACCCAGCAGGTGGGCCGTACGTCTCTTGTTGCCGCCAGTGAACTTGAGGGCCTGGGCGATGTGCTGTCGCTCCACCGCCTCCAGGGGCTCGGGCTCGGCCGATTGCTCGGGACCCAGAGCCGTCCGGAGCGTTCCCACCGCGAGGTCTGGAATCGCCAAGTCAATCACCAGGAGATCCAGCCCAGGCACGGCGAGGGCGCGGGCAGCATCCGCCCCGCTCTCCACGATTACCGGCACGTGCCCCTCAACCTTCAGCGCCCCGACTAACGCGTCGCGACGCGCCTGGTTCCGGTCGAGTACCAGAACATGACTCGTCTTCATCGGTCGCATCCCTTGTACGGAGACGATGATCGTGCGGGTCTCCCCGCGCTGCCGGGGTCAACCCAATCCCCGGCTAATAGGGAGACGAGCCGACCCGATCGAAATTACACCACTTTCCCCGATCGTTACCAAGGCGGCCATCACCCCGACTCGGCCCCAGATGTCACCCGGCTTGACACGCTCCCCCTCGGCACCGAGCGCTCGGACGCCTACCTGATCCTGGAAGTCGAGCTTCGGGGCGGAACCTCGCCCCACACCCTGATCACCCTGGGAAACCGAGGCGGGAAAATCCAAACTGCGCCGTTCTGGCCTCCCTTGAGCGACCAAGTTCTTGGCCTCAAGAAGGGGGACGTAGTCGCCGTCGCCGGCCAGATCGGGACTTGGCGTGACCGGAAGCAGCTGCAGGTCACTTCTATCGACCGGATCGCGCCGGACAAAGTCGACTGGAGGGACCTCATGCCGTCCATTGGAGAAGTCACCCCCTGGTGGGCCCTTCTCGACGACTGGCGGCGCGAAGTGCGCGGCCCGCGGCTACGGCTCACCTTGGCGCTCTTCTACGACGATCCGAGCTTTCGCAGCCGGTTCGAAGAATGTCCCGCCAGTCTCTCCGGCCACCACGCCGAGCTTGGAGGCTTGCTCAAGCACACCTGCGAAGTGGCGGCGATCGGGCGACGGATCGCCGAGGTCTGCGGCGCCGATACCGACCTGGTGCTCGCCGGCATCCTGCTCCACGACGTGGGAAAAATCGAGAGCTACCGCTGGAATGGCTGCTTTGAGATGACCACCGCCGGCTCTCTGCTGGGCCACATTGTACTCGGCGCGTTCATGCTCGAACGGAAGCTGGAGCGGGAGAACCCGCCACCATGCTCCAACCAAGAGCGCCTCATACTCCAGCATCTCATCCTGTCTCATCACGGCAAGCTCGAGTTCGGCGCACCGGTGCTTCCGATGACACTTGAGGCCGAAGTCATTCACTACGCGGACAACGCGAGTGCGAAGTCCCGTTCCATGGCTGACGCGCTGAATACGCCGGCCAATTTTCCGGAGGCGGGAAACGTGAGCAGTCGGGGAATCTGGGAACTGGACCGGCGGCGGATCTATCGCGGCGCAAGTGACTGGGGAGTCGAACCGATTGGCGGAAATACGAAACGGCCACCAGGCACGGGGGCTTGGTGACCGTTTCACACGCTGACTACCCGAGGCCGGAGCTTTCGCTGCCGTTCTTCTCCCACCTGCCGCCGGTTGGCTGTTCCGCCGATCGGTAGGGCTGGGGTGGGGCCTTGGCTTGGATCCCCAGGCCGGATGGCCGTCCCACCTGGTTCATCTGCGCGAGCGCTGCGAGTCGGATCGGGTCGCGGACCGACCCTTCGCACTGCATCCCGAGGCGCTAGATCGGGGTGGATGAAGCGCGCGACTGGCTTCATCTGCCTGAACCGGGGCGATCACCAAGGTCTTTGACCGTCCGAGCCCTTGTACGTAGACGGTCTACCTTGATATCCCGCTCAGACTCGCCACCCTCCGCTATCAGAACAGGGGGTTCCGACGCGCTGTGGCTGGCGGTTGTCTGCAAGATACCGGCGTGGAGAAGCCACGCAAGTGCCTGATTTTATTCGGGTTACGCCACTTCACGTGGAGGGTTTGTGGATCACTAACTCACGCCCTGCGAGGCAAGTAACGAGCATCTCCACACGATGTGGAGATGTGAATCCACAAGTTCAACACCCGAAGATTACGGCGTGGATGGGCGGGCAGCAGCACCGAGTTCCGGATCGATGACGATATCCACTACACCCAGATACCGGGCGAGCGAGACGTCATAGCGCTGGATGGCATCGTCCGTCTTGCTGGACCGGCTGACTCCGTAACCACGGAGTTCGTCGGCGTGGGCTGGGTCGACATACGAAGTGAAGTCCGTCGCACACTTCTCGAGCGAGGTGTGAAGTTCCTTGAGCGAGGCCACCAGGGCGTGGCGGGTCTTATTGGGGTCCTTGGCTGGCTCGGGGCTGGCAGATACCGTCTGTTGAGCCGACACCGCCGCCCGGCTCGAGCTGGCGCAGGCTGCGCTCATCGTCCGTGCACGGGAACGCAGCACCGCATCAGAACTGCTGCGGAGATCACGCTCCAGTCGGCCACCGGCCGTTTGCACCACCAGGAGCGAATCGCGCAGCATCACCAAGGCGTCGTGAATTTTCGCCTTCTCGGGAGTGAGGGGTGCGCGGGAATTGGGAGTAATGACCTGCTGGGCGTGAGCTGCGGGAGCCAGGAGCAGCAGGGCGAAGAAGAGAGATTTACCGGTCACGATTCCATTCCGACTTCGATGTAACGAAGGTTGGCCTCAGTCTCACTCGGCGCGAGCAGACATCCCGCCGAGCTCGCGGCGAACCAGCCACCGACGAGGGCGCGCGGCTGATCGAGCTCGGCCAGGATCGGTCCCAGCCAACGCCGTAGGTGGCGGATTTCTGGAGCTCGGCGTCCCAGCAGCGCCAGCAGCGCGCCGACACCCGCGGTCGCGCGGAGGAAGTGAGCCAGCGCGTGCGCCCTCTGGCTGAATTCGACGGCCTTTACACCTGGCTCATCGAAAAGGACCGCCCCTTCGAAGACGTCCATCGGCGGGGCATCGAGGCGGGGACCCAGGTAGACGAACTGGCGTCCGTTTTCACCCTTCCGCTCGATCACTGCCGCCGCAGTCTCATTGGTGAGCCGAGCCGCGTGCAGGGTGTCGTCGTCCCGCAGAATCCCAACCACCTTGGTCCATTCGAGTGCCGCCAGGGCGATGTCTAACGGACAACCCACGGCGTCGTCGAACGCTAGAATCCGGGGCGCCTCGCCGGCACGTAAGACAAAGTGGGCCAACGCTTCAGCCCGGTCGGTGAAGGTCCGGATGGTGAGGGTTTGCGGGGTTGTCATTGCGCCAAATATAGTGGGGTGTGGTAGCGGCTGGGTCCGGAGCCAGCGGTAAAGCAATAAGCCATAAGCCATAAGCCTTAGGCCCTGAGCTCTTATACCCCGGCTCAGGCTACTCGGCTTACAGCTTATGGCTTACGGCCTATGGCTTCCGTCTAACGGCTGGCGGCAGACGGCCCCTGACCCTACGGATTCAGCTCCGACTTCGAATCCACCCGGACAATCCAGAGCCCCGAATTGATGTCGGGAACGTAGATGTAGCCGTCTCGATAGATAGCGCCCCAGGCATTGGCGGCATTGGGGACGCTCCCCGCCTTGTCTCCGGTCACCACGTGTGCGATCTCCCGGCCTTGGCCGAGCAAGTCGCCGCGCAGCTCGCCTGAAATGTCGAGCACGCGTAACCCGCCCTGGTAGTCCCCCAGGTAAAGGGTATCGCCGGCAACCCAGACGTTGTGGGTGCCGCCATCTTTGGGCTCATAGTAGGCAACGCTCTTGGGGTGCGCGATGTCGGAAACATCGATCACGTGCAGCCGTCCATAGGCCCGGCCGAGCCCGACGACGCCGCCACCTTCGGTAGCCCGCGGCTTGGCGGAGAAGACTTCATCTCCCACGAAGACATACTTGCCCGCGCGCCAGGCGGTGTGGGTTCCACGAATGAAGCCCGGCCCGCCGACCGCCTCGACATCGCGATACAGCGCGTTGAGGTCATACTTGTACTGGGAAACGAGCTGGGGATTCTCCGGACTGCCTCCCTTGATGCCCTTGCCCACATCGAGGATCACCAGTCCGTCATTCCAGTAGCTCAGATAGGCCAGTCCATCCTGGACATCGATGTCGTGGAGCATCCGGCCCGCCGCGGAGCGCGGCGTTTCCCAGCGGGCGACCTGCTTCGGCTTGTAGGGATCGCGAATGTCGATCACCCTCATCGAGCCGGTGGCATCGTCCGTCAGATAGACGTACCCCTTGTTGATGAACGTGCTGTGGACACCGCCGGTAACCGTCTCGGTGAAATCCGCGATCGGCTTGGGATGTGCGGGATCCTCGAACGACAGAACCACGATCCCGTTCTTGCGCACCGATGATCCCTCACGGGTGAGCACACCGTATTTCCCGTCTTCGGTCGTCATCACGTCGTTGATAGTGCGTGCGTCAACGACCACAGAGTCGGTGATGGCCGGCTTGGCCGGATCAGACAGATCAATCGCGTAGAGCCGGTCGCCGATGGTGCTGAGGTAGCCGTGCTTCCCGTCGGGATGGAGCCAGAATTCCGCCGCCTGTCCCTTGATTGGAAGCCGTCCCACCAGCTCGGTCGGCCGGCGAACGTCACGAGGCCGTACATCGATGATCGACTCCGCCGACCGGCCCGCGAAGGTCGCGACCACCCGGTATTGCCCCGGCACTTCCGCGACGAAATTGCCGTCGTTTTCGACCTGTCCGCTGCCCGGGTTGAGCGACCATTCGGGCACCGCGTCGGTCACAGCACGGCTCCCCGCCTTGGCGGAGAACTTGATTGGCACGACGTCCCCGGCGCGGACGCTGGTCTTCGCCGGGTCGAGACTCACGCTGGTGACGGGATTCGCCGCGACCGTGATGGGGATTGTCCTGGTCGCCCGGCCTGCGGTCGCGGTGATGTTCGCCTTGCCCGCAGCCTTCGCCGTGAGGCGTCCCTCCGGCGAAACGGCAACGACACTCGCCCGATCCGAAGTCCAGGCGACCTGGTCGTACCGGCGATCATCGTTGGCGGCGAAGGGTGTCGCCATGACCAGGATGGATTGCCCCACGTAGAGCTTGGTGGGTACCGGATCGAGATCGACCCTGGCCGCTGGCGGAGGCAGGATCGTGATTCTCGCAATAGCGGTGACCGGCTTACCCCCGCTCCTGGGACGGACCAGTGCCGTGACGTTGAGGGTTCCGGTGGAGCCGCCGGTAACCAGTCCGGTTGAGTCCACTCCTCCCTCGAAGAATCCGCCCGAAGTGAACCAGTTCGAGGAATAGTCGGTGTAGGGCCGCCCGGCCGAATCGAAGGCGGAAACCGAGAGCCGGAGCGTGTCGCCTACCGTGACCGCCGCCTCGGCCGGCTGCACTACCGCCTTGGCGATCGGCGATTGCATCGTCGGCTTGGGCGGCGGCGGAGGCGCTGTCGGCTGTTGCAGGACGACGACCAGCAATGCTGCAATCATGAGAAAGCCTCGAGCGGGGGAATGGTGGATAATTTACGAGTGCCAGACCCGACTTAGCCATCGGCGTTTTCCAATCTGCCGTAAGCCATAGGCCGTAAGCCCTATTTGCTTATGGCCTACGGCTTATGGCATGTGTCGTTTCGAGCCGACTGCCTTGCCCGGAAGTCAATCCTAGGATATCTCCTCACCATCCATGTCCGCGCACTATACCTGGACCACTTTCCCTTCCCCTATCGGCTCACTCATTCTGGCCGAGGTGGATGGGCAACCCCTGGTTGTCGAGTACGCTCTGCGTGCAGGACGCATGCGATGGGTCGAGAGCCTGCGAGCCCGGCGACCGGGAGCGCAGATCGAGCTGGGACGTTGCCAGACGACGGTCGGATTGCTTCAGAGCTATTTCCAGGGCCGGCCTCGCCGTTTCCCCTTCCCTGAATACCTTCGGGACCATATCGAGGTAACCGTTGCCGAGGAGAAGGTCTGGGGCCTCTTGTGCGACATCCCCATGGGAGAAACACGAAGTTACGATGCGCTGGCCCATGCGACCGGCTTCCACGCTCGCCAGATTGGGCAGCTCGTCGGGGCCAATAAGCTGGCCATCGTCATTCCCTGCCACCGGGTCGTCGGGAAGCGCGGGGGCCTGGTTGGCTATGGTGGGGGCCTGGACCGGAAGCGCTGGCTCCTCGACCATGAAATCCGGGTCCTCGGTGTTCGGCTGGTCTAGTCGCCCGGGGGGCAACCCGCCCTTCTTGACAAGTTTCGGCCTGAACCTGACCTTATGGCCATGCTTCTGCAGTCGAACTCCAGTTCATAGATCTCAGGCAGTCATCGCCGCTCGGACAACTGCTCCGACGGCTCGTTTTTTTCCCGGCCATTCGGGCTGGGATGTTTCCGGAGCCGGTGAGCTCCCATTCAAAGAGGTTGCAGCGATGGCGAAGGGTACTGTGAAATGGTTCAACGATGCGAAGGGGTTCGGGTTCATCGCCCAAGAGGGTGGCAAGGATGTGTTCGTCCATCATACGGCGATCATGATGGACGGATTTCGCTCGCTCGCCGAAGGTGACCAGGTCGAATTTGACATTGTCGAAGGCCCGAAAGGCTTGCAGGCGTCAAACGTCCGCAAGGCCTGAGCGCGTCGTACCCCATCGTACCCTTCCAGTAACCGTAGGGAGCACGGCGGCTGGCCCGAGTGATCCTCGGGGCGGCCGCCTGCGCCTTGCGGCGTTGGTCGCGGCCCTCGCGCTCGCGCCCTGTGTCAGCGCGCAGACCTCTGCCGTGCCTGATGATCCCCCGCCGCTCGAGTTCCTCGGATTCCGCGCGGGCGCCTCGCTCACTGAAGTCTCCGACCTGGTACAACAGCTCGGCGGCAAGAAGCTCAAGTGCGATCGCTCGAAGCGGGATCCCAATGTCTCGGAGTGTCGGGCGGACCTCTGGGATCCCAAGGCCGGGACTCCAGTCTCGCTATGGCTCTCTGCGGTAGACAGCCTCACCATGGTGCTGACCGTGTCCGGTCCGGTGAACGCTGAACAGTTGACCGACTGGAAAGACACTCTCGAAAACCGCTTCGGATTGGTCGGAGCGCGCGTCCAGGGGACCCAGTGGATGATGCAGTGGGTGCGTCAGGGCCGGATGCTCCGGCTCACCTGGCGAATCGAGAAGACTCAGAAGCTGGCCTCGGTCAGCCTCGTTGACGGCCACCTGCTCGATGACTGGGGCAAGACCCGGGAAACCGGGGGGAAGTAGCTCAGTCGGAAAGCAGTACCAGGAAGCTTCCTTCACTGTCTTCCAACTGGTAGTCGCGAACCAGCCGGCTTTCGGCCTTGAGCCGTTTCAGCAGGCTGCGTACCCGGGTCCGGATCGGCGCCCCCTGGCCACCGAGTCCGCGGCCGGTAATCAGTCGTACTACAGCTCCGCGCCTCACGCGCGCCTGCACCGCCAGAAAGGTTTCGGCGTTGCCAACCGCCTCGAGCACGCTTTGCCCGTGGAGATCGAAGGTCGCCACCGGGGCGCGGTAGGTCCATTCCTGCATCGTTGGAATTGAATAGAGGGATTGCCCCGGGAGGGACGCAACTATAGCCTTCGTCCGCCCCTCCTCCGAACCTGCATGGAGTCTACGTGCTCGCTCGCTTGCGTCGCACCTTCTTTGTCGTCCAAATCCCGTCGCTCTTGCTTCTCTCCCTCGCCGCTTGTGGTGACAGCGGCGGACCGATTCGCATAGGCCTCGCAGGGCCGTTCAGCGATCCGGTCGGGGCACCCATGAAGCGGGCGGCCGAATTAGCTGTTGAGGAAATCAACGCCGCGGGAGGGGTACGAGGCCGGCCGCTGGAGCTGGTGGTCCGGGACGATTTCGGCGATCCCGATTCCGCAGTCGCGGTTGCCGCCATGCTGGTCGCCGAGAAAGTCGTGGCCGTGATCGGCCACGTGTACTCGGGTACGACGCTGGCAGCAGCTCCGGTGTACAATGACGGGAGCGATCCCGTCGTCCAGATTTCTCCCTCGTCCTCATCGCCCGATGTGACCACTGCCGGCGCCTACACCTTCCGGGTCTGTCCCAGCGACATGGCTCACGGTGCGGCGCTCGCGCGTTACGCCAGAGACCAGCTCGGGCTCGACCGTGCCGCAATTCTCTACCTCAACGACGACTACGGCCGCGGCATCCGGCGCACCTTCGCTGCCGAATTTACCCAGCGAGGCGGCACCGTGCTGGAGTCGGATCCCTATCTGGGCAGCACGCCGAACGTAGACGCCTATCTCGATCGGATCGTCCTGCGAAAGCGCAGCCAGTTTGTTCTGGTCGCCGGCAATCGCAGCGAGGCGGAAGAGGCGCTGCTGGGCGCCAGGAAGCGGGGACTCAAGGTGCCCTTCATGGGAGGAGACGGCCTCGAGGGCATCGAGGAGGCCGGGCCGCTGGCCGAAGGCACCTATGTCTCCGCCGCGTATCTTCCGGGAGTAGACAGTCCCAAGAATCGCCAGTTCACCGTGTCTTACCGGCGTAAGTACCCCGATGCGGGCCTCCCGAATCAGCCTGCCGCGGCGACCTATGATGTGGTGTATCTGCTGCGCGACGTGATCGGATCAGCGGGGACCAACCGCAAGGCGATCCGTGACGGGGTCGCGGCCGTCGGCCGGACCGCGCCGGCGTTCGAAGGAGTCACCGGGAAAATCGCCTTCGACGAGAATGGCGACGTGCCGGAGCAGCGTGTGATCATCGGAATCGTGCACGGAGGCAACGTTCAGCCCGCGGGGGGCCAGTGAAACTGTCGCACAGCCTTCGCCGCCTGATAGGCGTCATGATGGCGGCGCTGATGGTTCTGGTGCTGGCCATGACGGTGCTCGGCGCCTGGTCGATCCGCTCGATCAGCCGTTCCGTCGAGCAGGACATGCAGACCGTGCAGACCGGCGCCGAGATCGCCAATGCCCTGGTCACCTCGGTACTGGGTGAAATTCGCGCCGCCGAACACTATCTGCTGAACCCGAGCCCCGAAGTGAAGGAGGAGTTCGTCGCGAACGGAGATTCGGCTTACTCCTATCAGGCCCGGTACCGCGAGCTCAAGACCCTGAGCAACGCCGATCGCCGGATCGTGAACGAGATCGGCGCCAACCAGGCGACGCTCGAAGTGGCATATGCCACGGCCCACGCGCTCTCCGACGTCGGGAAACCCGATCAGGCTCGCGCCATCGCCGCCCGGGCCAGCGGTGCCACCGACAGCCTGGTGGCGGACGTGCGGCGGCTCAGCGACGCGCAGGCCGAGCAGGCGCTGAACCGGGCTCAGGCCCTCCGGACCAAGGCAAGCCGCAATCAGGCGCTGGTCATTCTGCTTTGCATCATCGCCCTGGTGGTCGGCGCCGGCGCATCAACCTGGACCGTGCGCGAGGTGGACCGGCAGCTCAATCGCCTTATCGCCGCGGCCGATCGCTTCGGCGCCGGAGACCTGCGCGCGATCCAGCTCTCGGACATGCCGCAGGAACTGGCGAGACTGGCCCGCGCCCTCGACAACATGGCGGGACAACTCCGCGAAGTAGTCGCCGCGGTGGTCAAGGAGTCCTCGCATCTGAGCGCCAGCGCGGGAGACTTTTCGGCAATGAGCGAGGAGATCGCCGCGTCGAGCGGCCAGATCTCGGCCGCGATGGTGAAGATCTCGGCCGGCGCCGAGCAACAGCGGCATGGCATGTCCGAAGCAGATCAGCTCCTCGCAACCCTGCGGAGCGGCGCCGCAACCAACGCCGAGGCCGCGGGTCGCGCAGTCCGCCTCGGCGAGGAGATTCGTCGGGTCTCCGCCCGGCACCATAGCGATGTGGAGACGGCACGGCGCACTCTTCTCGATGTGCGTGAGGTCGTCACCACTTCGGCCCAGCAGGTGCGAGCCCTGGCCGCACGCTCGGAACAGATCACCCAGTTCATCGACCTCATCAAGCAGATCTCGTCGCAGACCAACCTCCTCGCGCTCAACGCGGCCATCGAGGCCGCCCGGGCAGGGGAACACGGCCGCGGCTTCGCGGTAGTGGCGGAAGAAGTTCGTCAGCTCGCGGATTCCAGCGCCCGTGCCGCCGAGGATGTGACCAAGACCGTCGAGTTCATCCGCACCCAGGTGCGTGAAGTGTCAGAGACGATGCAGGTGGGCACTAACAAGGTCGGCGGGATCGAGCATGTCGCCGAAGCCGTGGGGAAAGGCTTCGAAGATATCGGCAAGGCCATCGCCGAAGTGCAGGAGGCGGCAGCGATGGTCGCCAAGCATACCGAGGAGAATCGGGCTGTCGTGGCGGATCTGGCCGAGCGGACAGTGGGAGTCTCCCGCTCCGCCGCGGATCATGCCTCCAGCAGCGAAGAGGTCTCCGCCGCGGCCGAAGAGCAGAGCGCGTCCACCGAGGATATGGCCAGCTCGGCGAGCCAACTGCTCGACGCGTCCAGCCGGCTCAGCAAATTGGTCGAGGGATTCAGAACCTGAAGCTGAACTGCGGAACTACCGCCGCTTCTTCGCCGGCCTCTTGGCCGCCCGCGGCTTGGCCTTGGGCTTCGTCTTCGTCTTAACCGGCCTGACCCGCGCCTCCGCCTTCTCTGCCCGGCGCTGATGGGCCGCGTGAATCTCCACCAGGACCCGGTCGCCTTCCTCAGCCCCCACCAGCCCCCGCCGCACCGCGTACTTCACCAGCTCATCGGCGTCGGCAATCTGAAACTCCGCGATCCGCGCCGCTGAGCGAATCACGTTGAGCAATGCGTCGGCCACCGGACTTCGCAGCACGTTCGCGATGCCCGGGAGAGTCTCCAGGAGTGTCGAGATCTGGGAGCCGCCGAGTTCCGAAGCCAAGCCGTCCTCCAATTCAGGGCGGGCGAACCTACCGTTGCGTTAAGTACCAGTCAAGCGATGCCCAGCAGGGCGCATCTCCGCGGGAAATAAGATAAATCCTGCCCTCTCCATAAGGTGTAGCGATAACTACTACTAATTACCACATCGAAAGCGAGCCGTATGGGCTGCCTAAGGCCTTAATTGATCAGAAGTTGTACCGGAGAAGGCCGGAGAATCCCCAGCCGGTCAGCGAATAGGATGTCCCCAGTTGCTTGATCGATCCAAGATCGAATCTGCCGCCAGGGGCGAACACGACCTTCGGGGAAAGGGTGAAGCGCAGAGCGGCGCCGGCGCCGTAGAGCTGGCCGCTGCCGGCATCAGGAGACCAGAACCGAGCCTCTGCCAACGGCTGCAACTGAACCGTCCGGCCAAGCGGCCAACCGCCGGAAAGCCCCAGGGTAAACACGTTCTCCTTGTTGGACGTGGCCACCGCCGAGTTATCGCCGGCCGTGCGATAGAAGTCCCAGGCGTATGCGGTGATGCTGCCGGAGCCGGCGGGAGAAGTCAGATTAACTTCGCCGATCAGGCGGTTGCCGGGACTGTACCGCCCACTTCCGGTTGCAAGGCCGGAGAACTGATCGTTGTCGAAGGTGCTGAAGGTCAGGCCGAGGGCCAGGCGTGAGGAGCCGATCAGCCGGTCCGCGCCCGCCCGGATCCGACCTTCGAGACCAGGCTGGTAGTGAACGGAAGTGGATCCCGGATCGCTGAAGGGCTGGTACTCTGAATTCAGCCGGAGGCTTCCCGCGACTCCGACATTCCAGCTTCCCGCTGGAATTGCTACGGCCACACCGCCGGTGGCCGAGAAGCCGTTGCCATAGGAATTGACCGGGAAGAGGAGGAAGTTCGAAGCCACATTCGAGGTGACGTTGAACTCCTTGAGCGACTGGGTCTCTTGGCCGGTCGGAATGTTCACCATCAGGGAGGTGACTACTCGATCATTACCGAAAACGTAGGAACCGCGGAGCTGAGTATCGGTGAATCCAGAGAAGGATGACTCCCGGCCGACCGCATCCGCCACGTTGGTCGTGGCGTAGGCGGTGCCAATGTCTACCGAAAAGCGCTTTCCCAATGGAATCAGCACGGCCACAGGGTAGGCGAACTGGCGAATCGCGTGGACGATGTACCCCTCTTCGAACTCGTATCTCCGACCCTCGACGCCTCCACCGATGCTCGCCGGACCGAACAAGGTCTGAGCCTGTCCGGTCGTTGCGAGGGGGCCGAGTAACAGGGCGAGACAGAGTCCCGTACGTGGGCGCGTTCTCACGGCCGGGTCACGATGATGGTGATGATTCCGAAGAGGCCACCGCCCGGAGCGTCGGTTCCGCTAGCTTCGGGCAACGACGGACGATTCGTTGGAGGTGGGGTGGAGATCGGGCCGATCCGATTGATCAGCCCGCCCCCCGTACTCGGCACCGTGACGGTTACCGCGGTCTCGAGCGTCGTCACCTCGCGGCCCAGCCCGGGACCGGGCACCGTTCCGGGGGCGGGTCGTTCGAGGCCGGCAAACTGCTGCGGTGGGAGACTGGCGGCGCTGGAGACCCGGACCATGTCGTCCCTCCGCTGCTTCGCGGCGCGGAAGTTGGGGTCTCTGGCGACCGCCTGGTTGTAGGCAGCTTCAGCCGCTGCGTAGTCGCCCCGGTCTTCGGCGTCGAGCCCGCGGCTGAAGGCCAGGAAGGCCTGGAGGTCAGCGGTCGGCCGCTCGCTGAGGGCGCGCTGCTCGGCGGGAGAAAGGGTGATGTTCAGCCGTTGCAGCAGCTGCATCACCACCTGTTTCTCCATGTCGAACAGCTGTTGCAGCTTGTCGGAGGCGGACCCACTGGCCTGTACGCCGGCAGTCTCCGTATTGACCACATCTGCGTCGAGCTTGAGCTGGCCGTTGGCGGGAACTTCCTGCAACGAACCCTGCACCACGCGTTCCGCACGGAGCAATCGTCCGGAGCGTGCGCCGGTCGCCGGATCCGTCCTTCCCTCGTCGGAGAGCTTCATCTCGTCTACCAGGGCCTGCACCCGTTCCCGTTCCAGCAGCCGCAATCGGCCGACCTTGCTGAGGTCCGTGATCATGAGGTGCGTCACCCCGCGCTCGAGCGGCCGCAACGCGGTATCGCTGCCGAAATAGCGGACTGGAAGAACCGCGATGGCATTCTCGGTCGGGGCCTGCTGGGAAAGCGACGCCTCCTGAGCCAGGGCGTTGCGCGCCGCCTGATGGAGTTCCTTGCGGGTAAGGAGGGCCAGGTGGTTGCTGATTTCGTTGCGTTGATCCTGGCTTTTGGTAAGCGCGGACGCCTGGTTATATGACACCCGGGCGGAGTCCAACTGACCCAGCTCCTCATAGGCGAGCCCGAGGTAGACCAGCGTGCTGTAGTTCGACCTGTCGAGAGCGAGGCTGCTCTGCAGGACGTCACGGGCCCGGTCGTAGTTCTTGGCCTCGTAGTACGCCACCCCCAGACGAGTCATCAATTCGGGGTCGGTAGGATTGCGCTGGCTCTGGGTTTCCAGGGCCGGGACGTCTTGGGGTGTCACCGCCGGGGGGGGACCGCCGGCACAGCCTGAGGCTAGACCGAGAACAAGAACGTAGGCCGGCAGTCGGGGGCGCATACTGTCCTGAGGTCTTGAGCTTGTATGGGGAGCATTCCCAATGTACGAGCCGCCTCGTGGGGCGGGAAGGGCCCGGGGGCCTTGGCCTTATGGCCCTTCGCTTTGCGCCCCGCGAAGCCGACCGGTAAATTGGGCAAGGCGGGTGCCGTAAATCCGGCGGTTTCCATCCCGCTGGAAGGACCTTCCGTGGGTCGTCGCGGAGTCAAGGAGTTCCGGGCAGCCGAGGCACTGGCGCTGATCGCGGCCGACCGCGACCACAAGGTTCTGGTTTGCCCCACCTGTGGCTCGGCGACCATCGAACGGAACCCGAAGCGTGGCGATCTGTCGTCGGGCCGAATCACCCTCACCTGCAAGAGCTGCAGCCGTTCCGCCGTCTACCTGGCGCGCGGCGCCCCGCCTTCCCCGGAGGAGCCCCGGAAGATGATGAAGTGATGAATCCCGCAGCCGCGATCATCTTCTTCACCGTCTTTCTTGATCTCATCGGGTTCGGCATCGTTCTCCCTCTGCTGCCGAGTTACGCCGCACAGCATCAAGTCAGCGACGCCGCCGTCGGCGCACTGGTCGCCAGTTTCTCCCTGATGCAATTCATCTTCGCTCCGATCTGGGGGCGCTTCAGCGACCGGGTCGGGCGCAGGCCAATCCTGCTCGTCGGCTTGGCGGGAAGCGCGGTCTCGTATCTGATCTTCGCCTTTGCCCACGGGTTCTGGACGCTGCTGCTGTCGCGAATTGTTGGCGGAGGAATGGGAGCGACCGTGAACGTGGCCCAGGCCTATCTCGCCGATATCACTCCCCTGGAACGGCGCACCAAGGCGATGGGGCTCATCGGTGCAGCATTCGGACTGGGATTCGTGGTAGGACCGGCGCTCGGTGGAATCAGCAGTCGCTGGGGAGACTCGGCACCGGGACTGGTGGCCTCGGCTCTCACCGGAGCCAACTTCCTGCTCGCCGCATGGCGCCTGCCGGAATCAAGGGTACACGTCTCCACCAAGGTCGCGAAGGTGCCGGTGCATTGGTCTCTGCTCTGGGAACCCTTCGTGGTGATCGGACTGACCACCGTCGCGTTCACCGTTCTATACGTCGTGTTTCCGCTCCAAGTCGAGCGCGCTCTGGGATACGACCGGCACCAGGTCGCGTACCTGTTCGTCATGATTGGAATCGTAAACGCGCTGGTACAGGGCGGTCTGATCGGGAGATTGGTGCCCCGATCGGGAGAACGGCCGCTGATGGTGGTAGGCGGTGTGCTGCTCGCGATGGGGTTTACGGGACTTGGAGTCGTGCTGGGTGGGGTGATGTCCGATCGACCGCTACCTGCCTTGTTGGCGAGCCTGTGCTTCGTGGCGCTCGGCTCGGGGCTGGTTGCCCCCAGCGCTACCGGTCTCGTGTCACGAGTGGCACCGGTCGAGGAGCAGGGCCGGGCGTTAGGGATGCTGCAAGGAGTGGCTTCTGTCGCGCGCGTGGTTGGTCCACTGCTGGCAGGGGTGTTGACCAGTCACTGGAGTCCGCGAACGGCATTTTGGGTGGCGGCGGGAATGGGAGGAATTGCGGCCAGCGTGCCGGTAGCGGCGCGGGCCTGGAGCCCGCGACGCTAGCGTGGCAAGGCGAAGATGCGCTTCCAGCGGACCGCGGTGAAGAACGGCATGGGCCGCCAGCTCTTGGCATCGTAACTGAAGTATACGATGAGCGGAGTACCTCTCACGCTGGTCCGCGGCAGGAATCCCCAGTAGCGGCCGTCGTAGGAATTATCCCGGTTGTCGCCCATCATGAAAAACGAATCGCGGGGCACGACGATCGGCCCCCAGTCCTGAAGATCGGGGTCGTAGGTGTTGGGGTCCCGCCCTACCAGGTGATGGACCTGCCATTGCCGCATCTTGGCCCGCAGCATCGGGTCCTCGGACTTGGTCGGATCCTCGTGCTTCACGTAAGGCTCCTCGATTGGCTGGCCGTTTCGTGAGAGCTCGCCATGCTCCATACTGAGGGTGTCGCCCGGCATTCCGATCAGCCGCTTCACCACCTTGAGCCCCTCGTCCTCCACCGAATCGAAGACCAGCACGTCGCCGCGCTTCGGCTCCCGGAAGGCGGGGAGTCGCTTGTGCACCAGAGGAACCTCGGCGCCGTACACTGCCTTGTTGACGAAGAGGAAGTCTCCCACCAGCAGTGTGTTCTCCATGCTGCCCGACGGGATCCGGAAGGCTTCGACGAGGAAGGTGCGCAACAGGAACCAGACGATCAGCGCGACGAAGATCGACTTTACCCACTCCCAGAGCGAGCGGGAAAGGTTCTGGCTGGCGGCGTGTTCCGTCACTCGACCCAGTCCGCGATGAAGAGATCGGTCTCGCCCGCGGTCGCGCCGTGGCGGTTCGACGCCCAAACCAGCTTACGGCCGTCAGGACTGAACATGGGAAAACTGTCGAACGACGTGTCGGTCGTGACCTTCTCGAGCCTGCTGCCGTCCACGTTGATCAGGAACAAGTCGAACTTCCCGCTCCGAGGGTTCTCGTAATTGGATGAGAAGATGATCCGCTTACCATCGGGATGGAAGAACGGCGCAAAGTTGGCGCCCCCCAGGTGAGTGATCTGATGAGGGTTGCTGCCGTCCGCATTGGCGATCCAGAGCTCGACCTTGCCGGGACGAACCAGACGCTGGGCCAGAAGTCCTTCATAATCCGCCGTATCCGCAGCGGTTACGGGATACCCCGCCCGCCAGATGATCTGCTTGCCATCGGGGGAATAGAAGGCGCCGCCGTCATATCCCACCCGGTTGGTCAGGCGGTGCACATCGGTGCCATCGGTTTTCATCGTGTAGAGGTCGATGTCACCGTCCCGGGTGCTGGTGAAGATGATGCGAGATCCGTCCGGCGAGACCGTGCTCTCGGCATTGTACGCGCCGTTGTCGGTCAACTGTTTCAAATCCGACCCGTCGGGGCGGGAGGTATAGATCTCCAGGTGGCCGATCGGCCAGACGTAGCCATGGGACTTGTCCGGCACCGGCGGGCACGCGGGGGAATTCTTGAACGTGGAGCTGTAGAGGACCCGGCGGTCGTCGTCGTAGAAGTAGCCGCAGGTCGTCCGGCCCAGGCCATTGGAGATGCGGTGCATGCCAGATCCATCGATGTTCATGATGTACTGCTGGTCGCAGGCGGAATCGACCTTTTCCTGCCGCTGGAAGATCAGCTGTTTGCCAGAGCGGGAGAAATACGCCTCGGCATTGTTGCCCCCGAACGTGAGCTGCCGGATGTTCTGCAGATGGCGCTCCCCCGGTGCCGGAGCGAGCACGGTCGTCGATTGGGCCGCGCCTGTCGAATTGTGACCGCATCCCGCCAGGAAACCGGCGAGTGCGAATAGAGCCGTGCGACGAATGGTCCCCTCCTGAAAAGGCCACTCCAGAAAACCGAGCGGGGAAGAATAATCGCCCACCCGACCCGGCAAGGAGGGCAAAGCATCGGGGGGCCGGAACCCAATCTTCCGGGTCCCGGCCCCCCGACGTCCTGCGGGAACTGCGATTACGGCGCCTTCCGCAGCTCGACCCGCCGGTTCTGCGCCCTTCCGGCCGCGGTCTTGTTATCCGCGATCGGTTCATCAGGGCCGTGACCGTACGTATCGATCCGGTCGGCAGTGACACCCTTGGATACCAGGTACGCTTTCACCGCGTCGGCCCGCTGCTTGGACAGCCGGTCGTTCGTGGCCTTGGAGCCGGTGTTGTCCGTGTAGCCATGGATTTCCACCCTGACTCCCGGATTGTCCACCAGGCCCACGGCGACCTTGTCGAGCGCCGTCTTGCCGGCCGCGGTCAGTGTCGCCTTACCTGTGGCGAAGGTTGCCCCTTCGAGCACCAATCCGCGTTCGGTCTGCTCAAACAACAACTCGCAGCCGGTTTCGTCTACCTTGGCACCCGGACGGGTGTTGGGGCAGCGATCCTTGGCATCGCTTACGCCATCCTTGTCGCTG
>DATBGE010000018.1:0-5531 GCA_036558125.1 Gemmatimonadales bacterium | reverse complement strand
CATCCCCGGCTCCGAGTTCGACCTCGGCTTCGCGGTGGGACCGCGAGCCTTCCCGATCCACGCCTTCACCGGCGACCGGACCTACTTCACGACCGCTGAGTACCGGATGACTTTCGTGGACGACCTCTTCAAGGTCCTGGCTCTCGGGGCCGCGACCTTCGTGGACCACGGCGGGGCTTGGTACAACGGCAGCGATACCCGAACCGGTACGGACGTCGGACTCGGCCTCCGCCTAGCCCCTTCACGCGCGGCGGATGCGAACACGACGCGACTCGATCTCGCCTATCGCTTCGACAACGACCGGCTCAAGGCCGGCTGGGTGTTTGTGTTTGCGTCGGGGCTGGTGTTCTCGACCTCACCGAGAGGCGGCGGCGGGTCGTAATTTCCCTTCGGCTGTCGCCACGCCTCCTGGTTGATCTCACGCATTGGCCTGAGCCGTTCTTCGTGCCCTCTGTGCCCTTCGTGCCTCTGACCGCCTTCCCGAAAGACCATCTCACCAAATTGCCGGACGGGAGGTATGTTTTGCGCCCATGACGACACCGGACGCTGCACCTCTCACGGGAGGCTGGAAGCGCAAGGCCAAGAAAACCTTTGCGCTGCTGGTGCTGGGGATAATCGCGCTCCTGGCGCTCTACACCTTCAGCGCCCTCACTTGGAGCTACAGCTCGGGCTACCGGGCGGGAACCCTGATGAAGTTCTCGAAAAAGGGCTTCCTCTGTAAGACGTGGGAAGGCGAGGTCCAGCAGGCGGTCGTCCCCGGTGTCGCCCCGGTGATCTGGCAATTCACCGTGAAGGACGACTCGCTCGCCGCCCACATGGCCAGCATGCTCGGCTCCAAGGTCAGCCTTCACTACCACCAACATCTTGGCGTTCCCACGACCTGCTTCGGCGACACGGAGTTCTGGGTCGATAGCGCGGTGGTGACGCAGAAGGATTGAAGATTGCAGATTGAAGATTGAAGATTGGGTGTCATTGCGAGGCACCCCGAGCGAAGCGAGGGGGCCGAAGCAATCTCAACAGCTGTGGGTGAAGACGAAACGCGGGAGAGATTGCTTCGGGCGCTGCGCGCCCTCGCAATGACAGAATCCTCAATCTTCAATCTTGTCCGCCCGCATAATCAGCATTTCCCCCTCGCTTAGCACCTCGCCAGTCACGACCACAGGCGTCGCTACCAGCTTCAACAACTGTTCCTTCGGCAATGGCGCTCCATCGGGGCCGGTGAGCAGGATGAAGGCGGCCGGCCCCGCTGAGTCTGTGACAATGAGCAGCGGTGGTGCGCCGCCGGAGAGACAGCGCGTGGCGCAGCCGCGGTGGACGGCGCCGTTGCCCGGGCGCATGACACCCAAATAGCACTTGGAGTCCACGATCTCGCCGTGCAGTGTGAACCGGCCCAGCACTTCTGTCCCAATCGATGGAGCCGAGGCCGCGCCGTGGCTCGTCGCATTCGCCACTTCGACCATCGTCTGCCCATCACGGTAAATCAGCGACCCCTTGAGCTCGACACCGCCGCCGTCGAGTCCCTTCACTACCTCCTGCGCTCCGTGCTTCCCCTGCGCCACCAGCAGGTAACGGGAGTACGCCACGCCACGGTCGGTGATCCCCGGCCTCGGCACCAGCAGGGCAGGGTAAGGATGTTCTACGATCTGCCCCTCGAAGCTTCGCTCGACGCCATACTCGAAGACACTCGGATCGGCCCGTGGTTGTCGGCTGGCGATGAGGGCACCGAGCACCGCCGCCCCGCCCACGAGGCCCACGATGAGCTGTCGCCCGGTACGTGCCGTGTCCGTCGGTGCCACTGGGTGGTAGCCGATATAGAATGAGTCGTCAGGCATTGTCGGCCGGTTGGTTGCCATAAAGGAACCTCGGTTCTGTCATTGCGAGGGTGCGTAGCGCCCGAAGCAATCTCTCCAAGCGTTCGTTTTCACCCACAGCTGTTGAGATTGCTTCGGCCCCCTCACTTTGTTCGGGGTGCCTCGCAATGACCCGAATCTTCAATGTGAAATCTTCAATCTTCAATCACAGCCGGCTCTACCCGCGTCCCCGGAGCATTCGGTCTGGGATCCACGAAGACCCGCCCATCGCGGACCCGCACATTGAATGTCGGAATCTTCTCCGTAAACGGCGGTGGCGAGGCGCCCGTGTCGGGCCGGTACTGGTAGCCGTGCCAGGGGCAGGTGATGCAGCCATCCACGATCTTGCCCTCACCGAGCGGGCCGTTCTGGTGCTGGCAGACATTGGAGACACAGGAGATCTGGCCCTCGTACCGGAAGACTGCGATCCGCTCGCCGCTCACCAGCGCGATCTTCGCCCGACCCTCCCGAATGTCGTTCACTGCGCACACCTCGACGTAACCGTCGCCCGCTTGGGGGCGATTCTCCGCGTCGAGCTTCCCCTCCTTCAGCGCCGCAGCGAGGTGGAGTCCCAGGACGATGACGACTCCCAGCGCGAGCAGAATCGTGAGGACTGGATCGGTCTCCGACTGCAGCGCGCCGAAACTCACGTGCACGATGAGCAGCGCGTAGGCCACGTACACCAGCATGTGCAGCGCCTTCCAGACCGGTGCCGTGAGATTGGCCAGCCAGAAGTCATGGCTGGTCGCCGCCATGAGGAAGAGGATCAGGAGAGCGATGACACCAGCCAGCTCGAAGGGAAACTGGCTCACCCGCCGCACGTCGGCTGACCCGATCAGGATGCTCACCAGCGGATTCACGTCACCCAAAGCGTGAAACTGGATTGTGGCGAAGGTGGCATGGGCCAGCGCCAGGATGAACATCGTGACGCCCAGGTGGCGCCGGTTGTAGAGCAAGGGGAGGAACCGAGGATTCAACCGGCAGAGCGGCCCGATGCAAAGAATCAAATGCAGCAACAACAGCGCGCAGGTTCCCAGCGCCCGGATGAGTGTCGTCTCGGCGGTGGCGTTAGGATCGAGGGCGAGCGTCGTCGCCGTGAAGAGTCCCAGATACAGCACGACACCCGTCGCCAGCGCGGCATCGTAGATCCGCTTCTGTCGATTCCAATTCACCGCCTGGTAGAAGTTGCTCATGGGATCCGCGGCAGTTGAGCGAGACCGATCCGCTGCCGATGCGCCAGACTGTAGACGATCAGGTAGCCGCGGTTCGAAGCAGGAAGCCGCAATTCCTCGTCCGCCTTGAGCGAACCCAGGAGAACGGCATCGGCAGGCAACGCGGTCGAGCCGCCGGCTGCCTCAACCCAGTAGACCAGGAGATCGGGTGGCATGGGTTGCTCGATCGGATCCAGCACGATGGCCGATGGGATCGAGTCTCCCTGCTGAGCGAGAAACCGAGCCCGGATCTTTGGTGACTCGAGCAGCGTCCAGTCGGAACCGACGGGTACCAGACGCGAGTCCCGTCGCTCGGCCAGCTCGCGAGGCAGGCCCGTCGGAGGAATCCGAGACCGTCCAAGCAGCGCGACCAGCAAAATCGCGGGAAGAATCGGGGCGAGGAGTAGAATCACCGCCCGATGACGGGCCCGGAGCTTCCGGTTCATCGAGCCAGGTCCCGATGGGCATTTCGTTCCCGGGACGGAATGCCCTTTGCGACACGCCAGGTCAGATAGGGCCATAGCAGCATCGCTCCGGGGATTACAAGCAGCCGAAATCCGATGGTGCCGTGGCGGGCTACCGGATCGAGCCGTCCTGCTCCCCGTGCGGCGAAGGCCACGGCAAAGCACAGCCCGATCAAGAGATAGAGCAGGGTCAGGCGCACGATCCAGACGGCGAGCGGGAGGCTGATCATCGGTTGGGAAACGCTCCGATTGGAGAAGAGGTTCTGGAGCCGGACCTCCGGCTCAGGAAAACAGCATCCTTGCAAAGCGGGTGCATACAGGGGATCTTAAGAGGGTTCCTCCCTGTTGCCCTTTCTGTTCTCCCCCCTGGGCGTGGTCAAATCGCCGGGTGAAGGTCTGCCTCGGCATCCCCGTGGTCTGAGGATTGTGAATGCGGAAACTCCGCATCGGTGTGCTTGACCTCGTTACCAAGAGTCCAAATCCGTCTCTCTACGGACGCGTAATGAACGCTAATCTGGCCAGCATCATGCCCCAGATCATCGGGGTCTGGTGTCGCCAGATGGGTCACGATGTCACCTTCGTCTGTTATACCGGCCTCGAAGACCTCCTGACGGAACTCCCCAAGGATCTCGACCTTCTCTTCATCGGGACCTTCACCCAGTCGGCCCAGCTCTCCTACGCCCTGAGTAATCTGTTCCGCCAGCGGGGCGCCGTCACCGTGATCGGCGGTCCCCACGCGCGCTGCTATCCGGAAGACGCGGCCAAGTACTTCGACTACGTGCTGGGCTTTACCGACAAGAAGGTGGTGCAGGAAGTCGTCACCGAGTGCGCGCCCTGGCGGCCCATGGGCCGCCAGATCTCGGCGCCGACCCAGCCGCTCGAGCTACCCAGCGTGGAGGAGCGCTGGCCCTTCATCGAGTCAACGCTCAAGAAGGCGCCCACCATCAAGTTCGTCCCGATGATCGGGAGCCTCGGCTGTCCCTACACCTGCAGCTTCTGCATCGACGCGACGGTGGACTACCAGCCGCTCAGTTTTCAGCAGCTCCGGGAAGATTTGAAGTTCCTCCAGACCAAGCTCAAGAGGCCAATCCTCGGCTGGCACGATCCCAACTTCGGGGTCCGCTTCGAGGATTACATGGAGGCGGTCGAGGAGGCCGACCCGCACAAGCGGATCCGGCACATTGCCGAGAGCAGCCTCTCGCTCCTGGCCGAGCCGCATTTGAAGCGGCTCAAACAGAACAACTTCAAGGCGATCCTGCCTGGCATCGAGTCGTGGTACGACCTGGGCAACAAGTCGAAGACTCGGAAGACCGGGATGGAAAAGGTGCAGCAGGTCTCCGAGCATGTAAACCTGATCCTGCGCTACATCCCTTACATCCAGACCAATTTCGTGCTCGGTCTCGATGGGGACCAGGGACCCGAGCCCTTCGAGCTGACCAAGAAGTTCATTGACCTGTCTCCCGGCGCCTTCCCGGCCTACTCGCTGTTGTCAGCCTTTGGTCGCGCGGCGCCGATGAACCTCGATTACCAGCGGGCGGGGCGGGTGATCCCCTTCCCGTTCCATTTCCTGAACAACAATCACGCGATGAATGTCCGGCCCAAGAACTACTCTTGGACGGAGTTCTACGACGGACTGGTCGCGGTCACCGGCCATTCCTTCTCCTGGAAGGCCATCATGCGGCGCATCCCGGCGACGGCGGAGCCAATTCCCAAGTGGCTGAACGTGATGCGGGCCATTTCGTCGGAAGGGTTCGGGCGGCTCAAGTATCACACCATGATGCGCAAACTGCTCGACACCGACCGCTCGGTCCGCGACTTCATGGAAGGTGAGACCACGGTACTCCCCGAGTTCTACCGGGCCCGGATCGAGAAGGAGCTGGGGCCGCTCTATCAGCAGTTGCCCGAGGGCGCTCTGATGCACGACCAGAACGCGTACCTCAACAGTCAGACTCCGGACAGCGTCGTAATTAAGATGGCGCCGGGGCGTAAGGCGCACCGGCCGGTGG
>DATBGE010000017.1:0-3994 GCA_036558125.1 Gemmatimonadales bacterium | reverse complement strand
TGCCAATTCCCGTTCAGACTTTCCTTCTGGGACGCAATCCTCAATCTGAAATCTGCAATCTTCAATCCCTCAATCTCCCAGCAGTTGTCGAGCAATCCGCACATCGTCCCACGTCGGCTTCTTCCAGTTGGGGTTCCGCAGCAGCGCGGCGGGGTGGTAGGTGACGATGAGAGGAACGCCGGCGTAGCGATGCACCTGATTGCGCAGGTCGCCGAGGCCACGCTTGGTGTTGAGCAACGCCTCGGCGGCGGTCCCGCCAAGCGCCAGGATGACCTTGGGCTGAATCAGAGCGATCTGGCGACGGAGATATGGCATACAGGCGGCCGCCTCATCCGGCAGCGGCTTCCGGTTTTGCGGCGGCCGGCACTTCACGATGTTGGCGATGTAGACCTGTTCCCGCGGCAATCCGATCGACCCAAGAATCCCGTTCAACAACTCCCCGGCCTGACCAACGAACGGCCGGCCCGTTGCGTCCTCGGTGGCTCCCGGCCCCTCTCCGATACACATGAGTCGAGCGGAGGGATTCCCCTCTCCTGGCACCGTGTTGGTTCGTCCCGAGCAGAGCGGGCATTTCCGGCATCCCTTCACCATCGCGGCAACCGCGTCCAGCGATTCGAGCCTGGAAATCTCATCGCCCATGAGGTCCATCGCGGGTGGTTCGATGACGAGACCGGGACCCGGAATCGGGGGTAGGTCCTTCTTCCACTTTGGAGATGTTGTTGGCGCGGGACCGGACGATTCCTCGGGAAGTACCGAGTACCGAGTACCGGGTACCGAGGGTTTGCCCGCCTTGGGCTCCGCCCCGAGGTCAGGGGCCAAAGGCTCGGCCAACGCGTTTTCGGCCGGGCTCGAGTACTCGGTACCCGGTACCCGGTACTCGGTACTTAAGTAGATCTCTCCGCCACCAAGCTCGATCTGCTGTTTCAAATACCGCTCCCGCTCACTTGCCAAGCCGCACCTCCACCGCGTCGAGGATGGCCTCGGCGACTTCACGTTTGCTGGCGAGGGGGACGTTCTTCCGTGCCCCGTCCCGGTCGAGGATGGTGACCCGGTTGGTATCTCCCTCGAACGCCGCTCCTGGTTCGAGGGCGTCATTGATCACGATGAGATCGAGATCCTTCCGGCGGAGTTTCTCGGCACCCTTGGCGTCGGCGTCGCCGGTCTCCAGAGCGAATCCGACGATGACTGATTTCGGGCGCCGGAGGGACACGGTCCCGGTCAGGATATCTTCGGTCGGCTCCAGCTCGATGGAAAGCTTTCCGGTCGCGCGGGGCCGCTTGTGATTTCCCGGATCCTTCGGGCGATAGTCGGCGGGTGCCGCGGCCATGATCAGCACATCCGCGGTAGGCAATTCTTCCCGCACCACGGCCTCGAGCTGAGCGGTCGAGTCCACCATCCGCACCGAGACCCCGGTCGGGTGGGCGAGCGTGGTAGGCCCGCTCACCAGAACCACGCTCGCTCCCCTCTCCCAGGCGGCCTCGGCGATTCGATAGCCCATCTTTCCGCTCGACCGATTGCTGACGACGCGCACCGGATCAATCGCTTCTCGTGTCGGGCCCGCCGTTACCACGACCCGCTTGTTAGCCAGCGGACCTCGACTCCTGAGCAGGCGTGCCGCGTGCGCGATGATCGTCTCCGGTTCGCTCATCCGTCCGGGCTTGTCCGACGGACCTTCCGCCAGGGCGCCGACCTCGGGGCCCACGGTGACAAAACCGCGTGATCGCAGGGTCCCGAGGTTGGCCTGCGTCGCCGGATTCGCGAACATCTCGTCGTTCATTGCCGGCGCCAGCAGAACCGGGGCGGTCCGGGCCAGCAGCAACGCGGTTAGCAGATCGTCCGCCAGACCCTGGGCGCTTCTCGCGATGAGGTTGGCGGTGGCGGGTGCGACGATGATGAGATCAGTAGCCTGGGCGAGCCTGATATGCTGGAGAGCGGCGCCGGGTTCCCAGAGCGAGGTGATCACTGGCCGGCCGGAGAGGGCCTCAAACGTAAGAGGCCGCACGAACTCCGCGGCCCCTTGGGTGAGGATCACATCGACCTTGGCCCCCGCCTCGACCAGACGACGGACCAGGATGCAGCTCTTATAGGCGGCAATGCCGCCCGACACGCCGAGGGTGACGTGGCGGCCGGCCCACACGGTCACGCCTCGGAACGACGCCGGCGCGAGATCTTGTAATTCAGCTCGCCCGAGACCAGCGAATCGAGCGACATGGTGGTCAGCTTCTGCTCCCGATCCTGAATTCGCTCCTTGGGCAGCTCATTGAGATGCCGGGCGAACTTCGCAGCCACCAGCACGCCGAGATACTTGTTCCCCGCCCGGTTGGCGGCTTCGATCGGTGTGTAAATCCTCATGGTTCCTCTTGGTTGTGGGCTGCCATAAGCCTTAAGCCATATGCCGTCGCGCTTAGGCTTAAGGCCTAAGGCTTATGGCACCTTAACAGTTCCTAATTCCCCTTTACCTCAACCTTCTTCTGTTCCGCACTGATCCGCATCGCCTCCGCGGAGATGGTCCGGCGCAGATTGTCTACCACTTCAGCCAGATTGTCCTGGCGCGCCACCCTGAGCGCCTCGCCGTCCATGATGGCACTCACCTGGGCCACCGCGCGGTTCAGGTCCTCGTTGACCACGGTGTAATCGTACTCGCCGACTGCCTTGAGCTCGTCCAGCGCATGAGCCAGGCGACGCTTCAGCGCCGTGACCGACTCGGTCTTCCGGTCTCGCAGCCGGGCGACGAGGGCTTCACCCGAGGGAGGCAGCACGAACACATGGATCGCGCTAGGGAACCGCTCCCTCACCTGCCGGGCGCCCTGGATCTCGATGTCCATCACCACGTGGCGGCCGGCCGCGAAGCTCTTGTCGATCTCGCTTCGGAGGGTGCCGTAGCGTTCGCCATTGTACGTCGCGGACTCGATGAATGCTCCGCCTGCCTCGAGCCGTTCGAAGTCGTCTCTCGCGAGGAAGTGGTAGTCCCGGCCTTCTTCCTCCCCGGGGCGCCGCTTTCTCGTGGTGGCCGACACCGAATAGGCCACGTCGTTCCGCACCGTCAACAGCCGCCGGGCGATGGTGGTCTTCCCGCCACCCGAAGGCGAAGAGAGGACCAGCAGGAAGGGCTTCACTCCAAGTTCTCGAGCTGTTCCCGGAACTTCTCCAGCTCGCCCTTCATCGCGATGACCTGCTGAATGATCTCCGCGTCGTTGCCTTTGGCGCCCATGGTGTTGACCTCGCGGCCGAGCTCCTGGGCCAGAAACCCGAGTTGCTTGCCGACCGGGGCGTCACCGGCGAGCGCCTCGCGCACGGCCTTGAGGTGGGCACCGAACCGGACCAGTTCCTCGGTGATGTCGAGCTTGTCGGCGAGAAACGCCAATTCCTGCGCCAACCGCTGCTCGTCCACACTTCGTCCGTCCAGCAATTGCGCCACGTTCTGCCGCAGCCGGTCTCGCTCTCGCGGCAGCCGCTCCGGCGCGCGTTCGGCGATCACCTGGCTGGACCGCTCGAGCAGCGACAGCCGATGGCGCAGCTCCTCGGCGAGCAAGGCCCCTTCCCTCCGCCGCATCCCCTTGCACTCGGCGATCGCCTGGGCAACGACCGGCTCCAGATCGCTCCACGCCACGGAGGTGTCATCACTTGGCGGCGCCGTGACCACGTCGGGCTGGCGGACGATCATCGCCAGGTCCACCTCGCCCGGAATTCCCAGCGCCTGCTGCAGAGCCCGAAACTGGTCGGCGACCGCGCGGGCCCGCTCCAGGTCTACCGTGAGACTCGTGTCCCGCTCCGGCGCCTCGGTCCATCGCACGGATACCGCGATGTGTCCCCGATCGAACTCCTTGCGCAGCCGTTCCCGCAGCTCGGCCTCGAGCGGGAGGAGATCTCCCGACAGCTTGAGCGAGGGATTGAAGTGGCGATGGTTGACCGTGCGGATCTCGACGCGGATCCGTCCCCCGGCCACCGCCCCCTCCGCCGCTCCAAAGCCGGTCATACTGTAGGGCAAGCCGAC
>DATBGE010000016.1:0-7500 GCA_036558125.1 Gemmatimonadales bacterium | reverse complement strand
CGCGGCGATCTTCAACATCACCGTCGGAGCAGCCATCTTCGTGCTTCCCGCGCACGTGGCTGCCTCGCTCGGCCCGGCGGCGCCACTGGCCTACCTGGTCTGCGCGGTCGCGACGGCACTGGTGGCACTCTGCTTCGCGGAGGCAGGGAGCCGAGTGCCCCGGAGCGGCGGACCATATGCGTATATCGAGGCCGCACTGGGTCCGTTCGTGGGGTTTCTCTGCGGGGTGCTGCAATGGCTCGGGATCACCCTCGCCATGGCCGCGGTCGCGACCGTCTTCGCCGACGCCCTTGGCGCTCTGGTTCCGGTCCTGGCGGGGAGGATTCCCCGGGCGCTCGTACTGGCCGTCATGTTCCCGGTGCTTGCGGCCGTCAACGTGCGCGGAGCCGCGATGGGGTCGCGCTTGAGCGGGATCTCAACCATTGCCAAGCTGGTTCCTCTCCTCGCCTTCGTGCTGCTCGGACTACCCCACGTTACTCCCGCGAACCTCACCATCTCGACTCTGCCACCACTCGGCGCAGTAGGCCAGGCCGGCTTGTTACTCATGTTTGCGTTCTTCGGGATGGAGTCGGCACTTCAGGTGAGCGGCGAGGTCAGGGATGCATCCCGGACGGTCCCGCGGGCGATCGCGCTGGCACTATTGGGGGTCGGACTGCTCTACATCGCGGTCCAACTGGTGGCCCAGGGAATACTGGGGAGCGCTCTGGCGGCGCCGGAGACGGCGAAGGCGCCGCTCGCCGCCGCGGCGCAACAGATCGCTGGTGCCGCGGGCGCGCGACTCATTCTGGTCGGGATGATTCTCTCCACCTTCGGCTTCATGACCGCGATGATGCTATCCACGCCGCGGACCCTGTTCGCCCTCGCTGAGGACGGTTACCTGCCCCGCCCGCTGGCTGCTGTGCATTCGCAGTACCGCACACCCCACGTGGCAATCTCCATCCAGGGCATCATCGTCTACGGCATTGCCGTCACCGGCACCTACGTGAGGCTGGCGCTGCTGGCGGACGTGGCGCTCCTGATCGTCTATCTCGCGTGCTGTGTGGGTGCGGGCCGGCTCCGCCGACTCAATGTCCGATCCGAAGGCGAGCCATTCTTGATGCCGGCGGGTGACGTCGTGCCCTGGCTGGCGGCGGCCCTGATCGTCGGCCTGCTCGTGCGGGCGTCGAGAGAGGCCTGGTTGCTGACCGGTGTCGTCGTTGCGGCGGCCTCGATTGCCTTTCTGGCCCGGCGCCGTTGGGAACGGCCTCGCAACCTTTGACCTTCGCTCCCGTGCGTGGCTGGAGGTCCTTGGGCGTCGCATCATGCACCGCACTTGGTGCAGCGCCCCCGATCCGGAGTGTCTGCAGACCGCTAGCCTCTGAGCCCATTGCCGGTGTATCATATCCTATAGTTCCCTTGCCTCTATGAGAGCCTGCAGCAAGCATCCGACGTGGTGAGCCGACCTCCCTTCGCGGGACCAGGACGCGCTCCCCTCTTCCACGGGAGCATGACCCTCATGCCCACTCTTCCTCCCGTCCGCAGACGACTGCAGCCCCTGGTTGCCAGGGCCATCCCTGCCCTCTTTGCCGTGTTCGCGCTCTCCATAGGCAGCGCGACGGCGCAGCAAGACAAGGTACCCCCGGCGAACCCCCAGGACACGACGGCAGCGGCGGATACGACTTCGAAGCCGCTGACTCCCCAGCAGCTCCAATCGATGGTGGCGCCGATCGCGCTGTACCCCGACGATTTGCTGGCCCAGACGCTGGTAGCGTCAACCTATCCACTCGAGATCGTGCAGCTGCAGCAATGGATGGCGAAGAACCCGAATCTGAAGGACAAGGCGCTGGCCGACTCAGTGAAGAAGATGCCGTGGGATCCGAGCATCCAGTCGATGGCGGCGGTGCCCGAGGTCGTCAAGCGGCTCGCCGACGACGTCCAGTGGACGACCGAGATGGGGAACGCCTTTCTCGCCCAGCAGAAAGACGTCATGGACGCTGTCCAGGAGATGCGGAAGCAGGCGAAGGCCAAGGGCGCCCTGGAGTCGAACGACAAGCAGAAGGTTGATACTCAGGTCGTCGAGAATAAGACCGTGATCGTCGTCCAGTCCGCCGACCCCGAGGTGATCTACGTTCCGTCGTACAACCCGACATACGTCTATCCCCCGCCGGTCTATCCGTACCCGCCGATCTACTACCCGCCCTACTACCCGGGGACCGCGTTCGTGTCGTTCAGCGTCGGGTTCATGATGGGGGCTGCGATGTGGGGCGGGTCGTGCTGTTACGCGGGTTGGGGCGGCGGCGGCAACATCTACATCAACAATGGCAACAACTTCGTCGGCGGCGTCGGTGGCGTCGGCGGCGTTGGGGGAGTCGGTGGCGTTGGCGGAGTCGGTGGCGTTGGCGGCGTCGGCGGCGTCGGTGGCGTTGGAGGTGCAGGCGGCGTTGGCGGTGTGGGAGGAGTTGGTGGCCCCGGTGGAGCTGGTCGCCCTGGCGGCGCCCAACCGAAGGGCGGCGGGAATGCATGGTCGCACAACCCTTCGCATCGTGGTGGCGCTCCGTACGGTGACAAGCGCACGGCGGACAAGTTCGGCGGCTCCAGCCGGCCGTCCGCCGGGACGAGTGACCGCGGGGCCGGGGGTGCGGGTGGCCGAAACGGCGCCGGTGGTGCAGGCGGCTCGAACCGGCCGTCGGCCGGCACGAGTGACCGCTCGGCGGGTGGTGCGGGTGGCCGGGCCGGTGGTGCGGGAGTCAGCGACCGCTCGGCAGGTGGTGCGGGTGGCCGTAGCGGCGGCGAGTCTATCGGCAATCGAAGCGTCGGGGGCGGCTCCGGCTCGGGCGGCTTCGGCGGGGGGTCGAGTGGGTGGAGCGGCAGCAGTGCCCGTTCCAGCAGCTCGCGCGGCGCATCCAGCTTTGGCGGGTCGAGGGGTGGTATGTCCCGCGGTGGCGGCGGCGGGCGTCGGCGGTAGTGTCCATGCGTCATCCATTCACGGTCCAGGTCATGAGCATGCTGCGCATCGTCCCGTCCCGTCTCGGCTTCACCGCCGCACTCACGGTCGTCACACTCGGCATCGCAGCCTGCAGCGGAAAGGAGAACGCAGAGCGACCCATCGTTCCCGGAAAGGCGTTCCCGACACCCGAGGCAGCCGCCGAGGCGCTCGTAGCGGCGGCGGAGCAGTTCAACGTGCCGGCGCTGCGGGAGATCCTGGGGTCGGAGGCCGAGGATATCATCGCCAGCAAGGACACCGTCCTCGATCGCAAGAACGCCATGGATTGGGCCAAGGAGGCGCGGACCCAGATGAAGCTGGAGCGCGACTCCACCGGAAAGTCCGTAACGGTCGACGTGGGCCCCGACGACTGGCCGCTCCCGATGCCGATCGTGGCAGACGGGGACCAGTGGCGGTTCGATGCGGCCGCGGGCGTAGACGAGATCCTGCGCCGCCGGGTAGGGCGCAACGAGCTCGACGCGATCCAGATCTGCCGCGGCTTCGTCGAGGCCCAGAAACAATACGCGTTAGTGAGGCACGACGGTGCCTACGTGAACCAGTACGCGCAGCGGATCATCAGCAGCCCCGGGAAGCAGGACGGCCTGGTCTGGCAAACCAAGGACGGAAAATGGCAGGGTCCGGTAAGCAAGGGGATCGCGGAGGCGCTGGCCGACGGATACACCACCAAGCCGCAGCCCTTCCACGGCTACTATTTCAAGGTCCTGAAGGGCCAGGGCCCGGCGGCGCCGCTGGGCGAGCTGGACTTCGTGGTGGAGGGTGCGATGATTGGCGGTTTCGCCCTCGTGGCTTCGCCGGCAGACTACGCCGTAACCGGGATCCAGACCTTCATCGTGAGCCACGACGGGATCGTGTACGAGAAGGACTTCGGGGACGATACGCCGCAGGCGTTCAAGGCGATGGAGCGGTACAATCCGGACTCAACCTGGACCGTAGTGCCAGAGAACTGACGCTGGACTTTCGACCTCGGCTATCGACTCCCCGCCTTCACCTCCCTGCCCCGCGCCACGACGCGCCGACAGGCATTCGGCGTGAAGTGGTAACACCACTCGTTCACGCTCTCCGCATCGATCACGGCGAAGTCGGCTGATTTTCCTGCTTCAAGCGAACCGGTCACCCCATCAATCGCGAGCGCCCGGGCCGCGATGATCGTCGCTCCTTTCAAGGCTTCGGCCGGCGTCATCCGCTGCATGGTACACGCGAGGCTGAGCGCCAGCGGCAGGTGAAAGCTCGGAGCGGACCCCGGATTGAAATCAGTGGCCACGGCGACGGGCACACCGGCTTCGATCAGCCGGCGGGCCGGCAACGGGGTGTGGTTGAGATAGAGCGACGCGAGCGGGAGGCTCACCGCGACCGTCCCCGATTGGGCCATCGCGGCAATTCCCGCCGGCGACACGCATTCAAGATGGTCCGCCGAAACCGCTCCCAACTCGGCGGCAAGCTCGGCACCTCCGCACGAACTGAGTTGGTCAGCGTGGAGCTTGGCACCCAGACCTGCCGCCTTCCCTGCCGAAAGGATTCGTCGCGCCTCGGGTACCGTGAAGGCTGTGTCTTCGACAAAGGCATCACAGAAACGGGCGAGTCCCTGTCCGGTGACCAGAGGGATCAGCCCTTCGATAAGCAGCCTGATGTAGTCCTCCCGGCGATCGCGGAATTCCGGAGGAACGACGTGTGCCCCGAGGAAGGTGGGGATGATCCGGGCGGCCCTATCAAGGCCCAGGCGTTGATAGACCCGGAGCAACCGGAGTTCGGTCTCAATGTTCAGGCCATAACCGCTCTTGCATTCGACCGTAGTGACACCCAGTGCCATCATCTTGTCGAGGAAGCCACGAGCCCGCTCGAGTAACGCGTCCTCGGACAACGTGCGGGTCTGGGCAACGGTAGACATGATCCCGCCACCCTTGCGCGCAATATCCAGGTAACTGCTCCCCTGGATTCGTTGCTCAAACTCTTCAGCGCGCCATCCGCCGAAGGCAAGGTGGGTGTGGCAATCGATCAGGCCGGGGATGACCAGAGCGCCATCAGCGTCCCGACTCTCCCAGGTGGCGTAGTCGGCGGGAAGAGCCTTTTCGGGCCCGACCCAGAGAAGGGTTCCACCTTCCCATACCAGAGCCGCATCATGGATTGGATGGATATCCGACTGGCGACCCTCGCTGCGGCAGGTCGCCAGTGTCCGAATGGATCGGAGTACGGGCACGAATCACCCACAAAACACGGAGACACAGAGGGCACGGAGGGGGCGTCCACATCCTCTGTTCCCTCTGTGTTCTCTGCGTCTCTGTGTTTGCTTTCGGGGAAAAATCACGTTCCGAGCATCGGGAGATCTACCCCGCGTTCTCGGGCAGTCTCGATCGCGATCTCGTAGCCAGCATCGGCGTGGCGCATGACGCCGGTACCCGGATCGGCGGTGAGGACTCGCGCTAAGCGCCGATCTCCCATCTCGGTCCCATCGGCCACTGCGACCATGCCGGCGTGGATCGAATAGCCGATCCCGACCCCGCCGCCATGATGAAGCGAGACCCAGCTCGCGCCACACGCCGTATTGAGCATCGCGTTGAGCAGCGGCCAGTCCGCGATCGCGTCGCTCCCGTCTCGCATGGCCTCGGTTTCCCGGTTGGGTGAGGCGACGGAGCCAGTGTCGAGGTGGTCCCTTCCGATCACGAGCGGCGCCTTCACCTTCCCCTTTTTCACCAGCCAGTTGAAGCGCAGGCCCATTTCGGCGCGCTCACCATACTCGAGCCAGCAGATCCGGGCGGGAAGCCCCTGAAAGTGGACCTTTTCTCTGGCCTGCTTGATCCATCGGGCCAGCGCATCCTTTTCGGGGAAAGTCTCGAGGACTGCCTCGTCGGTCACCGCGATGTCCGACGGATCGCCGGAGAGCGCGGCCCAGCGGAACGGACCCGCTCCGCGACAAAACAACGGTCGAATGAATTCGGGCACGAAGCCGGGAATGTCGAAGGCCTCTTTGAGACCGCGCCGATCGGCGACCTGTCCGCGCAGGTTGTTGCCATAGTCGAAGGTGACGGCACCTCGGGACTGCAACTCCAACATCGCCTTCACGTGGACGACCATCGAATCCAGCACCTGGGCTTCGTACCCATCCGGGTCGCGTTCGCGCTCCACCGCCGCCGCCTCGAGCGAAAGCCCCGCGGGGATATAGCCAAGCCGCAGGTCGTGAGCCGAAGTCTGATCGGTGAGTACGTCCGGTACGACCCCGCGCCGGACCAGCCCGGGGAGTACCTCGGCAATGTTTCCCACGAGTCCGACCGACAGCGCTTCTCGCTTCTTCTTGGCTCCTTCGACCAGCCGCAATGCTTCATCGAGACTGGTGGTCATCAAGTCGCAATAGCCGGTGTCGACCCGTCGCTGGATTCGCCAGGCATCCACGTCCACGCCGAGGAAGGCGGCGCCATTCATGGTGCCTGCCAGGGGCTGGGCTCCCCCCATTCCACCGAGTCCCGCAGTCACCACCAGACGTCCGGCGAGAGTGCCGCCGAAATGCTGACGAGCACACTCGGCGAAAGTCTCATAGGTGCCCTGCAGAATTCCCTGGGTGCCGATGTAGATCCAGGACCCGGCCGTCATCTGGCCGTACATCGTGAGACCGAGGGCCTCCAGGCGGCGGAACTCTTCCCAGGTCGCCCAGCGAGGCACCAGGTGAGCATTGGCGATCAGGACCCGAGGGGCTTCCTCGTGGGTCTTGAAGACGCCTACCGGCTTGCCGCTCTGAACGAGCAGGGTCTCATCGTTCTCGAGTCTTCGAAGAGTGGAGACGATTCGCTCGAAGCACTCCCAGTTGCGGGCGGCTTTCCCGCTCCCGCCGTAGACGATCAGCTCGTCAGGCCTCTCGGCGACGGCAGGGTCGAGGTTGTTCATGAGCATCCGAAGGGCGGCTTCCTGGTGCCAGCCCTTGCAGCTCAAGGAGGTCCCGGTGGGAGCGCGAATGGTTGCCGGAGAAGAAACGGGTGTCATCGGTCGAAAAGTAGCGGTGGCTGCGGTGGGGCGCACGGCTTCGGCAACGGGTAGGATGGGGCCGCAAGACGCCTCTGTCAACGATTCAACGAATGACTTGACGCGGTCTTGATGGCACCGGCTCACCATCGATCCGTTTTCGATCTCCGCTGCTTCATGCATCGGAGACTCAACTTCCGAGGGAACGGACCGATGTGCGCACTACAATCATGCTGGGACTCACTGCCGCGCTGCTGTCGGGGAACCAACTCGAAGCCCAGGATTCCTCTTTAACGCAGGCAAAATCAGCTGCGTGCGATCTCTCGCAAACCGGTTACGAGACGCGTCACTTCGTCTTCGGTCGTGTAACAGGCACAACCGGCGCGTACCAGACCGTCGCTTTCCAGACCGAGTCGTTCGACGACGGTGGCAGCGTAGAAATCCCCGTGGGAAACACAGACCCCCTTTGCCGCCAATGTCGTCGCGACGTCTTCGGACGACTTCCCTGTGAGGGTAAAAGACACAGTCGGGGTGCGATTTTGCTCCGGAGAGGGACCGTAGACCCGCAC
>DATBGE010000015.1:0-4039 GCA_036558125.1 Gemmatimonadales bacterium | reverse complement strand
TGGAGCCCTACCCATGCTGGCCGAATGGACCACCGACCTCCGCCATGCGGCGCGGGCACTCCGGCGCACCCCCGGCTTCACCGTCACCGCCGTCGCCACTCTGGCGCTCGCGATCGGCGCCGTGGCCGGGATGTTCAGCGTGGTAGACGCGGTGCTGCTTAACCCGCTGCCTTACGCCAACTCCGACCGGCTGGTGGACATCGCCGGAACCGCGCCGGGCTCCGACATGCCGGAAGACTTTCCGGTGGGAGACGAGTTCTACCTCCAGTATCGGGAGCAGTCCCATCAACTCGAGGACATCTCCACCTACAACTCCTTCACCTCCACCCTCCGGGTCGGCGACCGGGTAGAGCGGGTCCGGATGTCCGCCCCGACCAACTCGCTCTACTCCACCCTGGGCGCCCGCCCGATCCTGGGTCGGCTGCCCGTCGCCGAGGACGAGAACAATGTGGTGGTGATCAGCAACGCGCTCTGGAAGTCCTGGTTCGGCGGCGATTCCTCCGTGGTCGGCAAGAGTTTCTCGATCGCGGGGACGAGCCGCACGGTGATCGGGATCATGGGTCCGCAATTCAGGTTCCCCAACGACGGCACCCTGCTGTGGATCGCGGGGGAGATTCGGGACACCGGAGTACAAGTAGGGGACTTCGGCACGCCTCTGGTCGGGCGGATGGCGCCCGGGGCGACGATCGAGTCAGTCTCCAAAGAACTCACCGCGTTGGCGCGGCAGCTTCCGGAGCGCTTTGGCGGACCTGCCAACTACGCGCGACTGATCGGACAGCACCGAGCCGTGGTGCGTCCGCTGCTCGACCGCATGCTCGGCTCGGCGACTCGTCCGATGCTGGTGCTGTTGGGCGCCGTCACCATCGTGCTGGTGATCGCCTGTGCCAACGTCGCGAACCTCTTCATGGTGCGGGCCGAGGGGCGGCACCGCGACCTGGCGGTCCGTCGGGCCATCGGGGCAACCCGGACCCAGCTGGTGCGGTTGCAGATGGCGGAGGCGTTGATCGTCGCCCTTATCGCCGGTGGCCTGGCTGTGCTGCTCGCGGTGCTGACGCTGCCGCTCTTTCTCCATGCGGCACCACCCAATATTCCGCGGCTGGACCAGGTCGGCATCAACCCGACCACTGCGCTGGTCGCATTGAGCGCCGTGCTCCTCTCCGCGCTGGCCTGTGGCACCATCCCCGCACTCCGAGCCTCGGAGCCGGACCTCAAGCGGCTGCGCGAAGGAGGCCGCGGCGCCACCGGCCGCAGGCATTGGGGACGTGACGCTCTGGTCGTAGGCCAGACGGCACTCGCCCTGGTGCTGGTCATCGGCGCAGGCTTGCTGGTGCGGAGCTTCCAGGCACTGCGACATGTCGATCCCGGGTACGACACGAAGGACGTCTTCACCTTCCAGTTTGCCCCCGAGCAGGAGCGGTTGAACGACGGCCCGACCTGGGCGCAATTCCACGTCGATTTCATGAATCGCCTCCGGAACCTGCCCGGTGTCACCACGGTTGGCCTGGTCGAGAACGTCCCGCTCAACGAAGGAACCCAGACGGGGCGCTTCGTCTCGCAGGAAAATCGTGATGCGGAAAGTGGGACCCTGCTCAACTTCACCTGGACCGCGGGAGATTACTTCCAGGCGATGAGAATTCCGGTGCGCCAGGGCCGGCCTTTCACCACCGACGAGACCACCAGGACACCGGGGAGTGTCGTGATCAGCCAGTCGGCCGCAAACCTGCTCTGGCCGGGGCAGGATCCGATCGGTCGCCGGCTGATGGCCCAGGGCGATTCGACCTGGAATACCGTCGTGGGTGTGGTGGGAGACGTGATGCAGGATGGCTTCCGGGATACGCCGCAGGCCGTGGTGTACTTCCCGCTCATCGGACCGACGCCCGACGCCTGGCGAATCAGCTCACCCGCCTACGTACTGAAGACGCCGCGCGCCGAGACCATCGCGCCTGAGGTCCGGGCCCTGGTACATGAGGTGGCACCCGAGGCACCGATGTACCGGATCTTCACCATGGCGGGACTGTCGAGGGATTCAATGGTGCAGCTCTCCTTCACCATGCTGACGCTGGGCGTGATCTCGGCACTGGCGCTGATCCTCGGCGCGGTCGGGTTGTACGGAACCTTGTCCTACATCGTCGCCGAGCGCACTCGGGAAATCGGGGTCCGCATGGCGCTGGGCGCCACAGCCCGGCAGGTGAGGCAGATGGTGGTGGCCCAGGGCGCGCGCGTGGTGGGTGCCGGGGTGGTGATCGGAGTCCTGGCCGCGCTGGCGTCCACCCGTGCTTTGGGGAGTCTGCTCTTTGGGGTGACGGCGCTGGATGGATGGACCTTCCTCGCGATGTCGGCCGGGATGGTATTGATCGGACTGTTGGCGAGCTACCTGCCGGCCCGGCGAGCGAGCAGTGTTGACCCGATTGAATCGTTGAGAAGCGACTGAGGGGGAAACAATTGAAAATTGGTAATTGGTAATTGGTAATTGAAAACGGACCTGCTACCCAGGAGCCAAGGTGAGCAGATCCCTCGCTGTGCTCGGGATGACAGTTCAGTTTTCAATTACCAATTTTTCAATTACCAATTACCAATTCCCTAAACTCCCCCCAGCCACGGATACCCCTGATCCTCCCAATATCCGCCCGGGCGCTCTCGAGTGAACGTCATCGAGGTGAGGTACTTCGTCATCTTATAACCCAGCTTCACCGGCGAATACAGCCGAAGCGGCGCGCCGTGGTTCATCTTCAAGGGCTGCTCGTTGAACCCGTAGGCGAGAATAGTCTGGGGATGCATCGCGCTGCTGAGATCCCATCCGTTGTAGTAGTGGCTATCGAATGAGTCGAAGCGCAGGAATCTTGCCTCCGGTGTGGGCTGGACCATCTCGGTGATCACCGAGACCGGCACTCCGCTCCACGTCCCGATCGCGGTCCAGCCTTCCACGCAATGGTGCTTCACCGTATAGGTGACTCTCGGCAGGGCCATGATCTGGTCCAGGGAGAGCCGCACCGGCTTCCTGACCAGGCCGCCGATCTCCAGGCGCCAGGCCGCCGGATCGGACACGCCCGGGAAGTTCCCGGTCTGATTGTAGGTGATCGAATAGCTGGGAAAGTCCCGCTCCGACGTACGCTCGCCGACGGGGTATTCCCGCGCCAGCCGCTTGCGTGAGAACAGGATCTTCTCACCCACCCAGTCGTTGAGCCGGCTGATCGCGCGGAGCCGAGGCACCAGGAACGGGCCACCATCCCAACCGCACGCCGCGACAAGGCTCGCCGGACCGGCAACGGCCGCCATACGGAAAAAATCACGCCGGTCGAGGCGCCTGATTTGTTCAGCCATGGCTGGGGTACCTCCCACGGTACCATCCGGTGATGATGGACCGGAACGAGGCTGGATCGGCCAGGAACACCAGCACGACATGGAGCAGGGTGAATCCCACGAAGATCCAGACGCTGACGAAGTGCACGTAGCGAGCGAACTCGTAGCCACCGAAGAGGGCGGTGAGCCAGGAGAACTGTACCGGCTTGTAGATGGCGAATCCGCTCAATGCCGAGATCGCGCCCAGGAGCACGATGAAGGTGTAGGCTGCCTTCTGGAGGGCGTTGTGCTTTCCCTGCGCCGGGTGGTCCTTCCGGAGCCGGAGATAGTAGAGCTGCATCTGGATGGCAGGCTTCACGTCTCTCGGCCGGAAGACCAGAGAGCGCCACTCGCCTGAGACCAGAAGGAAGAAGAGATAGATCAGGCCGGTGATCACGAAGGGCCAGGCGAGCGCGAAGTGCCAGTTGAGCCCTCCCGCGAGCCAGCCGCCCAGTCTGGCCCACTCCGGCAGCGATTTCCCGTCCCAGGGATTGGGCAGCGGATACGTGGCGCCCCGCGGTCCGAAGTGCCGGTAGGCACCGTAGATCTGAAGCCCGCTTCCGATCATGCCCAGCAGGACGATGGCGTTCACCCAGTGGGCGAGTCGCACTACGAGATGATGCCGCCGAACGAAGGGCCGGGCGCCAGCCTTGGGCTCGGGAGCTGCGGGAGCCGGGGGCGCCGGAGGCGGAGCGGGTGG
>DATBGE010000014.1:0-50082 GCA_036558125.1 Gemmatimonadales bacterium | reverse complement strand
ACTAGACTTACGCCGCTGTTCGGGGATCTCCGAGCGGGGGTCGCAGGACGAGTGGGGGAGTTCCCCCACATTTTTTTTCTAAGTCCTGATGCCTTCCCAGCCACTGCTCGACCCGGTCCGCCGCCACGTCGCCGCCATGGGGTTCGAGTTGATCGAATTCCACCTGGCCGGCCCGCCGCAGCGCCCCCTGATTCAGGTCAGGATTGATCGCCCGGATAGTACGCCCGGGCACGGCGTGACCGCCGAGGATTGCGTCCAGGTGAGTCGTGGCCTGGCACGCGTACTCGAGGCGGAGGCTGCGCCCGGGGTCCGCTATCTGGTGCAGGCTTCCTCCCCAGGGTTCGAGCGACCGGTCCGTTTCGTCGAACACTGGCGGCGTTACCTGGGCCGGGAAGTACGAGTGACGGCACGCGGGCTATCCGGGCATCCGCGCGCTACAGTAGTCGCCGTGCCCGACGATGATCATGTCCAGCTTCGCCTCGCTGACGGCGAGCCTTACCTGCTCGCGCTCGAGAATCTCAAGGAGGCGACCCTGTTGATGGACTCGGCCTCCTGAGGCCGCTAGAGGGAGAAGAGGATGTCCGCTTCGGCAGAAGTCCTAGCCGCAATTCGCGAGTTATCGACCACCAAACAGCTCGACCGCAACGAGCTGCTTGAGCTGCTGCGCGACGGGATTCACGCAGCACTGGTCCGGCGATACGGCCCCAATGTCCGCTTCGAGCTCAGCTTCGATGAGCTCAAGGGCACGATCCGCATCGTCCGCCTGCGTCAGGTGGTAGAAGCGGTCGAAGATTCGAGCGCGCAGGTCTCCCTCGAGGAAGCCCAGTACGAGGATCCGGAATTCGCGCCGGGCGACATGCTGGAAGAGGATGTTCCCTTCGCCGAATTCGGCCGGCTGGCGGTGCAGGCGGCGAAGCAGCGAATCATCCAGCGGGTCCGCGAAGGCGAGCGCACCCGGATCCGGGAGGAGTTTACCGGCAAGGTGGGTGAGCTGCTTTCGGGCGAGGTCCAGCAGATCGAGCGCGGCAAGCTGGTGATCATGCTCAACAAGTTCCGGGAAGCGGAAGCGATTATTCCGTACCGGGAACAGAATCACCGGGAAAAGTTCCACCAGGGGGACACCATCCGCGCGGTGCTCAAGCGGCTCGAGGAAACCCCCAAGGGCCCGCGGCTCATTCTCTCCCGCGCCGACCCGCTCTTCGTCAAAGCGCTCTTCAAGCTCGAAGTCCCGGAAATTCAGCAAGGCGTGGTGGACATCCGGGCCTGGGCCCGTGAAGTCGGCAGCCGCACCAAGATCGCGGTCATTTCGCGGGACGACGCCATCGATCCGGTCGGCGCCTGCGTAGGGCTCAAAGGGTCCCGGGTGCAGGCGGTGGTGAACGAGCTGGGTGGCGAGCGCATCGACATCGTGCCGTGGTCTCCCGATCCGGAGCGCTTCGCGCGCCTGGCACTGGCGCCCGCCCGGGTGGCTAAGGTGTTCTCCGATCCGGAGAGCAAGACCATTCAGGCAGTGGTGGATGAGGATCAGCTTTCACTCGCGATCGGCCGTAACGGCCAGAACGTGCGCCTCGCCTCGGAACTGACGGGCTGGAAGATCGATCTCTACTCCAGCCGCGAATGGCTGGAGCGGGGTGGCGAGGGGCCGCTCTTCGCCCCGCTGCCGCCGGAGGACGAGTCGGTCACGCAGGTGCCACTGACGGAGCTGAAGGGTCTCTCTCCCGAGCTGCTCGCCATCCTGAACAGTGCGGGGTACCAGACCCTGAACGACGTGCTCGATCTCGAGCGGGACGAAGTGGCTCAACTGCCCGGCATGACTCAGGAGCGGGCCGATCAGCTGATGGCGCTACTCGCCGAGCTGACCGACGAGGACAGCGACGACGGGCGCGGCGGATCCTGATCGCCTGCTCCGCCTTCTTGGCCTCGGCTACCGGGGCCGCAAGGTGGTGATTGGGGTCGATCGAGTGCGGGCCGGACTCCAGGCCGACCGGTTCGCCTGTCTGGTGCTGGCGTCGGATGCGAGCCCGCGAGCTATGGAGAAGGTGGTCCGGCTGGCGACCGCCCGCAGGGTCCCGCTCTTTCGCGGTCCAGCGGCTGGTGACATTGGCCGGCAGCTGGGGAAGTCAGGAATCATGGTGGCAGGAGTGGTAGATCGGGCGCTTGCTCGTGGACTCGCAGCCGCGAGTGGCAGCTCGTTCCAGACGGAGGGTTGATGGTCAAGACGAGAGTGCACGACCTCGCGGCGGAGTTTGGGGTCTCGGCGGAACAAGTGATGGGGATGCTCAAGGACATGGGCATCTTTGTGCGCAGCCACATGTCGGGACTGGAGGATGGGCAAGTGTCCGCCGTTCGGGTGCGCTGGGAGCGCGACAAGCGGAAGGCCGCCGAGGAGCCGGCGCCCAAGAAAGGCCGTCGTAAGGCAACCAAGACTGCCGCCGCCGCTCCCGAGCCGGTCGCAGAGGCAGGCAAGCCGAGTAAGCGTCGTCGCACCGCCGCCGAGGTGGCGCAGTCCGAGGCGCAGGCCGAGGCCGAGCGGGCCGCGGAAGCGCTGGCCATAGACCTGATCCGTCCGATCGAACGTCCCGCCGAGCCGGTGTTGCCGGCTTCGCTGGAGGAGCGGGCGAAGGCGTTGTTCAAGGATCTTCCGCCCGTAGCAGGTGAGACCGGCGAAACTGAAGCCCCAACTGCGACCGAACCGGTCTCGGCCTCACCGTTCCTGCCACCTTCCAGGCCCGCGGAACCGTCACCGCTCCCGCCGCGTCCTTCGGTCCCAGGTCGCACTCCGGTCATTCCGACTCGGGTTCCGCGGCCCGCTGCTCCGCAAGGTGGCCGTCCCGGTGGGCCATCTCGTCCCCGTCCCGTTTTCAGCAGCAGCGCTCCTCCCGCACCTTCTCAACGCGGCTCCGGTCCTCCCCAGCGTGGTTCCGGTCCCCCTCAGCGCGGCGGCTCTGGTGCCGGTATTCCCGGCGCTCCTGCCACCGGTGAGCGGAGTCGCAATTTCGGCCCCGATGCCGAGAAGGGCGGCGGACGCAAGAAGGGGAAGAAGGGCCGCAAATCTTCGGTGGACCAGGAAGCCGTTCAGGCGAACATCCTCAAAACACTGCAGGGAATGCGCGGTGGGGTCGGCCGGAAGGGCCGTGGCCGCGACATGACCGGCTATCAGGAGCAGCTCGCCCGTGCCGCGGAGGAGAAAGAGCGCGAGAAGACCCGGGTTCGGGTGAACGAGTTCATCTCGGTGTCGGAGCTGGCCGACCTCATGAAGGTTCCCGCCAGCCAGATTGTTCAGCTCGCGTTCAAAGAGCTGGGCCTGATGGTCACCGTGAACCAGCGGCTCGACTTCGACCAGATCGAGTTGATCGCGTCGGAGTTCGGCTTCCAGGCGGTCAAGGAGGAGGAGTACGCCGCCGACCTTGCCACCGAACAGGCGAAGGTTGCGGAAGACGAAACAACCCAGCCGCGGCCCCCGGTGGTCACCATCATGGGCCACGTTGACCACGGCAAGACCTCGCTGCTGGACTACATCCGGAAAGCGAACGTCGTCGCGGGCGAGGCCGGTGGAATCACCCAGCATATCGGCGCCTATAACGTGACGCTGCCGAGCGGGAAGGAAATCACCTTCCTCGACACGCCGGGTCACCAGGCCTTCACCGCCATGCGGGCCCGCGGCGCTCAGGTCACCGATATCGTGGTCCTGGTGGTCTCGGCCGAAGACGCGGTGATGCCGCAGACGGTCGAAGCGATCAGCCACGCAAAGAACGCCGGCGTCCCTCTCATCGTCGCGATCAACAAGATCGACCTCCCCGCGGCCAACGTGCAGAAGGTGAAGCAGGACCTGCTGACCCACAACGTGGTACTGGAGGAGTTCGGCGGTACCGTGCTCGCTACGCCGATCTCGGCTAAGAAGGGTACCGGGGTCGATAAGCTGCTCGAGCAGATCCTGTTGCAGGCGGAAATTCTCGATCTGCGCGCCAATCCCGACCGGGCCGCATCCGGCACTGTGATCGAAGCCACCTTGGACCCGGGTAAGGGACCGCTGGCCACCATCCTGGTGCAGCGCGGCACCCTGCGAGTGGGCGACAACTTCATCAGCGGCAAGTTCTCCGGCCGGGTCAAGGCGCTGTTCGATGAGCGCGGCAAGAACATCAAGGAGGCGGGGCCTTCGATTCCGGTGCAGATCCTCGGGTTCGAGGGCACTCCGTCGCCGGGCGACAGCTTCCTCGTTGTGGCCGACGCAGTCGAGGCGCGGGAGATCGCGCAGAAGCGGCAGCGGCTCGACCGGGAGGCCCAGAACCGCCGCACCACGCGCGGCGGCACCCTCGAGGATCTTTCGCGCCAGCTGGCCCAGGGTCAGATCGGAGCATTGCGGCTCATCATCAAGGCCGATCAGGGCGGCCCGGCCGAGGCGCTGGCCGACGCGCTTGCCCAGCTCAGTACCGGTGAAGTGCGGGTGGACATCGTGCTTCGCGGGGTCGGGTCGATCAGCGAGAGCGACGTCCTGCTGGCCAAGGCCTCCGGAGCCATCGTCATTGGCTTCCACGTGCGGCCCGATGCGGGCGCGCGCGCCGCGGCCGAGCGGGAGTCGGTCGATATCCGCACCTACCGGATCATCTACGAGGCGGTGGACGACGTCCGCGCCGCGCTCGAAGGCCTGCTCAAGCCCGAGTCGAAGGAAACCGTCCTGGGCGACGCGCAGGTCCTCCAGCTCTTCAAGGTGAGCAAGGTGGGCACGATCGCAGGCTGCATGGTGAAGAACGGCCTGATCCAGCGGACCGGCCGGGTTCGGGTGGTCCGCGATGGAGTCCAGATCTACGATGGGACGATCTCGAGTCTCAAGCGCTTCAAGGACGACGTGAAGGAAGTGCGCGAAGGGCTCGAGTGCGGCATCGGCGTCGAGAACTTCAACGACCTCAAGGTCGGCGACGTGATCGAGAGCTACCGGGTGGAGGAAGTGAAGCGGACCCTGGCGGGTAGCGCCGCAACCTCGGGGACGGGGTGAGGAGATTGAGGATTGAAGATTTCAAATTGAAGATTGCCAATTTGAAATTTTCAATTTTCAATTTTCAATCATGCACGCCGCCGTCCAAACCTGGATCCTCCACCTCGAGGGCTGCCAGTCGCTGAAGGACAAGCGCTCGGTGCTGCAGTCTCTGAAGGCGGATCTCCGGCGGCGACTCAATGTTTCGGTGGCAGAGGTTGGAGCGCAGGACCTGTGGCAGCGTGCCGAGCTGGCGTGCGCCGCGGTAGGGTCGGACCGGCGGGTCGTGGATGAGATGCTGCGAACGGCGGACGGCATCGTCGAAGCTGCCGATGGTGTCCGCATCATTGATACGGCGGTGACGCAGGTATGAAGGGACCATCCCGGCGGCCGGAGCAGATGGCCGAGACGGTGCGACAGGTAGTGAGCGACGCGTTGCTCACCGAGGTGCGCGATCCGCGGATCGGCATGGTCACGGTGACCCGCGTCGTGGTCAGCAACGAACTGTCGTGGGCGACGGTGAGCGTCAGCGTGATGGGCGAGGAAGCCGATAAGGCCCGCGCGCTGGAGGGGCTTCGCAGCGCGGCAGGCTTCTTTCGCTCAAAGCTGGGAAAGGCCCTGCATACTCGGATCGTGCCCGAAGTGAAGTTCGAGCTGGATCGAGGTCTCGAGCACGCCGCGCGAATCAACGCAGTGCTGGCCGAGCTCAAGCGGGAGGAGCCGGCCTGAGGTCAGGCGCGTTGTTGGTGGACAAGCCGGTTGGACCCACCTCGCACGATGTGGTGACCCGGGTCCGGCGCGCACTCCGCATGAAGGCGGTGGGACACACCGGCACGCTGGATCCGTTTGCGAGCGGGCTGCTGGTGATCCTGCTCGGTCGCGCGACGAGGCTGGCCCAATTCGTGGAGCGGCACGAGAAGACGTACCTGGCGACGGCGAAACTCGGCGTGCGTACCACCACCGACGACCTGACGGGTGATCCTCTTCCCCCTCACCGCACGGCGGAGAGTGAGCCCGGGGATGAGGTGCCCAGCCGCCAAGCCGTCGAATCCGCTCTGCACGGCTTCCTCGGGTCGCAGAAGCAGCGCCCGCCGGCATTTTCGGCGCGCAAGATCGGTGGAGAACGAAGCTATCGCCTGGCCCGGCGCGGGATGATGGTGGAGCTGGCCGAGTCGGATGTGACGGTGCACCAGCTGGATCTGGTCGAATTCCTCTATCCGGAGCTGGTGTTCCGGACTCGGGTGAGTGCCGGGACTTACGTCCGGGCTCTTGCCCGCGACATCGGCGAGGTGTTGGGAACCGGGGCGCATCTCACCGCGCTTCGCCGGGAAGCCATCGGAACGCTGCGGATCGAACAGGCGCTGTCGCTCGAGGTGCTCAGTCCGGAAACGCCGATCATGACGCCGCTCTCGGTCTTGGGGCATTTGCCTCGAGTCGACCTGAGCGAGACGCAGGTGACCGACGTCGGTCATGGGCGCGCGGCGCAGATAGGGTGCGAGTTCTCTTCCAGTGGTTCGGTTGCCGGCGTGGGAGCGGGGGACCGGCTGATCGCCGTGGGGCGAGTCGAGGACCAGCTGTTCCGCCCCGAAGTGGTCCTGGAGCCCGCGGAGAGCTGATGGCCTTTCTGCCCGAGTATCCGAACGGCACGACGGTAACCGTCGGCATGTTCGATGGAGTGCATCGCGGGCATCAGGCGGTCCTGCGAGAGATCGTGGATCGGGCGCGGGCGGCGGGACGGAAAAGCGTGCTGGTCACCTTCGAGCCGCATCCGCTCGAGGTGGTGAATCCGCAGGCCGCGCCGCCGCTTCTCACAACGGGAGCGGAACGCCGGGAGGCGTTGGCCCAGACCGGGCTGGACTACGTCGTCTTCCTCCGGTTCGACCGGGAGCTGGCGAGTTACAGCCCCGAGCGGTTCGTCCGGGAAGTACTGATCGGCCGCTGCCGCATGCGCGAGCTGGTGATCGGTCACGATCACGGCTTCGGCCGCGGAAGGAGCGGCGACGTCGAGACGTTGCGCCGGCTCGGCGCCACCGATGGATTCACGGTGGATGTGGTCGGACCGGTCGAGTTGGCCGGGCATCCCGTCTCCAGCACCCAGATCCGTCGCGCCGTGGCGGGCGGCGATCTGGCCACCGCGCAGCGGCTCCTCGGCCGGCCTTATTCGGTGAGCGGCCTCGTGGAACGGGGGGCGGGGCGGGGGAGAACGATCGGAGTGCCCACGATCAATCTGGGCGGATACCCGGCGAGGAAACTGCTGCCGCCGGATGGCGTTTACGCCGCGACCGTCGAGTGGGCTGGGGGACGGGCCGGAGGAATGCTGAACCAGGGGCCCAAGCCGACGTTCGGCGATCTGAGACGGACTGTGGAGGTGCACCTCTTCGGAGTGGATGCGAATCTCTACGGGCAGTGGGTGAAGGTCGAGTGGGTGGAGCGGCTGCGCGACGTGATGACTTTCGCGTCGCCGGAGAAACTGGTGGAACAGTTACAGCGGGACAGGGCAGACGCCGCGGCGGTACTGAGCCGAATCAGTGTTGACCCGCGCCCGGTCTCACATACCTGACAAGGACGATGTTCGATTCCATTCGATCGCGCGTAATCATCATCGCGTTGCTCATCATCGGCTCCATCGTCGCGCTCATTCCGCGCAATACGACGATCCGGGAGCGCGACACCAATTCCGGGGTCATGCGGGATACCACCGTGCTCCGGGTCCCGCTCAAGCTGGGTCTCGATCTCCAGGGCGGAATGCACCTGGGTCTCGAGCTCGACCAGTCGAGCCGGGTATCGGCCGATCCGTCGCGCGACATCGACCTGGCGCTCACCGTGCTTCGCAAGCGGATCGACGAGTTCGGGGTCACCGAGCCGCTGATTCAGAAGCAGGGCGATTCCCGGATCATCGTGGAACTGGCGGGCATCACCGATCCCGCCCGGGCCAAGGCCATCGTGCAGCGGAGCGCGTTCCTCGAGTTCCGCATGACCGACCGGAGCGAAGCGCTGGACAAGGCGCTTCCCGCTCTGGACCGGGCCCTGCAACGGGCCGGAGTGAAGCCAGCCGCTGGCGCCCCGACCCAACCGAGCGCGGTTACCCAGTTGCTGCAGGGGGACACCGGGAACAAGGCCGCCGCGACTGATACTAGCGTCGTGGTCGGCGGGGTCCTGAGCAGCCTGATCCATAGTGGCGCCACGGCGGGCTATTCACCGGTTCCGGGGGAATACCTCGTGAAGGAAACGGCATTCCCGCGGGTCGATAGTCTGCTGCACCTTCCGGAGGTGCAATCCGCGCTGCCCCGAAACCTCGTGCTCCGCTGGGCGTCGACTCCCACGAGCGTGGGGGCCGAGTCCTACCGGCTGCTCTATTCGCTGGAAGACCGGGCGATCGTCACCGGCCAGAACCTGGTGGATGCCAAGGAGGAGATCGATCCGCTCAACCAGAGCCCGATTGTCACTTTCGAGCTTGACCGGACCGGCGCCCGCAAGTTCGGGGATGGCACCGGCCGGAACATCGGCAACTACATGGCGATTTTGCTGGACGACCGGGTACAGGGACGGCCACCGGTGATTCAAAGCCGGATCGACCGGCGCGGGCAGATCACGATGACCGGGCGCACGCTCCAGGAAGCCCGGGACCTGGCCCTGACGCTGAGGGCTGGCGCGCTCCCGATTCCGCTCAAGGTGGTTGACTACCGGCAGGTCGGCGCGAGCCTCGGTCAGGACTCGATTCGCAAAGGCATCACGGCCGGTGTGGTCGGGAGCATCATCGTCATCCTGATCATGATCGGCTACTACCGCGTCGCCGGGATTCTCGCCGTCTGTGCCCTGGCGATCTACATCCTGTTCACCCTGGGTGGCCTGGCGTCGCTCGACGCGACACTCACGCTCCCCGGACTCGCAGGAATCGTGGTCTCGATCGGCCTCGCGGTCGACGCGAACGTGCTGATCTTTGAACGCATACGGGAAGAGCTGGCCCTCGGGAAAACGATCCGACTGGCCATCGATGAAGGCTTCCACCGGGCGTGGAATGCGATCGTGGACTCCAACGTCTGCGCCATCGTGACCGCCTTGCTGCTCTACCAGTTCGGTACCGGTCCGGTGAAGGGGTTTGCGGTCACCCTCACGCTCGGCACCCTCGCCTCGATGGTGACGGCCATCTTCGTCACCCGCACCTTCTTCATGATCTGGCTTGAGCGCCGGCCGAACATGACCACGCTGAGTATCTGACCCATGCGCCGCGTCTTCACCAATACCAAGATCGATTTCATCGGGGTACGCCGGTACGCCTACATCTTCACGGCGATCTGGTTCGTCCCCGGTCTGATTCTCCTGCTGGTCCGCGGGCTCAACTACAGCATCGAGTTCACGGGAGGCACCCTGGTGCAGATAGCCAGTCAAGTGCCGGTAGACGTCAGCAAGCTCCGCAGCGCATTGGACCACGAGGGCGTCCCCGGTGCGGAAATCCAATCCTTCGGCGCCGCAGGCGAGTACGTGGTGCGGGCGCGACTCAGCAAAGAAGCCCCCGACCAGGACAACACCGACGCCACGGTGAGTGCGGTGCGAAAGGCCCTGGATTCGAGTCTGGGCGAGGGGAAATACACTGTCGTCCGAACCGAGGCCGTGGGACCCAAGGTCGGCGGTGAGCTTCGCCAAAAGGCATTGACTGCGATCCTGCTTGCCTTCGTTGCCATCCTTATCTATCTCGCGTTCCGGTTCGAGTGGCGCTTCGGCCTGTCGTCCATCCTCGCCACCGCCCACGACGTGCTCGGCACCGTCATCTTCATCAGTGTCCTGCACCTCGAGGTGAGCCTCGTGGTCGTGGGCGCGGTGTTGTCGGTGCTGGGTCTCTCCCTGAACGAGACGATCATCATCTTCGACCGGGTGAGAGAGAACGAGCGGCATCGCCGCTACCCCGATCTCCGAACCACGCTGAACAGGTCCATCAACGAGACGCTGCCCCGCACGGTGCTGACCCACGGCACGGCGCTCGCCACGATGATGACGTTGGCGATCTTCGGAGGCGAGGTGATCCGTCCTTTCGCCCTCGTCATGTTCTTCGGCGTCTTCACCGGCATTTTCTCCTCGATGTTCATCGCCCCGGCCTTCCTGCTCTACATCCGTCGCCGCTGGCCGCCCGTGGGAGCGGCGGCACCGCGGTCGACCCGTGCACCAGCGGGCCGTGCCGCCCAGCCCGTGGGGTAAGAGGCTGATCGACACCCACTGCCACCTCGCCGATCCAGCCTTCGATCCGGATCGGGAGAGAGTGCTGGATCGCGCGTGGGTAGCCGGTGTCGAGCATATCGTAGTGATCGGGGAAACCCCGGCGACCGCGGAGAAAGCGCTGGCGCTGGCGACGACCGACCCTCGCCTCTCGGCGACTGCCGGTCTTCATCCCCACGAGGCCCGGCACTGGACCTCAGAGACCGAGACCTGGCTCGCGAAGCAACTGGGGGATCCTCGGGTGGTGGCAGCCGGCGAGATGGGCTTGGATTACCACTACGACCATTCGCCCCGCGACGTACAGCGGGAAGTCTTCGATCGCCAGCTCGGTCTCGCCACTGCGGCGGGTCGTCCGGCCGTGATCCATGCTCGTGAAGCGGACGACGATGTGGCAGCCATCCTGCGCAACCACCCTCGGGTCACTGCGATCCTCCACTCGTTCAGCAGCGGGCCCGCCCTCTTGCGGGCTGGGCTGGAACTCGGGCACTATGTGTCGTTCAGCGGGATGATCACTTTCAAGAGCTGGCGGCTCGATGCGGCGATCCAGGAGGTCCCGCTCGACCGCCTGCTGGTGGAGACCGACGCCCCCTATCTGGCGCCGGTGCCTAACCGAGGCCGGAGGAACGAACCGGCCTTTGTCGAGAAGACGGCGGCGCGTCTCGCCGAGCTGCGCAGCCGGCCGTTGCAGGAAATGCGGGAATTGACCAGCGCGAATGCCGCGCGGGTATTCGGTCCGAGATTGAATCCCGGTGAGGAGCCGTCTCGCAAATGACCAAGGTCCCAACCGACATCGAAATCGCCCAGGCAGCCAGGCTGCGTCCCATCGGCGACGTTGCGGCCGAGCTTGGCCTCGGGCCCGATGAGTTCCTGCCCTACGGCCGGCACAAGGCGAAGATCACCGCCGAGGCCATCGCCAAACGGAAACCGTCGGGCCGGCTCGTCCTGGTGACAGGCATCAATCCCACTCCAGCGGGGGAAGGCAAGTCCACCGTCACGGTAGGAGTGGCCCAGGCGCTTCGCCGGCTGGGCAAGAAGGTGGTCGTGTGCATCCGGGAGCCTTCGCTGGGCCCCGTATTCGGCGTCAAGGGCGGCGCGGCCGGTGGTGGGTATGCGCAGGTCGTCCCGATGGACGAGATCAACCTGCATTTCACCGGTGATTTTCACGCGATCACCTCGGCGCACAACCTGCTCTCCGCGATGCTGGATAACCATCTGCATCAGGGGAACGCCCTCGGCCTCGATCCTCGCCGGATCACTTGGCCCCGCACGATCGACATGAATGACCGGGCGCTGCGCTCGATCATCGTGGGCCTGGGCGGCTTGAACGGCGGCCCGACCCGGGAAGACCGCTTCGTCATCGTGCCTGGCAGCGAAATCATGGCGATCCTCTGCCTGGCCACCGATCTCCAGGACCTGGAGCGCAGGCTGGCGAGCATCATCGTCGGACTGACCCGGGACCGGAAGCCGGTTCGGGCCGGGGATCTCAAGGCCTCGGGCGCGATGACGCTGCTTCTCAAGGATGCGATTCTTCCCAACCTCGTGCAGACCTTGGAGGGCGGTCCCGCCCTGGTGCATGGCGGTCCCTTCGGAAACATCGCGCACGGGTGCAATTCGATCGTCGCCACCAAACTCGGCCTCTCGCTCGGCGAAATCGTTCTGACCGAGGCCGGCTTCGGCGCCGACCTGGGCGCCGAGAAATTCTTCGACATCAAGTGCCGCTTCGGCGGACTCAAGCCCGAGGCCGCGGTCGTGGTCGCGACGGTGCGGGCGCTCAAGATGCACGGCGGCGTCAAGAAGGAGAATCTGGGGACTCCCGACGTGCAGGCCCTGGTGCGCGGGCTGGTGAACCTCGAGGCCCACGTGAAGAACGTCCAGAAATTCGGCCTGCCAGTCATCGTGGCGCTCAATCGTTTTCTCTCGGATACCGAGGAAGAGCAAAAGGCGGTGCTGGACGCCGGCCGGGCCTGGAATGCGCGAGTGGCGCTGAGTGACGTCTGGGCGCGCGGTGGAGCAGGGGGTGAGGACGTGGCGAAGGAGATTCTCGCGGCGCTGGCCGAGGGGAAGGCCAACTTCAAGCCGATCTACGATGCGTCGCTGCCCATCAAGCAGAAGATCCAGACCATCGCCATGCAGGTCTACGGCGCCGAAGGGGTCACCTTCTCGGCGACGGCGGAGAAGTCGATCCTGCAATGCGAGGAAATGGGGCTGGGCCAGACTCCGGTTTGCATGGCCAAGACCCAGTATTCCTTCAGCGACGATCCCAGCAAACTGGGCCGGCCGACCGGCTTCAAGATCAACGTGCGCGATGTGTATCCCTCGGCCGGCGCCGGATTCGTGGTTGCATTGGCCGGAGAAATCATGACCATGCCGGGCCTCAGCAAGACCCCGTCTGCCGAGGCGATTCGCGTGCATGAAGATGGACGGATAGAGGGTCTGTTCTAGATCAGAGGGTGTAGGGAGTAGGGTGCAGGGAGTAGGGAGTCGGGGATCACCCCATGACTCGCCGATCGCCGTACTCCCTAATCCCTATTCCCTACACCCCACATCAAAAACCACCATGAGCCCCATCCAATTCACCGCCACCGACAAGGCACCCAAGGCCATCGGTCCCTACAGCCAGGCTACCGTCGTCAATGGAATGATCTACACGGCGGGCCAGATCGCCTTCGACCCGGCGACCATGGAGGTCGTCACCGGAGGAATCAGGGAACAGACCGAGCGGGTGCTGGCCAATCTTCAGGCCGTGCTCAAGGCCGCGGGGTCTGATTTCTCGAAGGTGGTCAAGACGACCGTCTTCCTGGTGGACATGGCCGACTTCACCGCGATGAACGAGGTGTACGCGACCGCCTTTGGCAATCACAAACCTGCTCGTTCGACGGTCGCGGTCGCGGCGCTTCCGCGAGGCGTGAGGGTGGAGATTGATGTAGTGGCGACGGTGTAGGACTGCCAATTGAAGATTGTAAATTGAGAATTGACAATTGCAGACGTCAATCTGAGAAAAGTGCTGGATGCCGGCCTCTCAAATTTTCAATTAGCAATTTTCAATCGTCAATTATCTTCCCTTCTCTGAGCTCTCCCTGCATCCCACACATGGGGGTGGATCGGGCCTGGTGGCCTGGCCGGTCTTCAAAACCGCGACGGAGGCGCCTCCGGCGGCTCCGGTGGGTTCGATTCCCACACGCTCCCGCCACCCCGCCCGGGAAAGGACTCCCGCATCATGAGCACGCTGCTCCTCGTGAACCCCACCGCGGGCGGTGGACGGGCAGCGCGGCTCGCGAACGAGGTCGCTGCCGCGGCGCGGGAGGCCTGGGGCGAGGTGGTGGTGTCGGAAACCCGCGCGCCCGGTCACGGCACGGAGCAGGTTCGTGACGCGGTGCGCCAAGGTGCCAGGCGGGTCCTGGTGCTGGGCGGCGACGGCACCATGCACGAAGCCGCCAACGGCGTTCTCTCTTCGGCTGTGCCGGACCTGCCGCCCATTGGAGTAATTCCCGCTGGCACCGGAAACGACTACGCCAAGATCGCCGGCACCGTGGGGCTTTCGCCTGTCGTCGCCGTCGATCGCCTCGCGCGGGGAAGGATCCGCTATCTCGATGTGGGAATCGCATGGGACGAGTACTTCCTGAACGCGATCGGGATCGGGTTCGATGCGGAAGTCGCGCGCTTCATGAATGCCAACAAGCACGCCAGCGGTCTAGCCGGGTATCTCCAGGCGGTGGTGAGTGTGCTGGGTAAATACCGACCGTTCCGAGCCGAGGTCGTGGCCGACGGGAACACCTTCACCGACGGATTCATGCTACTCGAGATCGGTATCGGCAATGTGGTGGGCGGTGGATTTCGTCTGACCCCCGATGCTCAACCCGACGACGGATTGTTCGATGTCTGCGCCATCCGTCGGGTCTCGATCCCCGGTTTGCTGATTCGATTGCCTCTCACGATTCCCGGCTGGCATACCCGGCTGCGCGTCGTGCGAAGCTTCCGGACCGCGGCCCTGACCGTGATCGGTCTGGACGGTCCCCTCCTCGCTCAGCTCGACGGAGAGGTGCGCACCCGTGAGGGTCGAATGGAAATCCGGGTCGAGGCGGCGCGGCTACCGGTGATGGTCGTGAGATGACGCCATTGCGCCATTTTTCCAGCGACAACAACGCCGGCGTCCTTCCGGAAGTTCTCCGGGCCATCGCCGAAGCGAACAGCGGTCACGTCCCCTCGTACGGAGCCGACCCGTATACCGCCCAGGCCGAAGCCGCCCTCCAGAAAGAGTTCGGCGAGGGAACATCGGCCTTTCTGGTCTGGAACGGCACCGCTGCCAACGTGCTCGGTCTCCAGGCGGTGACCCGTCCCTATCAGGCAGTGATCTGTGCTGCGGGCGCCCACATTGACGTGGACGAATGCGGAGCGCCGGAACGATTCAGCGGTTGCAAGCTCCTCCCCGTGCCGACGGCGGACGGAAAGCTTCGGCCGGAGGACCTGCCGCCGCTGCTTCTCTCCCGGGGCGACGAACACCGGTCCCAACCGCGGGTCGTTTCGATTGCGCAAGCAACCGAGCTGGGGACCGTTTACCGTCCGACGGAGCTGCGGGCCCTGACCGACGCGGCCCACGCCAACGATTTGCTGGTCCACATGGACGGCGCCCGGCTGTCCAATGCGGCCGCCAGCCTGGGACTCTCGTTACGCGAAATCACCAGCGATGCAGGTGTTGATCTGGTCTCCTTTGGGGGGACCAAAGCAGGGCTGCTCGGCGCCGAGGCCGTCCTGTTCCTGAACGGGCTGGAATTTCCGGAGTTCAAGTATCTTCGTAAGCAGGGAACCCACCTCGCCTCGAAGATGCGGTTTCTGGCGGTGCAGTTCGAAGCTCTGCTCAAAGACCAGCTTTGGCGGCGCAGCGCCTCTCATGCGAACACAATGGCCCGGCGCCTGGCTGAGAAACTCTGGGGACTGGAACGGGTGCGTATCACTCAACCGGTCGAAGCCAATGGTGTCTTCGCGGTGATCCCGCCCGAGACGGTGGCTCCTCTGCAGGCCCGCCGGCGTTTTCAGCTTTGGAACCCGGTGATTTCAGAGGTGAGGTGGATGACCGCCTGGGACACCACCGAGGAGGACGTGGACTCATTCGCCGCCGATATCAGAGAGATCGTGGGATGAAGGGATTCCTGATCGTGCTGGTGGCTCTACTGAGCCTGGGTGGTCGCCTAGAGGCGCAGGACTCGATTCCCGCGCCGCCCGATACTTCGGCCGTCGGCGCGCCAGATTCGCTGGTTCCGACAAGCCTCGGTGGCCTGACTCCGCTGCAGCGAGACAGCGCCCGCAATGCCGCGCGACCGGTAAGTCCGCTTGGGGCGTTGGGTCGCAGCATCCTGATTCCGGGCTGGGGCCAGGCCAAGCTCAATCGCAAGTTGACCGGCGCCATTTTCATCACGGTCGAAGCCATCAGCCTCGGCATGGCCCTCAAAGCCGCGAATGAGCTCGACTACCTGCGACGAACCAATTCGGCCCGGGCAGACGCGAAGGCGAACGAGCGGGACGACTGGCTGGTGATTCTGGGGTTCAATCACCTTATGGCAGGCCTCGAAGCATACGTGTCGGCCCACCTTTGGGACTTTCCTCCTGATCTCAAGTTGCAACCCTTACCCGGTGGCGGAGTCGCGGGGAGCGTGAGCCTGCCGGTACGAATTCCGTGAATTCGGCTCCCATCGGCATCTTCGACTCGGGAATCGGGGGCCTCACGGTCACCCACTCGATTTTCGAGCGGCTGCCGCACGAATCCACCATCTATTTCGGCGATACGGCCCGGGTGCCTTACGGTCCGAAGAGCCCGGACACGGTGAGGCGCTACAGCCTGGAGATTCTCCACTGGCTCCTGGGCCAGGGCGTGAAGCTGGTGGTCGTCGCCTGCAACACGAGCACAGCTCACGCGCTCCAGGCGCTCCGCTCCGAGTCCCCGGTGCCCGTCATCGGGGTGATCGAGCCCGGTGCCACCGCTGCCGTCGCGGCGACTCGCGGAGGCCCGATCGGCGTGATCGGTACCGCGGGGACCATCGCAAGCAACGCGTACGCGAAGGCGATCCACGCGCTGAAGCCTGACGCGCGAGTGGAACAGGTCGCCTGTCCGCTGTTCGTGCCGCTGGTGGAGGAGGGATGGTTCGAGCATCCGGCCGCGCAGTTGATCGCGGAGGAATACCTGGGATCGTTACGCGGAGCCGAGGTAGATGCTCTGGTTCTGGGTTGTACTCACTACCCGCTGCTCAAGCCTCTGCTCGGGCGGGTGATGGGTCCCCAGGTCAAGCTGATCGACAGCGCTCAGGAGACGGCGCGCGTCGTCGCTTCGGCCCTCAAGGAAAAAGGCCTCGAAGGCGCTGCGGGCGCTCCGGTCACCCATCGCTTCGTGGTGAGTGATGATGAGGCTCGCTTCCGGGTGGTGGGCTCCCGCTTCCTCGGCGAGCGGTTGGGCAAAGCCGAAGTTGTCGCCCTGTAGGAACCCTACGAACGTCGCAGGGTCTCCTCGAGATCCCTCTCCAATTCATCGGCATTCCCGATCTTGGTCTTGAGCCGGAGGAGACCGAGCCGGGTCGTCTCCAGGGCGCCGATGAGCTCGAGCCGGCGATCGCTGGTGGCCCGCTGTGCCTGCTCGAGGTCACTGATCAGTGTTTCCTGCTTTACTCCGACTCCACCGGCCAGGGTAGGAGTTACCCCGCGCACCTGATCCAGCGTGTCGGTCAACTCGCGGTCGCGCTGTACCAGGCGCTCCAACTCCCGGTCCACCCGGTCAAACAGGGTGCGAAATCGCGCAGACCGGTGGCGCTGGTCGCGAGGAAGGTCTTCCAGCAGAGCGCGAGGACCGGCCGATGGTATTGCACCGGCAGAATGTTGCTCCAGCCCCAAAGTGCCTAGCCAGAACAGGAGGCGACCAAGCGGACCAGTCCACAAGCGGTGCGTGCGCCGATCTATCCGCCCGCCCTTGGCGATCCCCGCCATAGTGAAGACGAAAGTCCCCATCCCCACGGCGATGCTGAGCACAAGCGCTACGGTTCCGATTGGGGTGAAGACATGGCCGGGTGGCGGCCGCTTCTGGGACAGCGCAAAGAGCAAAAGCAGAACAGCCGTGATGGCTCCCAGGATGAGCAGCACCACCCGGGTCCGATTGCGCTTCGGGTAATCCGGCGCTGCTCGGAGCGCTGCGGTCGTGGCCTGCCGCTCCAGATCCAACTCCCCCAGACCAGCAACCAAGTCTCCGAATCCCAGATTCTGGCAGGCGAGATCCCGCATGCCTACGGGGATCTGAAGCCACAGGGTTACTACCAGGACCAGAAACAGCGTGCCGGAGACGAGTTGCTCAAGCTCGCTATGGAATCTCCCAACCACCTGGAAGCTGATCAGAGCCAGAATAAGGCCGATCCGGAAGAACTGATCGCTGCGCGTGACCCATAGCCGAATGGCGGCCGGAACCTCAGTGCGGCCAACCCGAATCCCTTCCAGCGCTTCAACCAGTTCCTCGCCGCGGGCGAAGCGGTCCTCAGGCGCCTTCGCGAGACACCGATCGATCGTGTCACCAAGTGCGGCGGGGAGGTCGGGTCGCAGCTCCAGGATCTGTGGGGCAGGCCGGCTCATGTGCATCGCGAGAATGGCCTGCGCGCTTTCCCCATCGAATGGGAGCCGGCCTGTCACGGCAAAAAACGACGCCACGCCCAGCGAGTAGAGATCGCTTCGCCCGTCGAGCTGCTCCCCGGCCGCCTGCTCCGGGCTCATGAAGTGCGGAGTGCCGACGACTTCACCCACTTGCGTCAGACCTGACGCCGCAAAGGAGCGCGCGATTCCGAAATCCGTAACCATGGCTCGCCCCGTCGCCCGCTCCAACAGGATGTTGTCGGGCTTCACGTCGCGATGCACTACCCCGCGACCGTGGGCGTAGGACAACGCCCAGGCCACCTCCTGTATCAGTCGCGCGGCCTCGGTCGCGGTGAGCGGCCCGTGACGGCGGACGACCTGGGTCAACGTCTCCCCCTCCACGAATCCCATCACGAAGAACAGCAGGGTCGGCGTCTCCTCGACGGCGTGCACCGGGACGATGTTGGGGTGAGAGAACGAGGCGGCAGTCCGGGTCTCGCGCAGAAACCTCTCCCGCAACTCCGGCCTGACGGCGAGCTCCGGCAAGAGAACCTTGATCGCCACCAGCCGGTCGAGTCTGATGTCACGGGCCAGATAGACCGTCGCCATGCCGCCACGACCCAGCTCGCGCTCGACGCTGTAACGGCCGGCCAGCGCCGCTTGAACCTCGAGCAGAATCGGATCGGAGGGGGCGAGAGTTTGCGGCATGGTCAGCGGGTAAACCGGATCAGTTCGGTGCGCTCGTCGCTGAGGATCCCATAGCGGTATCCGTCAAACCACGCTCCCGGGTTCAGATAGTGACGCTTGGGGAGCGGCTCGGAAAGCATAGGCTTGTGAGTGTGGCCAAGCACGATCGCCCCAATGCTCGAATCGCTCTCGAGGCGGGCTTCCGCCCAGCGCTGCTGCTGGCGGGCCGCCTCGGCCTGGGCCGCGGGGTCGGGCTCTGAATGACCGAGCCTGCTGCTGAGGTGATCCACCAGCCAGTGGCCCACATCAGGATGGAGGGCTCTGAATCCAGCAATGGCCAGAGGATGCCGGGTGACTCGGTGCAGCCATCGTGCGGAGGGGCGACTCTCCGTCACTCCATCACCGTGCAATGCGAGAACGACACGGTTTCCTACTCCCAGGTGGACCTCGGACGGACTGAATTCAATGCCGAGCTCCTTCTGCCAGAAAGTCCCACCCCAACGGTCATGGTTCCCACCGGTCATGACCACCGGCATTCGACGACGTAACTCAGCCAATGAAGCGGCCACCCGGAAGCCGGTCCGGGGTACCACCCGTTCATAGGTGAACCAGAACTCGAAAAGGTCTCCATTGATGAGGAGGCAATCGCCCAGACCCGGCGCTGCCGCCAGGAATGCGAGGAAGGCCTCCTCGGTTTCGGAGGTGCCGCGGCCCAGATGGGCATCGCTGACGACCAGCAGGCGTTGGCCCAGCACGGCGCCGAAGATGGCCGCTTCCTTGGCAGGCCGCAAGCGATTGCCCCGGTTTGACTTTCCTCGTGCTGACGGGCACCTTCTTTTCGCCGGCTGCCCTACACCTCTTGTTGTGCCCTCCGCCCCCTTTTCGAGCGTCTACCAGTGAGTCCTGCCGCCAGGGAATCGGTCATCACGGTCCGGGTCAACTACTCCGAAACCGACCAAATGGGCGTCGTGTACCATGCCCGCTACGTGGTGTGGCTCGACATGGCCCGGACCGAGCATTTGCGTGACGCGGGCTTCAGCTACAAGGAACTGGAAGATCAGGGTATCAGGCTCGTCGTCACTGACCTGAGAATCCGCTATGCGGGGCCAGCCCGGTATGACGACCTGGTCAGAATCAGGTGCCGGGCGCGTGAAGTCGCGAGTCGCAAGGTCGTGTTCGACTACGTCATCGAGCACGCCGAGAACAATGCTCCAATGGCGACCGCCGAAACGGCCTTGGTTTGCCTCGATCGAAATCACCGACTGTCGCGCCTGCCGGCCAACGTGGTCGCGGCGCTTCAACCAACGGGGGAATGATGGGATTGAGGGATTGGAGGATTGAGGGATTGAGGGATTGGAGGATTGAGGGATTGAGGGAATGGAAAGGGAGGGGAATCCGCGTTGCGGCAGTCCTGATCCTTCAATCCCTCAATCCCTCCATCCCTCCCTCCCTTCACGCCCAGACCGATCTCTTGGTCGAGGCGATTGCGCCCATCATCGCCGCCGAGGATGCCCGCACCTTCGATGAGGCCCTGCTCCGGCGTTCCACGCTTTCTCCCGACTCACTGGTCCGCCGCATCGCTGCCCTCTCCGCCGGCCGGGTCGGTGATCTCCGCGCGATTCCACTGCTTCTCCCGCTCCTGGTAGACCCGGATACCATCGTCGAGTCGAACGCGGCATTCGCCCTCGGGCTCCTGGCGGACTCTTCCGTCACCGATGACCTGATCAAGCGGCTGGAAGATCCCGAGCTTGCCCCCACGGCGGCGGCGCTCGAGATGGTGACCGCGTTGGCGAAGACCGGTGGAGCGCAGGCAGGTTCCTGGTTCCGTTCTCTCCTCGCGGGTTCGGCGGTGACTGCTCGCGGAGATCGGGACGATCTGGTGCGCCGCGCCGTCACCGAGGCCTGGCGCCTCGGAAAGAACGCTCCGGTGGACGGGTTGCTCGGCATGGTGGGGACGGATGACGATGACCTGCGGTGGAACATCTACTACTCCCTGGGCCGCCTGCGTGCCCCTGCCGCCGCCTCACGCATGCTGGACGCCCTGGGCGATCGATACCCTCTCAGTCGCGCAGCGGCTGCCCGGACGCTTACCAAGGCCTACGCCGACTCGTCCCACCTTGACGCTGAAAGCGTGGCCCGGCTGCTGCTTCGTGCAACCGGCGACACAGACCCCGGTGTCAGGGTCCAGGCGCTGCGCTCCCTCGCAACCTTCAAACGGGGAGACCTCGGTGCCAAAGCGACTGCGTTGCTGGATGACGCGGTGCCAGGGGTCGCCGTAGAGGCGGCAACCGTGATGCGGGACATGCCGGATCCCAAAGTGGCATCCGAGCTGGTCCGAGTCGTCTCCTCCTCCAAAGGGACCTCCGCCCGCCGCCGCGCCGCGCTGGTCAGCCTAGCCGCGGTGGACTCAACTGCATTTCTCAAACTCGAGAGTTCGTGGACCAACAGCTCGGATTGGCGGGACCGCTCCGCCGCCGCTCAGGCCTGGGCCAGAATGAGGCATGGGGGCCGTCGTGAATTCCTGCAGGACGCCGACGGGCGGGTGGTCGCTGCCGCCCTCGATGCCTGGGCGACGGCGGCGGAGGAGCACGACACAGTGTTCGTGGCAACCTGCCGGGGACTGCTCAATCATCGCGACGCCGCGGTCCGGAGCCTGGCCGCCGATGGCTTGGCCAGGGAACCCGCCGAATCGGACATCACTGCCTTGATCAAAGCGTACCGGATGGCTTCGCGGGATTCCTTTCCCGAGGCACGTCTCTCGGACCTCGCGGCACTCAGGGCGATAGCCAAGCTCTCGGAGACGGCACGCCATCGGGTTGATCGGGAGTTTTTGGACGCGAGTGCCGCCCCCGACGATTACCTCGTGCGGCGATGGGCGGAGGAGAACTGGCCTGAGGCGGCGGCCAAGTGGGGCAGCCCTTATCCGGTGCGGACCGGCCGGGCGATGGAAGACTATCGTGAGGTCACCCGGTCCTATCTGGTTGGCGAAAGCCCCACCCGCTACCCGCACGTCAAGATCGATGTGGATCAGCTCGGAGTGATCGAGCTCGAATTGTTCGGGCCGGAAGCTCCTCTCACGGTGAATACCTTCTTGAAACTGGTCGATCGCGGATTTTTCAATGGCCAAAGGTTCCACCGCATGGTGCCCAACTTCGTGGTTCAAGCGGGGGATCCGCGAGGCGACGGATGGGGTGGTCCTGGCGGAGCCATTCGGGATGAGATCAATCCGCGCCGATATAAGACCAGTACCCTGGGCATGGCACTCTCCGGGCCCGACACCGGTGCCAGCCAATGGTTCATTACGCTCGGCCCACAGCCCCACCTCGATGGCATCTACACCGTATTCGGGCAGGTTGTCGACGGTTATCCGGTCCTCAACCGGATCACCCAAGGCGATCTGATTCGTTCAATAAAGAGATGATTCGCCGGCTGCTCCTGCTTCCATCGGTTCTCCTTGCCGTGACCGCCACATCCGGCAGGGCGCAGTTTGCGATCCTGGGCGAAAACAAGGTGCAGTATCGCAAGTTCAACTGGGAGGTTCTGAAGGGCCCGCACATCGATCTGTACTTCTATCCCGAGGAAGCCGAGCTGGCGCCGACCGCGCTCCAGTACGCCGAGGAGAGCTACGAAGTTCTTCGCCTCAAATTCGGCCATGAGGTGACCGAGCGCATCCCCCTCATTGTCTACGCCTCTCACAGTGATTTTGAGCAGACCAACGTTCTGCCATTTACTCCGCCTGAGGGCCTGCTCGGGGTCACCGACTTTCTCAAGCGCCGGGTAACCCTGCCGTTCCGCGGCAACCTCGCCGAGTTCCGCCACACAATGCGCCACGAGCTGGTGCACGCCTTCCAGATCAGTCTCGGGATCGATCGGTACAACCGGTCCCCCCGGTCGTCGGGTGTGGCGCTTCCGCTCTGGTGGACCGAGGGTCTCGCCGAGTACTGGTCGGCGGGCGAGGACGCGCGGGATGAGATGATTCTACGAGACCTGGTCTTCAGCGGCCGGCTTCCCGACATCGAACAGCTGACCTACGTCACCGGCGGGATCGTGTACCCGCTGGGCGGGCGGATCCATCGCTGGCTCGGTGAGACCTACGGCGATTGGCGGGTGGCGCAACTCTACCACGATCTCTGGCGCTACCTGACCTTTGAGGACGCCATCCAGTCGATCTACGGGCGGACTCTGGCCCAGCTCTCCGCCGAATTCCAGCTCGCGATGCGGAGGGCATACTATCCGGTGAGCGAGGAGTATGAGCCCCTCACAGTGACCGCCCGGCTGGTAGCCGACCAGGCGGTCAAGCCCGCCGAAATGCCGGACAAGCACGGCATCAATGCTCTCTACGCGTCGCCCAAGAGCGGCTTCGTCACCCTGATGCACACCCCGCTGGATGGGCACGGCGACTCCCATTCGCTGGTCGTGAGCGGACGCTCCGCCGACTTCGCGTCGCTCCACGCGTTCGATTCCCGGGTTGACGCGTCGCGTGAAGGCCTGCTGCTCTTCTCCAGCCAGTTCGAAGATCGCGACGCGCTGGTGATCTTCAACATCGCCAGGTCCGAGATCGTCGGACGGTACCAGTTTCCGCAGATCACCTCGATTCTCTCTCCGGTCTGGGCCAAGGACAGCCAGAGCGTGATCTTCTCGGGGCTGTCTTTGAGCGGCGTCTCCGACATCTATCGCATGAATCTGCGGGGCGGTGAGCTGGAGAACCTCACCAACGACAGGTACCAGGATCTCGATCCCAGTATCAGTCCCGATGGACGTCAGATTGTTTTCGCCAGCGATCGTACTGCGGGCGGGTTGGACGGGGCGGTGAACCTCTTCATCCTCGACCTCGAAACCAAGGAGATTCGCCAGATCACCGGCGGGCCATGGGTGGATGAAACGCCCACCTGGAGTACCGAAGGCCGGATCTATTTCACCTCGGACCGGGACGGCGTACTCAACACGTTCTCGGTTGACACTCTGGGTGAGGGCCGGAGGGAAACATCGGTATGGACCGGAGCGTTCGATGCCGTCCCACTTTCCGACCGTCCCGGCTTTCTGGTCAGCGGGTTCCATAACCTCTCGCTCGGGATCTATTTGCTCCCGCCCGACTCGGCGGCTCAGACCCAGACCTTCTCACTGTCTCCCGAGCAGGGGCCGATCGCCGAGTGGAATTGGCCTGACGGAGACATCAGCCTCAGCGCCAGGACCAGTCCCCAGCCGTACAAGAAGCACATCACTCTCGATTTCGCCGCCGGGTCCGCAACCTTCATCCCCCGGTATGGGGCGGCGCAGGGAATCACGTTCTACGCCAGCGATCTGCTGAGCAATCATCTCGCCTATCTCACGATCGCGTCGTATCAGGGGCGGGACTTCGGTGACATTTTCTCCAACATCAATGCCTTCGGGCTCTACATCAACCAGACCAAGCGGCTGAACTGGGGAGTTGGCGCCTTTCGGCTCAAGGGGAATACCTACGCGGGGGATTTTACCGCGGTCTACCATGAGAATGCCGTCGGTGGAATCGGCCTCCTCCGCTATCCGCTGACGCGGTTCACCCGGCTTCAAGCGACTCTCTCGATCGAACACTCCGACCGAGTGGACTTCGTGATCCCGGTTTCATCCCCACGGCGCGTCGGGTGGATCGCTTCTCATTACCTGACCTATGTGCGGGACAACACCCTCTGGATGTCCACCGGGCCGGTGGATGGCGGCTACCTCGGCATAACAGGAGGGCTATCCAAAGACTTCAGCAACGCCCGCTTCGATTCATTCCTTCTCGGACTCGATGTGCGCCGCTACTTCAGGTTGGCTCGACGCAGCGCTTACGCAATCCGCTTGATGGGATTCTACAGCGGGGGAGACCGGCCGGAGCGGATCAACATTGGTGGTACTCTAGGGCTGCGAGGATACCCCATCTACGGCTACATTGTTGGCTCACGAGCGTGGATGGTCAATCAGGAAATCCGGTTTCCGCTGTTCAACTATCTCACTTTCGGCACCGCGGGGCTGGGAGATTTGCGCTTCCCCGATTTTCACGGGGCCTTCTTCCTCGATGTCGGAAAGGCTTGGTACAGTGCCGACGAGCATCGAGCCATGCTGGGCAGCTGGGGCGTGAGCTTCCGGTGGCCCTTGGTGCCCGGCGCCGTGCTGCGCCTCGACTGGGGCCGGCGGTTTACCGACGGCGGCTACCGGGGCTACGGGCTGCCCCTCGAAGAAAGAAAACGCTCCTTCGTAAAGTTCTTCTTTGGATATAACTATTGATGCGGCAATGGTTTCGGCTTGACCGTGCCGTTGTCGTTTCCTATCTTGCGCTCGGGGTATCGGCGTGTTCCCCCAAGGCTCCCGTGCTGGTTCCCCCCACAGCGGTGGAGGCCACCGAGGCCGAGGTAGCTGAGTGGACGGCTGCTACGCTCCCCATGGGAAGCATGCTCTACCGGTTCAAATGGCTGTTCGAAGACGAACGGCGCAGCACTGGTGGGCGAGGGAGCGCACGGATTGCGAGACCCGATTCGCTGCGATTCGACGCGGCGGGTCCCCTTGGAGCTGGAAAGATTCAGGCCGTCGTCGTCGGAGACTCGGCGATCTGGGTCCAGCCCCAGAAATCACTCGAAGACCTGGTTCCCAACTACCCGTTACTCTGGGCCATGCTCGGCGTCGCGCGTTCTCCCTTGGCCGGGGCCACGCTTCGAGGTGCGGCCGAGCCGGATCGGGTAGCTTGGGAATACGCCATCGGTACCGACACCGTGCAATATTTAAGGACGCAGGGAAAGAGCCGGACACTGTACGCTCGGGTGCGTCATGCCGGAAAAACGGTCGGCTACTCGGAGACGACACTTTCCGAGGATGGAAGGCCCACCAAGGCCAAGCTCACGGTGCCGAGCGGCCCGGCGAAATTGACGTTGACCTTCTACGCGAGTGTGCCATCTGCGGCCTTTCCACCTGGGACGTGGCTTCCTCCCAAGCCTTAGCGCGCTGGCGTTCTCGGGCTGCCTGTACGGGTTTGCGGGAGGCGGCCTTCCTTCGGACATCAAGACGGTCGCGGTGCTGCCGTTCGACAACCTGACCCCTGAGCCGACGCTGACCCAGGAGATCTCGGACAAGGTCCGGGAGGCGGTGCAGGGCAGGCTGGGGTTGCGTCAGGCCGGAGAGGCGAGCGCCGACGCACTCGTGCGCGGCAGTATCACCCGGTACGAGCCCGATCTCCCTGTCGCGTATACCGGCACATCAGTGGGGCAGGGACGGCCGGACAGCATCGACGTCACCAAGCGCCTGGTGCAGATCACGGTCACGGTGGAGATCCTGGATCAGCATCGGGGAAAGACTCTGTGGCAGGCGAGTGGACTCACCCTTGAGGGGGATTACGACCCTTCGCGTGAGACGGAAAAAGACGGACGGGAGAAGGCCCTCGACAAGCTGGTGACCAACATCGTGGATGGAGCACAATCCCAATGGTGAGCACGCGGCAAGGTTCACGGCGTGGAACGAGCACCGCAGGCTGCCTGTTCTCGCTGGTCCTGTTCGTGGCAGCCATCTACTACGGCATAAATATCGGCAAGCCGTGGTTCCGGTACTACCAGTTGCTCGACGAGATGCGATCGGCGGCGCGGCTGGCTCCCACCCTCTCCGATGCAGTCATCAAACGCCGACTGGTCGAGAAGGTAGATGAACTCGGGATCCCGCCTGAGGAAGCCAACAAATGGGTGATCACCCGCTCGGGTAAGCCGCGCAAGATCACAATTACGACCACCTACAGCGAGACCGTGCACCTCCCCCTGTTCGAGCACACTTTCATCTACACCCCGAAGGCCGAAGAAGCCTTGTGAACGACCCGGTGGCCGGATTGCTGCTGATTGTCGCAGCAATCCTTGTCACGGCCAAGCTGTTTGGAGAAGTCGCTGAACGGCTGGGTCTCCCTGCGGTCCTCGGAGAGCTGGTGGCGGGACTGGTTCTGGGGCCTGGTCTCCTCGGAGTACTCCCCGCCGCGGGCAAGCCCGGGGCGGAAGTCATCAGCTTCCTCGCCGAACTGGGCGTCATCCTCCTCCTGTTCGAAGTAGGACTCGAGACCGACCTGAAGGAGATGTTCAAGGTCGGGCGCTCGGCTACCGCCGTTGCGGTCGTCGGCGTCGTTGTGCCATTCGTGCTCGGGTACCTCTTCTGGATCTATGCTCCCCACGCAGCAAGCACCAGCAGCGCGGATCAGCAATCGATTGCCATTTTGATTGGTGCGGTCCTGACCGCGACATCCGTCGGCATCACGGCCCGAGTTCTCAATGACCTGGGATCTCTGCAGACGATCGAAGCCCGAATCATTCTCGGCGCCGCGGTTATTGATGACGTCCTGGGACTTGTGATCCTGGGCGCCGTTTCGAGGCTGACCGACGGAGGCTCGGTCTCGACACTTGATCTGCTTCGCATTCTGGCTCAGGGCGTTGGTTTTCTGGTCCTTGCGGTTCTTCTAGGAGGGCTGATCGTGCCCCGCCTGTTTGCTCTGATTGAACCGCTGAAGGTTCGCGGGGCTGTGATGACGCTGGCGATCGCCCTGACCCTGGCACTTGCTGCAGCTGCCGATCAGGCCGGTTCGGCCCTGATCATCGGAGCCTTTGCTGCCGGTCTGGTGATGAGAGACAGCACTCAGCTTCACACCATCGTGAGTGAAGGCCGTCCGGTTGCCGGCCTGTTGGCTCCTATCTTCTTCGTGACGGTCGGTGCTGCTGCCAATATCCGTTTGCTGGACCCTCGACTGCCGGACGCGGGCCCTATCCTGAGCCTCGCGGTCGCGCTGACATTGATCGCCGTCGTCGGCAAACTGATCGCGGGTTGGGCGGCGCCCTGGCAGCCCTTCCGGCGTCTCGCCGTTGGCGTTGGTATGGTTCCCCGCGGCGAAGTTGGGCTTATCTTCGCCGATATGGGGCGCCGCACCGGCCTCCTGGATTCGGCCGGCTTCAGCGCGATCCTCATCGTGGTGATGGCTACCACCTTCATCGCCCCGCTTGGCCTGAAACTGCTCCTTCCCCGCACGCGTTGAGTCCATCGCTATGGGGTTCGAACCGACCTTCACCAAGATCCGGCCTCGCCATGAGGCGGCTCGGTGGCGTGAGGGGCTCGAGGGAACCGTCGTCTTCACCAACGGGGTCTTCGACCTGTTGCATCGGGGCCATGTCGTGTTGCTCGAGGCTGCAAGAGCCGAGGGAGACCAGCTCATTGTCGGAATCAACAGCGACGCCTCGGCCCGGCGCATCAAGGGAAATGGGCATCCCGTGGTCAATCAGGATGATCGGGCCCGCCTGATCGCCGCGTTCGCTGCTGTCGATTGCGTGGTCATCTTCGACGAGGACACCCCGCTCCAATTGATCACGGCGCTGGAGCCGGACGTTCTAGTGAAGGGATCCGACTATCGCCCGGAGACCACGGTTGGAGCCGATGTCGTCACAGCCCGGGGGGGCAGGGTAAGACACGTCGAGCTCGCGATCGACCCTCAGACCACCAGCGTCCTTTCCTCTACTTCAATCGCCGAGAGGGTTCGTGCCTCGTCCTGACGGTCGTTCTGCCGACCAGCTGCGACCAGTGGTGCTGGAGCGCCGGGTCAACCCGTATGCCGAAGGCTCCTGCCTCATCCGGATGGGAGGCACCCTGGTCCACTGCACCGCGACGGTCGAGACCGGCGCCCCGGGATGGAAGAAGGGAAGCGGGGAAGGCTGGGTCACCGCCGAGTACGCCATGTTGCCCAGAGCGACGACCGAGCGTACCGAACGGGAAAGGCGCGGACCTGGCGGCCGAACCCAGGAGATTCAGCGCCTGGTAGGACGCTCGCTCCGAGCAGCCATGCGGACCATGAAGTTTGGAGAGTTCACCATCCGGGTGGATTGCGACGTACTTCAGGCCGACGGAGGCACCCGGACTGCCAGCATCACCGGCGGGTGCATGGCGCTGCATGACGCATGCACCTGGCTCGCCGAACGAACCGGTCAGCCCAGTCCCTTTGGACAGCTTGTCGCGGCGGTCTCGGTCGGGGTCATCGAAGGCGAGCCGCGGCTCGATCTGGCCTATCTCGAAGATCGGGATGCCGTGGTCGATTCCAATGTCGTGATGGTCCACCCTGACCGGTTCGTGGAGGTACAGGGGACCGGGGAGCACGGGACCTTTGCGCGATCCGAGCTGGAGAAGCTGCTCAGCATGGCCGAATCGGGGATTCGCCAGCTCTTCAAAGCCCAGCAGGCCGCACTGGGATCGTGAGACTCCTCGCCGCCACCCGAAGCGCGGGCAAGCAACGGGAAATTCGGCGGGTGCTGGAGGCTGCGGGACATGAGGTGATCTTCCCCGACCGGGCCGGGGTGCCCGAGACGCGGGAAGAAGACCGGCTCGAGCTGAGTGACAGCCTCGAGACCAACGCGCGTAGCAAGGCCGAATATTTCTCCCGGAAGACCGGGCTTCCCACCATCGCCGACGACTCTGGTCTCGAGGTCCTGGTCCTGGACGGCGCTCCCGGCGCCCGCTCCAAGCGCTGGGCAGGGGCCACCGGCAGTCCCGCCGAGGTCGATGCCGCCAACAACGCCGAGCTGCTGAGAAGGCTGGCCGGAGCAGAACCAGACCGCCGCCGAGCCCGCTACCGGTGCGTGCTCGTCCTGATCCGTCGGCCCGGTGCTATTCCCGAGATCTTCCAGGGCGTGTGCGAGGGCTCCATTCTGGAAGCGCCTCGGGGAACCGGCGGGTTCGGGTACGATCCGCTTTTCTTCAGCGTGGAGCTGGGGAAGACCTTCGGCGAGGCGACGGCGGAGGAGAAAGACGGGGTGAGTCATCGTGGCCGGGCACTGCAGGCGCTGATCGCGAAGCTGGGATAACCGCCCACTCCCCACAACCGTCATCGGTCGCTCCGTGTCCCGTCTCCCGCCTTCCGTCTCCTCTCTCCCTACCTTACTGTTCTCCCCCGCACCAACGGGGTGTGGCGCAGTCCGGTAGCGCGCCTGCTTTGGGAGCAGGAGGTCCCGGGTTCGAATCCCGGCGCCCCGATTGTCTTATTGACGCTCCAAACCCACCAGCCGCTCGGCAGTCTCTATCCCGGCCTAGCGGCCGGCCCCGCCGAGTTGTTGATTCTGCCCGGAGCTGGCTCCGCGAGCTTGGGACATCGAATGCCCGAGTTCTGGCCGCCGACGCCTACCCCATCCTCACATGAATAAACCGCACCTCGCGTCGGTCCTGCTTGTCGTTGGGATCCTGATGATCTGGGTCGACTTCCTACTGGTCGATGCCTCGCGCGGGATTTTCCGGGCCGACGCCTTCGCCGAGCGTGCGGCGGCCAGTCTGGCCGACCCCCGAGTCTCCAGCTACGTCGCCAACCGGATTACCGACGCTGTGGTGGCGCAGCGGCCGGACCTCACCGCCGTTCGCCCCTTGATCGTGGGTGCCACCGGTGGTCTGGTTGAGAGCGCCCCCTTTCGCGCCGTTGCGCGGACCGCGCTGCGGGCGGCCCATGCCTCGGTATTCTCCCGGACCGGGGAACAGGTCATGCTCGCGGCCCCCGACGTCGGCATCCTGCTGCGCAACGCACTGGCCGGCGCCAGTCCGGAATTGGCCGCCAAGATTCCCGTTCGCCTTGATGCCGTCACGACCCGGCTCGAAAAAAGCCGGGCCGGAGCTGTGCTGGCTCGATTGCGCACTTTTTGGGACCGGCTGCGGTGGCTCGGGTGGGCCCTCATCATTCTTGGACCGGGTCTCGTCCTCGCAAGCATTGCGGTGCAGCAGGATCGTCGAAGAGGATTGGTACGGGCCGGAGTCGGCCTGGTCATCGCCGGGCTGCTCCTGGCCGCATTGGTGCCGCTGGGGCGGCTGGTTGCGCTTCGCCTGGTCGCAGACGATTCCGCACGGGCCGCCTTCTTCGGCCTGTGGCGTGCCTATTTCACGGGTCTGTTCCGCTGGGCCACGATCCTCAGCGGGAGTGGTATCGTCCTGGCGGCCGCAGGTACGTCGCTCTATGAAGGCATCGACCCCTTCGAGCGGTTGCGCGCCGTGGCGAAAGCGGCGCTTCAGCCCCCGGCCTCCAAGGCTGGTCGTTTACTCTGGGCCCTGCTCATCGCTTCGGTGGGCACGGTGGTGCTGATCTGGCCCACCAGCGTGGTCACGGTGAGCGCGGTGCTGGGCGGGCTCCTCTTGATCTATGCCGCCCTGCGTGAGGTCTTCCGCCTTGTCCTCGAAGGCGTCCCTCAGGGACTCGTTACCGAGACATCCGCCGGCTGGGGCCGCCTCGCCTTCGTTCTTACTCTCGCCGTCGCGATCATCGCGGGCATTCTGCTCTGGCAGCGTCCCACGGCGGCCGTAGTGATTTCCGGAGGAATCACCTCCTGCAACGGCTCGCCGCTGCTGTGTGATCGGCGGGTGGACCAGGTGGTCTTCCCAGCGGCGCACAATGCGATGTCCAATGCCGAGGCCGTCGGCTGGATGTTCCCACACCACATGAAGGGGATTCCCGCGATGCTGCAGGACGGCGTCCGCGCTCTCCTGATCGACATTCACTACGGGATCCAGGGGGACGATCGGGTCAAGACCGATTTCGACAAGGAGCAGGTGAGTCAGGAGAAGATCGAGCAGGCACTCGGGCCCGAGGCCACCGCCGCGGCCCTGCGGATCCGCGACAGGATCGTCGTTGGATCAAATCAGAAGGACGACATCTACTTCTGCCACGGGTTCTGCGAGCTGGGCGCCTACCCGGCAGTGCCCGTCTTGCGCGACATTCGGGACTTCATGGTCGAGCACCCCAATGAAGTGGTCATCTTCGTGATCGAGGACTACATCCTGCCAGAGGACCTGGGACAGGCGTTCAAAGAGGCGGGACTCGACGAAATGGTGGACACGGGCGCGGTCACCGGTCCCTGGCCGACTCTGCGCCAGCTGATCCTGGCTAATCAGCGGCTGATCGTGTTCACCGAATCAGGCCGGCCAGGTGTGACCTGGCTGCATCCAACTCTCGGCACCATTCAGGAAACGCCCTACACCTTCCACCAGCCGGCCGATTTTTCCTGCAAGCCGAACCGGGGCGGGGACACGGGATCGCTGTTCCAGATCAACCACTGGATCGAGACAACGCCCGCGCCGCGTCCCAGCAATGCCGCGATCGTCAACGCCTACGATGCACTGCTCGGGCGAGCCCGTGAGTGCCAGAAGGCACGTGGCCACCTTCCCAATATCATCGCCGTCGATTTCTACGACACCGGCGATCTGTTTCGGGTGGCCCGCACCCTCAATGGCTTGCCCGACAGCCTCATGGCGAAGAAGTAGCCTACTGCTTGACCCAGGCCGGTCGTTGCCAGCCGGACGTATCCCAGAGCTGATCCGGCAGGGGGACGTCGCCCTTCACGTCGGCGTAATCTTCCCGTTGCATCGTCTTGCCGTTCACGTTGAAGATCACTTCGACCGAAATCCATCCCTTGCCGAGCGGCTGGTACTTGTTGAACTGGGTCTCGAAGGTGGCGCCCGACCCGTCGGGCGCGGGTTCGATCATGCGCACGAAGAGAAGCCGCTCCTGGTCGACCCAGAACTGCGCGGTTGTGCTGTCTCCCTGGGCGGCACCTACGACGTAGACAGGACGTCCCTGCCACGTGTCGGTCCGAAGCTTGCTCAGATCGAATCCGAGGTCTTTGAGTTTGCCGATCGTCGCGTCAGCCGGCTGGCTGTAGACGTCGAAACCGAGCACCATCAGGGGATGGACGAAGCTTTTTGAACCGGCCAGCTTACCGCCCTTGAACTGGTAGATCGAATCGTTGCGGAACAAGATGGTACGGCCGCTGTCGATTGGGGCAACGTCGATTCTCAAGCTGCCGGGGATCTTCGCCGCCTCGTACCAGGTCTCGACCTTCCCGGTTTGAGGAAAGGTCGTGGTCTGCACAAAGGTGAGCGTCTTGTACCACTTGCCGGCGTACCGTTGCTGCATGGCCTGAATCAGCTCTTCGCCGTTCGTCGGGGGAAGCATCAGCAGGGTGGAAGCAGTGAAGGCAATCAGGAGCACGAGACCTCCCGCGGTTGAGTGGTCATTTGTCACAGTAAGGGGGTGCTATCTGTACGGTCATTTTGGCTGGCCGGTTTCCCTCGACAGCGCATACTGGTGGAGCTTATCTTTTCTGCCACTAGCGATGGACGCAGGCGGCCTCTACCGCTGCAGGTATAGATGACAATCGTTCCTTCCTCGCCTAGCCGGGCGTGCAGGCTCTTGTTCGTCCTCTTTCTTGCCTGCGGACTCCTGGCCGGCTGCAGTGATTCCAATCCCTCGTCAGCTTCAGTCCCTCCACCGGTCGGGAGTATCGCGGCCAGTTCTCCTACGACCCAGAGTGCCCCGGTAGGAACCCAGGTACCAAGTCGTCCAACGGTCACGGTGGAGGACACTAACCAGGTCCCCTTGGCCGGCGTGAACGTTACCTTCGCGGTAATGAGCGGTGGAGGCACCGTTACCGGGGCCTCTCAGGTTACCAATGCGAGTGGCAAGGCCACGGTCGGAGAATGGACGCTCGGTCCCAATAATGGCGCTAACACGCTGAGCGCGTCGGTAGCCGGCTCGGGAATCACCGGTAACCCCGTCACCTTCACGGCCACCGGAACCGGGGGAGGTCCGGCACCCGATACGGCTGTGGTGCGATTCGCGACCTACTGGGGCGGCAGCGAGGAAGACCAGGTGCGGGACCTGGCGACCGACGCTCAAGGCAACATCTACGCAGCCGGCGGCACCGCCAGCAACGATTTTCCCACCACAGCGAGCGCTTTCGACCGGACCCACGACGACAGCCCGAACGGGACGGTCAAGCACTACGATGTGTTCGTCAGCAAATTCGATTCGACCGGCAAGCTCATCTGGTCGACGCTCCTGGGCGGTCCGGGCTACGATCGGGCCTATGCTGTCGAGGTGGATGCGCAGGGGTTCGTATACATCGGAGGCCGGGCAGGCGTCGGGTTCCCGGTCACCGCCGGGGCGGCACAGACCGTGTTCCGGGGTGGCGGTGTCGCGTTGTACGGTGAAGAGGATGGATTCGTCTGCAAGCTGCGGCCTGACGGGTCGGCCCTGGTCTTCTGCACCTACTTCGGCACCAACGATTTCAACATCGTGCGGGACATCGATATCGACCCGCAGGGCAACGTGTACATCGCCTCGTCGGCCGAGGCCGATTTCCCGGCCAGCGACACCTACTTCAATGGGAGCTACCAGCCCCAGCGCAAAGCCGGGTTGGATTGCGTCATCGCGAAGCTCGACGCCTCAGGCTCCAGTTTCGACTGGGCGACCTGGATCGGTGGCAGTGGGGATGACGGAACGCAACCCAGCGTGCGGGTCGATGGACAGGGCAATGTCTGGTACATCGGAGGGGTCGATAGTCCCGACATGCCGTTGATCAATCCGACTCAGGCGACGATCGGCGGTGGCGTCGACGACTATCTCGCCAAGCTCTCGCCCGACGGCCGCCAGCTCCTGTTCGCCACCTACCTCGGTGGCTCGGGCCAGGAAGGCTCGGAGACCCACAATCTCGCGGTGAACCGCGGCACCGGAGACATCTACGTTGGGTCGGCGACCTCGTCCACCGATTTGCCGGTCACCGCGAACGCGCTGCAGCCGGGCCCTGGTGGAGGTGGGAGAGACGGGATGCTGGCGCGTTACAGTAATTCGGGTACGTTGTTGTCGCTGACGTATATGGGGGGAGGCAGCACCGATCGGTTCGAAGGGATTCTGGTCGGCAGTGACGCCAACGTCTACGTCTCCGGAATCGGCCAGAATATCTATGGCACGGTCGGCCCCTCCGGACCGCTCGGCAACGAGGATGCTGCTGGTCTGGTCCTCTCGCCGACCCTGGGACAGGTGCTCTTCGGCATCCGGCTGGGTGGTACCGACAACGATAACGGCAGGGCCGTGGCGCCGATGCCTGATGGGGGGTTCGTGATGGGAGGTATCGCTGCGAGCAGCGACTTCCCGAGTCGGGATGCCGAACAAGCTAGTTCCGGTGGAGGAACAAGCGATGGCTGGCTGGGTCGCTTCATCCCTCGCTGAGAGGAAGCATTAGCCAGGTAGTACTCACGCAGGAGCGGCATCGAGTCGCGGCTCTGGAGCACTAGGCGGTTGCTCCGCTCTAGATCGCGCAGGGATTGCGGGCATAGGTGGGGCACAGATGCGCATGCGGATTCCGCTGGCGGACCGGTGGGGCCGGTCCGGCCGTTGGTTGAACATTACAGGGATTATCCTCGCTGCCTGCGGCTCACCCGCAGACAAAGGTCTTTCTCCCAGGCCGGCCCCCGCTACCATCACGGCGGCTTCGCCAACCAGTCAGACCTCCGCTGTTAAGACCAAAGTCACCGTCCCTCCCGCGATAGTGGTCCGGGACCAGAACGGCGATCCCCTCGCAGGAATCAAAGTCAGTTTCACAGTGACCCAGGGAAACGGCACCATCACCGGTGCCAATCGCACCACGGACGCGAATGGTGAGGCGAGCACCGCGTCGTGGACCCTCGGCCCTGCCGCTGGCCTTAACGTCGTCATCGCCTCCATCGCAGGCAGCGGCATCAGCGGGAACCCGGTGACGTTCACCGCGACCGGTAGCCTCCCGGCTCCGTCCACCATCGCGTCGGCGAGCACGACTACCCAGACCGCCGAAGCCGGAGCTGCCGTCGCGACACCGCCTTCCGTCATTGTCAAGGATGCCAACCAGCAGCCATTCGCCGGTGCGGTGGTGGTCTTTGCCGTGACCGGAGGTGGAGGATTGGTGACCGGCGCTTCGCAAACGACCGATGCCAACGGTCGGGCCTCCGCTGATTCCTGGGTACTCGGGCTCGTGCCCGGCAACAACACCCTGACGGCCACAGTGGCCGGTGCTGGTATCTCAGGGAACCCCGTGACCTTCACTGCCACCGGTACGGCCCCCGGCCCCGCCAGCATCACACCGGTGTCGCCGGTCATGCAGAGCGCGCTGGGGGGAAGCCCGGTCGCAGTCCCTCCTTCGGTTGTCGTACTCGACGACCATCGCGAACCGGTGGCCGGCGCGAGCGTGACGTTTTCCGTGACGGCAGGGGGTGGACAACTCACGGGCGCGAATCAGACCACAAACGCCAACGGGAAAGCAACCGCCCAGTCCTGGACACTCGGGAGCGTCACCGGCGACAACGAGGTTGAAGCGCGACTGGCAGGGTCTGGGATCAACGGCAATCCGGTGATCTTCCATGCGGCCGCCGTACCTCCCGGCGATTCGAGTGTTGCCGCGAACTCCGCGACCACCCAGAGCGCTCTGGAAGGCACCGCCGTCGCCGCGACTCCGTCTATCACGGTTCGGGATGAAAACGGCAACCGCCTCGCCGACGTTCCAGTCACTTTTGCAGTGACCTCGGGTGGCGGCTCGGTGACCGGTGCGACTCAGACCACTGACGCTACCGGCATCGCAACGGCGAGCCAATGGATTCTGGGTACAACTTCCGGCATCAATACTCTGACCGCGACTGCGAACGGGTCGGGGTTCATCGGAAATCCGGTGACCTTCGTTGCCACCGGAACAGTTCCGGCCAGTGTTGTAGCGATTTCAGCGGTAACCCAGGCGGGGACGGTTGGTACCGCGGTGGCTTCGCCGCCTTCGGTAATTGTCAAGGACGCCAATCAGACCGGCCTCGCGGGCGCCACTGTCACGTTTGCTGTCACAGCGGGCGGCGGCAGCGTAACCGGCGGGACCGCCACCACTGACGCGTTCGGCGTCGCTACTGTGACGCACTGGGTCCTCGGCGGTTCAGAAGGAACCAACACCCTGACGGCAACGGTTTCTGGAACCGGGATCGCCGGTAATCCTGTCACCTTCGACGCGCTCGGATCCGGACCGGCACCCGCAAGTATCACCGCCGCCTCGGCGACAGCGCAGACCGGTGAGACCGGGATGCCCGTCGCGGATCCGCCAGCAGTCCTCGTGTGGGATGCACAACAGCGTCCCGTCGCCGGCGCGGTGGTGGTCTTTGCGATCACTTCCGGGGGAGGGACGATAGCTGGCGCGTCCCAAACCACCGATGCCGGAGGGAAGGCCACGCTGTCAGAGTGGACTCTCGGTGCGGTTCCGGGGGTCAACACTCTCACCGCGACGGTCGCAGGATCCGGAGTCGTCGACAATCCCGTCACCTTCACGGCCACCGGAACGGCGACCGCACCCGCGAGTATTGCGGCTAACTCTCCGACCAGCCAAAGCGCGATGGTCGGAACACCGGTCGCTGCTTCCCCCTCGGTCACCGTTCTGGACCACAATCAACATGGACTGGCCGGGGTCACCGTGACCTTCACGATCACCGGGGGCGGTGGGACCGTCTCGGCTCCGACCCAGCTCACCGACGCGAACGGTCAGGCCACCTCAGGCGCCTGGGTCCTGGGTCCCGCCCCGGGACCTAATACCCTGACTGCGAGCATCACCGGCTCTGGAATCACTGGAAACCCGGTCACCTTCAGTGCGACCGGCACTGCGGTACCCGATACCGCCGTCGTGCGTTGGGCAACGTTCTGGGGGGGGACCGATGAAGACCAGGTACGGGACTTAGCAACCGACGCGCAAGGCAACGTTTACGCGGCCGGCGGTACCGCGAGCAACGATTTCCCGACGACACTGGGCGCCTTCGACCGGACCCACGACGACAGCCCGAACGGGACGGTCAAGCACTACGATGTGTTCGTCAGCAAATTCGATTCGACCGGCAAGCTGATCTGGTCGACGCTGCTGGGCGGTCCGGGCTACGATCGGGCCTATGCCATCGAGGTGGATGCGCAGGGGTTCGTATACATCGGAGGCCGGGCAGGCGTCGGGTTCCCCGTCACGGCCGGGGCGGCACAAACCGTCTTCCGGGGCGGTGGGGTGGCCTTGTATGGCGAGGAAGACGGGTTCGTCTGCAAGCTGCGCCCCGACGGGTCGGCCCTGGTCTTCTGCACCTACTTCGGCACCAACGATTTCAACATCGTGCGGGACATCGATATCGACCCGCAGGGCAACGTGTACATCGCCTCGTCGGCCGAGGCCGATTTTCCCGCGGGTGACACCTACTTCAACGGGAGTTACCAGCCCCGGCGCAAGGCTGGGTTGGATTGCGTCGTCGCGAAGGTGAACGCCTCAGGCTCGAGTTTCGCCTGGGCGACGTGGATCGGTGGCAGCGGAGACGACGGCACTCAGCCGAGTGTGCGGGTAGACGGACAGGGCAATGTGTGGTACATCGGCGGTGTCGATAGCCCGAACATGCCGCTGGTGAATCCGACCCAGGCCACGATCGGCGGTGGCGTCGACGACTATCTCGCCAAGCTCTCGCCCGACGGCCGTCAGCTCCTGTTTGCTACCTACCTCGGTGGCTCGGGCCAGGAGGGCTCCGAGACCCACAACCTCGCCGTGAACCGGTCCACCGGAGACATCTACGTGGGGTCGGCAACCTCGTCCACCGATCTGGCCGTCACCGCGAACGCGCTGCAGCCAGGACCGGGTGGCGGTGGGCGGGACGGACTCATCGCACGCTATAGTAACGCCGGTGCCCTCCTGTCCCTCTCCTATGTCGGCGGTCCGAGGGTCGATCGCTTCGAGGGAATCCTGGTCGGTACCAATGGCGACGTGTACGTGTCGGGGATCGGCCTTGATGTCTACGGCACGGTTGGTCCCTCCGGTCCGCTCGGCGGCGGCGAAGATGCCGCCGGGCTCATCCTCTCCCCCAACCTGGGCCAGGTGTTGTTCGGGATCCAGCTCGGCGGCACCGACTCCGACAACGGACGGGCGGTGGCCCCGATGCCGGACGGAGGGTTTGTGGTGGGTGGCATCGCGTCAAGCTCCGACTTCCCCGTTCGACACGCGGCGCAGGCGCAGTACGGCGGCAGCACCAGCGACGGCTGGATTGGCCGCTTCATCCCGCGCTGATCACGCTTGCCGGTGGGCCACCGGCGATTCATCCTTCTGAGCGTGAGAACTCCAATCTCCCTCTTCTGGCGCGCCATCCGACTCCGCTGCCCCAACTGTGGCACCCGACCGCTTTTCGAATCCTGGTTCAGGATACGGCCGCGCTGCCCGCAGTGCGGGCTCGCGACCGAGCGCCGAGAGGAGGGTTATCAGGTCGGTGCGTACATGTTCAACATCGTCGCGTCCGAGCTGATCTTTGCCGCGATTTTTCTGGGAGTATTGTGGTACACCTGGCCTGATCCGCCTTGGCTGAGCCTGGAGATTGTCGGAGTGACTGTCATGATCCTCGCCCCGTTCCTCTTCTATCCTTTCTCCAAGACTCTGTTCCTGGCATTTGACCTGGCCTTCCGGCCGGCGAGCCACGACGAGTTAGTCTAGACCGGCCCCGGGTCTCCACTATCTTCCTACAATTCGCGCCGTCCAGTCTAGTCGGACCTTTGTCGGCGCCCGTAGCTCAGTTGGATAGAGCATCAGCCTTCTAAGCTGAGGGTCGCAGGTTCGAATCCTGCCGGGCGCATTAGTCCTCTCTGTCCCCTACTGCATCCTTGACCCTCCTCTCCCGCATTCTCCCGCGCGCCTCCGACGTGCGGGTCCTGCTTCGACTCGGCCTGCCGGTCATTGTGGTGCAGGTCGGCATGATGGCCATGGGCGTCGTCGACACTATCATGGTGGGGCACCTCAGTGCCCAGGCTCTGGCGGCCGTCGCGCTGGGAAATCTCTATTTCTTCGGCGTGGCCATTTTCGGTATGGGTGTGCTCATGGCGCTCGACCCGGTCGTGGCTCAGGCGGTCGGGGCCGGGGACCACGAAGCCGCCGCCCGGGGAGTCCAGCGAGGGGTGATCCTCGCGGCATTGCTCTGCTTGCCGGCCTCCGCGATGCTTCTCCCGGCGGAGAGCGTGTTGCGTTGGGCCAACCAGCCGACCGAGGTCGTGCCCATCGCAGGCGCATATTGTCGAGTCTCGATACCGGGTACGCTCGGCTTCTTTGCGTTCATCGTATTTCGGCAGAGCCTTCAGGCTTTGGGACGGCTTCGTTCGATCGTCATCGCGGTCTTGATTGCCAACTTCGTCAACGCGGGACTCAACTGGGTCCTGATCTATGGTCACCTCGGCATGCCTGCCCTCGGTGCCGTGGGTTCCGCTTGGGCCACGACCGTGAGTCGCTGGGTGATGGCGGGATTGCTTCTGGCTCTGGGCTGGCGTGAGCTGCGACCCGTGCTCCTTCCGGTTCGTCCTGGTGTCGGCGATCCCCGCGCGCTCACAAGGATGTTTCTCCTGGGAGCTCCGATCGGAGCGCAGCACCAGCTGGAGTACGGCGTGTTCGGTCTGGTGGGAATCATGATGGGCTGGCTCGGCACCACGCAGGTCGCGGCGCACCAGATCGCCCTGAACCTGGCATCCATCACCTTCATGGTGCCGCTCGGCCTCTCGAGCGCGGCGGCCGTGGTCGTGGGTCACGCGGTGGGGCGCGACGACCGCGCGGGTGCATCCGGCGCCGCGCGTGCTGCGCTCGCATGTGCCGTCTGCTTCATGGGCACCACGGCGCTCGCCTTTATTCTGGCGCCTCGAACGCTCGCCGGATTCTATAGCACTGATTCTGCGGTGCTGGCACTCGCCGTCTTGCTGCTCCCGTTGGCCGGAGTATTTCAGGTTTTCGACGGGATCCAAGTCACCTCGATTGGAATTCTCCGCGGGTTGGGCGACACGCGCACTCCCATGATTGTCGGGTTGCTGGGTTACTGGGTGATCGGGTTGCCGGTGAGTCTCCTGCTCGGGTTTCATCTGGGGCAGGGCCCGGTCGGCCTCTGGTGGGGCCTCGTCCTCGGCCTGGTCATCGTCGCTCTGTTTCTCCTCGATCGGGTGAGGCGCAGGCTGCAGCGCCCTCTGCGTCGAGTACACATCGATCACGTGCAGGCCAGCACCGGCTTCAGTCCTACCGACCTCGGCACCCAGGCGTAGGACTCAGAGCCCAATACCGTCTCTCATCTCACGACTCGCGACCTGTGACCGCCCACCACCGACTCTTCCACACGGTCATCTTCGACTGCGACTCCACCCTCACCGCCATCGAGGGAATCGAGGAGCTGGCTCGCGGCCAGCGCGAAGAGATTACCCGGCTCACCGAGCTGGCCATGCGTGGAGCTGTGCCGCTGGAACAGGTCTACGGTCATCGGCTCGAGCTTATCCGTCCATCACGATCGGACATCGCCGAGATCGGCCGGCTCTATCTGCAACATCTGGTTCCGGGCGCGCGGGAAGCTGTTCATGCCCTGCAGGTCCACGATGTAACCGTGCAGATCCTCAGCGGCGGTCTGGCCCCGGCGGTGATCAGTGTCGCGCGCGAGTTGGGGGTTCCCGATGCCCGGGTGGCGGCGGTCGAGATCTACTTCAACGAGGACGGGAGCTATCGGGGGTTCGACACCGATTCCCCGCTGACTCGGGCTGGGGGGAAGCGGGTCTGGATCGAGGCGTCGGGTCTGCCCGGCCCGCGCCTCCTGATCGGAGACGGTGCCACCGATCTCGAGGCACGCCCGGCGGTCGATTGTTTCGCCGCCTATGTGGGCGTAGTTGACCGGCCCGAGGTGAGCCGGGCGGCCGATATCGTCCTTCTCGAGCCGTCCCTGAAGCCGGTGCTCAAGCTGGTACGAGGCTGATGACGGGTCCCGCAGTACCCGCGGTTATATTCGTCCCGGTCCCGAACTGCCAATCCTTCGATAAGAGTGGAGCCTTCTGGTAATGACTGTGAGTGAGATCTCCGCAGTGCCGACGTTCGGTCGGTTTTTCCTCCCAGGTCCCACCGAAGTTCGACCCGAAATTCTTGCGGCTCAGGCTCAAGCAATGATCGGGCACCGGGGCAAAGCGATGGAAACCCTCATCGCCGAGTTGCAGCCGGGGCTGCGCCGGATCTTTCGAACTTCGCGTCCGGTTTACATCGCGGCGTCGTCCGCCACCGGCCTGATGGAGGCCGCAATCCGGAACTGTGCCGGACGCCGGGTCTTGTCGCTGGTGAACGGCGCATTCAGCGAGCGGTTTTACCGCATCGCCCTGGCCCACGGAGTGGAGGCCGTCGCCCTTGAGGTACCGCTGGGCGCTGCCCACACCCCGCAGATGCTGGCCGACGCATTGGCAAAGGGATCCTACGACGCGGTCACAGTCGTGCATTCCGAGACGTCCACCGGCGTTCTGAACCCGATCCGCGAGCTCGCGGCGGTGGTGCATCGCCAGTCTGGGCGGTTGCTTCTCGTGGATAGCGTGACCGGCGTGGCCGGCGCCCAGGTCGAAAGCGACGCCTGGCAACTCGACTTCGTCCTGACCGGTTCCCAGAAGGCGCTGGCCCTTCCTCCCGGTCTGGCACTGGGTGTCGCTCAACCGGCCGCGCTGGAACGGGCTCGCACCACTCCCAATCGGGGCATCTACTTCGATCTGGTTGAGTTCGAAAGTTTCATCGTCAAAAACCAGACGCCGAATACACCGGCGCTATCCCTGATGTACGCACTGGCGGCTCAGGTCGAACGGATCGACGCGGAAAGCATCGAGACCCGATGGGCCCGCCATCAGGCCATGGCGCACCGGACCTGGCACTGGACGGAAGCCATGAATGGTCAGGGCGTGGCGCTCGAAGTCCTGGCGCCTCGGGAATTCCGGTCGCCCACGGTGACCTGTATCAAACTGCCCAGCGGTGTAAGTGGCAGCGCCGTTGACAAGGAAATGAAGCGTCGGGGCTACACCATCTCCCCTGGATACGGGGCGCTCAAAGATTCGACGATTCGCATCGGCCATATGGGCGATCACACGGTGGACGAATTGAACGAGCTGCTTCAGGTGCTCGAGGACGTGCTGCGCTCGTGAGCCGCTATCGCATCCTGGTGGCGGACAAGATCGCTCGGGAAGGTCTCACTCCTATCGCCGACGATCCCCGCTTTACGCTGATTGAACGGCCGGGCTTGAAAGAGGACGCGCTGGCCGAGGCGCTCGCCGAGGCTGATGCAGTGATTGTCCGTAGTGCCACCCGCATCACCCGAGGAGCGCTGGGGCGCACAACCAGCCTCAAGGTGATCGGTCGGGCCGGAGTCGGAGTGGACACGATTGACGTCGATGCCGCCACCGAGAAGGGCATCGCCGTCATGAACGCTCCGGCCGGGAACACGATCTCGGCGGCGGAGCTCGCATTCGCGCTGCTGCTCGCCCTGGTCCGGCGGGTGCCGGCCGCCGATCGCTCCATGAAGGATGGCCAGTGGGATCGATCGAGCTTCAGCGGCACCGAGCTGTACGGGAAGACGCTGGGGCTGGTGGGTGCCGGAAGGGTAGGGGGTGAAGTCGCGCGCCGAGCCCAGGCCTTCGGGATGACTGTCGTCGGCTACGACCCGTTCCTCAGTCAGGACGCGGCTCGCAGCCTCGGCATACAGCTGCAGTCTCTGGAAGAGGTGCTGAGAGGCGCCGACGTTCTGTCGCTTCACGTGCCGCTCACCGAGAGCACCAAGGGCCTGTTGGGTGACGCTCAGCTCGCGCTCATGAAGCCCGAGGCCGTAATCATCAACGCGGCGCGGGGCGGCGTGCTCGACGAGGCGGCCTTGCTCCGAAGGCTGAAGGAGAAGCGCCTGGCCGGAGCGGCGCTGGACGTATTCGAAAAGGAGCCGCTCCCCGGCGACCACCCGCTGCGCCAGCTGCCCAATGTGGTGCTCACTCCTCACCTTGGCGCATCCACCGAAGAGGCCCAGCTCAACGTGGCGCTGGAAATCGCTCAATCGATCCGCGCGGCGCTGGTTCATGGCGATCTCTCCGGTGCGGTGAACGCTCCCTTCGTGGTGGGTGATCGGGTGCAGCGTCTCCGGCCGTTGCTTTCCATGGCCCAGCGGCTGGGCCGTCTGGCTGCCTCGCTGACGGACGGGGCAATCACTTCGATCGAAATCCGTTTCGGCGGCGACGAGGATTTTCTCCGCCCGCTTGCTGCGGGGGCGGTGGCGGGCCTTCTGGCCGACGTCGTCGGTCCGGCGGGCGTGAACGTGGTGAACGCCCTGCATCTCGCCAAGGCCCGTGGGATCGAGGTCGATCGCACCCGGATCGACGCAAGCCGGGATTATGCGGACTTCATCGAAGTGCGGGCGACCGGGAGCGGGCGGTCCTCCAGGGTTGCCGGCGCCTTGCTGGCAGAGGGACACCCTCGAGTCGTTCGCATCGGTGACTTCAGGCTGGATGTGGTTCCCCGCGGCGTGCTCGTTCTGCTGCGTAACCGGGACGTGCCCGGTGTCATCGGTCGAGTCGGTTCATTGCTGGGCGATGCCGGAATCAACATCGCCGAGTATCACCAGGCGCGCCTCTCTGCTGGCGGGGAGGCACTCGCCGCGATCAGTGTTGACTCGCCGCTCAAGCCCCAGGCTCTCGCCGCTCTTCGGGGCCTGCCCGAAGTACTCGACGCCCGTCAGGTCCAGTTCGATCTCGTCGAACCCTAGCACGCTTGCCGCCTTGGAGGGACGGGGTAGCTTCACCAAGCTCTCCGACCCCTCCAGAGAGGCCTCATGGTGCGACTGTCGTCCGCCCCGCCGTCACCCACCTCCGACCCGCGCTGGTTGCCGCACTGACGCTCGGGTCATTCCTTGCAGCCTGCACCAGCTGTGACACGCCATCGGGACCCGGGTCCAACGTCTTCTTCGGCGTGCTCGCGAACAGCTCCGGCGTAGGGACCGGAAGCGCCACGTTGCACATTCTGGACGACAACAGTGCAGGATCGGGGAGCTTCACGGTGGAAGGAACCCAGTATGCGATCACCAATCTCCAGGTGAATGGTGGGCAAGTTACCGGTTCGGGTGGTGGCAACACCTTCACAGGCACGGTGGGGGTCGACGAGATCAGCGGCACCTGGAATAGCCAGACCGACGACGGAATCTTCACTCCGGGTCCCCAGCGGTATTCCGGTCTTCGACTTCTGAGCCATCCGCGTTGACAACTGGGACCCGGAAGGGAACCTTTCGCGCGCTCCCTGATGCAATCCACCCCGATCCAGACCGAAACATGATCGCCCTAAGCCTTGTATTTGCCCTGCAACAGCAGCCGCAGACGCCGCCCGCCCCCTCGGCTCCGTCTCCCATCGCGCACGTCACGATCTCGCCCGAGACCAGGACGATGACGGCTGGCGACACGCTCCGCTTCAGCGCGCAGGCGCAGGACAGCGCGGGGAGCCCGGTCGCCAATGCCTTGATTCGCTTCGTGGGCTCGGGCGGCCGGTTCGAAGGCAGGGTGGACAGCTCAGGCCTGGTCTCCGCAGGATCGACCGGGGTGCTGGGTGTTACGGCCATCGCGAGCGTGCCAGGCACTCGCCCGGTCATGGAGCGGGTGGAGATCGCGATGCAGCCGGGGCCAGCGGCCTCGGTGACGATCGCGCCGCAGGTCACCCGGCTGGTCGTCGGGCAGCGATTCATGTTGACCGGGGCGGCCTTCTCGGCCCGGGGAGACAAGCGCCCCGACAAGATCAAGTGGCGCAGCTCCGCTCCTCGGGTTGCCGATGTCGCGGCCGATGGCCTGCTCACCGCGAGCGCGCCCGGGAAAGCCACGATCACAGCTTCTGTCGATGGCGCCAAGGCCTCATATCAGGTCGAAGTCCTGGCGGTTACCATCGGGTCGCTCGAAATCTCGCCTGCGAGAATTGATGCGAAGCAGGGAGACGTCATTCACTTCACCGTCACTGCACGCGATCGAGCGGGGAAGAAGATCGAAGGGCTCACCCCGCGTTGGAGTTTCTCCCCGGGTGAGGGCCTGATCGACAACGACGGCGCCTTCGTCGGGTACGAAGCGGGCTCCTATCTGGTGACCGCGACCCTCGGCAACCACAGTGTGGATGGCGCCGTCTCCCTTGCCTATCGCGATGTTCGCCGCCCTGCCACCGTCGTGGGCCGGCTGCCCCGGACGCTGTTCAGCACCGAAGAGGTCTGGGTTCACCCCGACGGCAAGCACCTCTACCTCGGCACTGGTGGCGGTGGGGATCGCATGTACGCGGTGGACATCTCCGATCCCTCCAACCCCGTCGTGACCGACTCGCTGATGGCGAATACCCGGCGGGTGAATGACATCATGACCACGCCGGACGGCAAGTATCTGGTCCACACCCGCGAGGGCGCGGCAGACCGGAAGAACGGGATCGTCATCGCTTCACTGGAGGATCCGGCCCATCCCAAGGTGATCAGCGAGTTCACCGAGGGGGTGACGGGTGGCGTGCACTCCGCCTTCATCTATCAGCAGCCCAAGTACGGCACCCACATCTACCTGACGAACGACGCGACGGGCGTCCTCCACATCGTCGATATCAACGATCCCTATCATCCCAAGGAAGTGGCTCGCTTCAGCTCCCGCAGCGACCAGCAGGGCAATTACGTCCACGACGTGGATGTGAAGGACGGGCTCGCTTACCTCAGCTACTGGAACGACGGGCTGGTCATCATCGACGTGGGGAACGGTATCAAGGGCGGGAGCCCCGACAACCCCCAGTTCGTCTCCCAGTACAAGTACGATCTCAACGAGCTCTATCGGGACGTCCAAGCCTCGGCGGGGCCCGGCTTCATCCGTGGCACCCACACCGCGTGGCGGCACAAGAACTACGTCTTCATCGCGGATGAAGTGTTCCCGGCCGCGCCGGTCAAGGGCGCGAAGGACGCTTCATCCTTCCGGGCCTACGGACGGATGCAGGTCATCGACGTGAGCGACATCTTCCATCCCAAGTCGGTGGCCTGGTACGAGCCCGAATTTGGCGGGGTGCACAACGTGTGGGCCGAGGGCGATACGCTCTACATGGGAGCCTACAACGCCGGATTCCGTGCCTTCGATATCTCAGGCGAATTGCGGGGTGACTTGCGCGCCGAGGGACGGGAAATGGTCCACGTCAATACGGCCGATATGAGCGGCCACACTCAGAACTCGGCGATGACCTGGGGAGTGGTTGTGAAGGACGGTCTCGCCTACGTCAACGACGACAACAACGGGCTCTGGATCGTCAGAATGGAGCCGAGGCGGACGGAGCTGACCCCGTAGTCAGCGACTCGAGCAGAATCTCGACCGCCAGCGCCTCCGCGAGTGACATCCCGGCACTGAGCTTTCGATCGAACAGCTCCAGTGACTCGAGGCTGGCGCGGAACAGGGCCCGGCAGGCATCGCGATTTGCAGGGTGGTCCATGCCCAGATCGTGAGCCGCCTCGAGCATGGCCCCTTGCTCGACCAGCAGTCTGGCCATCAGGACGAGGTCCTGGCAGCGCAATTCCGCGAAGGTGACGTGGCGCTCGCCCAGTCCGGTTTCGGTCTGGGCGTGAGCGAGATCTTCGAGAGCGCAACCCTGGAGTTGGGCCAGAACGGTGAAATGCCGGCCGTGCGCATTGCGCACCGACATCCGCTGGCGCGCCAGCGTTTCGAAAATCGCTTCCGAGACACTCGGATGCTCGCCGGTTCCCAGGGGCGACTGGATCCACAAGCCGGGAATCGGATCCTCCAGCTGGTCCCGCAACATCTCTCGAACCGCAAATCCGTAATCCTGGGTCATCGCGGCATACCGCCACGCGGCGCCGCCCAGGGTGCCTTCCCGGCTCCACAGTTTGCGGAAGGCCTCCATCTGATTCCGGTTGGGAGATCGTGGTAGCATGACCTCTTCACAAAGCACCATTCGTGCCGTTCCCGCACCCGCTTGCCCTGTTCCGCCAACCAATTGAAATTCAAGATCATACGCCACACCAGAGTGAGGGAACCTGACCCCCCGATGCCAACCGAAGGAGGCCAGACGCAAGGTTCCGCCTCGCTCCATGCCTGGGACTCGCACTGATGGCACTGGCGGCTGGTTGGAACCTGTGATCCATGCGGTCAACAGCTCGGCGGCCGTCGCAGGAGACTTCCGATGACACTGCAGGAGCGCCGACCAGTGCTCACCGTCGTCATCCCCGTATTTAACGAAGCGGATACGGTGGAGCGGCTGGTCGAGCGGGTGAAGGCCGTGCCGGTAGACAAGGAGATCATTCTCGTGGATGACTACTCCACGGACGGAACCGCCACGAAGCTGATGTCTCTGGCGGACGGTGCGCGCGTTCGGGTGTTGACCCACACCAGGAACCGGGGCAAGGGCGCCGCCCTGCGAACCGGATTTGAGGCCGCCAGGGGCGATCTTGTTCTCGTCCAGGACGCCGACCTTGAATACGACCCGGCGGAGTATCCCAAGCTCATCGCGCCAATCCTGGATGGGCGGGCTGACGTGGTTTACGGTTCCCGATTTACCGGCGGCCAATCCCATCGGGTGCTTTACTTCTGGCACTACACCATGAACCGGTTTCTCACCTTGTTGTCAAACTGCCTTACCAATCTCGTCCTGACCGATATGGAGACCTGTTACAAGGTCTTTCGCCGCGAGATTCTGCAGCAGATCACGCTGGTGGAGGACCGTTTCGGCTTCGAGCCCGAGGTGACTGCGAAGGTCGCCGCCCTCCGGTGCCGGATATACGAGGTGGCCATCAGTTACGAAGGGCGCTCCTACGGTTCGGGGAAGAAAATCGGTTGGAAAGACGGAGTCTGGACCATCTGGTGTATTCTGAAGTTCAACATCTGGGCGCGGCAGCGCCCTGCCCTCGCCCGGGAGACTCGCTGATGCACGGCACCACCTCCGTCTCGCCCAAACCTGTTGCCTCGGTTGAGGCCATCCGGGCCCGCTTTCCCGCCTTGCAGCGGGAGCAGCGCAATGAGCCGGTCGCCTATTTCGATGGTCCGGGAGGAACTCAGGTGCCCCGCGATGTGGTCGAGGCGATGTCTGATTACCTCTACAACCACAACGCCAACACCCACTGGGCCTATCCCACTAGCCAGGAGACCGATCTCGCGATTGCCCGCGCCCGTATTGCACTGGCTGATTTTCTCGTGGCACAGCCGGTGGAGATCGCCTTCGGCGCCAACATGACGACAATCACCTTCCACCTCGCTCGCGCGCTTGGCAGCAAGTGGGGCCCTGGTGACGAAATCGTCATTACCGAGCTCGATCATCATGCGAACCAGGCCCCATGGACTCGGCTCGCCGCCGAAAGGGGAGTGACAGTCCGGGTGATCCCCCTCGAGCCCGAAAGCGGACAGCTCGATTGGAAGGCCCTCGAGGCCTCGCTCAATTCCCGCACCCGTCTCCTGGCGATAGGCGCGGCTTCTAACGCGCTCGGCACCATCAACGACCTTCCACAAGCCGCGCGTCTGGCTCACGCTGCCGGCGCGTTGATCTTCGTGGACGCCGTTCATCTCGCAGCGCACGCCCGCCTGGACGTCGCGGAGCTCGACTGTGATTTCCTCGCCTGCTCGGCCTACAAGTTCTACGGGCCTCACATCGGGATCCTGTACGGTCGCCACGAGCTGCTCGAGAACCTCGATGTGCCGAAGCTCGCGCCTGCCCCCAATGAGCCGCCGGAGCGGATGGAGACCGGCACCCAGAATCACGAAGGCATCGTAGGGGCGGGGATGGCTGTGGAGTTCCTCGCCTCACTCGCGGCCGGAAAGCGGCGGGGCGACCGCCTCGACGCGTCCTTCCGCGAGCTACACGCGCGGGGGCAGAATCTGGTGGAACAACTCTGGGAAGGGCTCCATCGAATCTCTGGAGTGCGGGTCTACGGTCCCTCTCCGGAGCAAAATCGCACCCCGACTGTGTCTTTTACCCTCACAGGGAAGTCGTCCGAAGACGTCGCGACGACATTGGCGGCAAAGGGGGTCTTTGTTTCCCACGGGGATTTCTACGCTGCCACCGTCGTCGAGCGACTCGGCCTGCAAAGCGACGGTCTGGTCCGCGCGGGCTGTGCCTGTTACACGACCGAAGAAGAGGTGTCGCGTCTCGTAACCGGTGTGCGAGAGATCGCACGCGGCTGATTCTTCCTGCGTTCACGGTGGTCCTTGGGAACGCCTGGGCTCCGACCTCTTTCGCCTCGAGACTGGTGCACGCTGAGATTCAGGCCCTGAATCCGGGATGGCCTGCCATTGTTCGGACGGAATTCGAACCCAGGTGTCCTTGTGGGTCATCGCCCCGATGATCGCGCCAAGTCCTGCTCCTGCGGCGCCAAACAGCAATCCTCCCGAGGCGTAGTCCCCTCCCGAGCAACAGTCAGTTCCAAAGTAGGGGTCTGAATCGACGCTCCCGACCGCGACCAGCCCCAACGCGGCACCGGCGCTCGCGCCAACTAGAGCTCCCGCACCGGTGGCCGACTTGTGGCGAGTCCGGATCTCAACCTTGGTGATCCAAACTCGTGGCACTTTTCCTGTCTGGCCATCAGAGGCACGGATCACCAAACTGGCGCTGTCGCGCCCCATGAATTCACCCGTGAAACGGAATTTCTTCGGCCCCGAGACCCGAATAACCTCCCCGGGTTGGAGAGTTAACGAGGAATCCTGGGCTTCGAGTTGGTTCCCCGACAACAGCGCGGCAGTGAGTCCCAGCATGATTGTGGTGCGCATCGGTCCGTTCCCTCGGAGTTGAGTTTCCGCTCCATTGGCCGCAGCGAGATCGAAACGGATCCATGGTGAGCCGGTGGCATCAAGGCCGCGTCAAGCCGTTCGTTGACAGAGGTGTCTTGCGGCAGCATCCTACCCCTGGCCCGAAGCCGTGCGACCCACCGCAGCCACCGCTACTTTTCGACCGATGACACCCGTTTCTTCTCCGGCAACCATTCGCGCTCCCACCGGGACCTCCTTGAGCTGCAAGGGCTGGCACCAGGAAGCCGCCCTTCGGATG
>DATBGE010000013.1:0-26758 GCA_036558125.1 Gemmatimonadales bacterium | reverse complement strand
CGTGGGATGGTCCCAGTACGCGTGCCGCCTTGAGCTCCACCAAGACCGCGTCCTCGACAACTGCATCGGCCCGAAAGGTTCCCACAAGTCGGCCTCGGAACCATACCGTTAGGGGCTTCTGACGTTCGAATTTGAGTCCCGAGTCCTCCAGCGCAACCGCAAAGGCCTCTTCGTACACCGACTCTAAAAAACCGTGTCCCAGCTCGTGATAGACGTCGAAAAACAATCCGATCAGACGCTTGGTTGTTGGCGCATGCCTCAGTTCTATGTGGGGCAGAGTCATTCCCAACGGTATGAAGCATCGATCAACCAAACATCAATTCCTATCTGCACCGACAGGGTGAGCCGCCTATTACAAGATTTCTCCGCGTTCTTCCGCGGTTTCAGCGTGGTCTGCGGTAAGCTTTTCCTCTAACGTCAGCTCTTGCCGCTCTCCACCTGATTGTCCACTGCCATTCCCATCGCGTGATAACCGTTGTCCACATAGACCACGGTTCCCGTGATCGCCCCCGCGAGCGGGCTTGCCAGGAATGCCGCGGTGGCACCCACTTCCTTCGCATCGAGCTCCCGCGGCAATGGCGAGTTGGTCTTGCAGTAGTCGATCATCATGTCGATGAATCCGATCGCGCTCGCCGCGCGGGATGCCCAGGGTCCTGCCGAGATAGCGTTGATGCGGACCCCGTGGCGGCGACCGGCCTCGTAGGCCAGGGTCCGGGTGTCGGACTCGAGCGCCGCTTTGGCCGAGGACATCCCTCCGCCGTAACCGGGAATGACTCGCTCGCCCGCCATGTAGGTCAGGGACAGGAAGGATCCTCCAGGCCTCATGAGCGGTGCGAAGGTCCGCACCATGGAGACCATGCTATACGCGCTGACGCTCACCGCGGTGAGGTAGCCGGCTCGGCTGGTCTCGATCAACGGTTTCTTCACCTCGGGGCCGTTGGCGAGGCTGTGCACCAGGATATCGATCGGCGTGGAACCGAAGTCTTTCACCAGCGCGTCGGCGGTGCCCTGGATGCTGAAATCGCCCCGTTCCTTATAGCGTTTGTTCTCGCGGATCTCGGCCGGTGCATCGGCCAGCGTGTCGTAGGCGGCATCGAGCGGGTAGACCCGTTCGAACTCGAGTTTCCCGCCACTCTCGAGCTTGAGCGATTCCTCGATCTTTCCGCGTTCCAAGAGGTTCAGGAAAATCCCCATCGCCGGCGGCCAGGTACCGAGACAAATCGTCGCCCCGGCTTCGGCCATGGCCTTGGCAATCGCGAAGCCGAACCCGCCGTCATCGGCTACCCCGGCTATGAAGGCTCGTTTCCCTGTCAGATCAATCTTCAGCATGGTCGTACCATCGGTAGAAGCCAGGCCTCAATTCTTTCGCACTTACTCCTCACTCCTTACTCCTCACTCGTGACTCCTGACTCCTCACTCCTGACTCCTGACTCCTGACTCCCTGTCACTCACTTCCTGCCTTTCCCTCACCACTCTTCGCCTCCACGTAGGCCGCGAGCAGCGCGGTCCGGAAATCTCCGGGCGGCCGCCGGCTGAAGGGAGCGAGTGACTCGAAGGCGCGTCTGGCGCCTACGGCATCTCCGGTCATGAGCCGCGCGATGACCAGGCCGTCACGCAGCTCATCCGGCGGAAGCCAACTCTTCCGGTCCAGCGCCGCGGCTTCGAGTGGCTCGGCCGCCTTTACCGCCTGGGCGAAGTCCCATCCACTTACGCCGTGCCGGAAATCGATGACGGCGCGGACATCCGCGGGAGCCTTGTGCCGATCGAGATAGTGATAGATCTGACTATAGAACTCGGGATCGGCATAGCCCGTGGTTCCACCGTAGCGGTCCCGGTCGATGTCGGACATCCACTGAATCCAGACTCGCCAGTTCCCCGGCGGTTCGGACGCCGCCAGGGTCGCCAGCCAGGCTCTCTCGCGCGCGAGCGCCGTGATTTTTCGGTCATCGTCGGGAATGGTGTCGGTCGTCACGTAGGAGGCCGGGTCCCGCAACGCCGCACCCAAGGCCAGGCTGTACATCCGGGGAACATCCGGCGCGGGCGCCATGGTAAATGGAACTGGACCGATCCGCCGGCCTTCGAACGGCGCGGTCAGGTCCTGACGCTCGTTGGACAATCCCCAGAGCCCAATCGCACGACTGGCGAGATAGCGAGTGCGCTCGGCGCCGTTGTCGAGATGGGGGAAAAAGTCGGAATTGACCTGCGGCGCCGCCTCCACCAGCGGACCCAGCGACGCCCTGCTGCCGAGCCGGGTCGCCTCCATCGCTTCGGCAGTGAACGGCAGCTGGTGACAGAGGTCCTGTTGAATCCCGGGCCACTGGAAAATGCTCCAGTCGGGGGTCGGGAGTTTGGGCCCGTTGGTCGCGATCACGATCATGTCCGATCCCACCGGCATGAAGACCTGGTAGTCCCCAAACTTCTGGTGCAGGGCCGCGAGCACGGTGATCACCAGCCGATCGTTCAGATCGTAGAGGTGAATCCACTGCGCGAAGATCCCGTTGGGCTTGAGGTATTGTTTGACCCGGTCGTAGAACTCCGCCGTGAACAGGCCGGATACTCCACTCACCCACGGGTTGGAAGGCTCGGAAAAGATGAAGTCGTACTGCTTTCCGGCGGCGGCGAAGTATGACTTGGCGTCGTCGATGATGAATACGCTGCGGGGATCCTCGAACACGCGCCGGTTGGCCGGCAGGAATGCTCGAGATGCCTTGATCATCTCGGGCTCGATCTCGATCGTCGCCAGGTGCTTGAGATGAGGATTTCCCAGGAGGATGTGGCTCGACATGCCGGTCCCTTGCCCGATGACGGCGCCCTCTTCGGCGTTCGGGGCGTGGGCCGCGGTCATCAGGGCGCCCAGGACCATGGTGGCCATGTCGCCCCTGAGCGGGTGACGCGCCGAATCGGGCGCGCACGGCGTGAGCCAGTAGGCGCTGAGTTGGCCGTCCGATTTGCCGTTGGTCGCGATGAAGATGTCGCCGGTCGAGGTGATCTTCTCGGCGGAGACGGTGGCCGTTCTTCCGTCACGGGTGTAGAGAATCTCCCGGCTGCCTGGGGGCGGTACCGTACCGAACCGGTACACACCGCTCAGGAGCAGCCGGCGATCCAGCGTCGGCGTCAACGCCGCGATCGCAAACACCACTCCCAGTCCCGCGAGCGAGAGAAGCGCGAAGCGCCGGGCTCCGGTATCTCCGCTCAATCGCGCTGCCACGAAGAGAATGGCGACACCGATTGCCATGTCGACCAAAGCACCGAGGGAGAGGAGGGCCTTGAGGCCGACCAATGGCATGAGGATCAGGGCAGCGATGCTCACGCCGATGATCGATCCCAGGGTGTTGACCCCGTATACCGTCCCGATCGCGCGCTCACCGAGGCCGCCCAGCACGAGAGTGCGGGTGATCAGTGGCAGGGTGATGCCGGCACAGAAGGTGGCGGGGATCATGACGAGAAGGCAGATCCCGTAGCGGGCAATCGTGAACCCGTTGTAGCCGGCGTCGGTCTTGGCGAAGGTATGTAGCAGGTCGCCGGTCCAACCGAAGGACAGCACGTAGACTGGCAGGGTAGCGAGCGCGAGAAAGCCCATGGCCCATTGGGTAATGCCCAGGGCGCGTAGCGGGTCGGAGAACTGGTCCGCCTTGGAGCGGACCCAGAGCGATCCCAGCGCGATACCAAGAATGAACGCCGACAGCATCAGCTCGAAGGCGTGGGTCGCGCTGCTCAGCACCAGCGAGAGCATCCGGATCCAGGCAATCTCATAGATGAAAGACGCGACTGCGGTACCGAATGCGGTCCAGAGCAGGAGGCGGGTAAGAATTCCGGCGTGTTCCGGCCGGATGACGCCGGAGCTCTTGACCTCGTTTGCGGTGATTGGAGGGCGCTCCGTGACTTCTCCGTCCGCAGTCCTCCCTCGGTGCGCGCGGGTCGCGAAGATGGCGCCGATCGCCACGACGAAGTTCAGGATCGAGGCGGCGAGGATGGTGCCCGGCAGTCCCGCCACTTCAACCAGGTAGAATCCCGCGACCAGCACCCCTACCGCTGCGCCGAAGCTGTTCGCGAAGTACAGGATGCTGAGGGTCCGGCCCGGCCGGTCGGTGATCCACCGCAGCGCCCCCGCCGTCATGAGCGGAAACGTCATGCCCAGCAAGATGGACTGGGGCAGGATCAGGGCGGAGGCGATGGCCCATTTGGCGATGGTGAGCGAGACCGAACCGGCGGTGTGGGGAAACACCGACTGGTAGGCCCAGTTGGTGACCCCGATGTAGAGATCATGAAAAACGAGGCCGACCGTACCGATCAGCCCCTCGACGATGGCGTACCCGAAGAGCGGCGACTTCAGTCGTTCGGTCCACCGGCCCACCAGCATGGCTCCCAGCGCCATGCCGCCCAGGAAGATCACGAGGACGATCACCTGGGCGTACGCATTGTGGCCGACGAAGAGACCGAGATAGCGCGACCAGACCGATTCGTAGAACAGGCCGGCCGCGCCGGACAAAATGAAGAGCAGGGTCAGTACGGCCAGCATGCTGATCCTCGGGTTGTAGGTGGTGGGACGGGGAGAAGTCTAAAACAGTAAGGAGTGAGGAGTAAGGAGTGAGGAGTACGGACCTAGAGACACCTGTCAGGAATACCGACGGAGCAGGCCCAAGAGCAAGGCTCGGGTCTCGATGGCAGCGGCTAGAGTGGTCTCCGCGTCAGTGACCGGAATCAGACTATGGTCCCTCAATATCTCCAGCAGCTCGATGGTCTCAACGGCCGACCCGTATGCGATGTTGAGATGATACTTGAACTGAGGCGATGCTCGGCGCGCGTGACCTTCCACGATGTTGAGTTGAACTGACAGGGACGATCGCCGCAGCTGACCAATGACTGCCGCGGCCGGTGGGGACCAATGGCGAATGCTAATTCTGAGCACTGCATCGACAACGAAACGCGCCTTCTGCCATGCAATCAACGACTTGTGATCTCACAGTGCGGATCGTAGCGCCAGAGGGGCCGGGTCAGGTCCCCGATTACGCGCAGCTGACCCCTGCAAACGCGATCTTCACCCTTTGTGTCCATTCCTCCTCACTCCATACTCCTCACTCCTTACTCCTTACTCCTGACCCCTCAGCACCTCCATCGCCGTCCTCCGAAACACCTCGACACTGTTCCATACCCCCGTAATCAGCGTGAGCGCGATCATGCCGAAGGCCAGGGCCAGGAAACCGCTCCACGGAACCGAGAACGGAACCTCGAAGACGTATTTGGTGAGGGCCCAGCCCGCGGCCGACGCCAAGGCCATAGCCACGAGGGCCGCGAGCACCCCCAAGGCAGCGTATTCGGCCAGCATGATTCGCAGGACCTGGCGGCGAACCGCGCCGAGGGTCTTGAGGAGCACCGCCTCCCGCACCCGCTGGAATCGGCTGGTGGCGAGTGCGCCAATGAGCACGATGGTTCCCGTCGCCAGGCTGAAGAGCGCCATGAAGCGTACCGCCAGCACCACGGAGGAGACGATCCGCTCGATCGCCGACTGAATTGTCGTCAAGTCGATCGAGGTGATGTTCGAATAGCGCTGCACGACTTGCCGCTGGATCTCTCCCAATTCCAGCGGGGTGGATGCCCGGGTAAGCACGACGTAGCTCTGCGGCGCAGCCTCGAGTGCGCCGCTCGGGAAGACCACGAAGAAATTCGGCTCGAACCGGGCCCAGTTCACTTCGCGCAGGCTGGCGATCCGGGTGGTGACACTCACCCCTTGCACGTCCCACACGATGGTGTCGCGCACCGTGACACCCAAGTCGGTTGCGACACCCGTCTCCATCGAGATGGGAAAGACCGGGCCCTTCTGAGTTCCGTTCCACCAGAGCCCCACGACGACCTTCTCCGAGTGGACGATCGAATCGCGATAGGTCGAACGGAACTCCCGGCGGAGTGCCCAACGCTCGATCGGTTCACCCTCGCGATTCTTCGGGGCGCTGTCAGCCAGAATCTCCCCGACCGGCCGCCCGTTGATTGAACGGATCCGCATCGGCACGATGGGTACCGGCGTGCTTGCCTGGCGTCCCTGCTGCTCGAGCAGATCAGCCAGTCCCTCGCGCTGGTCAGGCTGGATATCGAAGAACACGAGATTGGGCTTTCCGGGACCGGCATCGAGGTTGAGCTGCCGGAGCAGGTTGTGTTGCACGAGAGCGAGGGCGCCAAGCAGGAAGGCGCCGAATCCGAGTGCGAGGACGACGGCGACAGTCTGATTGGCGGGACGGTAAAGATTGGCGAGGCCTTGTCGCCAGACGTAGGGCAGTCGGCGGGGGAACCAGCGCCGGACGCCGCGGATGAGGCCGAGCGCCGCCAGCCACAGGACGAGCAGTGCGAAGCCGATCGCGCTGGCAAAGAAGAGTCCCTTCCTGACCTCCCCAACCTGGTAGATCGTGAGCAGCACCGTGCTGACTACCAGGGTGATCCGCGCCAACCAGGTCCAGAGCTCGGCCCGTTCCCCGCGCGCAGTCTCGTATGGGCGTCGTAAGACCTCGAGCGGGGGAACCGAGCGCACGCGGAGCAGAGGCAGCAGCGCAAAGATGGTCGAGACCCAGAGGCCGATCAGCAGGCCGGTGAGCACTGCTCTGGCTGAGGGTCTGATCTGCACTGTAAGAGGCAGGAACTGGCCGAATACATGGGGCAGCACCAGCTGCAGCAGCAATCCGAGTCCCACTCCGACCGCACTCCCGATGAGGCCCATGATCACTGCTTGCAGCAGGTACACCGCGAACAACTGACGCGATGTTGCGCCGAGGCAACGAAGGACAGCGATGCTCTCCCGCTTCTGGCCCAGGAAGACCTGCACCGCGCTTCCCACTCCGATTCCTCCCAGAAGCAACGCAATGAGCGCGACCAGGCCCAGGTAACGGCCCAGCTGGTCCAGCGAGCTACGGAGGTTCTCCTCGTTGTCGCTTGCCGTTCGCAACGACAACTGCCGTTGGTTGATTCTGGTCCGCCAGGTCTTGGCGAGGGCACCGACCTTTGTTGAGTCCGGGAATCTCAAGTACCACTCGTATTCCGCGCGGGCGCCGAAGCTGAGCAGGGATGTCTCCGCCAGATATCGCGACGGAATGAAAACCCGGGGCCCGAAGGCGCTCTCGATGCCCACGTCTCCCGGGAAGTTGTCCACCGTCCCCGCAACGACGAACCAGGCATCCCCCAGCGACAGCGTGTCGCCAATCGAGGCTCGAAGACCGGACAGGAACGATGGATCCACCAGCGCGATCTTCCCAGCAGAAGTCAGGCTCTCCCATCGGTCGGCCGGAGTAGTGCGCACCGTGCCGTAGAGCGGATACTCGCCGGCGACTGCCGTCACCCGTACCATCTTCGTCGCGCCGTTGCGCTTGAGATAGGCCATCCCGGCGAAGCCGGTGACGCTGGCGACGTCGTTACTCCCCGCGCCGCCCTGTTTGGCGATCGAATCCACCGTCTCGGTGGTCGTCTGTGTGGGGGTGGTGCGGGAAGCGATGCGAAGATCCGCACCGAGTAGCGCCCGCGACTGCTCGGCCACACCGGTGCGGAGGTTTTCACTGAACGAATCGATCGCGACGAGAGCGGCGACTCCCGCCGAAACGGCGGCAGTCAGGAGTAGCAGCCGCCGCCCACCCGCCCGTCCTTCTCGCCGGGCCATGCTCAGAATGAACTTCAGGGTGGTCATGCCGGCTGGCTTCCGTTTCCCGAATCGGCGACCACCGCTCCGTCCGCCAGTCTGATCACCCGGTGCGCCTTCGCTGCCAGGTCCGCGTCGTGGGTGACCAGAACCATCGTGGTGCCGAACTCCTCATTGAGTTCCGTCATGATCGAGATGACTCGGGCTCCCGTGGCTGCGTCGAGATTGCCGGTAGGTTCATCGGCGAACAGGATGCGGGGACGGATGCTGAAGGCCCGGGCGAGCGCAACCCGCTGCTGCTCGCCTCCCGAGAGTTGTGAGGGATAGTGATGCTCCCGCCCCGCCAGTCCCACACGTTGCAGCAGCTCGGCTGCCCGTTGCTCGGCGTCCTCTCCCCGCAGCTCCAGCGGCACCTGGACGTTTTCCTGCGCGGTAAGGGTGGGGATGAGATGGAAGGACTGGAACACGAATCCCACCCGCTCGCTCCGGAAACGGGCCCGGCCATCCTCGTCCAAAGTGTTGAGATCCTGTCCGTCCAGAACCACTCGGCCCTCGGTCGGGTGGTCCAGCCCGGCGAGGAGGCCCAGCAGCGTCGTCTTTCCGCTGCCTGAAGGCCCGACGATGGCGACAAAAGCCTTCGGCTCGATCTGGAAGCTGATATTCTTCACTACCACGAGCGGGCGGCCGCCCGAGAGGAAACTCTTGGTCAGCGATTCGACACGGATCATTCGAGAGCGGGGAACGGGGAACAGGGAACAGGGAACGCCAAAACATAGAAATGGTGAAATCTAGAGGAATTGGGTCTTCGTGGCTTCTTGTGATGGCAGCGCTTTCGCTAAGCACCTGTGATCGGACCGGCGGTGACTCGAGCGCACAACGCGCCGCGGCCGATTCATCGCCTCCACCGACCGCCCTGTCCGCCCCGACCGACCTGCCCGCAATTGTGTTTCTGGGCACCAGTCTCACCGCCGGCCTCGGCGTGGAGCTGGATCAGGCCTACCCCGCCCTGATTCAGCAGAAAATCGATTCGCTGGGCATGCACTACCGCGTGGTCAACGCGGGGGTAAGTGGAGAAAGCTCGGCAGGAGCCCTGAACCGGATCGATTGGGTGATGCGGGAGAAGCCCACCATCCTCTTGATCGAGACCGGCGCGAATGATGGGCTGAGGGGCCAGGACCTCGACTCGCTGAAAGCAAATATTCAGGCGATCATTAACCGGGTTCACGAGCAGGCGCCGAATACCCGTATCATCCTGCTCGGTATGGCAGCGCTGCCAAACCTCGGCGCCCAGTACACCAAAGCGTTTCGTGCCATCTATCCTGCCGTCGCGCGGGCTAACCACATTCCATTGGTACCATTCCTGCTGGCTGGAGTGGCCGGAGTGGATTCACTCAATCAGGAAGACGGGGTTCATCCGACTCCTGCGGGCCATCGGATCATCGCAAATAACGTCTGGCCTGCTCTGGAATCTGTCCTGAGCAAAGGGACCTGATTGCGTCCGAGAACCCTCGCGGTTCCCTTCGTAATTGCCCTGCTGGCCTCGGTCGCCTCCTGTAACCAGGACGAACCGGACCAGCGGGCCCGTTCCTTTTTCATGGGGTTCTCGGCGATTCCTCCCAGCAACGATCCCGCGCTACAGCTTCCGACGTTGAACATGGCCGCGGCCCATTCAGACGCCGGCCTGATCCAGCTCTCGGTTCCCTGGAGTACGCTGCTTGGAGGCACTTCGGCGCCTGATGAAGTCCGAATGGTTCGCCTGCCTCTGGTCCAGTACTATCGTGGTGGCGGGCGGGTAATCGTGGTCGCGCTCGATGTCACCGACGGGCTCGATCGTTCGGCGGAAGACCCGGAGCTGGTTGCCTTGGGGAAGAGCATCACCGATCCCGCAATCCAGCAGGTCTATCGCGAATACGTTGCCGCAGTGGACACGATTCTCCGGCCGGAGTACTTGAGCCTCGCGGCGGAGACCAATCTGGTACGCGCCATCGCGCCGGCCTCGCTCTATTCGGCCGTGGTGACCATGACCAATGACGCAGCCGCCGAGCGCCGTGCCGACGCTACGACGGCAACGCTTATGGTCAGCGTTCAGGTGGAGGTTGCCTGGGGGAAACTGCAGGGAGGGCCATACGTCGGCATCGCGCAGGATCGGACCGACTTCCCGTTTCTCGATGCGCTAGGTCTCTCGTCCTACCCCTATCTCGCAGGCTATGCCGACCCGGACGCTGTTCCCGAGGACTACTACAGCCGCATCGTAGCCGGCGATCCGCTTCCAGAGGTTGTCTTGGAAGGTGGATGGCCATCACGGGACATTTCGGCCCAGATTACCAGTACTCCAGCCGAGCAGGCGCGCTACATCGCGCGACAGGCGGCGCTCCTCGACAAGGCAGGCGCTGCCGGTCTCCTGCAGATCACTTTCACTGATCTCGCGGTGAGCAGCTTCCCGCCGCCGACCAATACTTCCCTGGTGCCCTTCGCCTACAACGGCCTGGTGGATACCGTTCTCGCTCCCAAGCCCGCGCTGACCACCTGGGATAGCGTTTTCGCGATTCGATATCGGCCCTGAAGGCGCATGCTCTAGGAGGCCCGGTGCGTCCGCGGATCATTGAGCTGTTGTCGCAGTGGGGATTGGGCAACCTGTCCTGGCTGATCCCTTCGCCCGGTGCGGTGTACAGCATCGTGGTCATCGCGTTGGCGCTGGTCTACCTGCGTCGCGCGAAGCTCATCGGCATCCTTCCCGCCAGGGCTCTGGAGGCGGCACTCGCGGGAGCAGTCGGAGCCGGAATCGGGAGCCGCGCCTTCTATCTCGTCACAACCGGCGATTTGTTTCGCGTGTCGCCTGTCGCCTGGCTGGACGGTGGCCGGGGGACGGCGTCCTGGGGCGCGTATCTCGGCGCGATCGGTGGTCTCTGGCTCTATGGGACTCTGGTCAAGATGCCAGTGCTGCCCCTGATCGACGTCGGGGCTTCGTTCGCTTCGCTCGGGGAGGGAATCGGCCGTTGGAGCTGCTTTCTCGCCGGCGATGATTTCGGTAGGATCACCAACTCGCCGTTGGGCATCCGCTTTCCTGCCGGTAGCCTCGCGCATCAGGCCCACGTTGCCCGAGGTCTCTTGCCAGCCGACTCCTCGCTGTCTCTTCCGGTCCATCCACTCCAGTTCTACCTGATGGCCAATGCGCTCGTGGTTTTCCTGCTCTGTAGCATCGCTTGGTATCGCTGGCGGCAGATTCCCGGACGCACACTCGCGACTTTCCTTCTGCTGCAGGGATCTACCCGTTTCTGGTGGGAATTTCTGCGCGACCCGGCGGGCGGCGGCGCTCGTGGCCTCCTGTCCACCTCCCAGTGGATGTGCATCACTCTCGTTTGCGTCGGTCTCGGTTTGCTCTACTACACCAAGCGCCGGCCGGCATCGCCATTGCAGGCGGCTACCTCACCGTTGTGACCACGAAGCGACTTCCCTGGTGGATCATCACCAGCCTCGTCGCCGGGGTCAGCATCGAAGTAAGCCTGTTGTGGGATCTCTCCTGGCATCTCACGATCGGCCGCGACACGTTCTGGACTCCGGCCCACATCGGGCTCCAACTCGGCGGCATCCTGGGCGGGGCAACCGGGGGCTGGCTGGTGTTCCAGTCGACCTGGGGACCGCTCAGGCAGCAGTCCGTGCCGGTCCGGTGGTGGCGCGGTCCGGTCGGTGCCTGGGTCATGATCTGGGGCGCGTGCGCGATGGTAGTCTCCGCGCCGCTCGACAACTGGTGGCATGGGGCCTATGGCCTCGACGTCGCGATCCTCAGCCCGCCGCATATCATCCTCGTGCTTGGCATGGCCGCGGTGGTCGCTGGAGGCGCTCTGCTTATCGCCTCCTACAGCAAGCGGGACGCAAGCGCGCTGCCGGCCAGACTGCTGGTGGTGTCGAACGGCCTCCTCGTCCTCATGGGGGCCTTCCTCATCAGTCACAATACCTCAACCACGTTCATGCACAGCTCGAACTTCTACCAGCTGTGCGCAGTCTGTTTTCCCGCCTTCCTGATCGGTGCCACCGCCTCCGGAGCGCGATGGGCCATGACCGCGGCGGCGCTGACCTATACCGTCGTCCGGCTTGCGATGGTATGGATCCTTCCTCTTTTTCCTGCTCAGCCGTTGTTCGGGCCGGTCTACTTCAGGCCCACGCATTTCGTCCCGCCCGATTTCCCGCTGCTGCTGATTTTTCCAGCCATGGCGATGGATCTGACCCTCGAGAAAGCGCGATCGCTCTCCGGTTGGCGGCTGTCTTTCCTGCTGGGATCGGTGTTCGTCCTCGTGCTGCTGATCGTACAGTGGCCCTTCGCCAATTTTCTGATGTCTCCAGCGGCAAACACCTGGTTCTTCGCCTCGGATCGGTTCCGGTTCAATCTCTCGCCAGCAACCTTCACCGCGCGCCGCCTGTTCTACCCGTGGGACGCTTCGCCGGTTTGGTTCGGCGTCGGCCTGGGAGTGGCGCTGCTGCTCGCCGCCGCCGCTTCCCGCCTCGGCCTGGCCTGGAGAGGATTGCTTACGAGGGTTCTGCGATGACGGCACGCGTGACCCGTCCAACTGTGGCCTTGCTCCTGGCGGTGCTGCTCTCGGCCCACATCGGCAGCCCGGAGATCTTTTTCGAAGGCACCGCCGGGCCGTATCAGATCCGCGTCGTCATCCTCCCGCCTCAGGTAATTCCCGGACGGGCCTCAGTTACGATCGAAACCGAGACGTCGCTCAGCCAAGTGACGGTTGTGCCTTATCGCTATGACCTGGGTCTCAACGGAGCCCCCGCAGGCGAAGTCGTCAAGCCAACAAGTACCCCTGGCCGCTACGCCACGGAGGTCTGGCTTACCACACTGGGCTCGTATGCGATTCGCATTCAACTTGACGGTCCGCAGGGCCAGGGAGTCGCGGTAATTCCGGTTCCCGCTTTGGCCAATGCTCGTCAACCAATGCCTCCATTGCTCGGCGTGACTCTGGCGCTGCTGGCCGTGGCGTTGGTCTGGAGCCTGGCGGATATCACCAAAGGCGCGACGACTGCGGGCGCGCTGCCTTTCGGAGAGCAACCGGACGACCAGGCCATCCGTGCAGGCCAGCGAGTCTGGAACAAGACTCTGGGTCTAGGCGGGCTCTGTTTAGCGGGCTTCGCGGTCTGGTGGGGGCTTACGGACCAGGTCTTTCAGAAACTGATCTACCGGCCGGCCGGGTTCTCAGCCGAACTGGTGGCCGACAGTCTCGGTCCCGCGCTGCACTTTCGAATCGATCCCACGACCGCTCGCGGCCGAGTCTGGCGAGGACTCACCCAGGAGCATGGCCACCTGATGCACCTGTTCCTGGTTCGTCAGGGCGACCTCGGTGCGATGGCGCACCTCCATCCCAGCCGACTGGACGTTCTGAATTTCCAGTCATACGCCCCACGTCTCCCCCCGGGTCGGTACTCGGTCTTCGCCGATGTGGTTCACGTCGACGGCTTCGCGGAAACCCTGATCGGTTCGCTCGATCTTCCAAGAGGATCGGTAGCCGCTCGAAAGGCGACGGACTCGACCGCTGTAGATGACGCCGCCTGGGTCGACTCCGACAGCACTGTATTGGGAGACGAGATGAAGCTGGAGTGGCAATCGGTGCCAAGGGGCGTCACCCAGCGTCAGGAGGTTGCGCTCCGATTTGTGGCGAGACAGCGCGATGGGAAGCCGGTTGAGCTCGAGCCTTACCTCGGCATGGCTGGTCACCTGATCGTGCTTCGGGAAGACCGATCCGTATTCGTCCATCTGCATCCGGGCGGTACCGTCTCACCTGCGGCGCAGCAACGGCTCAGCGAGTCCGCCGGCATTGCCCCGGCAGGACACGAGATGACTGACATGTCCGCCGGAGCTCTCGAGTTTCGCTATGCCTTCCCGCAGCCCGGTCGCTACCGGCTTTGGCTCCAGGTTCGGGTGGGAGGCCGGATTCATACCAAGGCCTTCGATGTCCCGGTGAGCGCGGCCGGCTCACCCGGCTGAGTCCTACCGACAAATCTGCACTTTGAAATTGTCGATGCCGTGCGTCGTAGGATACGACGCTCCCGCCGAGCTATTCGTGTTCGCTCGATAGTAGCCGAAGCTGATCGGCCCACCCGATGCCGAGAAGTCAGCCGCCGGGAAGGTAGCCTGCGTCATGTCGAGGATCTGGTTGGTCAGCCACGTCGTGTTCCCGTACGCTGCGTTGCCGATCACCTTGGTGAAGCGCGTCCCACCCTGCTCGAAGAAGAATCCCCATCCGATCTGCGCTCCGCCAAAGGGCGGATTGATCTCGATCTGATCCTCGTAGTAGTTGATGTGATCAATGGCGCCGTCCACCGCCGGCTCGTAGCCACCCCCGGTAAAGGAGTGGTAGACGTACAGGTCACTGCTCGGCGTCATGGAGTGGCCCATGTGGCGGTAGCCACCCGGGTTTCCGCCCGTCCCGGAGAGAGACTCGGTGTGGCTGGCGCCGTTGGTCGCGGTTTCGGTCGTAGTGAATTGATCGGCGCCTTCAAAATCGTCCTGGATGATGATCGGATTGTTGCAGGCGAGCGCGGCAGTAGCCTGAGCGTGGAAATCCGCCGTAATGCTGGTACCGGGAATGTTCGCGACGACGGTGTAACTGCCCTCCACTGAAGGGAGAGTCCACAAAGTCTGGGTCTTCCCGTCGGTCCCTGTCGTGGAGGTTGCGGGGTTGACCGTCCCGCTGGTAGGACCGGTGGGATTCCAATCCACCGTGACATTGGCGAGTGGCTGGGCCTGGTCATCGACGACCAGGACGATCAGCGGTTGGAGTTGGGATCCAACTGGCGCCGTCTGTGGATCGCCGCTGACGGCGGTCATCTCGTTGGCGTTACCAGTGGGTTCCGTATTGCCACTGTCGTCGTCGCACTCACAGCTGGCAAAGGCCAGGGCCATCGTGGTCAGGCCGAGCGCGGCCAGCTGGGTTCTGGTTTGAGGCAGGACGGTACGCACTGGGTTCCTCCCGGCGTATAGGGCGCTTCAACCGCTGCTGTCACTTGTGGCGAATGTCGAATCGCCAGTTGTCGATGCCGTGCTCGATAGTGCTCGTGGTCGTCGGATTCGTCGAAGTCGAGTTAGCTCGGAAGTAACCGAACGTCATGACTCCGCCGGAGGTCGAGAAATCGGGGCCCGGTGCCGGCGAGAAATCCGATGCCCGAAGGGTGTAGGGACCCGCGTGCGTCCAGACGGCGAAGTTGAACTGGGGCGTAGGACGAGAGATGAACCGGTGGCCGCCCTGCTCGATGATGAGCCCCCACATGACCTGGGTCGGTAGAGAGAAGTCAATCTGGTCTTCGCTGTACACCACATCGCACACTTCACCCGAGGTACTGGGGTCGTAAGTCCCGCCGGAGTACAGATGCTCCACCCAGATGTATGAGGCACCTGAGGTCCCGGCCGGTGGACCGATGGTGTGAGTCATCTGCCGGTACCCACCAGGATTCCCGCCGGTGGCTTGATTGCCCTCGGTGTGGGAAGCCGTTCCGTCGATCTGGAAAACGTTGGCACTCCACTGATTGCCGACCGAGAAATCCTCCTGCAGGGTCGCCGTTCCCGTCGGCGTGCAGGGCGCCGTTGCTTCTGCCGTGAAGCTGGTCGTCAGCACCGGATTCGAGATCGATGCCGTGGCGGTGTACGAGCCAGGTGTCGTTGGAAGGGTCCAGACAGTCTGTGCGTGGCCGCTTGCATCGGTGGTCGAGGTGGTCGGATCCACCGTCCCGCCGTCGGTGGTCCACTCGACGTCGATGCCGGATAGGGGGTTCTCCGAAGCGTCCAGGACTTCGACTATGACCGGCTGGAGCGCGCTGCCCCCCGGGGCGGTTTGGTTGTCCCCACCGATGGCGGTCATTGTGCTGGGCGTTGCGGTGCTGCCGGTGCTGCCGCTGTCGTCACACTCGCAGCTGCCGACGGCCAGGGCAATGGCGGCGAGACAGCAAGCCGCGATTCTCATGCGGGTTAGGCCGGTGAAGCGGGGCATCCTGCCCTCCTGGATATGGGGGACACGCTCTCCTGTGTCTCCCCATTGACGCAGGCTGCCCTATGGAATTCTCACTCCCATCCTCCTGAGATGCACTGGAGGAACACGCCCTCGGCCGGATCCGCCGAAACCGAGACCAGGGCGGTGCCGGTATTCCCCGGGTTTTGGGGACCCGGGATGATGCCGGCTGCGGCGGTACACGTGATCGTCCCGGTTTTAGATCCAACCGACGCGGTGAATGTGTATTCCTCTCCTACCTCGACCTGGAGGTTCTTGGTGGTTAGACCCAGAGTCGAGAGAGTTCCATAGCCGACGGTGCCCTGGAAGGGAGTCTCGACCGAGGCCGTGACACCCGCGGTGCTGAGCAGGTTGTACATCGACACCTCGGCAATCGGATGAGATCCACCGGTTGCCGTCGCGGTAAAGATCACCGACAGCGTCGGAATGGAATTGTTGACCGTGGCCGTCAGGGTCTGTTGCCCGACGGTCGGCCCCAGGGTCCAGGTCGCTACCGTCGTGCCATCGGCGGCAGTTTCACTGGTGACCGGAGAAGCCGAGCCGCTGTTGGCTCCGGGCGTCCATGTAATGGTATGCCCGCAAAGCGCCGACTCGTTCACATTGGCCAGGAATACCTCGAGCGAGATGTCTGTGCCTGCCGGTACCGATTTCCCGTCGCCCTTGGTCTTGGTGAGAAACCCCTGGATGCCGGCGCTCGCGTCGTGGTCGTCGGAGTCGCAGGAGCTGCCAAACGTCGCATCATCACATCCGCAACTGGCGACCAGAATCGTCAGTGCGGTGAATCCACCCGCAACGAGCCGGGTCCGAAGTGGTATACTCTGAAGTGACATGCCTATCCTATTGGTAGGCGGGCGCCCGTCTGGGCGCGCCCGCGCCTCTCGTGCCCGATCAGCTGCAGGTATGGTTCGAGGAGTTGTAGTCGCAGTCACTGGTGTGGCTTGATTCCCCTTCGGGATTGGTGCAGGCGTTACCAGCGATCAACAGGCCGAGCATCAGGATGCTCAGAGCGAACAAGCGACCGGCATTGAGACGAGACGCTGACATACTTCCTCCTGGTATGGTTGACGGGTGCTTCATTGCACCCCTCATTCGAGCTACGCAGGCGCCCGGCGCTCATTCTCACTCGGAAAACCACGTTGCGCGGCAATGCGGTGGGCGTACCTTCAGGCTTGTGACCTTCCCCACAGATCCGGAGTCCCGGGCACTAGAAACCGTGCTGAACCGGTTTGCCGACCGGGTACGCAGGGTAGGGCTTCGCCATGGTCTCGCGGGAAAGGACGTCGACGATCTGGTTCAGGAGGTACGGGTGCGACTTTGGAAGGCGTTGCAGAACGGCGAGAAGATTGAGGCGGCTCCTGCGTCCTATATATATCGCACGGCCGCGTCTGCAGCTCTGGACCTCCTGAGGCGGCGGCGCGCGCGGCGCGAGACTCCGGTTCGGGTGAGCCGGGTCACCGGTGAGGCGATCCTGGGAGAAGCACCCTCACCCGAGGCCATCATGGCCGGGGCCGAGTTGGCCGAGCAGATCGGTGAAGCGGTGGGCCATCTCCCCGATTCCCGACGGTCGGTCGTCCGGATGTACCTGGCGGGATATGGCCGGGAGGAAATCGCCGATTTGCTGGGCTGGACCGAGGCCAAGACCCGGAACCTGCTGTATCGGGGACTGGCCGACTTGCGGGATCGGCTCACCAGCATGGGAATCGGCCCCGAGGTGGACTCATGAAGGAGGAGCGCGTGCGGGAAAGCTACGACCGCCTGCTGGCAATCCGAGCTTCCGGAGAGGTTGATCGAACCTCCTGCCTCAGTCCAGAGGCGCTTCAAGAACTGTTGCAGCCGGAGATTTCCGAGCAGGAGCGCCTCCGCCGAATCGATCACATCATGGGCTGCCCGTTCTGTCTCCCTGAATTCGAACTGTTGCGTTCGGTGGCCAAGGCAGAGCCGCCGCGTCCCTTTCCCCGGGTGACGGCGCTGGCAGCCGCCCTGACGCTGCTTCTGGGAGCGGCGCTGGTTTGGCGACTCGGCTCACCGCGAGACGGTTCCGTCCTGCGAGGAGATGGTGCGCCGATCGCGATCGAGAGTCCGGCCCCGGACGCCCGCGTGGTCCCACCCGCATCATTCGTGTGGCACCCGGTCGCCGATGCATTGCAGTACCGAATCGAGGTCCTCACCCCTTCAGGCGACGTCGTCTGGCAGCACACCGGGACCGATACCACCGCCACGATGTCCTCCGATACTCCGCTCCCGTCGGGGGCGGAGTATCGCTGGGCGGTCGTCGCAGAAATCACCAACGGCGAGCACGTTCGTTCTACTCTACAGCGTTTCAAGGTCGTAGCGCCCTGAACCTTCTCCGGGTCAGAAGGGCCACGACCAGCAAACCAATCAGAACTCCAATCAGCGATGTCCCACCCCGGCTCGTCGGCCGATCCAGGGGAACTCTCACCAGAGGGTCACCGATCAAGGTGAAGGTGGCCCACACTGAAGGAGGCGCGCCGTTCCGGATCGCCTCGAGCTTCGCGCGCTGCAACGCTTCAGTCGCGGGAAGACCATCGGCGAGGCCACGGTAGAACGGTTCGATCAGGTCATTTCTCGAACGATCCTCGATCGGCCACAGCGTTGCGAGAACTGAGCGAGCTCCCGCCTGGAGCAGTGGAGCTGTCAGTCCCTGGATGCCCTCCCCTCCTACAACCCATCCGCCCGCGGTGCGGCAGGCGGACAGGACCACGACATCCGCAGCGAGGCGCAACTTTGCGAGATCTGCCGGCCCCACGAAGCCATCCTCCTCCTGGCCCGGCGATAGAGCGAGCGCGGTCCGACTGAGGGTGCCTTCATCCACGATCGCGTGTGTCGCGAGATGAATTATGCGGAAGCTGTCGAGAGCCGCCCGCTTGAGAAACGCTTCGCTGGCCTCATCCCGAAGCCGGAGAACCCCGCGCCGGCCATAGCGGCTGACCTCCCTGGCCTCCTCGGCGGAGCCCGCAAGCCTGGCAAGCCCGCCGGTCGAGGAAAAAGCCGCGCGGTAGATGCTGGTTCCCTCATCACCGGTTGCCTCCGTCGCGAATCGCGGGTCGGCGATAGCGAGCACGCGCGGTGGGAGTGTGCTCGCGCGACGGGCGTGCAGCCTGGCTGCAACGGCGGCGGAAGGCGCGACCGTGATCGCGTAACGGATCACCAGCGGTTCCTTACTGGCCAGGAGCAACGCGTCGAATGGCAGGCGGTGCAGGGGGCCATCGGGGACCAGAACGAACCTGTTGATCACGTCAGGAAGTCCTGCCAGCACTGAATCGAGCAAGGCGGCGCGGAGACGGGTCCCGAGGTTACTGCCGTCATCACCGGCAGAGAGCAGGGCAACGAAGCGCTCAATGTCCGGGCCCAGCGAATCGAGCGGCGGGAGGACATAGCCGGCCAGTCGGGACGGAGTCGCCACAAAAAGTGTGGTGGGTTGCCGGCTTGGGCCCGCAAAGTATTCCAGCAGCGCGGTCTGAGAATCGATCGCGGCGGTCGCGAGTTCTACCGGATCCGCGGTGGTTTCCGCGCGGGGCCCGTCGCCCGCTGAATCCGAAAGTGCCACCGTCTGTACCATGTGATCGGTCAGAGTGCGGGCTTTCCTCCGCTCCGCCAGCCGGAACGCTTCCCTGACATAACCGGCCCTGACGAACTCGGCGATGATCGTCGCCAGCCCCGCATCGGGTTCATCCCACAACGACTGTGCTTGGAAGACCAGGAGCCGGAGGGCGTGGTCGCTCAGCCCGGTTCGAAATGCGTCGATGCGATCTGAAGCGGTGGTGGCTTCATCCAGGGCCCGGACGAAGTCGCCTTTGCGCACGTACACTTCGGCGAGCCTGGTCTTGATGGCGTATTGATCCAGGTACTGTTCGGGCCCGCTGGTCGAGAGCGCCCCCTTCAAATAGCGCTCCGCCGCCGGAAGATCGTTCATGCGTAACGAGGCCAGACCGAGCGGGTATTGCAACCCGCTGCTCCAGCCAGCATGCCCATGGCTGTCACCGTATCGCTTCGCGGTCAGCAGTTCGTCTCGCGCACCTTCCCAGTCTCGGCGGAAGGCCTTCAAGGCTGCAAGGCGATGATGGGCAAACAGTACTCCCTCGGCCAAACCGCTGCGCTCTGCACTGACGAGTCCGCGGCGGAAATTGGCCTCCGCCTCATCCAGCCGGCCCATTTCGAGTGCGACACTGCCCTCGGCGGCCGCAATGTTCCCCAGAGCAAGGCGGTCGTTCAACATTGTGAAGATCCGCTTCGCAGCGTGGAAATCTTCGGCGGCCGAGCGCTTGTCACCAAACTGCCAGCTCACCAGGGAGAGAAAGCGCTTCGCCCACGCGACGGAGAACCGGCATCCGACACTGTCGCCGGTCTGCACGGCTTCGGAGAGCCAGCGCCGGGCCACCCCGAAGTCGAAGACGGCCGAGGCGTTGTACCCACGGGTGAACAGCGCCAGCGATAACATGTGGCCATCTCGCGCGGTTCGGAGAACCGTGATCGCGCTGTCCAGATTGGCATCCGGAGCATTCGGTTCCGTCTCGGTGTTGATCAGCACGTTGGCAAGCGCGTGATAGCAGTGCCCGATCATCCTGAGGGACCCGCTCCGCTTGGCGGCCGCGAGTCCAAGCCTCGCCTGGAGTTCAGGGTCGCCCTGACCGGCAAAACTCATGATCGGCGCCTTGGTGCAGGCGACGAGGGCAAACACCTCGTCGTCCCCGGACGGCGTGACCCGCTCCGCCGAGTCCATGATGGCGAGCCCGGCGTGCATTCCAGTCAGACGGGAGCGCAGAAAGCCAAGGAGGCCGAGCGCTGTCGCCTGCGCAGTTCGATCGCCGGTCTTTGCTGCGAGATCGGCGGCCAGGGCGAATCGCGCCGCCGAAATATCGAACGGGACTTGCCAGACCTCAGCGAACGCGAGCCCGATCAAGGCTTGAATTCGGTAGGGGTCGCTGGAAGGGAGGGTGGAGATAAGCCGGGTATACGCTTCGTGCGCCTCGAGCGAGTCGTAGCGCAGCGCTGCGAGCGTCGCCAGGCCAAGCGCCGCGGCTCGATCCGAGGAGTCTCGCCCCAGCCTTGCGGACCACGCGGCAGCGATGCGGTCGGCACTGTCGCGCTCGAAGGCATGCTGTGCGAGCCTCGCTATCTCACGCGACGATTCTCCCTGCCCGGCCTGGACGCCGGGCAGGGTGCCGAGAAGAAACAGGATGGCAAGCATTGCGGATGAGATACTGCGTGGTCCGTTCGGCGACAAGGTGTCGCCCGTCAGCTACTGCCCGATTTCAGCTGACCCCGGGTCATTGACGCAGGTAGGTCTTGCCTCCCGCCACCAATTGTCCGCCTTGGAGCTGATAGTCCACGGCGATCTGACCCTTAGAGCCCTTGAAGACCAGCGTATTCCCGATGACGGTGTAGGTGCCCGCATCACTCGTCTGGCTGGCCCCATCGCCGCCGCCGGTATACCCGGGGGTCACAACCATTACAGTCGAGGTCGACTGGTACTGGAAGTTGCCTCGCCCGTCGAACACCACTGTTTCCTCATGACTGTGCGAGGTAGTCCCGCCGACCCTGGTACCTCCTTCATAGTTGCCCGCGTAGAGGATCCAGGTTCCCGCTAACCCTGCCACCGCCTGCTGATTGACCTCGGGTGGGCCCGCCTTCACGCTTGCCGCCACCTGCTCCAGCACACTACGGAGCCCTGGCATCTGCTCAGGGGTCGTCATCGCCAGCATGTTGAAGCCGGTCCCATGCGGTGTGAGCAGAGCGATGAACCGTCCCTGGACGGTGCGGCCTGACTGGTCTTGTGAGGAATAGGTCGCGGTCATCGCCTGCATACCAGCGATCGTGGTCTGGGTAGGCTGCTCCACGGGGTACGCCTGGAGATTCATCGACTGGTAGAAAGCCGACAGGTCGGCCACCGCTTCATCGAAGGACCGGTAGAGCCCCGGCGCCACGAAGATCGCCCCAGCCGCCGAGTTCGAAGCCAGCATTTCGAGCCGGCCCAGCCGCTGAGCCACTTGCCATTGCGGAGGGACTTTGTAGCTGATGTTCCACCCCGAAGAGCTTCCGCCCCCACCAGAGCCTGCCGGCCCCGAGGCAATCTGAGCCATGGCCGGCTGCGGGATTACCGCGGCCAGGACCAGCAAACCTATGACAGAGCCAAAGTTGGAGAGCGCCACGGTAGCCTCGCGTCGAGAGAATGGAAGAGCGGCCAAGCTGGCCCCTTCTCTCTTGTGACGCGCCCGGGTGGGAGGAATTCTCACCCGGGCCAATTGAGTCGCGGAGGTGGCGAATTGCCGGCCCTGAAGCAGACCGGGGAACCTTATTCCACGAGGAGGGCGTCCAGGTCGAAGGCGACGTTTCCCTTCATTGCACCGGAGACCGGGCACCCGTTCTTGGCGTCCTCAGCAGCGCGGCTGAACTGCGTCTGCTCGATGCCCGGTACCTCGCCCCGCACCACGAGCTTCATGCGGGTGATCTTGATGCCTCCGCCCCCGATCTCGACGGTGCAGGAAGCAGTTGTGCTGATTTTCTTGGCTGGAGTGCCGGCCTTCTCCAACCCGGCAGCCAGGGCCATGCTGAGGCAGGCCGCGTGGGCTGCCGCGATCAACTCCTCAGGGTTGGTGCCTTTCGCTCCTTCGAATCGAGTGGAAAACGAGTAAGCGCCCTGGAAGGCCCCAGATCCGGCGCTGAAGGTTCCTTTGCCGGTCTTGAGGCCGCCTTCCCAGACGGCGGAGGAGGTGCTGGTGGTCATGCGGGGCTCCGGGTCAGTCAGGAGGTGAAAGGACTGAGGACTGAAGACTGAGTGATTGAATCTACTTCACTCCTTGGAATATGCGCCTTTCCTCAGTCCTCAGTCCACAGTCCTTTCTCCTTCACCTGCTCACCCGATCTTCTTCCTCAGCCCCTTCGACGCCAGCAGCAGCAGCACCGTCGCCATCACCGCCAGCACCGCCAGCTTGGGGAACAGGACGTCGAGTCCCGCGCCCTTGAGAAACAGGCCGCGCAGAATCTCGAGGAAGTAGCGAATTGGATTGATCAGCGTGATGAGCTGGATCGCTGGCGGCATGCTGGAGATGGGAAACATGAATCCGGATAGCAGCATCGCCGGAAAGAAAAGCAGGAACATCGTCATGAACGCTTCCTGCTGGGTGCGGGAGATCGACGAGATCAGCAGGCCCATCCCCAGGGCGGCCAGGATGTAGAGCAGGCTCGCGGCGAAGAGCAGCAAATAGCTTCCCCGGAACGGGATTCTGAACCAGAGCAGCGCGACGGTGGTCACCAGCACCAGGTCAATCAGTCCCACTATGGCGACAGGAATCGTCTTTCCCAGGATTAGCTCGGACGGCTGCATGGGGCTCACCATGAGCTGCTCCAATGTCCCCAATTCGCGTTCCCGCACGACCGCGAGTGCCGTTAGCAGGAGGCACATGAGCAGGATGATGACCCCGGCGACGGCCGGGACGTTGTAAACCTTGCTCTGGAGATCGGGGTTGTACCAGACCTGCGGCCGGAAATCGGCGGTCATCGGCGGAGCCTGTCCCGACTGTTCGGTGCCGAACCGCTGAATGATCCGCAGGGCGTAGCCGCGGACCAGATTTGCTGAATTCGACCGGCTCCCGTCCACCAGCACCTGAATCGCTGGATTTCGTCCCGCCCGGAGGTCGCGCTCGAAGCCCGGAGACACCAGCACGCCAGCCAGAACCGACCCGTCATCCAGCGACTGGTCGATGTCCCCGCTCCGGCTCGAGCGCTCAGTGATCTTGAAATTCCCGGACGCTGTCAGCGCGTCGGCAAGGGCCCGTGAGGTCGGAGTGTTGTCCTGGTCCACCAGGATGGTCGGCGCGTTTCGCACGTCGGTGTTGACCGCATAACCGAACACCAGGAGCTGGATCACCGGGGCCACGAAGATGATTCTCTTCATCTTCGGGTCCCGGAGCATCTGCTTCATTTCCTTGCGAACCAGCTCGCGTACCCGTCCCGGGCTCACGGCTCCAGCTCCTTGTGGAAGACCCGCACCGCGAGCGTCAGGCCGCCGAGTGCGAAGAGGGTAAGTGCGAGAATCTGGGGCCAGAGTACCTCGATGCCCACTCCCTTCAGGAAGATGCCTCTGGTCACCACGATGAAGTAGCGAGCCGGAAACAGCAGGCTTACGCCCTGAAGGACCACCGGCATGTTGTCGATGTCGAACGCGAAGCCCGAGAGCAGAAATCCCGGGAGGAAGGTGATGAGCATGCTCATCTGGGTCGCCACCAGCTGCGACTTGACGAGGGCGCTGACGAAGATGCCCAGCCCCAGTCCTCCCAGAAGGAAGAGCAGGGAGGTCAAGAAGAGAAGCAGCAGACTTCCGTGAAAGGGAACCTGAAACACGAAGATGCCGAGGAGTACCGTCCCCCCCATGTCGATCATGCCGATGGCGAGGTAGGGAAGCAGCTTCCCCCCGATCACTTCCAGGGGGTGAACCGGAGTAGACGCCAGCTGCTCCATCGTACCCCGTTCCCATTCCCGCGCGATGGTGAGTGAGGTGAGCATCGCCGCGATCACCATCATGATCACCGCGATCAATCCGGGAACGATCGCGAGGCGGCTGTCGAGAGTCTCATTGTACCAGGCCCGGATCTCCGGCCGGACTCCACTCGGCATGGTAGACAGCTTTGCCTCGTGCCGCTGGCCCCAGGTGCCGACTGTCGCCTCGGCATACGACACCGAGATCGATGCCGTGTTGGCGTCGGCCCCGTCTACCAGCGCCTGGATCTGGCCGCCCCGATGCGCGGCCGCGTCCGCCGCGAAGCCTTCGGGGATGATGATGACGATCTGCGCCTTGCCCTTGGTCAGCAGCCGGTCCGCGTCCGCCCTGCGGGAAATCGCCCCCAGATCGCGGAAGACCTTGGTCTCCCGAAAGGCGTCGATCAGCTCCCGGCTGGTGCTTGTTCTGTCCTCGTCCAGGATGGCGAGCCTGATATCCTTGACGTCGAAGCTCACGGCATAGCCGAAGAGCAACACCAGCAGCACCGGGAGTCCGAATGCCAGTGTCAGGCTCCGAGGATCTCGCCGGAGCTGAATCAGTTCCTTGCGGGCGACTGCGAAGATCCGCTCAGTCATCGGCGGCGCCCCCGGTTCGGCGGATCAAACTGACCACAGCATCCTCGAGGGTTGGAGCCACTGGCTCGAGGGATGTCACCGCTACTTCGTGCGTGGCCAGCAGGTCCCGAACCCTGTGGTCAGCATTCGCTGCTTCACGAAGCGTGAGGTGCACATTTCGGCCAAACAACGTTGCGTCCACGACGCCGGGGTCCTGAGATAACACCTCGACCGCACGAAGCGGATTGGGGGTTTCCAGCTCGAACAATGGGTCCGTGGCCTGTCCACGCAGCTGGGCCGGACGATCCAGCGCGACAAGACGACCCCGGTTCATCAGCGCTACCCGCTGGCAGTACTCGGCTTCCTCCAGGTAGTGGGTGCTCACGAGCACCGTCGTTCCCGATTCGGCGAGTGTTTGAATGAGGTCCCAGAACCGGCGACGAGAGAGCGGGTCCACTCCTGAAGTCGGTTCGTCGAGAAACAGGACTGGAGGTTCGTGCAACACTGCACAACCCAGCGCCAGGCGTTGCTTCCAGCCGAGCGGAAGCGCGCTCGTCATCGTATCCCGTTGGCGATCCAGCCCCGCCATGTCCAGTACCCAGGCGCGCCGTTGCTTCAGTCGCGCACCGGTGACTCCATAGAGACCCGCGAAGAAGACGATGTTCTCCTCGACGGTGAGATCGGGATACAGTGAGAAGAGCTGGGACATGTATCCCAGGCGCCGCTTCACTTCTTCCGACTCCCGCTCTACGTCGAATCCGGCGATGCGCGCCGTCCCTTCGGTGGGCTGCAGGAGACCGGTGAGCATCTTGATCGCAGTCGTCTTCCCGGCGCCGTTTGGCCCCAGGAGACCGAAGATTTCTCCGGTCTCCACCGCAATCGAAAGAGCGTTGACCGCGGTGAAGTCGCCGAATCGACGGGTGAGCTGGATGGCCTCGATTGCCGCCGCCATCAGCTGGTCCCTCGGGTCCGTTCGATGAACACGTCTTCCAGCGACGGGGTGATCTGCCGGACCGCGATTGCCGGCTCGCCGGCGGAGGCGAGAGCCTCTGCCAGAGGTGACCAGTCGCGCTCGTAGGACTCGACTCGGACGTGCAGGGTGTCGCCGAAGGCCGAGACGCCGGCAACCGTCGGCTGTCCCGCAAGAACGCGAGCCGCCTCCCGAGGATTCCCGCACCGCACCTCCAGCATCTGCCCGGGCAGGCTGGCCTGAAGCTTTTCCGGCGTGTCCAGCGCCATCGCCCTTCCGCCGTCGAGCAGCACGACCTGATCGCACCGCTCGGCCTCGTCGAGATAGGCGGTGGAGACAATCGCGGTGACGCCCTCCGCCACCATCTGGTGGAGAATCAGCCAGAGATCCCGCCGTGATATCGGGTCTACTCCGAAGGTGGGCTCGTCGAGCAGCAGCAGCCTGGGTTGATGGATCAGCGCGCAGCAGAGGGCGAGCTTTTGCTTCATGCCACCCGAGAGCTGGCCGGCCAGCCGGGTCTGGAACTGTCCCAGCCGGGAGAATTGGTAGAGCCGTTCGAGCCGGGGGGGGCGCTCAGCTTGCGGCACTCGATAGAGATCCGCGTAGAAGGCGATGTTTTCCTCGATCGTGAGGTCGGTGTAGAGCCCGAAGCGCTGCGGCATGTAAGCCGTGTGGTGTTTGATCCCTTCCGGATCCTTCACCACACTCACCCCGTCCACCACCGCATCGCCGCCGCTCGGCCGAAGCACCCCGGCCAGCATCCGCAGCGTTGTAGTCTTGCCCGCGCCGTCCGGCCCGACGATCCCGAAGAGCGCGCCTTCCTCGACCGAGAAACTCAATTCTCGCACCGCCTCGGTTGTACCGAAGCGACGGCTCAGGGCGATGGCCTCGACCAGCGTGCCCACCCGGATTCCCTTCGCGTTATTGCAGGGACACGTCGGCAGGCATGCCCGGCTTGAGCTCGAGAGCCGAGTCGGCCAGGACCCGCACCTTTGCGGCGTAGACCAGCTTCACCCGCTCCTCGGTGGTCTGAACATTCCGCGGGGTGAACTCGGCCTCGTCTGCCACCCAGTAGATCTCACCCTTGTAGCGCTT
>DATBGE010000012.1:0-7804 GCA_036558125.1 Gemmatimonadales bacterium | reverse complement strand
GGCTTCGCCGCTTATCGCACCCGGGCCGCGGGTGGAGCTACGGCGCAGGAGCTCAAGGGCATTCAGGCTCACCTGATGGCCGACTTGGAGAACGCCGAGCGGGTGATCGGGGACGAGTTGTCTCCCTTCAACCTTTTCCTGCAGTCGCTGGTAATTCTGGTCCGTGAGGGCCTCGAGGCGATCCTGGTGATCGGTGCCGTGATGGCGTTCCTGATCAAGACCGGGAATGTCCAGCGCAAGCGCGACATTCACGTGGGGATCGGCGCCGCGGTGCTGGCCAGCCTGCTCACCGCCGTGGCGCTGGAGACGATCTTCCAGATCTCGCCGGCTCGCCGGGAGGCGCTTGAAGGCCTGACCATGATGGTCGCGACGGCGATGCTGTTCTACGTGAGCTACTGGCTCTTGTCCAAGATGGAAGTCGCCAAATGGAATCGCTTCGTGCGTGGGCGGGTGCAGGACGCGGTGACCAGCGGATCCGCTCTGGCGCTCGCGTCGGTGGCATTCCTCGCCGTCTATCGCGAAGGCTTCGAGACGGTGCTGTTCTACAAGGCGCTCTTCCTCACCGGTGGCAGCTCTCCGATTCCGATCGTGCTCGGCATCCTGGTCGCCTCGGTGATTCTGGTCGCCGTCTATGTAGCGATCAACAAATACGGCGTCAGAATTCCGCTCAAGCCGTTCTTCGCCTTTACCAGCGCGTTCCTCTACTACATGGCGTTCGTCTTCGCGGGGAAGGGCATCGCGGAGCTGCAGGAGGGCGGGCTGGTGAACACGACGATCGTCCAGTGGGCGCCGAGAGTGCCGGCTCTCGGCATCTATCCCACGGTTGAATCACTGGCGCTTCAGGGAGTGCTGCTCCTGCTGCTCGTCGCCGGGCTGGTCTGGACCTTCGTGATCGAGCCGCGTCGGCTCAAGGCGACGAGCGTCATGGTGCCGGAGCCGCAGGCCCCCAAGCCGCAGCCGGCCGTTCCGGTCGAACCGTCTCGAATCGATCTCGACATGCAGCGCTCGCTCGAGCGGATGGGCGCCGACCTCGCCGCGTTGCGGACGGAGGTTGAGCGTTTGAAGCAGTTGCTGGCGAGCCGGAGCTCGCGGCGGTAGGCGTGCGGCTATGTCATCGCGACTTCAGTCGCGGGTCTGCGAGAGGTATGGCCCCGGATCTGGCGAGGGACTGGTGTTGTACCTCGCGATGAGGGTCGCGGCGATCACGATCAGCACCATGCTCACCACCTGCGCCACGGTGAGAGGGCCGAGGAAGCGATCGTCTTTGGCCCGCAGGATTTCGATCAGGAACCGCTCGACTCCCGCAAACAGCAGATAGACCCCGAACAGCCATCCCACCGGCTTGTCCTTGAGCCGCCAGCGCCAGAGCAGGGCGAAGACGGCCAGCATGACGATGACCTCGTAGAGCTGCGTCGGATGGACCGCGAGCACGGTCTGCGGGTCGGTCCCCGGCGGCACTGGAATCCCGAAGAGCGAAGTCATGTTCTCCGCCGTTGAGGGCGGCAGTCCCTGGGGAAACTTGACGCCCCACGGGAGATTGGTCGGGCGGCCGTAGTCGTCGTTGACGATGAAGCAGCCGATCCGTCCCAGCGCATAGGCCGCGGCGAGAGACGGCGCCGCGATCTGGAAGGTCCAGCGGAGTGGAACTCGCTTCCGCCACCCGTTGAGCATCACCGCCGCCGCTCCACCCAGAAACCCTCCGTACCAGACCAGGCCACCGCGGGAGAAGAGGTTGCCGCCGTTCATCGCCCAGTACCAGAGCTTTGCGCCGATGATCCCACCGATCACGGCCGCGACGGTGATGTCGGCGGCGTACTCCTCGTGGAGCCCACGGCGCCGCAGCTCCAGCGCGATCAGCCAGCCGCCCATGAGAAAGCCGACCATCATCATGATCCCGTACCCGGTAACCTCGATGTGGCCCAGAAGGGGAACGGAGAAGCGCCAGACGAGGGGATAGATGTTCATCGGGTTGCGCCTGTGAGGCCGGCAGGAATAGTGAGACCGGGGAAGGGCAGATCGGCCTTGGGCTCCAAGTCCCAGCCGCTCGATTCTCCGCGGCTCAGGTGCCAAGCGCCAGCCGCGGCGATCATGGCCGCGTTGTCGGTGTTGAGGCGATTCGAGGCAACGGCCACCGTCGCGTTGCCCGAGAGCATCGAGCGAACCTGCTCCACCAGGACCTGATTGCAGGCGACGCCGCCACCCAGCATGACCCGAGAGTAACCCAGGTTGACGGCGGCATCGGCGGTCTTCGAGGCCAGCACTTCGACTATCGCGTCCTGGAATCCGCGCGCCATGTCGGCGCGTTCGGCCGGGAGATCGTGACTCGCCCGCACCGCGCGAAGTACCGCGGTCTTGAGCCCGCTGAATGAGAAGGCGTAGCGATCCGGTCCTTCGCGATCCAACTCTTTCAGGAGCGGCCGAGGGAAGTTGTAGCGGCCGGGCTTGCCCGATTGCGCGAGGCGTTCGATCGCGGCTCCGCCCGGATAACCCAGGCCCAGCAGTGTAGCAACCTTGTCGAACGCTTCGCCTGCTGCGTCGTCACGAGTGCTCCCGAGCAGCCGGTAGTCTCCCCATGCCGGTACATCGAGCAGGAGAGTGTGACCGCCGCTTACCAACAGTGCCACAAACGGCGGCGCGAACTCGGGTTGCTCCAGCGTCGGTGCGAAGAGATGACCCTCGAGGTGGTGGACCCCGATCAGCGGGACGTCGAGAGAGAGCGCCATCGTCTTCCCGAACATGACACCGACCAGCAACGCTCCCACCAGCCCCGGTCCCGCGGTCACCGCGACAGCGTTCACTCCATTCTGGGTAATGCCGGCTTCCAACAGCGCCTGCTCGGCGACCTCTCCGATGGTCTGGAGGTGAGCTCGGCTCGCCAGCTCGGGGACGACTCCGCCGAAGATCCGGTGGATGTCCTGCGACAGGATGACGAGACTGGCTAGACGCCGCTGGTCTCCCTCGACCGACAGCACCGCCGCGGACGTTTCATCACAGGAAGTCTCGAAGGCGAGAATATTCCGGGTCATTGATGACCGTCTCGCTTTGCCGTATCGGGCAGGACTTCGAAGCTGATCATGACTTCGGGGGGTGATACTCTTAACGTCCCAAATCCCTCGGTATCCACGGCGACGGAGCGCTCGAACACTCCCTCTACCTTTTCGACCCGAAGCGGGATCGTCTTGACCGAATCGATTCTGGCGACCAGATCGGCGGGACCGGTCAGGCGCACCACGCCAGGGAACACCTGGACCGCGCGTATCAGCTTGGTTCCCGAGTCCAGTTGCAAGCGCAAGTCGGGGTGAACCGGGACCGAGCGGAAGACCACAGGGTCGAGCTGGAGAGTGACCTGGCGCGGCTGAATGTCCTGTACCCTGACCTCGCTGCCACGCGGGACTTCGACATCCGAAGGCAGCAGGTCCAGCGTCACGGAACGTCCGGTGACCGTGTCGGGAAGAATTCGGGTCAGCGTCAGGTGGGCGCCCGTGAGCTTGATCAGCTCACGCCGGGGACCGACGACGAGTGCTGCGATCGCCGGAGGATCTCCGGTGAAGGAGCGGCCAGCCGGCCCCTGGGGGACGAGTGTTACAGGGAGAACACTGCTGGCTGGCTGCTCGGCGGTGGCGACCACCCAGAGCATGACCGCCAGCAGGAGTGAGGTGAGCTTGAGCGGCCAGTTCCTTGTCAGGACGCCGAGTTTCACGAGTCCGGAGATTCCGCGAGGAGTCGCGCGACCAGCGCTCGATTCACCGGTGAGTTCCAGTCCTGTGCCCCGATCAAGCGCTTCACGATGACGCCCTTCTTGTTCACCAGGAAGCTCTCCGGAACGCCGGTCGTCTGGTAATCCTGCTGGATCTTGCCTTCCCGATCCTGCAGGATGTCGAAAGTGAGGTGCAGATCCTCGGCGAACTGGCGAACCTCCTGCGGTCCGACCACGTCCACGCTCACCGCCGCGATCTTGAAGCCTTGTCCACTCAGCGAATCGTACAGGGCCTGCATCGCCGGCATCTCGACCTTGCACGGAATGCAGTAGGTGGCCCAGACGTTCACCAGGGTCACCGTCCCCTTGTATTGCTTGCGGAAGCTAACGCTATCCTGATTCCGGAGGTCGTACACCTTGAAGTCGGGCGCCGCCGCGCCGATCTGGACCGCTTTGACATCGGGACCGAACCAGAGCACGGCCCCGACCGCGAGGCAGAGGCCGGCGACGATCGATCCCACCCAAAACCATTGTCTGTTCACGTTTCCTAAACCTGCTGGAGACAACGTCTCTTAAGCGCCCGTACCGCCGCTGCCGGATCTCCTGCTCCGAAGACCGCGGTTCCCGCTACAAACGTATCGGCTCCCGCCCGCCACGCGGTCTCGATGGTCTCGACCGTGATCCCGCCGTCCACTTCCAGCGCTGCGCGGGAACCCTCGCGATCGAGCAGGGCGCGGGCCCGCTCGATCTTTCCAGTCGCGGCCGGGATGTAGGACTGGCCGCCGAATCCGGGGTTTACACTCATGATGAGCAAGAGGTCGAGATCGTCAACTACCTCGGCGGCGACCTCGAGCGGAGTCGAAGGTACCAGGGCCAGACCGGCCATCATGCCGCGTTCCCGGACATGGGCAAGATGGCGCTGGGCGTGCACGGTCGCCTCGGGGTGGAAGGTGAAGACCGTCGCACCGAGGTCGGCGTACTCCATGATGTAACGCTGGGGCTCCTGGACCATGAGGTGCACGTCGAGCGGCGCGTCGGTGAACTTCCGTAAGGCGCGGAGCAGGGGAGCGCCGAAGGTCAGGTTAGGCACAAAGCGGCCGTCCATCACATCGATGTGGAGCCACTCGGCTCCGCCGGCCAACGCCGCCTCGACCTCTTCCTTGAGCCGCCCGAGGTCGGAGCTGAGCAAGCTGGGGGCGATCCGCACCGTCATGGCGACGCCTTCCTTGAGAGAATCAGATCCACCTTCCCACCTCGGGAGCTTAAGGTGCCCGCCGCCGGCCGCTGTTCCACCACGATGCCGTCCGGCTTTCCCAACACCGTGCGAGACGAAGTTGAGCCGAGCTCCAGGCCCGCCAGCTCCAGCCGCTCCCTCGCCTGCTGCGTCGTCATCCCGATCACGCCCGGCACGCTGATCTCGGCGGGCCCGCGGCTCACCACGACATCAACCGGCGTCCCCGGATCGCGACCGACTCCAGCCCCCGGACGAGTGGCGACGACAACGCCGGGATCCGCCGCGGAGGGCAGCGAATCGGTGACGCCAATCGTGAGCCCGGAGGCCTGGAGTACCTTCACGGCCAGGTTCGCGTCGAATCCGACCACATCGGGCACCGCTATCGGCGCGGGCCCGCCGCTCAACGCCAGGGTAATCGGCGAGTTGGGTGGCAGCACCACACCGGGTGCCGGGTCCTGCCAGACGACCGTTCCCTTCGGCGCCCTGGGATGGGCCATCTCCGGGTCCAGCTTCATACGGAATCCTGCCTTGGTGAGGCGGGACTTTGCCTCGGTGACGCCCAAGTCGAGAAGCCGTGGCGCCGCGTGATCGGTCGAGAACAGCTTCGAGGGGAACAACCAGATCACCGTCAGAAGGTAACCGAAAAGGAACGCGCCAAGGACGACGGCAGTCTGACGGACCAGTCTGCGTCCGGCGATCGTCTCCCATAGCGGCTTGAAAACCGGCTCAGCCTCATGGCGCCGGAAGCGCATCAGGCGATTCTCCTCAGACGGGCCGCAAAGGCCCCGTCCATGCCGTGCCGCTGAGGTAGCAACTCGAGATCTCCCCGTTCCGAAAGCAGTTCCAGAGATACGCCGCTCGACGGCTCGCGCCGGAATCCTCCTGAGCGCGCCAGGAACCGATCGATCTGCTCGGCGTTCTCCTCCGGCTCGAGGGAGCACGTAGAGTAGACCAGCAGCCCACCCGGCGGTATCAGCGCCGCACACGCGCTAAGCAGATCGGCCTGCCGTCGAGTCAGGCGATCGAGAGCTTCGAGATTCACCTTCCACCGGGCATCGGGGTGGCGTGCGAAGGTGCCGGTGCCGAGGCAGGGAGCGTCCAGCAGGATCGCGGCGCAGTGCCTGAGCGGTGGGCGACTCGCGTCGGCGGCCACGATGAACGCAGGCCCTGATCCCGCACGAGCGAGATTTTCGGCCAGTCGGGGCAGGCGAGATGGCCGGGCCTCCCCGGCGATCACCGAGCGCACGCTGCGACCCATCGCGATCGTTTTGCCGCCCGGGGCGGCGCAGGCGTCGTATACCGTCGCGTCGCTCGGAAAGTCGGCGAAGCGCACTACCAAAGCCTGGGCCGGATCCTGAACGATGAAGGCGCCTTCGGCATATCCCGGCAGATTGGCCGGGGAACGCCCCTTCACGATCAAGCCGGCACCAAACGGCGCAGGCTCAAAGGCGACTCCACTCTCCTCGAACCGGTCACGGACCTGAGCCTCGTTCTCGCGACCGGGCTGCACGGCAAGCGCGGGACGGCGGTTGTTCCACTCGAGGAGTTTCTCAGTACCCTCAGCCCCAAATCGCTCGACCCAGCGCTCCACGAGCCAGGTGGGGTGCGAGTAACGGGCGGACAGGGCGGACGAGGCGGACGAGTCGGCTGGAGGAGAGTTGACCGCCCCAACCGCCCGGTGCGCCTCGCCCGCCTTTCGCAGCACTGCATTCACAAACCCCGCCGCCTTCGCTCCCGCCACTTCTCGGGCCAGGTCCACCGACGTACTCACGGCCGCGTGGGCGGGTACCCGGTCCAGTTCACTCAGCTGGTAGACGCCGAGTCGGAGAACGCCGCGAATGAGCGGCGGCACCGATCCAAGCCCACGAGGCACGTGCGCCGCCAGGCGGGAGTCGAGCTCGGTTTGACGCCGCAGCACTCCAGCCGCCAGCTCGTGCGCCAGCCGTCGATCGGCGCCCTCGAGCCCCTTCATGCTCAGCTCCAGCGCCGCATCCAGGGGCAGACCCCGTCCCGCGCGCTCCAGGATTCGAAGCGCCGCGCGTCTGGGTGCCAAGCCGGGGAGATCCGTCGACGAACTAGTCAAAGGTGCGCAGTAGTCTTGAGTCTTGGGTCTAAGGTCTAAGGTCTAAGGTCTGAGGCCTAAGGCCTAAGGCCTAAGGCCTAAGGCAGTATGTCTTGGATGGCCCGTTCACCGTTCACCGTCTCACGTCTCACAACATTCCCCGCGTGGGACTCGACGGCACCCCCACCTCCCGCCGCGGCATCCGGCCCGACAGAAACGCCAGCCGGCCCGCTTCGACCGCGTAGCGCATCGCGAGCGCCATGCTGGCTGCATCTTCAGCTTCCGCGATCGCGGTGTTCATCAGAATCCCGTCAACGCCTTGCTCCATCGTAATGCACGCATCGGAAGCCGTGCCGACACCGGCATCAACCAGCACCGGCACCTTGAGCCGCTTCTTGATGGTGCGAATGCTGTAGGGATTGAGCAGGCCGAGTCCGCTGCCGATTGGGGAGGCCAGCGGCATAACAGCAGCGGCGCCGGCGTCCTCGAGGCGGAGCGCCGTGATCAAATCGTCGTTGGTGTAGGCCATCACCTGGAACCCTTCGGCCGCGAGCGTCTTCGTGGCCGAGATCAGGCCGGCGGTGTCGGGAAGCAGGGTCTCCCGGTCGCCGATCACTTCCAGCTTGACGAAGTCGTTGAATCCCGCTTCGCGACCGAGCCGCGCGTACCGTATCGCTTCGTCGGTGGTGTAGCAGCCCGCGGTGTTGGCGAGCAGGAAATAGCGAGTGGGGTCGAGGTGATAGAGTAGCCCCTCTTCCTTGGAACGATCGAGATCAACCCGACGCACGGCGACCGTGACCACCTCGGCGCC
>DATBGE010000011.1:0-4379 GCA_036558125.1 Gemmatimonadales bacterium | reverse complement strand
GCGGTCGTGCGTCCGGGCGACACCCGACTGGGCTGGCACCTCGATACCGCGGGGCTGGAGCTGGTCCCCAACCCAGATGCCGATGCGGGCATCGCCAGTTCGATCCGATGTGGGCTGAACGCTCTCGCAGCCGGAAGTCGGCACCCTCAGGCAGGCGCGGCGCTCATCATTCTCGGAGACGAGCCTCTCTTGCGAGACGACGCCATCGAACATCTAGTCTCCTACTGGCGACAAAAGGGAACTTCCGTCCGGCCTCGCTATGCCCGGCAGCTCGACGCTCCCGGACATCCGGTGTTGCTCGATCGAGGGCTCTGGCACTTGGCCAATGAACTCGAGGGAGACCGTGGGCTCAGTACCTTGCTCGCGTCGCAACCCGGCTCGGTGGCAACACTGGACCTGCCCGGCACCAATCCCGACATAGACACGCCGGATGACCTTCGCACGCTGGAGGGCGGCGGTTAGCCTGAGGCTCACGCATGCGCGACATGCTCACCGAATTGGAAAACCTTTCGACCCGGGACACGCGCCTCGGGCGGGCCGTTGTCACCAGCGTCTGGGGCTCGGCCCCCAGGCCGGAAGGGGCCTGCATGGTGGCCGGCGAAGACGGGTCCTTTGCCGGAGGGATCTCGGGAGGATGCGTGGAGAACGCCGTGCTGCAGGAGATCGGCCAGTCATTCAAGACCGGTGAACCTCGACTCATCAGCTTCGGCGTAACCGACGAGCGGGCCTGGGAAGTCGGGCTCGCGTGCGGAGGGACGATCGAGGTCTTCGTGGAACCGACGATTCGCCACGAGATCGTCGCGGCCGCGAGTGGTGAAAGCGGATCGGTGGTGGCGACCGTCCTGGATGGCGCCTCCGTCGGGCGTTCGGTCATGATTCGAGAGGATGGTGCCGTCACCACGCCGGGCGACCTTGCCTGGCTTGCCGACCAGATCCACGACGCAGCGCTCGAATCGCTCCGCAATGAGAAGAGCAGGACGGTGGAGTTGCCCTTGCCGGAGGGCGGCAGGACAAAGGTGTTCCTCGAGGTCTTCGCCCGGCGGCCGAAGCTGGTGGTGTTCGGCGCCGGTCAGATCGCGATGGCATTGGTGCCGTTGGCCAAAGCCGTGGGGTTCCAGACCATCGTGGCAGACGCCCGCGAGGCGTTTCTCACCCGCGAGCGGCTTCCCGACGCAGATGAGTTGGTTCTCGACTGGCCCGAAGCAGCATTCGTCCGGACCGGGATAGACCGGGCCACCTATATCTGCGTTCTCTCCCACGATCCCAAATTCGATGACCCGGCCCTCGAGATCGCGCTCAGGTCGCCAGCCCGCTACATCGGTGCGATCGGGTCGCGCAAGACCCAGGAGAAGAGACGGGCGCGCCTTCGGGACGCGGGTTTCGGAGATGCCGACATCGACCGAATCCATGGACCGATTGGACTCGATCTGGGTGGCCGGTCTCCTCCCGAGGTGGCGCTCGCGATCGTGGCGGAGATGCTAGCGGTACGCTATGGACGGTCGATGGGTCGATAGTCGATAGTCGATGGCTTGTTGCTGATTGCCGATTTGCCGATTGTCGCCAATCGGACACTGGAGTCGGGACCCCGATGACTTGCGACCATTGACCATTGACCATCGACCATCGACCATCCTCGCCCAACACACCCCCGCGCACGGTTTTCATGACAGGGGGAACCGGCTACCTCGGCGCTCAGCTGATCCAGCAACTGACCAGGCGTGGTCATTCGGTTAGAGCTCTCGTTCGACAAGGTTCAGTCAACCGTCTGCCTGCGGGTGCGATGCCGGTCGTGGGCGACGCACTTCACGGCCTCTCCTATGCCGCACAGGTGGCGCCGGCTGATACCTTCGTGCACCTGGTGGGGGTCTCGCACCCGAGCCCAGCCAAGGCCGAGCAATTCCTGACCATCGATCTTGCATCCGTCGCCGCGGCAGTGCCGGCAGCGGTCACTGCCGGTGTGAAGCATTTCGTCTACGTAAGCGTGGCCCAGCCGGCACCAGCGATGAAAGCGTATGTCGCCGCACGGGTTCGCGGGGAGCAGTTGATTCGTGAGAGTGGGCTCAGCGCCACCTTCATCCGGCCCTGGTATGTGCTCGGTCCGGGGCATTGGTGGCCGGTTCTGCTGTTGCCCGGGTACTGGCTGGCGGAGCTGGTTCCTTCGACTCGGGAGAGGGCAAAGCGGATCGGGCTCGTCTCCCGGGCCCAGATGGTGAGAGCCCTGGTGCACGCGGTCGAGCAGCCGGTCAGCGGAGTCCGGGTCATCGACGTCTCCGACATTCGCAGGACTACACTCACCTGAGGAGTAAACATGTTTCGTCGGTCGGTCGGCTTCATCGGTTTGATGGCGGCGCTGGCAGGGTGCGGCCCGAGCTACGACACCATCCTTCGCCACGGAACCGTCTATGACGGAACTGGCGCCGCCCCGGTCACCGCCGACGTCGCGATCCAGGGCGACACCGTCGCCGCGATCGGAGACCTCTCGAACGCACGCGGTAAGATCGAGCTCGATGTCACCGGCCTGGCCGTGGCGCCGGGCTTCATCAACATGCTGAGCTGGTCCACCGAAACGCTCATCGAAGATGGCAAGTCGCAGGGTGAGATCCGCCAGGGCGTGACCCTGGAAATCATGGGCGAAGGGGAATCGATGGGTCCCTGGTCCGACTCGCTCAAGGCCTACAACAAAGCCAACCAGGGCGACATCAAATACGACATTCAATGGACCACGCTGCGCGAATATCTGGATTTCCTCCAGCACAAAGGCATCGCCACCAACGTCGGATCCTTCGTGGGAGCCACGACGATCCGGGAAAACGTCATCGGCTTCGACGACCGGCCTCCAACCGCAGCCGAGCTGGACTCGATGCGTGCGCTGGTGAAGCAGGCGATGGAGGACGGTGCCTTCGGCGTTGGCTCTTCGCTCATCTATGCCCCGGCATTCTATGCCAGTACCGACGAGCTGGTCGAGCTGTGCAAGGTCGCGGCACCCTATGGCGGGATCTACATCAGTCACATGCGGAGCGAAGGCAACCGGCTGCTCGAAGCGGTGGATGAACTGATTCAGATATCGACGCGGGCCGGAATCCCGGCCGAGATCTATCACCTCAAAGCCGCGGGCAATGCCAACTGGCCGAAGATGGACGAGGTGATCCAGAAAGTGGATTCCGCTCGTGCGGCCGGCCTTCGAATTACCGCCGACATGTACACCTACCCCGCCGGCGCAACCGGACTCGATGCTTCGATGCCGCCTTGGGTCCAGGAGGGAGGGTTGCCCGAGTGGATCAGGCGGCTCAAGGATCCCGCCATCCGGGCCCGGGTGGCGCGGGAGATGAAAACGCCGACCGACAAGTGGGAGAGTCTCTTCCTGGCGGCAGGGTCTCCCGATCGGATATTGCTCGTCGCCTTCAAGGAGGACTCACTCAAACCACTCACCGGGAAGACACTGGCCCAAGTGGCCAAGATGCGCGGCAAGTCTCCCGAAGAGACGGCGATGGATCTCGTGATCCAGGATGGAAGCCGGATTGGCACGGTGTACTTCCTGATGTCAGAAGACAACATCAGGAAGGAAGTCGTCCTTCCCTGGGTGAGCTTCGGGTCGGATGCCGAGTCGGAGGCACCGGAGGGGGTGTTCCTCAAGTCGAACCCCCACCCAAGGGCCTATGGAAACTTTGCGCGAGTTCTGGCCAAGTACACCCGGGACGAGAAGCTCATGCCGCTGGCCGAGGCGATCCGCAAGCTTTCGGGTCTACCCGCGGCAAACCTGGGACTGAAGCACCGGGGCAACCTGAAGCCCGGCTACTTCGCCGACATCGCCGTCTTCGATCCCGCGAAAATCCAGGACCACGCGACCTTCGACAAGCCCCATCAATACGCGACGGGAATGGTGCACGTGTTCGTGAATGGCACCCAGGTGCTCAAGGATGGTGAGCATACGGGGGCGTTGCCGGGACGGGTGGTCGTGAGGGGGAGGGATTGAAGATTGAAAATTGAAAATTGAAAATTGCAAATTTGAAAATCAGGTCACGAAGGATGGGCGGGGCTCCGGGCAGTAGTGAGTAGGGCCTGGGCGGCTTTGATGGCGTCGTGGCTGCCGGTAAGGGCGACGAGATCACCCGCCTGGAGACGTTCTCCAGCCTCGGGGAATGGGATCCGGTGCTCGCCACGGAGCAAGCCGAGGATGGTGGCGCCGGTGCGGCCGCGCAGATTGAGCTCCGTCAGGGTTCGATCAGCCGCCTCACTCCCCTTACCCACCCGTGCTGCCGTGAAGTCTCCCAGCCCGGGGAGCAGGCGACGGGCCAGGTCAACCCCGGAATGCTCGGCTGCCGATTGCTTCGCGAGCGCAGCAACGACCACTTCGGCGCCAGCCTTGAGATGGCCCTGCA
>DATBGE010000010.1:0-9933 GCA_036558125.1 Gemmatimonadales bacterium | reverse complement strand
CAGCTGCTCTACCAACTGAGCTACTCGGGAAGGGCCAAGAGGATAAAACCCCGGTCCAGCCGGGGCAAGCTCCCGCAAATCGCCTCCCTCGTCCCCTGCAAGAACTTTCCCTGTAATCCCTTAGCACTACTGTGAGCAGGTACTCATGCCTACTTAAGTGTGAGCAATCACTCACAGACACACTTGTGGCGACCTCCCCGCAACACGTGCCCGATTTTCCCCCATTTTCCAGCCTTCCTTATACTAGCTAAACCATTGTGGGGAAACGTGTTACGATTTGGGACTGTGTTTTCCAACCTTGGCGTTTACCTTGTTCCGATGGTTTTGCACCCCCTCTGGGGCCACCAGGAGCAGAGGGCCAGAGTAGGCCGCGCAGCCGCAGCGGGTCGGCTGCCCCAGTTCCTCCTCCTGACGGGTCCCGCTGGCGTAGGGAAGCAGCGCTTTGGGCTGTGGGTCGGGCAACTGCTGCTTTGCGAGACAAAGGGAATCGAAGAGCCCTGCGGAAACTGCCGGGCATGTCGCCAAGTTCTCGAATTAAGTCATCCCGATCTGCACTGGATCATGCCGGTCAACCGGCCGAAGGCAGGGGAAGCCGGGAAGCAGGTCGAGGAGCTGGAAGACACACTGAACGAGACCCTGGCAGCTCGGCGCGAGAACGCTTTGTATGCGCCCCAGGGTGGGATGGCCGGGCACTTTATCTCCACCGCCCGCCTCCTCCAGCGCCGGGCAGCGCTGACACCGGCCCAGGGAAGCCGAAAGGTCTTTCTGATTGCCGAGGCGGATCGGCTGGTGCCGCAGGAGGCAAGCCCGGAGGCGGCCAACGCGCTGCTGAAACTGCTCGAAGAGCCACCGGCGGATACCCAGTTCGTACTGACGGTAACTGACGCGAACCAGCTCCTGCCCACGATTCGATCCCGGGCAGTCGAGTTGAAGCTAGGCCGGCTGTCTCAGCAGATGGTCGAGCAGTTCCTGGAGAAGTTCGGACCCAGGTTTTCGCCCGAGGCGATTCGGACCAGGGCACAGCGGTCGAATGGAGTGATCGGGCAGGCGCTGTGGGATGGAGACCAGATGGCGAAGGCGCGGCGCAGCGCCGAAGAGATTCTGGAAGCGACGAAGGGTGGCGCTGGACAACGGGCCGAGCGGGCATTGAAGCAGGGCGCATGGGCGGCACGAGGTGAATTTTCCGCCACTCTCGAGGCACTGGCCGATGTGCTGGCCGAGCGGGCTCGAAAGGCGGCGGCCGGAGGAAACAGCGAATTAGCCGGATTGGTCCGAGCGCAGGAGCGAGTGCAGGCGGCGCGCGAAGCCGCTCAGGGAAACGTGAACCCGCAGCTCCTGCTGGCCGCACTGCAGAATGAATTGGCGGAGGCGCTCTGATGCTGAGTCACGTGGACGAGCGCGGTCGGGCGAGAATGGTGGACGTGGCCGGGAAGCCTGAGACAGCCCGGAGCGCCACGGCGGAAGGGGCGGTCAGGATGTCCCGGGAAGCCTTCGAGATGGTACGGGACCAGGCCGTGGCCAAGGGCGATGTACTGGGAATCGCGGAGGTGGCAGGCGTAATGGCGGCGAAGCGGACCGGCGAGTTGATCCCGCTCTGTCATCAGCTGCCCCTCGATATGGTGACCGTTGAGGCCGTACCGGAGGAGGAACTGCCGGGTATAAGGATCACGGCGACGGCCCGTGCGACCGGGCGGACCGGAGTCGAAATGGAGGCGTTGACCGCCGTCTCGGTCGCCTGCCTGACCGTTTACGACATGGTCAAGGCGGTAGACCGATCGATGGAGATTGGACCGGTCCGCCTGCTGGAAAAAACCGGGGGAACCCGGGGAGACTGGCGCCGGCCCGCTTGAACGGGGCCAGCAACGCCGGATTCACGATAGGAGGAAGCATGTCAGCTGACCAATTCGAGCCGAACAGTCGATCAAGCTGGGTCCGGGGCATGGTGATTCGCGCCGGAGCGCTGCTCGCCTGTGCGCTGCTGGTGACCGGACTGGCCGGATCGACCGCGCGGGTGCGCGCATCCGATGAAGCGGTTCTGCCGAGCCCAAAGGAAGTGGGGGACGAGTTCCGTACGATGTCGCACCGGCTCGAGGCGGCCGAGGGCGAGCTGGCGTTGGCCCGGGTCCAGATCGAGCGGGCCAACTCGGTCTTCAAGTATTCCAGCCGTTATCAGATCCCGGCCGACCTGGCGGCGTCGATCTATGACATCGCGCTGAGCGAAGGGATCGAGCCGGATGTCGGCTTCAGGCTGGTTCAGATCGAGAGCAACTTCAAGCTCAAGGCGTTGAGCAACGCGGGAGCGGTGGGGTACACCCAGATCCAACCGGCCACCGCCAAGTTCTACGAGCCGGGATTGACCGAAGACCAGCTCTACGCATCCGATGTGAATCTGCGACTGGGCTTCCGGTTCCTGAAGGACTTGCTCAACAAGTACAACCAGGATTGGGAATTGGCATTGCTGGCCTACAATCGCGGACCGGCACGCGTCGAGCAGATTCTCCAGGAGGGGGGAGACCCGCACAACGGGTACTCCGACGCGGTGTTGCGTGGGACTTCTCGTGAAGTGAAGCAGCAGTAAGTCGAGTTGGACCCAAATCGAACGGGGGCGCCAGATGGCGCCCCCGTTCTGTTTCCCGGACTCCCCCGAGACGTCAGTTCGGAATAGTGAGCTTCTCGCCAGCCTTGAGCACCGAGCCGCTGTCCATTCCATTCGCGTTACGCAGGGCGGTCAGGCTGACGCCGTACTGCTGAGCGATACCGGACAGGGTTTCCCCTCGCCGCACCACGTGAGAGCGCGAGCCGGAGCTCGAAGAAGTCGTCGAGCTGGCCAGGGCGGGAGCCGCGGTCCCTGAAGCCTTCACTCGAATCCGCTGACCCGCCTTGAGCCCGGCAGTGCTGGACAGGCCATTCCATTCCCGCAGCTGCGCTACCGAAACGTTGAACTTCTGTCCGATGGTCCAGAGCGACTCGCCGGAGCGGACCGTGTACATCCCGCTGCTGGAGACGGTCGTGGTCGAGGCCGCGCGAGTGGTCTCGGTGCTGGGCAACCTGGCCCCGCTGGTTGGGATCACGATGCGAGTCCCGGTGCGAAGCGATTTGGCTTTGACCCCCGGATTGGCGGCCGTGATCGTCGCGGTAGAGACCCCGTAGATCCTGGCGATGCCGCCGAGGGTCTGCCCTCTCGTCACCACGTGCTCGACGAAGGTGATGCGTTGTTTCGCCGGCAGAGACGCGTAGAGGACGCTCACGGTGTCTCCCTTGCCGAGCGGCAGGCGCACTACAGACGGCGACTTCGGCGGAGTCACGCCGCGAATGTACTGGGGATTCAGCTCTCGAATCGCCGCGGTGGTCGTATCGGCCAACCGTGCGATGACGTCGAGGCCGGTGGCATCGGGAACGATGACGGAGTCCAGCTGGAGCGGCTCGATCCCCTCAAGCTTGGGGAAGCCGTACTTTTCGGGCTGCTTGGCGATGAGCGCCGCAGCGATCAGCTTGGGCACGTAGTCCTTGGTTTCCCGTCTCAAGAAGCGGGTGTCATAGAGACGGAAGAAGTCGGCGTCCGGATTGTCCTCTTCTTCATCATCGTCTCCCAGGCGCTTGAGCCCGCGACCGACCTTGCCCGCGCCGGCGTTATAGGCCGCGGCAGCGAGATACATCGAGCCGAAGCGATCACGCAGGTCCGCGAGGTGGCGGGCGGCGGCGTCGGTCGAGCGGAAGGGATCCCGCCGTTCATCCACCCAGGAATCGATCCGCAATCCATAGAGCTTTCCAGTGCCCTTCATGAACTGCCACATGCCGGTCGCCCGGGAGCGGCTGACGGCGGAGTTGGAGAATCCGCTTTCAATCAGGGCGAGATAGACCATGTCTTCCGGAACGCCGTGCTCGCGCAGCTTGTCCCGGATCATCGGTTCGTAACGGGGCATGCGGCTGAGCCAGACGGCCATCCGCTCCCTCGCAGTGCTCTGGAAGAAATCGAGGTAGTACTGGACTCGGGCGTGTGAGTTGTAGGTCTCGACGTCGATGTCCCAGGTGACCGCGCTCTCCAGCTCGTTGGCACCGCCATGGCTTGCGGTCTCGCCGGTAACCCCGCCACTCGAATCGCCGGTGTCGGGATGAGCAGCGGCCAGCCGTTCCAGCATGTTCACGTCGGCCGCCGAATCGGCAGAGAGTCGCTCGACGACGGAATCGGGAAGTGACGCCGCAGCCGCGGAGTCAGCGAGATGAGGCGGGATGGTGGTCGTGTCGTGGTTCGCTGCGGCGGTGTCCTTCGCGACCGCGACCTGCGCCGGTGGCGCTGGGCGACGCGAAGACTCCTTCGGCGTGACCGGCGCCGGAGATTTCCCGCCCGAGCAGGCGATCAGACACACAACGGGGCAAACCAGGCTGAGTCTTATGCTCACAGTCCTGCCTTTCGATCTGTCTGAAAATCACACGGGCTGATCGAGAGTATACGTCCCGTCAGCCTCTGATGTTACTGCTGGGTCCAGCTCCTCGAATGCCGCTTGGTGGGAGTTCCCTCTGCAAAATGTCTGCGCGGCGCCCTGTGGTACAGCCTTTTTCGGCGAATGTTCGGCACCCCGACCCCGTCGCGAAATGAGGCAGGGCCGTGCTTTTCCCTAGGCTGCTCAGCGCATGAACAAACGGTTGCCGAGCACGCGGTTAGTGGCGTTCAGAACCGCCAGTGCGGCGCCTCGCGGCGTGTCTTCTTCGGTAAGAAAGCATCCGACCAGGCGGGGACCTTCCCGTTCCGTCGGGATGGAGAGCGAAACGATTACCACGTTGGCATCGAAGGCCCGTACCGCCTTCACGCCCAGCAATTCGAATTTGATCGCGCCCTGTACCGCCTTCGTCAGAGCCATAACGCAAGCCTGAGCGGCACAACGCAACTCGCCCGCCTGAGAGGTAAGCCCTTCGGCCTCCGCGGTGTAGTCCTCCGAGTCACGCAATTGGAGCGTGACCCGGGCCCGACAGCGGCCGTTGGGCAAGCGGTCGAGGAGGAAGTCGGTAAACCGCAGTCGATCGGGGGCGGCAGCGGGCATGGTAGTCCGAGTTAGTTGGCGCAGGAACGCCGGCTTAGGATACCTTACGCCAATGCGAAACCCATGCCTCGTAGCCCTGCTCATCGGAGTAGCGGCTACCCCCGCCCGGGCCCAGGACCCGGGCTCTCTACGTGCTGCCCTGGAATCGAGAATCAGGCAGGATACCGCGGTCGTCGGGCTCAGCTTTCTGGACCCCTCCCGGAAGGACTCACTGGATATTCGAGGGGGACTCCGCTTCCACGCCGCCAGCACGATGAAGGTCCCGGTCCTGATCGAGCTGGGCCGGCGAGTGGACGCGGGAGAGCTGAAGTGGGACGACAGCCTCCTGGTTCACAATGAGTTCCGGTCGATCGTGGACGGGTCGACCTATGCCCTCGACCTGAAAGACGATTCGGATTCCAGCATGTACGCCCGTGAGGGTCAGCGGCTGCCGATCAGGGAACTCGCCAGCATCATGATCACCCGCAGCAGCAACCTGGCGACCAATCTCCTGATCAACCGGCTGGACCCCAGGCGGGTGGATGCGACGGCCCACAAGCTCGGCGCCGACTCAATCCATGTGTTACGCGGGGTCGAGGATCAGAAGGCCTACGACAAGGGGATGAACAACACCACGACCGCGCGGGACCTGGCAGTGCTGCTTCGCGCGCTGGCCCGGGGAACCGCCGCTTCTCCAGCAAGCACCCGGGTGATGCTCGACATGCTGCTGGGCCAGGAATTCAACGATGGCATACCCGCCGGATTGCCGGCCGGAGTGAAAGTCGCCCATAAGACCGGGGAGATCACGGCACTGCTGCACGACGCGGCGATCATCTATCCGCCCGGCCGGGAGCCGTATGTGCTGGTGATCCTCACTCGGGGGCTGCCCGAACACGACAGCCTGGCAAAGCTGCAGGCAGATCTATCGCGGGTGGTCTACGACTGGGCGACGCGTCCGGCTTCTTAGCCGAGGCGTTCGGTCAACGTCGCAGTCAGCTTCTCGGCCGACATCCGGTCGGCCTTGGCAAACAGGTCGCTCCGGGACGGGGCCTCGAGCGAGGTCTGAGCCCAGATCGATTTGTACTTTGGGGTGTTGGGGCGAAAGGCCAGAACCAATCGCCAGGCTGAACTCCGCTGAGTCTTCTCGGCCACCGGCGACACGTTCCAGTGCGTACCGCCGACGGTAATCTCTCGCCACGCCATATCGTTACCTGAGAACTGGGTTTGCGACGGGCGCTGAATGTGAAGCGCGCCCTGCCTCGGGTCAAGAGCCCATGTCACCAACGCAAGTCGCTTGCCCAACTCTTCGATCAAGTGCGGGTGTATTGGCGGAATCGGGCCATGAGATCCCGGGTGACCGGGCCGGCCTTTCCTGATCCGACCGTGCGACCATCCACCGAGCGGATCGGGGCGATCTCGGCGGCCGTGCCGGTGAAGAAGGCCTCGTCGGCGGTATAGAGGTCGTAGCGATTGATGATCGTCTCCACGACCTTATGTCCGGCCTCGGTCGCGATCTCGATGACGACGTCCCGCGTCACCCCCTTGAGAATCCCGGACCAGACCGCCGGGGTGTAGAGCAGGTCATCCTTCACCACGAAGAGGTTCATCCCGGACGCTTCAGCGACGTGGCCGGCGCTGTCCAGCATGATGACCTCATCGGCGTTGGCGTTGGTCCCCTCGACTTTGGCCAGGATGTGGCAGAGATAGTTGAGCGACTTGACCCGGGGCGACAGCGACTCGCGATGGGGAATCGGGGTCCCCGCGGTCATGACGGAAAGACCCGATTCGTAGCGCTCGGGGGGCCAGAGATTGATGGTGTCGAAGATGATGAAGATGGAGGCCTTGGGACATTTGCGCGGATCGAGGCCAAGATCCCCGACGCCGCGGGTGACGACATGGCGGAGATACGCCTCCTTCAGTCCCGACCGCCGGACCCCCTCCTCAGTTACCGCGATCATCTCCTCCTTGGAGATGGGCACTTCGAGCAGGATGGCCTTGGCCGAATCGTAGAGCCGATCGACGTGCTGTTTCAGCTTGAATGTCTTGCCGCCGTAGACCCGCATGCCCTCGAACACACCGTCACCATAGAGCAGGCCGTGGTCGAAGACGGAGATTTTGGCGTTATTGCGATCGTACCACTGGCCGTCAATGTAGATGACAGTCACTCGAGATCCTCACCGAAAGCGGCTGATCCTGGGCTCACACCGGCGGGGAATGTCGCAGGGGGCGGCGGCGGATGGAAGGGGGCGGTTTGCCGCCTCCAATTCTCGAAGCGATATTAGCGGAAGCGGAGAAATGAGGGCGGTGGGAATCGAACCCACGACCTAGAGATTAAAAGTCTCTTGCTCTACCAATTGAGCTACGCCCTCGGCCGACCCAAACGTGGGCCCCCCGCGAGAGAAACTCAAGGCCTTACCAGGAGGGTACGATGACTCTCCGCCAGGCACTGCTGCTGAGCGCGCTCGCTCTCTGGCCCGCGGCGCTCCGGGCGCAGGACACGCCAGCTGACAATGAGAAACCGAAGCCCGGGGGCGACCGGTGGCAGATCGGACTGGAGAACGGGCAGTACATCTGGGACATCCGACTGGTGCGCCTGCAGGGGGACTCGCTGGTGTTCCGCCAGGCCGATACACTGGGCAGCGTAAGCGTGCAGCAGATCGGTGAGCTCCGGCTGATTCAGAAATCGGAAATGCGACTCGGTCAGGGCGCGGCAGCCGGCGGTGCGATCAACGCTCTTACCGGTTCGGACGACGAGGTGTACGACTTGCTCACCCTCGACTACCCGGCCCGGATTCGCGCGGTGCAACAGATCCTGCTGCTTCATCCGCCAGCCTCACCGTGACGCGAGGCCGGTGACCCGCATCCCGCACACCTCTCGAACCGAGGCGGGGTAATGGATTGGAACCAACTGGCCGACCGCGTCCTCTCCGGCGCGGAGCTGGAACGGACCGATGCGCTCGCGGTTCTCGAATCGGAGGACGACGAGCTGCTCGGCGTCCTTCACGCCTCGTTCCGGATCCGGCAGCGCTATCACGGGCTCGACGTTCGCATTCATGTGCTGCAGAACGCGAAGAGCGGATTGTGCCCGGAGGACTGCGCGTTCTGCAGCCAGTCGGCGCGGTTTCACACCGGGGTAGATCGCTACCAGGTACTCTCGGTGGATGAGCTCTACGAAGGGGCGGTGAAGGCGGCGGCTCTTGGCGCCGTGAAGTACTGCATGGTGACGAGCACGAGGGGCCCGTCCCAGCGGGAGCTGGAAGTGATATGTGCGGCCGTTCGGCGGATCAAGGCCAACCTCAACATCAATGTGTGTACTTCTCTGGGACTGCTGTCCGAGGGTCAAGCCGAGCAACTCGCGACGGCCGGGGTAACACGGTTCAATCACAACTTGGAGAGTTCTCGCGAACATTTCCCCGAAGTTTGTTCGACTCACAGCTACGACGATCGGATTCGCACGGTGCGCGCCGCCAAGGCGGCGGGGATGGAAGCCTGCTGCGGCGGGATCATGGGAATGGGTGAGACTTTGGAAGATCGCGTGGCCCTGGCCTTCGAGGTGCACGAGCTCGAGGTGGAATCCATTCCGGTCAACTTCCTCGATCCACGGCCCGGCACTCCGCTCGCCGACCAGACCAGGCTCACTCCACCCGATTGTCTCCGCGCTCTCGCGATGTTCCGTTTCGTAAATCCCTCGAGGGACATTCGAATCGCCGGAGGACGGGAGACCAACCTTCGCCAGCTCCAGGCGCTGGCGCTCTATCCCGCCAATTCGCTCTTCTGCAATGGCTACCTCACGACTCCCGGCCAGGGGGCGGAAGCGGACATCCGGATGATCACCGATGCCGGATTCCGGGTGGCCGAGCTGGTCCCCGCGATCTAGGAACTTCGGGCCCGCACGGGCTCATGTCATATGGATCTCCCCAACAAAGAACAGCTCCAAGCCTGGGACGATGCCCATCTCTGGCATCCGTTCACGCCGCATTCGGTCTATCGTGAGGAAGACCCGATGCTGGTGGTCGCCGGTGAAGGCCATTACCTGATCGACGCCGACGGGAAGAAATACCTGGATGGAGTCGGATCGCTCTGGTGCAACCTGTTCGGCCATCGGAGGCCCGAAATCGATGCCGCGGTACACGCCCAGCTCGATCGCATCGCGCATGCGACGCTGCTGGGGCACGCCAGCGCCCCCGCAGTCCAGCTCGCGAAGCGGCTCGCCGACCTGGCACCTGCAGGTCTCACCAGAGTGTTCTTCTCCGACGACGGTTCGACCGCGGTCGAAGTGGCGCTCAAGATGGCGCTGCAGTTCTGGCAGCAGACGGAGGGAGGCCGGCAGTCGCAGCGGCGCACCTTCGTGACCCTGGGACTCGCTTACCACGGAGATACGGTAGGGTCGGTCTCACTGGGAGGAATCGATCTCTTCCACGAGCGGTACCGCCCGCTCCTCTTCCAGACCGTTCGCGCGCCAGCACCGTACTGCTACCGTTGTCCGCTGGGGCTCGCGCGCGCGACCTGCGGGCTCGCCTGCATCGACGAATTGGAGCGGATCGTGCTGGCCGAGGGAGATAAGGTCGCCGCGGTGGTGCTGGAATCAGGGATGCAGGGCGCGGCGGGGATGGTGGTACAGCCGGAGACCTATCTGCGGCGGGCGCGCGCGATAGCGGACCGGGTGGGAGCGCTGGTGGTGCTCGATGAAGTCGCGACCGGATTCGGACGGTCGGGCCGCATGTTCGCCTGTGAGACCGAGGGCGTCGTTCCTGATCTTCTCTGCCTCGGCAAGGGATTGACCGGCGGTTATCTCCCGATGGCTGCGACACTCACGACTGAGCGAATCTTCCAGGCCTTCACCGGTCCACCAGCCGAGGGCCGGACTTTTTTTCATGGTCACACCTACACCGGCAATGCGCTGGCGAGTGCGGCG
>DATBGE010000009.1:0-14384 GCA_036558125.1 Gemmatimonadales bacterium | reverse complement strand
TTGGACAGATGTCCCCCGGATCCGGCTATCCTGGCCTGCACCGACGGGGGATAGCCGCTGGTGCGCAGCAGGACGTCGTCGTAATTGGCTTCCAGCACGATCGCGTGGGCATTGCGCAGGAGCAGTCGCACGGCGGTGGTGGGGCGGCCCAGGTCGTAGGCCACGGCGACCCGGTATCCGGTTGCCGTTGTAACCGCGAGCGCTACGGGCTGAGCCGCGTCATGGCTGGTGGGGCAGGCCTCGACCCGGAAGCCCCGGTGCTCGATTGCGTGCATCAAACGAAGCGGGACGAAATCCACCTTCGGCATCCGGGGGCGCAGGCGATCCCAGCACCCGAGGGCGGCAAGCACGGGGATCTTGAGTTGCTTTGCCAGCCGTCCGACCCCGGAGGTGTGATCGCCATGCTCGTGGGTGATCGCGATCCCGACCAGTCGAGTGAGATCGAATCCCACCCGTTCCGCCCGTAACCCGATCTCGCGGGCGCTGAAGCCCGCATCTACCAGCAACGCCTGCTCCTCGCACCCGATCGCGAAGGCGTTACCCGAGGAACCGGAGCCCAGCACGTACAGCGTGGTCATAGGCCGCGGAGTTTGCGATACGTCGTGGCGAGAGAAGCTCGGCGCTCCGGCGTGAAGGCGACGTCTCTCCGAGGCATGACCCGTTCGGCGATCTTGAGAAACCCGTCTTCGCTGAGCCGCTCGACGCCGTGATTGCCCCAGGACATGGGAGGAACGTAACGCGGCGGCTGCGCCGGTCCGAAGAGATTGGCGCCGGCGCCGACGACCGTCCCGGTGGAGAGCATGGTACCGATCGCCGTCTTGGCGTGATCGCCGATGAGACTGCCGAGGAATTGGCGGCCGGTCGTAAAGCGCCGCCCCTCGATTTCGAGACTCACATCGCCGTAGGTGTTCTTCAGGTTGGACGTCGTAGTTCCCGCGCCGAGGTTGACCCAGCACCCGATGGCGCTATGACCGACGAAGCCGTCGTGGCTCTTGTTGGAATAGCCGAGGAACACACTGGAGGAGATTTCGCCTTTGACGCTGCAACGGACGCCGAACACCGAAGCACGGACGTGGCCACCCAGGATTCGGGTATGATCGCCGGCGTAGAGTGGCCCCTCGAGTCTGGTACCGTTTCGAACCTCGACTTCAGGCTCCAGCACTACTGCTCCTGCCCTGGTATCAAATACTACTCCCGGCTCAACCCGCGCTCCACGGCTCACGACCAGCTCGGCGTCACCGATCACGATGCAGGCGTCGGGCAGGGGATCGTGATCTAACGCCGCGAATCCCGCGCAATCCGGCGCCAGCAATCGCTCCAGTGCGGTGAGCAGGTCGAAGGTGCCGCGTAGCACCATCCCTTCAATCGGTGTCGCCTGACCATCCTCAGTGGGGCCGGCCCAGCGCCCTCCCGGAGGAACAACCCATCCGACCGTCGTCTTGCCGGCGGTCAGCCGCCGAGCATCCGGGCCGATCTCGACCGGTGCTCCGGTCGGCGCGAACCACGCGGTGCCGATGATTGCCGGACCATCGATCGCATGTATGGCGCGGCAGCGCGGCTCGTTGCCCTCCCGGAAGTGGGCGATGTTGCTGCCCAGGATTTCCGTGGTCGCCGAGTCCACCGCTGCTTCCCATCGCTCACGCACCGACCAGATCCCCGCACGAAGCTCCGAGATCGGCCGCACTCCCGCGAACGGCGCCCATTCCGGCGCCGTATGTGGCTCGACCAGGTAGAGCGGAGCCGTCACGGGAGATCCCGGATCTGCGGGGGCAGGGTGTCCAGCGCCGCCTTGAGATCGGCGGCGTTCTTCCGGCTCATGACGAGGATGCGGCCATTGGCACGTACCACGATCAGGTCGCGCACCCCCGACAGGACGATCGGTTCGCCATCGGACCAGACGATGGTGTCTTCGACTTCGTGAAGATGAACGGGGCCCTGAACGACATTCCCACTCTTGTCCCGTGGGCGCACTCGCGCCAGGGCATCCCAGGTCCCCACGTCGTCCCAGGTAAAGTTGCCGGGAACGACGGCAACCATCGGGCTTCGCTCCAGCAGTCCGACATCGATCGAGATCGGAGTCACGTCGCGGAAGAATGCTTCGACGTCTCCCCGCTCGAGCGCGGGCAGGTGCGGCGCGATCTCCGGCGTGTGCTTCCGAATCTCGGTCAGGAGAACGCCGGCGCTCCAGGCGAAGAGTCCGCTGTTCCACAGCGCCCCAGCCGCCATGAGGTCGAGCGCGGTGGCGGCGTCGGGTTTTTCGCTGAAGCGCTGGACCGCGTTCCCGGTTTCATCGAGGGGCGCTCCCGGGACGATGTAGCCGAATCCGGTATCCGGCCGTGAAGGAACGATTCCGACTGTTACGAGGCGACGATGCCGTGCCGCCGTATCGAGTGCGGCGCCAGCCGTGCGACGGAAGGCCTCGTCCTCCCGGATCACCCAGTCGGCATGAAGCGACAGCACCTGGGCATCGGGATCCCGGCGCAGCGCCTCTGCGGACGCCCAGACGAGAGCGGGGCCGGTGGAGGCTGCGCGTGGCTCGACCAGCACGTTGGCCGAAGCGAGGCCCAGCGCCGCGGTGATTCTCGGCGCGAGATTGGCGCCGGTGACTACCAGCAGGTTGTCTTTGGAGATCAGTCCCTCGAGGCGCGCGACCGTCTGCTCCGCCGTGGAGGTCGAACCGGCGAGCGGGAGTAGCTGCTTCGGGGAGGTCGGTGTGCTGAGAGGCCAGAAGCGGGTTCCCGAGCCTCCGGCAAGAATGACAGCCCATTTCATTTGGATTGCGGGGGCGAGGTCAGAGCAGTTGTGCGAGGGCCGGTCGGTGCCGGCGCAGATCGAAGAGCAGCTGGCCGGCGTTGGTCCCGGCACTGGTGAGGACGAACAACAGGTTGCCACCGCCCACCGGGGCGACGATGGCCATGCGATCGCCATACTCCAGGACACCGGTGCTGAGCGGCTCGCACTCGGCGGATTGCCCAAGGCGATGGGCCCCCTGGACAAACGAGGCGGCCAGGGCGGCCACCGCGTCCGCATCGAAGGCTTTGCGAGAGGCGTGATCGATGGGAAGGCCGTCCGAGCTCAGGACGACCACCGCATCCACTCCATCGCGGGCTGCCAGTCCCTGTACCACGTCTCGCAGTACGGCCATGCACGCCTCGAATTTGAAGGGGAGAAAACGGTCCCGTCAACCTAGGACCGGCCATCGCCGAAGTCAAGAAATGACTGCGGGTTGACCCGCTTTCACAGGGCCTCTAGCTTCCCGCCATGCTCGGTACCCGAAACGCCTGCATTTTTGCCGTTTTAATCGGAATCGCCGCCTGCGGCGATTCGAACGGCATAGGCGATGCCACGATCCCCAACGTCATCGACACCTTCACGGTGGCGTCGCTCGAAGGGGGTCCTCTGCAGTCCCCTAGCGCCTATTCGATTGCTTCCAATGGGGTGGTGCGGACTTACGAGACCACCGCATTCGACTTCGCCTACACGACGGATCAGGGAAAGAACTACTTCCTCCCTCTGGCAGTCTTGGGACTCTCGCCGGGCGTGGCGCTCAAGCCGGGCCTCCTCGCGAGCGACTTGGCGTTCGACGAGATCACCAAGGCGGCGCAAAACGGCTATATCACCGAAGACACGGTTCAGGTGGATAGCGGCGACGTCTTCATGGTCCGCTCCAGCGACATCTGTACCTCGCTCGGGGTTCCGCAGTACGCCAAACTGGAGATCCTCTCCATCGACCCCGCGGCCCATACCCTGACATTTCAGGCGCTGGCTAACAACAATTGCGGGTTCCGTGGGCTCAACGAGGGGATCCCGAAAGACTAGTTCCCGTGATTGACATCCGGTTGCTTCGCCAGGACGCCGACGCCACCCGCGCGGCGCTCGCTCGGCGCTTGGATCCGGCGCTCGATGCGGTGCTCGACGAGCTGCGAGGGCTCGACCAGCGTCGCCGCGAGCTCCTGACCCAAGTCGAGACCCTCAAGGCTGCCCGCAACTCGGCGAGCGAGGAAGTCGCCCGCCGCAAGAAGGCGAAGCAACCAGCCGACGATCTGCTGGAGCAGCTGAAGCGCTCGGGCGAGGAGGTGAAGCAGCTCGACCTTCAGGTTCGTGACGTCGAGGCCGCGCTGGATGCCCTCCTTCTCATCGTACCCAATCTTCCGCTGCCCGAGGTTCCCGACGGCGACGCCTCGGGAAACACGGTCGTCCGCGCGTGGGGCACCCCGGCTCAATTCGACTTCACCCCCAGGCCGCATTGGGAGCTCGGTGCCGCCCTCGGCCTCTTCGATCTGCCGCGCGGGGCCAAGCTCACCGGATCGGGATTCCCGGTTTACACCGGGATGGGTGCGCGACTGGCGCGGGCGCTCAAGAACTTCATGCTGGACCTGCACACCCGGGATCACGGCTATCTCGAAGTTGCGACGCCGTACATCGTGAACCGTGCAACCATGACGGGGACAGGACAGCTTCCCAAGTTCGAGGAAGACCTCTACGTCATCGGTGCGGACGACCTCTTCCTGATCCCCACCGCCGAGGTGCCGGTCACCAACCTCCATCGCGATGAGATGCTGGATGGGGCAGAGCTGCCGCTGGGGTATGTGGCGTACACCCCCTGTTTCCGTCGCGAGGCGGGAGCCCACGGGAAAGACACCCGGGGAATCATCCGGGTGCATCAGTTCGACAAGGTGGAGCTGGTCCGGTTCTGCCGGCCGGAGGATGGAGCGGACCAGCACGCGCTCCTGACCAGCCACGCCGAAAAGGTGCTGCAGCTCCTGGAGCTGCCTTACCGGGTGATGGCCCTCGCCGCCGGCGACACCGGATTTTCCAGCGCCTTTACGTACGACCTCGAGGCCTGGGCTGCGGGAGTCGGTGGCTGGCTGGAGGTCTCGAGCTCCAGCACCTTCACCGATTTCCAGGCCCGCCGGGCCAACATTCGGTTCCGCCGGGAACCAGGCGCAAAGCCGGAGTTCGTTCACACCCTGAACGCTTCGGGCGTCGCCTTCCCCCGCACGATGATCGCCCTGCTGGAAAACAACCAGCAAGCCGATGGGTCGGTGCGCATTCCCCAGGCGCTTGTCCCGTACCTCGGCACGGACCGCCTGACACCGCGTGGCTAGCGCGCGGCTCCGCCAGCTGGCGCCGGCGCTCGTGGTCCTGCTGGTGGCACTACTCGCGGGCCTGAGCATCGGGTCTGGCTGGGTCGTGCTGCGCCACTTCCGTTCCGACGCCACCGCGATCAGTCGCCTATACGCCGGAGTGTTCGCCGGCCTCAACGATCCCCGCCCCGGCGCCGAAGCGGGCGCCTTACTGCGGCTGGGCGAGCAGGTGAGAAAAGTCGGAATCCCGCTCGTGGTGACCGATTCGACCGGTCGGGTGACCGCGGCGGCCAATCTTCCGTTCGACGTTCCGCTCGATGATCCCCGCGTCCTCTCCTATGCGAGACGGCTCGATCGGCAGAACCCTCCGATCGTGGATCCCACCTTCGGGACGCTGCACTACGGGCCGGTGCCGGCGCAGCGCCAGCTCACCGCACTCGTCGTCCTTCAGGGCTTGATCCTGCTTGGCATCGTCCTGGTCGGCGCCGTCGCCTACCGCAATGCGATGGCTTCGCAGCGGGACCGCCTCTGGGTAGGCATGGCGCGCGAAGCGGCGCACCAGATGGGCACGCCGCTCATGAGCCTGGAGGGGTGGATCGAGCAGCTCCGTTCACGGCCGACGCCTCCTCCCGGTCTGGCCGACTATCTCTCCTCCGACGCGGAGCGGCTGGAGCGGGTGGCGCAGCGCTTCGAGCGGATCGGTCACGCTATTCACCGGGAACCGATCGGCTTGGGCGCGCTGGCGGAGAAGGTGGCGGCATATTTCCGTCCCCGGCTTCCACACCGAGCCAATCCGATCGAGCTGCGGGTCGCGGCGGCGGGAACCGGGCCGGTGGTCAGCGGGGATCCCATCCTGCTCGAGTGGGCACTGGAGTCGCTCGTCAAGAACAGCATCGACGCGATGAAGGGACGCTCGGGGTCGATTACCGTGGAGGTCGGTCAGGACGACCGCTCCGGCACCATTCGCGTGATTGACGATGGCCCAGGGATTTCAAGCGACATCATGTCCACGCTTTTCGAACCGGGAATTACTACCAAGACTGGTGGCTGGGGCATCGGTCTGGCGCTGGCGCGCCGCGTCGTCGAAGACTCGCACGGCGGGGAATTGGTCCTCGAGAATCCGCCCAGTGGAGCGAGTTTTCTGATCCGCATCCCGACCGATGAAGACTGACCGGACGGCCCTGGTGGGCCTCGAATCGCTGAACCCTGCCCAGCGGCAGGCGGTCGAGCACGTCCACGGACCTTTGCTGGTCGTCGCTGGGGCAGGGTCGGGGAAGACCCGAGTGCTGACGATGCGTATCGCCCGCCTCATCGAGGAGGTTGGCGTCCCGCCGTCGCGCATTCTCGCCGTCACCTTCACCAACAAAGCGGCGGGCGAGATGAAGGAAAGGGTAGGGAGGTTGCTGGGCCAGGATCCGTCGGGACTCTGGATCGGCACCTTTCACTCCCTCTGCGCCCGTCTGCTTCGTCGTGAGGCCGAGGCCCTTGGCTTCACCCGTCAGTTCACCATTTACGATCAGGACGACCAGCTCAACCTGGTGAAGCGCCTGCTGGACCAACGGAGCCATTCCTCGAAGCTCTTTCCGCCCCGTTTGATCCAGGCCATCATCTCGGCGGCGAAGAACCGGATGACGACTCCTGCGGCCCTCGCCGAGAACGCCGGATTCGACCGGGTCACGCAAGTGGCCGCGGAGATCTACGCCGCGTTGGGGCCGGCACTCAAGGCGGCGAACGCGATGGACTTCGACGACCTGTTGCTCCATCCGCTCACCCTGTTCCGTGAGCGTCCCGACCGGCTGGACTACTACGCCGACCGGTTCGCCTTCGTTCTGGTAGACGAGTTCCAGGATACCAACGGCGCCCAGTATCAGTTGGTCCGTAAGCTGGGTCGTCAGGGCAACGTGACGGCGGTGGGAGACGACGACCAGTCCATCTACGGTTGGCGGGGTGCCGACGTTAAGAACATGCTCGACTTCCAGCGCGACTTTCCCGGAACGCTGGTCGTTCGGCTGGAAGAGAACTACCGCTCGACCCGGCTGGTGCTCGACGCGGCGAACGCGGTGATCAAGGAAAACACCTCCCGGCTCGGCAAGACGCTGCGAACCCGTCGCCCGGGTGGCGAGTTGCTCACGCTGCTCGCCGCGGCCGATGAGCGGGACGAGGCCGAATGGATCGTGCGAGAGCTGGCCAGTCGGAGTGCCAAGGGGGATTGGGCGCTCGTGGAAATGGCGATCCTCTACCGCACCAACTCCCAATCGCGCGCGCTGGAAGAAGCCTGTCGCAGAGCCGGGGTGCCGTACCGGATCATCGGGGCGATCAGCTTCTATGATCGCCGCGAGGTTAAGGACCTGCTGGCCTATCTGCGGCTCGTCACCAACCCGGCTGACGACGAAGCTTTCCTTCGTGCGATCACCGTCCCCAAGCGCGGAATCGGGGAGAGCAGCCTCGCCATCGTGACCGAACAGGCGGCTCGCTGGCAGCAATCCCTGCTCGCGACGGCCCGGGCGGCGGATCGGGTGCCCGAGCTCCGTCCGAATGTGCGGGAGGCGCTGCGGAAATTCGCCCAGTTGGTGGACGGCCTGCGGGAGCGCACCTCTTCCTGGCCCCCGGCCCAGGTCCTGGAGCAACTGCTTCAGGAGCTCGACTACGAAACGGTGCTGCTCGCAGAAGGCCCCGAAGGCGCCGACCGATGGGAGAACGTGCGTGAGCTGGTCGCGAGCGCGGCAGAGTGGTCGGAGGTCGTTGCACCGGAGGCCGACGAAGCGACGAGCCCGCTCGAACGCTTTCTGGCGGAGGCGGCGTTGCTCTCAGCCAATGATTCGATCTCCGGCCAGAAGGAGGGAATCACCCTCATGACTCTGCATACCGCGAAGGGCCTGGAATGGCCGGTCGTGGTGCTCGCGGGCATGGAGGATGGTCTCTTTCCGCTCGCACGCGCCGAGGAGCAGGAGGGCGGAATCGAGGAGGAGCGCCGGCTCTGTTATGTGGGACTCACCCGGGCCAAGGACAAGCTGTATCTCACCTGGGCCCGGGCCCGCCGGCGTGGTGGCGAGCTCAAGCCGGGAAGAGGCTCGCGATTCCTCAAGGCGTTGCCTCCTGAGCTGGTGGAAGAGAAGCGCACGTCGTCTCTCTGGGCGCCCAGTTGGGGCGGGTCGGCGGCCGGGCGGTACGGCGGTTCCGGGAGGGTATCCTCGAGTTGGCTGGATCAGGATTACGAGCAGCCGAGCCGCCGATCCGCCGAGCCGTCCGAAGCGAGCCAGGACGCTCCGCGCTACGTCAGGGGAGAACGGGTACGCCACCGGCGGTTCGGGAGCGGAACGATCCAGGGCCTGGTGGGAACTGGAAGGGACTTGAAGGTCTCGGTGGCATTCGATGATGAAGAAGTTGGGGTGAAACAGTTGCTCGTAGCCTATGCGGGCCTCGAACGGGATTGGGAGAGCGCATGAGTATCGGCCGGAAAGATGTACTACACGTGGCGAAACTCGCGGAACTGGCGGTGAGTGAAGACGAACTGCCGAAGCTCACCGAGCAGCTGGGGCGGATCGTGGACTACGTCGCACAGCTCAATGAAGTCCCTGCGGGGGAGCAGGCGCCGCCCTATCTGGCCGGCCCCGACAAGGTGACCCTTCGTCCCGACGTCGTGGCGCCGGTTCCCCTGGCTCGGCCTCCGGCTGATTTCGCCCCGGAGTTTGCCCAGGGCCTCTTCGTCGTGCCCCGGCTCGGCGCCATGGAGGACCAGTGAGCGCCGTCGAATTGATCGCGAGCGCGGTGCGCGAAGGCCGGACCACAGCCGCCGTCGCGGCGAATGAGGTCGCCAGCCGGCTGGAGAAGACGGCGGCGCTGAATGCCTCGCTCAACTGGTCGGCTGAGCGGTTGGAAGCCGAAGCGGCGAGAGTGGATCGTGCGTCGCCGTCAGACCGCGCGAAGATGCCGCTGGCGGGGGTGCCGATTGCGGTCAAAGACAACATCGTCACCACCGAGCAACCAACCACCTGCGGCTCGCGCATCCTCGAGGGCTATGTCTCCCCGTTCAATGCCACGGTGATCAACCGGCTTCGCGCCGCGGGAGCGGTGATTGCCTGCAAGGCGAATCTCGACGAGTTCGCCATGGGCTCGTCCACCGAACACTCTGCCTTCGGCCGGGTGAAGCATCCCGACGATCCGTCGCGCGTACCGGGCGGATCATCCGGAGGCTCGGCCGCGTTAGTGGCGGCAGGAGCCGTGCCCGCAGCACTCGGGTCGGAAACCGGCGGCTCGGTACGTCAGCCGGCCAGCTTCTGCGGCATCGTGGGAATCAAGCCAAGTTATGGCCGGGTCAGCCGGTATGGTCTGGTCGCGTTCGGCTCATCGCTCGACGCGGTGAGCACCTTCGGCCGCTCGGTGGATGATGCGGCACGGGTCCTGGCTGCGATGAGCGGTCACGATCCTCTTGATGCGACAACCATCGCGCAGCCACCCCTGGTACTGGACCCACCAAGACGTGACTTGAAGGGTCTCACCTTCGGCTTGCCCGCCGAGTATTTCCCGCGCGACCTGCACAAGGGAGTTCGGGCCGGCCTCGACCGGGCGATCAAAGCGGTGAAGGAATTGGGCGGGACGATCAAGGAAGTCTCGCTGCCCCATACCCGCTACGCCGTGCCGACCTACTACATCATCGCTCCGGCCGAGGCCGCCGCGAACCTCGCGCGCTACGATGGCGTGCGGTACGGCCAGCGCCGGGTCGGACCAGCGGGAGACCTTCGCGCACTCTACCAGGCTACTCGCGGCCAAGGGTTCGGAGCCGAGGTTCGTCGCCGGATTCTGATCGGCACCTACGTGCTCAGCTCAGGCTATTACGACGCCTATTACCGCAAGGCACAACAGGTGCGCGCTCTCCTGGCCGAAGACTTCCGGCGCGCCTTTGACGCCGGCTGCGACATGCTGCTCACGCCGACCACGCCGACTCCCGCCTTCAAGGCTGGCGAGAAGACTGAAGATCCCGTTGCGATGTACCTGGCGGACATCTTCGTCTGTCCGGTCAATCTGGCTGGTCTGCCGGCGGTGAGCGTCCCGGTCGGTCGATCGGAAGGCCTGCCACTGGGCGCCCAGCTCATTGCGCCGAATTTGGCCGAAGCTCGAATGCTGAGTGCGGCCGCGGCCCTCGAAGCGGCGCTGGATGCTGCCGCGGAGGTGCGCTGATGGCCTGGGAGACGGTGATCGGCCTCGAGGTCCACGTTCAACTGCTGACCAGGTCGAAGATGTTCTGTGGCTGCGCCAACAAGTTCGGAGCGCCGCCCAACACCCTGGTCTGCCCGGTCTGTCTCGGTCTGCCGGGAGCGCTGCCGGTGCCCAACGAACAGGCAATCCGTCTCGCGACTCAAGCCGCGAGGGCGCTGGGATGCACCGTGCACACCCGCAGTATCTTCGCCCGGAAGAATTACTTCTATCCCGATTTGCCCAAGGGATACCAGATCTCCCAGTTCGATCAACCGCTCGCGACCGGTGGCACGATCTGGTGCGAGTCCCCCGAACGGGGACGAATCGGAATCGGCGTCACCCGGCTCCATCTCGAAGAGGACGCCGGCAAGTCGCTGCACGACCGGATCCCCGGGAAAACGGCGATCGACTTGAACCGGGCAGGAACACCGCTGGTCGAGATCGTGAGCGAGCCCGACCTGCGCAGCCCGGCGGAGGCGAGGGCCTACCTCACAATACTCAAGCAGATCCTGGTCTACGCCGAGGTGAGCGACTGCAACATGGAGGAGGGGAGCCTTCGGGTTGACGCGAACATCTCGATCCGCCGCCCCGGAGATCCCAAGCTCGGTACCAAGGCGGAAGTAAAGAACATGAACAGCTTCGCCAACGTGGAGCGCGCGCTGATCGTCGAGCGCGATCGCCAGGTTGCGCTGCTGGAGAGCGGTGGCCGGGTAGAGCAGGTGACCATGCTCTTCAATGCCGCCTCCGGAACGGTGAAGCCCATGCGCTCCAAGGAGGAGAGCCACGACTACCGGTATTTCCCCGACCCCGATCTGCCGCCGCTGGTTCTGACTCAGAAGTGGATCGAGGAACAGCACGCAGCGCTGCCCGAGCTTCCCGAGCCCAAGCGGGAGCGCTTCATGACTCGCTACGCCATCACCGCCTACGATGCCGGCGTCCTCGCCTCCGAACGGCCGGTGGCGGATTACTTCGAGGCGATTGTGGAAGCCGGCGCCGAAGCCAAGTCGGCCGCCAATTGGGTGATGGGCGAGGCGATGAGCGGCTATAACGAGACCGGCCGATTCGGTGTCGGTGCCGACCGCCTCGCAAAACTGATAGGACTGGTCAAGGAAGGCGTGGTCAGTCTCCAGGCGGCCAAACGGGTCTATCCCGAGCTGGTGGATCGAGACGACGATCCCCGCGCGGTTGCTGAGCGGCTGGGATTGCTCCAGGTGGGAGACGCGGCCGCCTTGGGCGCGTGGGTCGAAGAGGTCCTCGCCGCCAACCCCTCCGAGGTAGACCGGTTCCGGGGTGGGGAAGCGAAACTCATGGGCTTCTTCGTGGGACAGGTGATGAAGAAGAGCGGCGGGAAGGCGGATCCGAAGGCCGTACAGCCCGTCTTGGTTGAAAAACTCAAAAACTAGTACCTAGTACCGAGTACCTAGTACCTAGTACAAAAGCGGCCGAGGTTCTCTCGCGGAGTACTGACCATGGAAGCTCCCTATAGTCTTGACGCGCACATACAGATTGCAGTCCGAAATGCGATCGTCTTGATAGTTGTCACGTTCATTGTTGGTGGGCTGGTCGGCTGGGCGATTGGCCAATGGCCAAGAGCACCAATCGGAGCCAGCGTCGGCGCAGCCACCGGCGTTGGTTTCTTGCTGTGGTTCTGCCGCATGTACTATGTGACCAGAGGCCTCTTACAGACGACTGGCATAGGACGCTCCGGCTAAGGAAATCGTCGTCCCAAGCAATCAGGGAGCTGGTTAGCTTCATTGCCACCGAAGTGTGACACCTTCGCAACCTCTCGGTACTCGGTACTCGGTACTCGGTACTAGGTACTATTGACCGACGAGATTAAGCATCGAGACGGGATCGACGGTCACTGTCCCGTACCGCACCACCCAATGCAGGTGCGGGCCGGTCACCCGTCCGCTCTTTCCTACTGCTCCAATGATCTGACCCCGCTCGACGGTATCGCCCTGGGCCACTGTGGTGCTGCTGAGGTGGAAGTAGGCCGACACGAGACCTTCGCCGTGGTCGAGATAGACCACGCGACCTGCCAGGTAGAAGTCCGCTACCATTGCGACCACGCCACGATTAGTGGCTCGTACCGGATCTCCCACCGAGCCGGCGTAATCAGTCCCCAGGTGGCGGCTCACCGCCTTCCCGTTGAACTCTCTCCCGGTGCCGAAGAGGCTGGTGATCCGGCTGTCGCGCGGCGGCAGGAAAGGATCCTGCCACTGGCGCGGGGTGTCCTGAGCGCGAACTCCCACTTCTCGGGCGCGAGCTAGCTCCTGATCAATCCGGACTCGTGCCGCGCTGTCCGGCTTCGCCATGGCAGGGGCGACCCGAAGCTTCTCCATCGTGTACTCGGGTTGCCGGACGAACACGCTCGCCGCGACGGTATCCTGAGAGCCATCGCCGTAGGCGATCCGGAGTGTGACAGGAAAGGAATCGGGTCCTTCGATCGGGATTCCGGCGAGCGCTACGAAGCGACCGACACCCTGGGCTTCGAAGTGCAGGGGCTCTCCACCAGCGGTCCCCTCCACCCAGCTCCATGGCCGGTCGGTCTTGGCCGTGTCAGTGGCGACAAGGCGGACCAGGCTTCCCCGGACCGGTCGCTCCGGCTCGACCGTGAGCAGCAGGGCCGGCGGGCGGAGAACGGACCCCGCGAGAAGCAGAAGTGCGATCGCCAGCATCAGCGGGAATTCAGCTGTCGCGCCAGGGCGTCTTGACCCGGGCGGAGGGCCAGAAATCGGGCGTCCGCTCGGGTAATCCAAATCGCTCCTGGGCCACCCCCTGAAGCCGCTTCGGGTCTTTCCATGCTCCGGCGAGCAACGCCTCTCGCCGCAGCCGCTTTGCCGTCCTCAAGGCTTTGTCGCCTGAGGGATCGAGCTGCCGCGGCTCGGCCTCCGGTTCGGCCAGCGTGCCCATCACATAATCAAAGGAAAGCGAGACGTGCCGCTCGATGTCGTCTGCCGCGAGCTGCCAGCGGCTGTGTTGCTGGGCCACCTGGAAGGCGCGTTGCCATCCCTGCGTTTCGGTGAGGTGTACCATGCCGCGGAACAGCCGCCGGTTGGTGCGAACGCTGAAAATGGTCGGGGCCAGAATCTGATCCAGATGGGTATCGGCCGGAGTGTGGTCCAAGAGGATCACTTCCTTGGCGGTGCGGGCAAACTCGTCGCCCAGCGGCGTCTCGAACCGGCTCTCCCAATAGGAGTGACCGAATCCGCTGGTTGTGCTGGTCAATAAAAGCTGGCGGGGGACGAAGTAATTGTGCGCCACGGTATCGGCCGCGAGGTGGCAGAGGTATCCCAGGCCAAAGGCTCGCAGCGCGTCGATCTTCGCCTGGTCGTAGATCTGCTGTCCCACCTGCCAGGAGTGGCAGTGCCGGCCGACCGGCGCGTACTTCTTCGCGATCGAAGTATCGGCCGCGATGTTGCCGTAGAGAAAATCGAACGGAAAGGCCCGGAGGAGATCGCCAATTGGCGTTGGGAGAATTCCGAGGTTCGCCAGGACGGACTCGCCGAGGTAGATGTGGGTGCCCGGCGTCCAGGCGTAGAGGTGATTCGGGGCGATCAGGGAGACAAGGCCGAAACAGACCAACAGGAAGGCGGCGCGCCGGAGAATCAACGGTGTTTTCCCGCGCCGAGCAAGCGGCGCACCCAGCGGTACCAGGAGGCTCGCGTCCGGAAGCTGCGGAGGGTTGTGGCGACGTCCAGCGCAGTTTCTTCGATCTCGCTCTGCAGCACGTCGTAAACCGCTTCGAGGTCGATCAGCCGGTCCTTTACTTTCAGCCGGAGCTGTCGACTGGCCTCGACGACGTCTTCCGCTTCATCGCCCACCTTGGCGGCGAGCTGGCGGGCTTCATTGCCGAGATGGTGAACCGATTCGAGCGCGGGCGCCAGGTCCTTGCGCAAGTCCTCCACCGCTCGGCCGATGCTCTGGATCTGATCGGCGGCACTCTTCGCGGCGGCGGCGACGACCAGAGCGATCACGGCGAAACTGCCGGCGATGATCACCAGGGAAATCGCCACGGTGGGCCCGACCCATCCCGCAACCGTGATCACGGTGTCCTGAAGCAGCAACATCTTCCCAAGATAACCGTGGCGCTTGACG
>DATBGE010000008.1:0-7391 GCA_036558125.1 Gemmatimonadales bacterium | reverse complement strand
CACCACCAATTCGCCGGCGCAGTCATAAGGCAGCGCGCTTTCGGGCGCGAAGGTCACCACCCGTCGCAGAGGATCAGCGCTGCGGTTCCGGTCCCAGCCTCCGGCCTCGCGATACTGCCAGGGATCCTTGTCGTTGATCGTTCGCTGCCCGGTGATCTTGAGGCGGACCACTCCTCCCGTCGCGCAAGCCTTGTCGAACTCCAGGTAAGCGAGGTTTCGCGGGTTGGATACCTCGAGCTCGGAACTGAAGACGACGTCGAAGGTCGCCTGGGGACCCAGAAATCGTGGATGCTCCTCCGCACTGACCGGCAGCCCGCCGATGGCGGCAGGCCCACTCACCTCGAAGCTGAACTGGAAGGGCTCGGCCAACTGGCTCCCATCCATCGCCTCGAAGCGATTGGCGACAGTCACCTTGTAGGTGCTGCCCGGCCTCAGCGGTTTCACCGGGACGAGGCGGAGTGTGACAGGGTCCCGCCATTCGAGCCTGCCTTCAATGCTCGGTTCGGTCTTGAAAATCGAAGCCGCATCCACCGTGCGGTCGAGCGATCCGGCGACCGGACGATCGAACGTCACCGTGATTTGCGCCGTTGGCGTCGCCTCTCCCATCGGCGAGTAGCGCAACACTTGAAGGGTCGAGGGTGGAGCAACAGCTACCGCGGCGAGAACCACCACGGCCAGAAGGCGGGATGACAACATGGGGGAGAGCCTTTTCGGGCGAGGATGTTCGCCAGAAGATTGCTCGCCCCCTTCGAAGGGTCAATGATGCTACGCAAACCGTGAGCCTTAGGCCGTAAGCAAGCGCCAAGGCCTACGGTTTATGGCCTAAAGCTCACGGCTGACGGTCCGAATCAGTCGCTTGCCGTCGCCCGCGGCGCGACACCGCTTCCAGCAGCCACCGCCTTGGCCGACGCACGCGCTCGGCTTGCCACCAGCTCCTTGCCGGTGATGATCAGGATGACCGCGGCCACAATGACCAGCGAGGCCACCAGGGTACGCCCGGTCAATTTTTCACCGGCAATCGCCCAGCCGAGGAAAACCGCCACGATCGGATTGACGTAGCCGGCGGTGGACACTTTGGAAGGTGTCGTAACTCTGAGAAGCCAGGCAAAGGCAGTGAAGGCGACGAGTGACCCGAACAGAGTCAAATAGCCGAAGGCGATCCACGACTTGGCGGTGACGGCGCCGAGGTTGAGCTGTGACCACTCGCCGTCCACGATGCTCGCCAGGAACAGCCAGCCTCCGCCGGCAAGCATCTGGATGCCGGATGCGAGGGCCACGCTCTCGGGCATTTTGGCATCACGGCTCAGCACCGAGCCGCTCGCCCACGTGAGAGTCGAAAACAAGAGCAGCCCAATTGCGGCGGCATTGACCGGGCCCGAGGTCTGCCCGGGCAGCACCAGCAAGGCGACTCCGCCGAATCCCAGCGCGATACCGGCCAACACGACGGGGCTGGGTCTGGTGCCACCCGGACGGAGCCATTCCAGAAGCGCAGTCCACACCGACACCATCGCTACGACGAGAGCTGCGAGTCCCGAGGGCATACCCTTGTCCTCGACCCAGGCCACGGCGCCGTTTCCTACCAGGAAGAACAACGCTCCCAGCAGGATGGCCCATTTCCAGTGGGTGACGGTGGGACGCGGGCTCCCGGTGACCCGAGCGTAGATGTAGAGGGCGGCACCGGCCAAGGTGAACCGGGAACCCGCCATGATGAAGGTCGGCATGCTCTGGATCGCCAAGGCGATGCCGAGATAGGTGGAGCCCCAGATGAGGTAAATGGCGGCGAAGGCCGCAATCATCTGCCAGCGCGGAGCCGTGGCGTGGTCAGTCATTCGCCGGCGCCATTCGTATGATGGAGCGGGATCCGCCCGCTGTCTTTCACGGTCGAGAGCACGATGGTGGTCCTGGTGTTCCGCACTGCCTTGAGCCGGCCAAAGCGTTCCCGGAGCAACTCGCCCAGCGCGTCGGTATCCGGCACCCGGACTTTGACGAGGTAGCAATCCTCGCCGGCGACGTGGTGGACTTCCTGGACTTCGGGAAACTTGGCGATGGACTGCCCTACGCTGGCGGAGCCCACTCGCTCCTCGGTTCTGACCAGGATGAAAGCGGTGAGCCCGAAGCCGACGGCGTGAGGATCGAGCTGCGCCTCATACCCGGTGATGACGCCGCGGGCCTCGAGCTTGCGGATCCGGTCGAGAATAGCGGAGGGAGCCATGTCCAGCTCACGGGCGATATCCGCGTTACTGATGCGGGCGTTGCCCTGGAGCAGGTCGAGAATGCGGAGATCGGTCGTGTCGAGCATCGTCTTGGACTCCAATCCAAACCCAACATAATTCTACTGAACTGGCCGGTCAATAACGAATCGTCGGCGAAACGACTGATTTGCCGAAGATTATTCGTCTCATCTCGAAACTAACGCGTTGGCCGCCTTCACGTCCCCACGTCCAAACGTCCCCACGATGGCGGAGTTTCCCCCCTCCACTTCCCCCTTCACCCTTCTACCCCCACACTTTGCCCCGTGACTTCTCCCACCGGCTACCGCCGCTCCCTCGGCCTCTTCTCCGGAACCATGGCCGTGGTCGGCGGCATCATCGGCTCCGGCATCTTCATGAATTCGGCGATCGTGGCCCAGCGGGTGGGCACCGCCGGGTTGACCCTGTCCGTCTGGATCCTGGGGGGTGTCATCGCCCTGATCGGCGCCTTCTGCTTCGGGGAGTTGGCCCAGCGGAATCCCCAAGCCGGCGGGAGCTATGTCTACCTCCGAGATGCCTTCGGGCCTCTCCCCGCATTCCTCTATGCCTGGAGCCTTCTCCTGGTCATCGGGACCGGGGCGATGGCCGCCGTCGCTGTCACCTTCGCCACCTACTGCTCTGCCCTGCTCGGCCTGAGCCATGGAACGGTGATGCCCATCGCCGCCGGCGCAATCGCAATTCTCTCGGCGGTCAACTATGTCGGTGTCGAGCCGGGTGCCATCACCAACAACCTCTTTTCCATCCTGAAGCTCATCGCCCTGGGGGGACTGATCGTCGCGGGGCTGCTGGCGGCGCCTGCCGCGGTATCGCCTCCACCGGTCAATGTTTCCGGCTCTCTCTTTCTAGCGCTCGCGGCAGCACTGGTCCCCGTGTTGTTCGCGTACGGAGGATGGCAGCAGACCAACTTCATCGCCGAAGAAATTGTAGAACCCGAGAAGAATCTTCCCCGGGCACTGGTGTTCGGGGTGATCATCGTAGTGGTCGTGTACGTGCTCGCCAACCTGACCTACCTCCGCACCCTTGGCGCTGGAGGATTGGCCGCGAGCACGGCGCCTGCGGCCGACGCGATGAGAGTGGCCGTCGGACCTGTCGGTTCGACCTTCATCTCTGCCGGCATCGCTGCCTCCAGCTTCGGATTTCTGAACCTGGTGATCCTCGTCTCGCCCCGGGTTTACCGAACGATGGCGGCCGATGGGCTCTTCTTCCCCCGGCTGGCGAAGCTCCACCCGAAATTCCGAACGCCGAGCATGGCGATCGTGGTCCAGGGCTTGTGGGCGATCCTGCTGCTTTTCTCGGGATCCTACGGACAGCTTCTCGACTACGTGGTGTTCTGCGACTGGATCTTCTTCGGCAGTGCGGTCGCCGCGCTCTTCGTCTACCGCCGCCGAGACCGGGAAGCGGGTCGTGAGCCGGCTCCGGCGGGCAGTTTCCGGGTCCCCGGTTACCCAGTCACACCTTTGCTCTTTGTAGCGGCGGCGGTCTACGTGGTGGCCGGCTCGATCTCCTCGAATCCAGGGAACGCGCTTCGGGGATCCGTCATCCTGGCGGCCGGGGTGCCGGTCTTCGGGTTCTGGAGCAGGAAGTTGAAGGGACGGGGAATTGAAAGTTGAAAATTACAAAATTGAAGATTGAAAAGCCTACTCCACCAACACCCCCGCCATTTCCCCAGCTCCACTCCATCGCTCCTCTCGGTTCTTGGCCAGTGCGCGAGTGATCATCTGGGCCAGGTCCTCCGGAGCATCCTCCCGAAAGGTTTTCAGATTGGGAATCGGGTCCAGCCGGTGCATTTGCAGGACGACGTTTTCGTTCTTGTGAACGTAAGGTGGACGTGAGACCAGGCATTCAAAGAGCAGGCAGCCCACGGCATAGAGATCGGTGCGGTGATCGATGTCGTCCACCGCGGCAATCTGCTCGGGGCTCATGTAGGCCGAAGTGCCCACCGCGATCCCCGAGCGGGTGACCCGATCGGAGCCCGAGAGCTGTACGGCGCGGGCGATGCCGAAATCCACCAGAACTGCCCCGTCAGGACCAAGGACGATGTTGTCCGGCTTCACGTCGCGATGCACGATACCCGCCTTGTGCGCGTGGCCCAGCGCATCCAGCAGGTCGCGGGCGAGGCGGCGGGTCGCGGGAGGATTCAGCTGGCTGTCCCGCGCCAGCAGTTGCTTGAGTGTAGGCCCCTCGATGTACGGCATGACGTAATACACCAGCCAGTCCCGGTCACCCGAATCCAGTAACCTGCCGATATGAGGATGGTCGAGCTGCCGCACCAGCGCGATCTCCCGGAGGAACCGGTCGGCCGCGACGCTGACCAACAGCTCGGGGTGCAGGACCTTCAGAGCGACCGGTTTTCCCGAGGGGTCGGTCGCGTAAAACACGCGCGCCGCGCCACCGCGGCCGATTTCTCGATCGACGTCGTAGGTGCCTTCGAGGGCTTTGCGCACCAGCGCCAGAATGTCTCGCGGAATTGGGCTCCCTGCCCTTCACCGGGTTAGGGATGGAATATGCGAGCCGGCGGGAAGGCTTGAAAGAGTCGTCGTGCAGGTGGAGATGGTCGTGAAGCGGACCGGCAGGTTCAGCCTACCCCCAGCCAGTAGGTAATCTTGAGCGCGAAGAAGTTGTCTCCCTGGGTGCCGAAGGAATCCCACATGTCGCCGACGGTGACCCGGTGGCTCGACGTCACTGACGAACCGCGGTTCTGCTGCCAGACCAGGAACAGAGTACTGCCCGGCCGCCACTCCCAGCGTAACACCAGATTGCTCCGGAAGCTGAGAACGTTGAAGTCCGGGTCGCTCAGGGTCAACGAGTCGGCCCCGCCGTTGTCGGTGATCACGATCGAATCGGGAGCGAATCGTTCGATCGTCGTCCCGTCGGTGCCATAGCGCCGGAGGGTGGTGCTCTGCGGCTCCGGGAGTTCGCCGAGCCGGGTGTAGGCGCCACTCGATGCGAACGGCTCCAGATAGCCCTCGATGCTCAGATTGGGCGTGATGATGTAGTTGACCCGGAGCTGGGCCGAGATGGTCGTCTGATCCAAGGCGGCGAAGATGTAGCGCTGCCCGTAGGTCGCCGCGGCACCGCCCGGTTGGGTATCCAGATATTGCCGCTCATCCTTGGTGCGCTCGTACCGCGGGTCGAGCGACAGGAACCACTGCGGTGCGGGACGCAGGGAGACACCGCCGCCGATCTGAAAATGGTTCCCGTCAAACTCGTCGCCCTGCAGGTTACCGTTCACGTGCCACTGGAAATTCCCCGCCTCCCCGCTGAAGAACTCGAGGTCGGTGCCCCACGCCGTCGGCGAGCCCATGAGCGGCCCCCCTCTCGTCAGCTCGTCACTCGAGTAGCGAGGTAGCAGGTAGGCTCCGATGAAGGTCTGCTGGAATCGCTTCCAGGTCTGGCTGCTGCTGACCGCGAACCGGGTGAACTGGCGCTCCCCACCGTAATTCCAGTTGACGTGGCCGAACACGCCGAGGTCATAGCGGTGAAATAGTTTGCCGGGCTGGATCTCCCGATACCGGAGACTCCAGTCCACATCGAGATCGTCGGCGCCGCTGAGCTGGCCCGCGTCGTTCAACTCGAACTCGGGGGATTCGGCGCTGGCGAAGAGATCGTACACCCAGTGTTTGCCACCCAGTTTGCTGAACCCGAGGCCCGCGGTGTAACCGGTCAGTGAGGTGCGTGAAGGATCGAACTTGACGTGCGTCGCGTCGGGCCGCTGGAAGTACCGGGCACTGGACTGTTGCACGTCGGCGATCCGGGTCGAATCGCCGGCTACATAGCTGAAGCCGCTGTAACCCGAGAGCTCGTAGTTCCCGCCCTGGAAGCGCAGGTTCCAGTCCACCCCGCCGGTGTAGGCCCGCCGGCTGAGGACTGAATCCATGATGTCCTTCCCCAGGTCGCGCTCGACTCCGGTCAGAGTTACTCCGACAGTGGACGCCGAACGACCGAACTCCTGCTGCACGCGCGCCACGCCGTAACCGGTGAGCGGCTCAACCCGGCTGTGGCCCTTTACCGTCCCGAGCGTGTCGAAAGTATTGGCGTACTCATTGGCGGTGACCGCGAACAGACTTCCTACCGAGAGTCCCTTTGCCGTTCGGCCGGTGATTTTCGCCGCGCCGATAATCGTCGTGTTGTCTGGAGTGTCGATGAAGTCTCCACCGGGCTCCCCATGGGGCGGCGCCCCGATGCGGCGAGAGTAGTAGTACCCCGGGCCGTTGCCCATCAGCAGGTTGTTGCCCTCGGTAAAGAAGGGCCGGCGCTCGGGGAAGAAGATCTCGAAGGCGCTGAGATTGACCACCGCGGGATCGGCGTCCACCTGACCGAAGTCCGGATTGACGGTGCCATCGAGAGTCAGATTCGGTCCCAGACCCATCTTTACGTCGGCGCCGGCCCGCCCTACGTAGTCGCTCCCGTCGGTGAAAGGGTCGGCGGGGTCGGTGTTGCTGGTGTATCGCGCATCGGCCGCCACGTACGGCAGCAATTCCAGGCGACGGGAGGGTCTGATTCCCTCGATGCCCACCAGTTGGCCGAAGCGAGAGAAGAAGCCGGTTTCCTGTTTGGGGATCATCACCCAGTAGATGTCCTGGTTTGAGCCGGGCATCCAGCGGTTGATGTTGAGTCCCCACACCTGTTTCTGGCTGTTGTTGAAGCGCAATTGGGAAAACGGGATCCGCATTTCCGCCGTCCAGCCGATCGAGTCGAGCGTGACTCTCGCCTCCCAGACCGGATCGAAGCCGTAGTCCCGATATCCTTCGTCGTCGCCGGGATGGTAGTAGTCGCTCCGCACTCCCCCAGAGCTGATGCAGAAGGAGAACCCGGTCCGATGGTCATGATAAGTGTCGAGCGCAATAATCAGTTGTTCGGCATTACCGAACTGGTCCCGGCGGGTGACGGGGTGGGGGAGCTCGCCAGTCGGGCTGCGCCACATCCGGGCGCCGACGTAGAGGGCGTCGGCGTCATACAGAAACCCGACCTCGGTTCGTTCCTGGGGATCGTTTCCTTCGACCGGTTCCTTCTGGACGAAGTCGCTGAACCATGCGGCCGTCTTCCAGACTTCCTCATCCAGAGAGCCGTCCACGGTCGGGGCCTGCGCGGTCAGGCGGCGGGCCTGTGCCTCCTTGGTGGATGCTGTGTGGGAAGTCTGGC
>DATBGE010000007.1:0-22128 GCA_036558125.1 Gemmatimonadales bacterium | reverse complement strand
TGGGCAGTGACCGGCCCACGGTGTCGGGATGACCGGGCCCAGGATGACTCCCGAGATCAAGCGCCTCTCGGTGCTGATCGGGGTGAATTTCGTGGACATGATCGGGTTGATGCTGGTGCTCCCGATTCTGCCTTTCTATGCTACCGACCTGGGTGCCTCGCCGGTCACGGTCGGCTGGCTGATCGGCGCCTTCTCCATCGCCCAGTTGATCGCGGCACCGGTGTGGGGCCGAGTCTCCGACCGCTATGGCCGACGGCCTGCGCTCGTCATTGGACTCACCGCATCGTCGGTGGCATTCCTCGTCTTCGGACTCGCGACGTCGGTCTGGCTGCTTTTCCTCTCTCGTTTGATTCAGGGTGCGGGTGGCGGGACCACGGGTGTGGCGCAGGCCTACGTGGCGGACACGGTGCGCCCCTCCGATCGAGCCAAGGCACTGGGATGGCTCTCGGCCTCAACCAATGTGGGTGTGGTGATCGGACCGGTGATCGGTGGGCTGGCCGTCCAATTGGGGCGCTCCTGGCCCGGGTTCATCGCGGCGGCCCTTTGTGCCACGAACGCCTACTTCGCGTGGCGCTGGCTTCCTGAATCCCGCAAGGCGACCGCGGGCGATCAGCCTGCCGAGCGCAAGCCGATCTGGCACGCGGCCTGGATGGTGTTGCGCCATCCGACTCGTTCGGTGTCCCGCTATGTGTGGATCTACGGCATCGGGATGCTGGCCTTCACCTCACTGACCGCCATTCTCGCGTTGTTCCTCAAAGCGGAGCACGGCGTCACCGAGAAGACCATCGGCTTCTTCTTCACCTATACCGGGCTGCTCAACATCCTGATGCGGGTGGTGGCGCTGGGGCCGATCGTGGACCGGATCGGGGAGACGCGGTCCATGCGGCTCGGCGCGATGTTTCTCATTGTGGGCATGGCAGTGTACCCCCTGGCCCACAACCTCTGGCAGCTCGCCCTGCTGATTCCGCTGGTTCCAATCGGCACCGCACTCCTTTTCCCGTCGACGACCGCGTTGATGTCACGGGTTTCGGAGAAGGACGAGCTGGGGACCACGATGGGAGTGGCGCAGACCTACGCGGGAATCAGCCGGATCATCGCACCGCTCTTCGCGACCAATCTCTTTCAGTACATCGGCCACGGCGCGCCATTCTATGCGGGATCGGTGATCGTGGCGTTAGTGAGTATTCTCGCTTTCCATGTGGATCACGTGCCGATGCATACCGGGGAGACCCCGGTGCCGGAGGTGGAGGCGGGTGTGGGGGCGGGGCAGAAGCCGTAGAGAGTCGAGAGTCTGGAGTCTGGAGTCTAGGGTCTAGGGTCTAGGGTCCAGAGTCCAGAGTCGAGAGCCCTGAATCGTGGGGCACATCTCGCATCCCCTCAAAACTCCGCCCCCAGCCCAAGATTGATATGATCCGCAGTCTCTGTCCCGCTCCCATACGTGGTCGCTATGTGGCGGTACTCCAGTCCTAACACCAGCGGGGAAGGCCGCCACTGGAGCTCGCCGACCACGGTTTCGTTCTTGAGCCGTTGCGTCGCGGTATCCAAGTCATCGTCATCGGGATTATCGATTCCATAGCTCGCCCCGATTTCCCAGCCGGGCGAAGGTCTGACCAGCAGTTGTCCCCACCCCCCTTTGGTCCGAACCGGAACCCCATTCACGCCGAAGTTCTGTCCGATGGCACCTCCGCCCAGTCCCGCGACCGCCTGGCCAACGAAGGCCTCGCCGCGGAGTTCTACCATGCGGCCGATCGGCGCCTGGATCAGGAATGCGGCTGCCTTCGAATCGAGCAGCGAGTCTCCCGTCGTCGCGAACCAGCCGAGGTGACCGCCGATGCTGATCTGTCCGGGGTGGTCGCCCTCGCCCCAGCGGTAGAGCAGCCGGCCCTGGAGATAGGGCCGCTTGCTCGCCTCGGCTTCGTCGGGTTGAGTCAGGAACGGGCCCTGCGCCTCATAGCCGGTTGGCGCCAGCACCGTTCCTTCGATGCCAAGTCTCCCCTTAGGGCTGCTGACCACATCGTAGGTCATGCGGATCTGTGGAATCCAGAGCCAGAGATTGCCGGATGCCGAGAGGGAAGACAGCCCGATACTCGCAAGCGAGGAAGGATTCAGTTCGACGATGGGCGGGGCCTCCTGACCTACGAGGATGTTGAACCGGTCCCAGGTCATCTGGGCCCAGGCCCGGCGGATTCTCAGCAAGGGGAAGGTTCGCCCACCGTTCGAGGGTTGCTGGCCACCCCAGAAATCCACGTCCAGTTCTGCATTGAAGTCGCCACCTGCAAAGCCGGAGAGGAAGGCATGGCCGGTGACCCGGCTCTGCCGGACGGTGGCACCCAGGCCGTCGGTCGCGATACTGTCTGCTGTACTGGGAGGAACGGCGACCTGCGGCAGGTCGACGTTATTGGTCTTCCCGCTGGTGTAGAAGCCGTTCATGAGGACCATCACCTTGAGGTCCACGTCCGGCTTCGGATTGTCCTGCGCCCAGAGCGGGGACGCGACGACGCAAGAAAGGCAGAGCGCCCTGATGGTCACGCGTTTCATCGGTGGAAACTGCCTCCTGCTTCCCGGTTGACGCCCCTCGGGTGGAGGGGCTAAGCTATGAACAATGCGTAAGATACGCCGGTCATTTGGGATTTCGATTGTACCAGTGGCCCTGGCGGTCTCGGCAGGGAAGGTACCCCTTTTGGCTCAGGGCGTAACCGTGACGGGGCAGGTGACTCTTCTCGACAAGGGCGATCGCCCCCCGTCCGATGTAGGTCAGGCTGTCATCTGGCTCACCGGCGATCAAGCCCCGCAGGGCGCTCCCACCTCCGTCGAGATCGCGACTGAGGATAAGCAATTCGTTCCCCACCTGATCATGGTTACCCGGGGCTCCACTGTCGGCTTTCCCAATCACGATCCGTTTAATCACAACGTATTCTCGGTCTCACCTGAAGGTCCGTTCGACCTGGGACTGTACGGTCGCGGGACCACGAAGTCGGTGCGCTTCGACCGGGCCGGCGTCATCAAGGTGTACTGCAACGTGCACGCGAGCATGCGGGGTCTGGTTGTGGTGCAGGAGACGTCGCTGTACGCTCAGCCCGGGGCTGACGGCTCCTTTCGCCTGGAAGGCGTCCCGCCTGGAGACTACATCGTGCACGTCTGGCACGAACGCGCGCCCGAGGTGACCGGCCCGCTCAAGGTAACCGAGAGCGGGGCAGCGCCGTTGGCGCTGACCCTCGACGCCCGCGGCTATCGCCTGGTGCAGCACAAGGACAAGAACGGCAGGTCCTACTCCGACCGGAGCCGCCGGTATTAAGTCGCCGCTCTTGCGAGGCCTGGGCCTCAAACTCTTCCTGGCGATCGTCCTCGTTGTGGTCGCCATTCTGGGCGGCGCGCTGGCGCTGATCCGCTATCGCGCTAGCCAGGCGGCCGACGCCGCCATCGACCGTGGCCTTCATGCGACTCAGTCGGCGATTGACGATGCGTTGGAGGCGCGGAGTCACGCGTTGCAGCAGTTGGCCAAGGTCCTCGCTCAGGTTCCCCCCAACATCTCCCGTATCGAAGCAGCCCTTCACAGCGGCAATCGCGCCAATCTGCTGGACCAGGCCGATGAGTTCCGCAAGCAGGGCGACGCCGCCTGGGCGATGATCACCGATCAGGCCGGCGTGCTGCAGGCCTCGACTCGCTCGGCTACGGCGTTCGGAGATTCGCTCGGGAACAGCGTCCTGGTCGGCGAGGCGCTGAGCGGCACGCCGACCCAGGGAATCTGGGTGGAGTCTACTCCTGCCGGGGACTCGTTGTTTCAGGCGATCGCGGTCCCGCTGGCCGCCGGCGAGTCGGTGGTCGGTGCCTTGGTCATGGCGTTGTCGCTGGACATGGGGCTGGCCGACCGCTTGAAGCGCCAGACCGCTTCCGAGGTGGTGTTCGTCGCGTTCGATACCCTCGGAGTTCCTCGGGTCGCGGCATCAACCCTTCCTGCCGGTACGCTCGACGAGGCGCTGCAAAAGCGCGCCGCCGCGGGAACTGCCCCCGACAGCGTTCCCAAACGGCTCGGCGTGAAAGCGGGTGGGATGACCTGGATGGCCGCGGTCGGTCCGCTCCAAACCGCCTCCGGCGTCACGGTGGGAGAGTACGCCGGCCTCCGCGCCCGCGAGGCGGAGCTGGCGCCCTTCACCTTGCTGCAGCGCTCGATCGTCTACGCGTTCTTCGCCGCCCTCGGCATCGCGCTCATCATCTCGCTCATTCTCGCCCGCCAGATCACGAATCCCCTGCGCCAACTGGTGGACGTGACCCGGGGAGTCGCCGAGGGTCGTTACGAAGGCAGTCTGGACATAAAGTCGCATGACGAGATCGGCGAGCTGGCCGAAGCCTTCCAGCGCATGCTGGACGAGTTGCGGGAGAAGCAGAGGTTGGTCGAGTTCCTGGGCGGCACCAGTGGTGGCCGCACCGCCTCGATGGCAGCCCCAACTTCCGCGGTTCATACGCCCAGCAAGCTCATGCCGGGCTCGGTGCTTGCCAATCGCTACGAAATCCGGGAGCAACTCGGCGCCGGTGGCATGGGGGTTGTCTATCGCGCGTTCGACCGGGAGCTGCAAGAGCAGATCGCGATCAAGACTCTGCAACCCGGCCTGCTCGGCGATGCCCATGTGCTGGAGCGCTTCAAGCAGGAAATCCGGCTCGCCCGCAAAATCTCCCACCCCAACGTGGTGCGCACCCACGATCTCGGCGAGTCGGACGGGACCTACTTCATCACCATGGAATACGTCGAGGGTACCAGCCTTGACCAGCTGCTGGACCAGCGGGGAGCGCTGCCCCTCGGCGTGATCCTGACCATTGGGCGCCAGCTCTGCCGGGCGCTCGAGGTCGCTCATGCGGTTGGCGTGGTCCATCGCGACATCAAGCCGCCCAACCTGGTGCTGGATGCCCAGGGCTTTCTCAAGGTGATGGATTTCGGAATTGCTCGCCTGGTTGAGCGCCGCCAGCCCGGCAACCAGCTCACCGCCACCGGCAGTATCATCGGGACGCCGGAGTACATGGCGCCGGAGCAGCTGATGGGTGAGCCGGTTGACGGCCGAGCCGATCTCTATGCGGCGGGGACCGTGCTCTTCGAATGCGCGACCGGCAAGCGAGTCTTTAACGCGACGTCCTTCGGCTCGATCCTGCTCAAGCAGGTGCAGGAGACTCCGCCGGATCCCCGCACCATGGTCCCGGGGCTCCCGACTGCCTTCGCCGAGCTGATTCTCAAGGCACTCGCCAAAAAGCCGGCCGATCGCTGGCAAACAGCAGAGGAGTTCCACCAGGCGCTGGATCGGGTTCGGGTCTGACGACAAGGAGGGTCCGACGTGAGCACCGACAAGCGATTCGAGCTGTTGGAGCAGCGTGTCGCGACGCTGGAGCGGCTGGTCCGCCAGCTGGCCGGGGCAGCGCTCGCCGAGGGACCGAAAGAAGCGTCGCCGGGCGAGCGCCCTTCATTCGTCGAGCCACCGTCGCCTGTGTCGTCTCCGCCGCCTCCGGCGCCTGTCCCACCTCCGCCCCAAGCGACACCATGGGTCTCCGGTCCCACTGACCGTCCATCAGCTGCCCCGATTGCCCCCCCGCGACGTCGAACCGATTCGGAACAATGGCTGGGGCAAAGGGGACTGCTTGCGGTCGGTGTGATCTTCGTCGTCCTCGCCGCAGGATTCCTCCTCAAGCTCTCGTTTGACCGGGGCTGGATCTCTCCGCTGGTCCGCTGCGCTGGAGGAGCTCTGGCCGGTATCGCGGTCGGAGCGATCGGCTGGAGGCTTCACGAGAAGGGCCTCCGCACCTATGGCGCGGCATTGATCGGTGCCGGTGGCGCCATCGTCTACCTCGCGGTCTGGGCCGCTACCCGCCTCTACGGTTTCCTCCCGCCCTTCACCGGCATGGCCGGACTCGCGCTCGTATCGGTGGCCGTGACGCTGGTGGCCTACGCGATCAATCGTGAAGCCCTGGGTGCCACCGCGGTGCTCGGCGCCTTCTTCGCTCCGATCCTGCTCGGCAAGGAAGCAGGGAGTGTCAATGCGCTTCTGCTCTACCTTGCCGTGATGGCCATCGGCCTCGGTTGGGTCTCAGCCCAGCGGCATTGGAGGATCTCGACCTTCCTCGTCGCGTTGAGCTACTTCGGCATTGCGACCTCGGGAATCCTGCGCGAGGCTGCGACCACGTGGCTCTTTGCCTACGCGCTGCTCGGCGGCGCCGCCGGGCTCTTCATCGGGTTGCGGGAAGGCTGGTGGGAGACGCGGCTCCTCTCCTTCGGCGGGGGATGGGGCATACTGGGCCTCGCCGACGAGAAGCTCACCGAGTCCCATCGCATGACCGCGGTTGGGGGTTTGATCCTCGCGGCCCCGGTCTGGTGGCGTGCGTGGCGTGCCTCAGGGATCTGGGCGCCGGGGTTCACAGTCGCTCCTGGTGGGCCGCGGCTGTCCATCGGGGAGACGTTCTATTTCTACGTCACGCCGGTTCTGCTTGGTTGGGCGCTCCACGGGTTTGCTCCCGACCTGTTCGACCGGCAACCGGGACTCATCGCCGCGATTATCGCGATCCCCTACCTGCTGGCGGGCTACGGTACGCCGCGCCGAGCCTTTGCGATGGTGGGCACGTCGGCCCTCGCGGCCGCGGCAATGAACCAATGGAACGGCCTGCCAGCGGTCTGGGCATTGCTCGTCCTCTCCCTGATCTGGGCTGCGGCCGATCACAAGCTGAATCGGGATGACGGGCGTTGGTATTCACTGATCGCGCTGGCGCTCGCCTTGACCCACCTCGTGGGCGACGATCTCCCCCGTCGAGTGGATACCGAGCGCGCCTTTGTAGGGCCCTGGGCGCTCGCATTCTGGGCCAGCTGCGGCACCGTCTTCGCTCTCGCGGCGGGACTGCTGAAGGACGGGACGGCAGAAGCCCGCCTCCTCCGGGGAATGAACGGGCGGTCACTTCTCTGGCTACTGGGCGGCGTGATGGTCTGGCTGGGCGTTACCGGGGAGCTGATCACCCTGTTCGATCAGAGCTCGCTTGACGATCAGACCGCGAATCTTGCGAGCGGTCTCTCGGTGAGTGCCTGGTGGATCGCCTTCGCGGGCGGGCTGGTTGCGACCGGCTTCCGCCGCTCCATCAAGGTCCTGCGGCAGGCCGGCATGGCCGTGCTGGGCATCGCGGTGCTGAAAGTGGTATTCTCCGACCTCTCTTCGCTCGACGCCCTCTATCGCGTGGGCTCGGCGTTCATCCTTGGCCTGGTCTCGCTGGGTCTGGCGTATCTCTACCATCAACGGGCCAGGGTTGGGGCAGGAGCAGATGAAAGCAGCTAGTCCTTCACCACTCCCACCGGCGTAGCCGAGGAGACCAGGTTCGCCGGCCATGCCCCTGAAACACGCCATAAGCAGTTTGACACCAGCCGACTTCATCGAAGCAAACTGGGACGACGTCCTCCCCTTCTACCGGGAGCTCGTGGCGCGTCCCCTGTCTCCCGATGGGATGGAGGCGTGGCTCGCCGATTGGTCTCGCCTCGAAGAAGTGCTCAGCGAGGCTGCTGGTCTTGCGATGATCGCATATACCTCCGATACGACCGATCAGGTGAAGGAGTCGCGGCATCTCCGCTTCTCCGGCGTCGTCATCCCGCGGGCTGATGAGCAGGGAGTCGAGTTGGCGCGGCGTCTCGTCGAGAGCGGGTACAGCCATCCCGACCTGGAACAGGTGCTGGCCCGGTTCCGGACCCATATCGAGATCTTCCGCGAAGCCAACGTGCCGCTCATGGCGGAGGTCGAGGAGCACGCCGCGCGTTATCAGAAGTTGACCGGCGGATTGACAGTGCAATGGAACGGCGGCGAGAAGACCATTCCCCAGCTTCAGCCTTTCCTCCAGAGCCCCGATCGCGAGGTTCGGGAGCGGGCCTTCCGCCTCGGTGCCGGTGCCTACTTCCAGCACCGGACCGAGTTAATGGACATCTTCGACGTGCTCTTCGATCTGCGTTCACGGATCGCCGCCAATGCCGGCTTTCCCAACGTCGAAGAGTACGCCTTCCGCTCCAAGTGCCGCTTCGACTACACCCCGGCGGACTGCCGTCGCTTCCACGAGGCGGTCGAGGCGGTCATCGCACCGGCGGTCGAACGCCTGATGCGCCGGCGCGCTCAGCGAATGGGACTCGAGAAGCTTCGCCCCTGGGATCTGGGGGCCGATCCCGATGGCCGTCCTCCGATCCGGCCGTTTGAAGATGCGACCCAGCTCACCCAGACTACGAGCCACGTCTTCGAGCGAGTGTCGCCGGCCTGCGGTGCCGAGTTCAGGACCATGATGACGGAGCAGCTGCTGGATCTCGACTCCCGTAAGGGCAAGGCGCCGGGCGGCTACTGCGAAACGCTCCACTTCCGGGGTCGGCCGTTCATCTTCATGAATGCCGTCGGTGTGCTCGAAGACGTGTCGACCCTCCTGCACGAGGGCGGGCACGCCTTCCACGCCTTTGCCGCGCGAAAGCAACCGCTCGTGTGGCAGCGCCATCCCGGGCTCGAGATGTGCGAGCTGGCCTCGATGTCGATGGAGTTGCTCGCCTCACCTTATCTGGATCGAAAAGACGGAGGATTCTTCGATACCGAGGACTACCGGCGCGCCCGGATCGAGCACCTGGAAGACGTGCTGCTGACGCTGTCTCATGTCGCCTCGGTGGATGCGTTCCAGAGCTGGCTCTACACCAGCGGCGAAGGGCGGGATCGTGAGGCGCGGGACGCGGCGTGGCTCCGGATCCGAAGCCGCTTCGAGCGTGGCGTGGACTGGTCGGGGCTTGAGCGGGAGCGAGCAGCCCGCTGGTATCGGCAGCTCCACATCTTTCTGCATCCGTTCTACTACATCGAGTACGGCCTGGCCCAGATCGGGGCACTGCAGGTCTGGCGGAACAGCATGCGCGATTCCGCCGAGGCGGTGCGCCAGTACCGCTCCGCCTTGGCACTCGGTGCGACGCGATCGCTGCCGGAGCTCTATCAGGCGGCGGGGGCGAAATTCACCTTCGATGCCGAGATCATCGGAGAGCTCGCGAGCCTGGTCGAGTCGGAGCTGGATCGGTTGGGGGAGGGGACGACAGCCGTCTAGTCCTGCAGGTTGCCTCCGGAACAGCCGGTGGCGAGATTCCTGACCCGGAAACCCACCCTACAGGGAGAACTGGATGGCCAAGGAAGAGGGAATCGAGATGGAAGGCGTCGTGAGCGAGGTGCTGCCCGACCGTAACTACCGGGTGCTCCTCGAGAACGGGCATTCCATCCTGGCGTACGCGGCGGGCAAGATGAGCAAGTTCAAGATCCGGGTCCTGGAAGGCGACCGGGTCACCGTGGTGCTCAGCCCGTACGACCTCACCCGCGGCCGAGTGATCTACCGCCACAAATAACAAAGGCAGGGCCGCCTCCCAGCGACCCTGCCTTCGTTTTGCCCTCGAAGCTGCGCTGCTCGTCTGGGCTTACTTACCGACCTTCGTGACGTTCTCTGCGGCAGGCCCCTTCTGGCCCTCCACGATGTCGAACTCGACGCGATCGCCTTCCGCCAGACTGCGGAATCCGTCTGCCTTGATGGCGGTGTGGTGGACGAAGCAGTCCTTGCTTCCGTTCTCGGGCGTGATGAACCCGTAGCCCTTCGCGTCATTGAACCACTTCACAGTACCGGTGGTGCGTGCCATGCTACCAAACTCCTGATGGGGTGGAATCGTCGGGGTGAGGTAAAACAGCCGCACCGGCCGACCGCTGAGTGAGAGCGGGACAATCCCGCCTCACCAGTATGAAAAAGAGACCCAGGCGTCCTACCCGGGTCTCTCGTTGAGCCAGAAGGGGATCCTGCTGGTCGTCTACCCGGCCAAATTTGTTGGCCACTCAAGCCGACATAAAAATGGGCAGTGGACCACTGTAGTCAAGGGGTTGGTTTCCACCACTTGAGTGCTGTTTTGGCCCATTCTCCACTGCGTCGGCGAAGCCCGCGACCGGTCGCGCGATTGACCGCCTGTAAGAATTCAGCCGCCGATGGAAATCGCTGTTCGACCTCTGCCTGGAGGGCGCGAGCAAGTACTCGCTCCAGGTCTTCACTCAAGTCGGGACGTTCTTCCCGAAGTGGCGGCAGCTGGTTTGTGGTCTGCCGCCCCAGCACCTGTTCCACCGTCGAACCCGTAAAAGGCGGCTCGCCGAGCAGCGCGAAACAGGCGACCGCAGCCAGGCTGTAGAGATCAGAGCGTTGGTCAACTCGTTCTCCCAGAAGCTGTTCCGGGCTCGCGAACATCGGCGTTCCGGACTGGCTCGTAGCGCCTCCGAATTTCCCGTGACCCCGAAGCGCGAGTGCCAGGCCGAAGTCCGTGATCCGAAGACTTCCGTCCGGCTCCGTGAGCATGTTCTCAGGTTTGATGTCGCGGTGCACTAACCCGGCGCTGTGGGCCTGCATCAGGGCGGAGAGCCCTTCCTTGAGTAACCTTACTATCCGATCGACCGGCATCGGACCATCCCGTTCAACGATTTGTGCCACATTCGGTCCGCGGACGAACGCCATGGTGTACCAAATCAAGCCGGCTCTTCCGCCGATGTCATAAATATTGACAATATTGGGATGGTTGAGCCTCGCGGCGAGCTGGGCTTCTCGCCGGAAACGCTCCACGACAGCCGGCTCCCGGGTGAAGTTGGGATGCAGGACCTTGAGGGCCACCTCCCGTTCGAGGTGGAGGTCGCGCACCCGGTAGACCCGGCCGTACCCGCCCGTCCCCAGCGAGCTCAGCAACTCGTAGTCGTCCCCCAATGCCCGGCGCAGCCGCTTCTCCCAATGACGGCCATCCTCGCTCTCGGTCACTCCCACGCGAGGTCCCGGTGCCGCCGCCGGATTGTCGAAGGTTCCCGCGTCCGAGGCGAAGTCCTCCAGCATCTCCGCGGCAGTCAGGTAGCGGTCGTCCGGAGAGGGGCGCAGGGACCGGAGCAGGATCCGCTCGATTGTCCGAGGACACGTGGGGCGCAGCTCGGAGGGCGCCTTCAGGGTGAGCGGATCAAGCGGTGGCTCATGCCCGGTGACGGCGAAGTAGAGGATGGCCCCCGCGGTGTAGATGTCGCTGGTGGGATCTCCGGCGGCACCTCCCCTGATCTCCGGCGCCATGAACGGCTTCCCCGAAGGCTCCTCGCCTGGCGGGATCACCGGGAGGGTCCAATTGCAGTACCGCAGATCGGTGACTGTGCCGCGTCCCGCCAGGTTCAAGAGCAGCGAGGCCGGGACCACCCGTCGCGCGATTATTCCGTGGGCGTGGGCGTGCTCGAGGCCGGTGAGAATGTCCCGGGCCAGGGTGTGCACGGTGGGGAAGGGACGGGGTCCCCGCTGCACCGCTTCCTGCAGGCTCTCGCCTTCGATCCAGTTGCCGACCCGGTAGGCCAGCTCGCCCACCACACCTGCGTCATAGACGTGTCGCAGCGCCGGATGGTCCAGCTGGGCCAGCGCCTCGGCCTCCCGGAGGAACCAGGCTCGAATCTTGTCATCGGGGTAGAAGTTGACCCGGAGACTGACCCGACGATTCAGCACTTTGTCGTGGGCGATGAACAACACTCGCTCGCGCGAGGACGCCACCATGTTCTCGAGGCGGTAGCGGTGGCCGAGGGCTGCCTCGGTCCGCTGGAAGTAATTGAAGGGAGTCGGAGTGCTCATGCGGCGGTCATGCGGCGGCCCACCGCACGGAGATCATACCAGCGGGGTCGCGCGACTCACCCGGCGTCGTTCAACTCGCCCGCGGTGACCGCAACGCCCCGGGCTGCACCAACGCCGGCTCTGCTGGGGAGTGAGGTCGGTGAAGTAGAGGCCACAATCAATGCCCGCGCATCGGCGCACGTGCGCCAGCGGGTTCGCCAGGGTGGCGGCGGCGGAGGCGGCGATCGCCTCGATCGGAGTTGGTGATCGCATCGTCTGAAAACGGAGGCGCCAAGCCCCGCCAATTCGGATCAACTGCTCGGTCCCCTCCAGTCTCCCGAGGACACCGTTGAGCGCCTGGGTCAGCGCCGAGGAGGGAGTTCGGCCGGCATCGAGACACTGGGCCATCTCCAGCAGCTGATCCCGCAGCCGCCGGATCCGCTCAAAGTCCACATCGCTTTCGGCGCTCAGCTTGAGCGCTCGGGTCCAGCGGACGTATGCGGCGTGGTCGGGAAGATGGTCGTGGCGATGCGGAAGGAAGGGAGCGGTGTTCGCGAAGTCCAGCCAGAGCGCGTCGCCCAGGAGGATGAACTCGGGATCCGCCATTACATGTCCTCGGCGACTTCCACCGCGTTGCGGCCACCCCGTTTGGCCCGGTAGAGCGCCGAGTCGGCACCGGCGAGCAGGGTGCTCGGACTGGCGCCATGCCGGGGAGCCTCGGCAATGCCCATGCTGAGGGACGGGCGGCCGAATTCGGAGTGAGTGCGCTCCAGCGCGGCGACGCTGGCCTGGACCCGCGAGATGAAGGCCATGGCCTCATCGGCGGTGGTCATCGGCAGGATCACCAGGAACTCATCCCCTCCCATGCGCCCGACGGCATCGAGCGTCCGGCACTGCTGACGGAGGATCTGGCCGATCAGGACCAGCAGGCGGTCTCCGGCTGCGTGGCCCAGGGTGTCGTTGACCAGCTTGAAGCGGTCCACGTCCACCGAGACGACGCTGGTATGCAGCGAGTGCCGGCGGCCCCGTGACAGCTCGGCGTCCAGCCGCTCTTCCATCGCCCGCCGGTTGCCGAGTGAAGTGAGCGGGTCCGTGGTCGCAGCACTCTGCAGCTGTTCAACCAGGTGGGCATTCTTGAGCGCGATCGCGGCCGCGAAGGCCAGGGTGCCTGCCAATTCGTATTCCGGTGCGCCGTAGCCCTGCTCATGCAGTCGCGGGCCCAGGGCGAGAACCGCGAGCCGCTCGACGCCTGCATCCAGTGTCACGACCAGCTGGGTATTGGCAGGTAACAGTCGAGCGAGCGCGGCGTCGGCGGTGCTCAGCGCGGGCGTTCCGCTGGGCAATTCCTTGTCGAGCGCCGCGAGATCGATCGGCGTCAACGCCATCGGTCCTTTCAGGGACCGGAAGACCTTGGGGATGTAGGCATCGGCCTGCGGGCGATAAAGGCACGCCCACCAGGCGAAGAACACCTCGGTCATGAAGTCGAGAATCAGATTCTCGGTTTCTTCCGAGGAGTGCACCGAGGAGAGCAACCGAGCCACCTGGCGGAGTGCTCGAAGCTGGAACGCGGCGTCCTCGAGCGCCTCTTGCCGGTCCTGCAGTACCGTGTGCAGCTCCACCATGATCGCGAGGCCGAGCGCGATGGGGACGGCCGCACCGGCCATCTGCTTCGCCACCTCGGGATCGGCATGGACGATGACTTCGGTCAGACCACTGGAGAGCCGAGTTACTACTTTGGTGCTCGCCACCCAATCGGGGGTCGCGGCTACGACCGGTCGAACACCATTGGGGGTGTTGAGGGAGAGCCAGATGCGGTCGCTGTTGAATCGCCGGACCAGCGCCTCGCGACAGCGTTCGAACAGCTCACTGTCGGTGCGGGAATGGCGACACGCAGCAGCGAACGCGCTGGGCAGCGTGGCGAGAGCCGGCAGCGTGGGGGATTGATCCATCTGTAAGTGCAATATAGCGATAGGTCTAACAGGGAGGGAGGCGGCGCCGGACTGGTCGAGTCATCCTCCCTGCTGGTCCAGCTCCCGGGCCAGGAGCTCCAGCAGCCCCTTGAGCTCGAGCAGCATGCCGGTGCGCGGCCCGCTGGGAACTGCCTCCAGAGCCGTGACGACACTCCCATACCACCAGAGCGTCTGTTCGGCCGGCGCCTCCGCATAGGTCGAGAGATATTCGATGCCCAGCCGCCGGATGTCGGTGAGGGTTGAGCCACAGAGGTGGATTTGGTTGGCGGCGCAGATATCAAGCGCCCGGGTTCCCGCCGCCGAGAGGTTGGCGAGATAGTCCATATGGCAGACTTCCCAGTTCCGCTCCCGCCCCCGCGAGTCGTATCGCGGCTCGGCGACATCGCTTATGACCTGGGAGACCAGGGCACCGAACTTTTCCGCAATCTTGCTGACCAGCTGAGCCCGGCTCCCGTAGGACGCCTCATTGACCAGGTGGCTCAGGATTCCTGAGATGATGGTGATTTCGTCGCAGCCATACCGCGCGAGGATCACCGCGACGTTGGCCGGCTGGGTGAGGTGGAGTGCTCCGCTGCCCCGGCGCGCCCGAGGCTGGAGGTGCTTCGCCGCGAAGGCGAAGGCGTGACTGATCCGGTCGGAGTAGCCGTGGCTGGTGGACATAGGTCAGGGAATGCCCAGCATCTTATGGGTCTGCAGGCTCAGCCGCCACTCCGGATGACGCAGACAGTACTCCAGCGCGAGTTCCGTATTCCGTTGACGCTCCGGCCCGTCCATCGGCTGCAGCAGGAAGTGATCGAAGGCGAGGTCGAGGTACTGCTCCGGCTCGCCTCCCTTCTGCGGGTACACCAGTTTGAGCTCGTTACCGGCTCGCAGGACCAGCTCCGCGCCGACCTTGGGGCTCACGCAGATCCAGTCGAGGCCGGGCGGTGGGATGATGGTGCCATTCGATTCCACCGCGACAAGAAAGCCCGCCGAGTGCAGTGCTTCTATCGCGGCGGCGTCCAGCTGGAGTAGCGGTTCGCCGCCGGTGCAAACCACCATCCGCCGTGCGGTTGGCGCCGAATTCACCGGCCACTTTTCCGCGATGGCCCGAGCCAGGTCTTCCGCGGTTCCGAACTTTCCACCACCCGGACCGTCGGTGCCCACGAAATCGGTATCGCAGAAGTTGCAGGTCGCCGTTGCCCGGTCGTTCTCCCGCCCGGTCCACAGGTTGCACCCCGCAAAGCGACAGAACACCGCCGGTCTGCCGGCGTTCATGCCTTCGCCCTGGAGGGTGTAGTAGATCTCTTTGATCGAGTAGGTCATCGCCAAGTCGGTGAACGGTGAACGGTGAACGGTGAACGGGAGCTCCGTTCACAATTCCGATTCCTGTTCTTCACCGTTCTCCCGTTCACTGTTCTTTCGTTCTCCCGTTCTCCCGTTCCCCGTTCACCGTTCACCGTTCACCGTTCACCGCTTTCCCCACGTACGGTGCCGGGTCCACCATCCCATTCTCCCGAAACCCCTTCAGCCTCAACTGACACGAGTCGCACTCACCGCAGGCCTCACCGTTGGGGCCTGGATCATAGCAACTGCGGGTCAGACTGTAGTCCACGCCGAGCGTGAGCCCTCGGGCGATGATTTCCCGTTTCGACAGGTTAATGAGCGGCGTGTGGATCCTGAACTTCGTCGTTCCTTCGACTGCCGCCCTGGTCCCGAGGTTGGCGAGACGCTCAAAGGCTGCGATGTATTCCGGCCGGCAATCCGGGTATCCGCTGTAGTCCAGCGCGTTCACTCCCAGGAAGAGATCCGCCGCTCCTTCCACCTCGGCGAAACCGAGTGCGTAGGCCAGAAAGATCGTATTGCGAGCCGGCACGTAGGTCACCGGGATCTCGTGGCTCATCTCATCCATAGACCGGTTCCGGGGAACCGGAATATCTGCCGTCAAAGCCGAGCCCCCCATCGCGCGGAGGTCCAACTCGATTTCGAGGTGCTGCGCCACTCCGGCGGACCGGGCCACTGCGCGAGCCGCCTGCAATTCCACCGCATGCCGTTGGCCGTAGCGAAAGCTCAAGGCCGTCACCTCGTAGCCCTCGGCCTTGGCGATGGCGAGCACCGTAGCCGAATCGAGCCCGCCGGAAAGAAGGACGATGGCGCGGGGCTTATTCACCACGGCGGCTCCGTGAGTCAGTCCTGGAGCGCGGCGCGCAGGGCCGGTTCCAGCTCGGTGTAGCGAAAGGGGAAACCGACCTGCTGCAGTTTCTCCGGCAGCACCCGCGCACCTCCAAGCAGTACTTCTTCGGCCATCTGGCCAAACATGGCGTGCAAGACCATGGCGGGGACCGCGAACGACGTCGGCCGATCCAGCACCTTTCCCAACGCGCGAGTGAACTCCTCGTTGGTGACTGGGTTCGGCGAGGTCACGTTGATAGGACCACTCAGCTCCGGCGCTCCGATCACCCGGTGCACGACCGCAATGAGATCTGCCAAGGCGATCCAGCTCATATACTGCTTCCCGTCCCCCAGCTTGCCACCCAGTCCGAGCTTGAATGGAGGAAGCATCTTGCCCAGGACGCCTCCGGCCGAGGTCAGTACGAGACCGAACCGCAGCCTCGCGACTCGGATACCCGCCTCCTCGGCCGGCTTGGATGAGGCCTCCCAGATCGCGGCCACCTCTGGGGCGAAGCCTTCGCCCGGCGCGCTCCGCTCGGTCAGCGGCTCACTGCCTCGGTTGCCGTAGATCCCAACCGCGGAGGCCTGGATCAGAAACTTCGGCTTCGGATTGAGCTTCGCCATCGTCTCGGCGAGGAGCTTGGTGCCCTGTCGCCGGCTTTCGAGAATGGAACGCTTGTGGGCCTCGGTCCACCGTTCCGCGATGTTCTCTCCCGCCAGGTGAATGGCCCCGTCAATTCCCTCGAACGCGGCCGAGTCGATGGTCTGCTTCTCCGGCTCCCAACGGGTTTGTCCTGGACCGGCTGCTGCCCGTGTCACCCGAAGCACCCGGTGTCCCGCCGCCTCGAGGGAGGGCACTAAAGCCGAACCGATCAGACCGCTTGCACCTGTCACGGCGAGGTGGAGGCCGTCGCTTGAGGAACTCGTCATGCCTTAGATTAGTGGCAACCCCTTATCCACCGCCATTGAGGGTCGGACTGCCGGCAGTTCTGCCGCGCTACCCCCGACGATGGACACGCAACCGAGGAGCCGTAACTCCATGCGACTTCGCCTCGCGTTCCTGGCATGCCTCTCCACCGCACCGCTTCACGCTCAATCCGCCGTTTCCGACAGCTCTCCGTTCCGGGAGCTTCCGCTGCCCACACCGAATACGGTCCGCACCGGATCGGGGCGACCGGGATCGGCCTACTGGCAGCAACGAGTAGACTATCGCATCTCGGCGAAGCTGGATCCGGCGCGGAACGAGCTGCAAGGCACCGAGACCATTCATTACGTGAACCGCTCGCCTGACGCGCTGCCCTACCTCTGGATGTTCCTGGAACAGAACATGTGCGAAGCGGGCAGCGTCACGAACCGGCTGAACCAGCCGCCGCTCGTGTTCCTCGGCTCGGTGTTCGATTTCTCCTGCAAGACTTTCCTGGGCGGAATCACTCTCGAGGCGGTGCGGAACCTCGGCCGGGAGCTGCCGCGAGAAGTCTTCGGCACCACGATGCGGGTGGACCTGCCGAAGCCGCTCCCACCGGGCGGTGTGATCGACCTCGAGGTGCGGTGGCGGTTCCCGGTTCCCGATTACGGCGGTGGGCGGATGGGGCACGACGGGACGCTCTACGAGCTGGGCCAGTGGTATCCCCGCATGGTGGTGTACGATGACGTGAAAGGCTGGAATCACGAGCCTTATATCGGCGGCGGTGAGTTCTATCTCGAATACGGCCGCTTCGATGTGTCGATCACCTTGCCGGCGACATACATCGTCGCCGCGACGGGACGACTGCAGAACCCTCTCACCGTGCTTACCGCCACTCAACGCGCTCGGCTCGCGAGAGCGCGTACGTCGGATACCGCTGTCGCGGTCATCACGGCCGACGAGGCAGGAGACGCCGCGAAGACTCGACCCTCGAGCCGGGGTAATCTGACCTGGCGCTTCAGCGCCGACAGTGTCCGGGACTTCGCCTTCGCCGCAGCACCCAATTTCCGCTGGGACGCGAGCGGCTACAAAGGGATCTACATCCACACCTTCTACCGGCCTACGGCTGAGCTGTGGACCGAAGCGAACCACATGGTAAGGGAGGCGGTCAAATACTACAGCGAGCAGTGGTACCCCTACCCGTACGCTCACATCTCGAGCATCGAAGGACCCATCGAGGGAATGGAGTATCCCATGATGACCTTCGACCCCAGCGGACCGGTCCGCATCGACTTGCAGTGGGTGCTTGCTCACGAGCTCGGGCACCAGTGGGTGCCGATGATCGTGGGATCCAACGAGCGGCTCTATCCATGGATGGATGAAGGGTTCAACACGTTCATCGACCTGGCCAACGCGGCGAAATATTTCCAGGGAACCCCTTACGGGGACTCGATCGAGGTCCATCCACTTCATCTCTATCCCGATCACTCCAAGCCGGGTCAGGAACAGCCGCTCATCACCCGGCCGGTCGAGTCCCGCGATCTCTTCTGGACCGCCTATCAGAAGCCCGCCTTGATGATGCAGATGCTCCGCTATGAGGTGCTCGGCAAGCCGCGCTTCGATTCCGCCTTCCGAGCCTACATCAAGGCCTGGGCTTTCAAGCACCCGACGCCGGCGGACTTCTTCCGTCTCATGCGGGACGAGTCGGGGATGGACCTCGATTGGTTCTGGCGGGGTTGGATCTACACGACGGCTCGACTCGACCAGGCAGTCGACTCGGTCGTGAGAACCGAGGATCGAGGCGCCAACGTCTATCTCTCCAACCGCGGTACCATGGTGATGCCCGCCGAAATCCGGCTCCGTTATGCTGACGGGCAGACCCAGGTTGTCCGGCTGCCGGTCGACATGTGGAACCTGGGGAGCCACTTCACCTACCGCGCTGCCGGCGGCCGGCCCATCATCGGCGTGGACATTGACCCACGCGAAGCCCTGCCGGACGTGGACCGGAGCAACAATTCGTGGATGGAAGCGAGGATGTAGGTGGCTGAGCAGCCGGACGATCCGATCACTGAATTCCTGCGAAAGCAAGGCGCGTCGTACGCGATCGTCGCCAACGGGTTGCGAGGGTTGGTGGAAAACTGGGAACGGGTAGTCGACCAGGTCAGCAAGGGATATCCCCAAGGCCTGGACGACTACCTTAACGACATGGATGGGCGTCAGCTGCTGGAGAACGCTCTCGAGCTTGCGTCCGTCGAAGCGCGAGCCCAAATCATGCCCCGGGTACGCGCAGCGGACCACAAGATGCTTGTGCTCTTGAAGTCGGCGGATCGGTGCCTGTGGGGGCCGATCACCGCCGAGGATGAAGGATGGACTCCGGAGCGGAACTGGTGGTACTTCCAGGTCCCCAAGTCTCCGGGACCGGTACTCAGAGAGGAGTTGGAAGAGGCTTAGTCTCGGCGTTGCCAGATCAGCGCTTGCTGACCGCCCGCCGGACCATGATCAGATCGGACACGTTGTCCATGGTGAGCAGACCGACCAGCTCACCCGAGGGTCCCACCACCGGCAGTGCAGGCAATCCGCTGGAACGAAGTCGTCCTACTGCCGTTTCAAATTCCAGCCCAACCGGCAGCGCCGGCACCGGCGAAATCATCGCCTCACCGACCGTGGACTCCGACCCCCGCTCCGCCAGCCCTTTGATCAGGCTTTCTCGCGTCAGGATGCCTTCTACTCGGCCGCTGTTGTCCACCACCGGGAACTCGCGCTGTTCACCGGAAAGGAGCAAGTCCACCGCGAGGCGAAGCCGGGCATGGATGGGAATCGTCTCAAACCGGGTCACCATCATCTGCTCGATGCGAATCCCCTCGCCGGCCATCCTGGTCTCCACCGCCGCGGCTTCGGTCGCAGCACCGAGGAAGACGAAGAGTGCGATGAGCACGAGGAACGGCTCCGGCTTGAAGAGGCCATAGACGCCGGCCAGAATCGCCAGCCCCTGCCCGATCGACGCCGCGATGCGAGTTGCCTTTACGAACCCCAGCTTGCTCGCCAGGAGCGCCCGGAGCACTCGGCCCCCGTCCATCGGAAAGGCAGGGATCAAATTGAAGACGAGCAGGACCACGTTCATGGCCAGGAGTGCATTGACCAGCGGGGTGTGAGCCAGGTTGTCCGACGGCGAGTCGGTGATGGACTGGCCCGTAAGCACGAGCCAGCCATAGAAGACCGCGGCGAGGATCAGGGTGACAAACGGTCCCGCCAGTGCGATCAGCAGCTCCTCCCTGGGCTTGTCGGGGATGCGCTCCAGCCGGGCGACCCCCCCGATCGGCAGGAGGATCACGTCCGGGGTCCGGACCCCGAACCGCCGGGCCATAAGGATGTGCCCGAACTCATGAAGCAGGACGCAGGTGAAGAGGGAGAGGAGGAGTCCGGTAGCATGGACCGCCCCCGCCGTCCCCCCTTCCTGGTAGCCACTCACCGCCCACCAGGCGACGAGGAGAAGGAAGGTGATGTGCACCTTGACGTCGGTGCCCGCGATCCGTGCGATGCGAAAGGACCAGGTCATTCTGAGTCGAGAGTCTAGAGTCTGGAGTCGAGAGTCGATGGTCTAAGGTCTAAGGTCTAAGGTCCTGTCTTGAATCTAGCGGGTCATCTTGTTCGCCCCCTCCCTTCGCCATTCCGCCATTCCGCCCATTCCGCCATTCCGCCCATTCCGCCATTCCGCCCCCGTCTCCCGTCTCCCGTCTCCTCTGATTAGAATGTTCCCCTTCCTCGAACCGGAGACTCCCGATCTCCCCGAATCCCTGGACCGTCAAGGACGCCGAGAAGCTCTACAACGTGCAGGGCTGGGGCCTGGGCTTTTTCCGGGCTAATGGAGATGGCCGGGTGACCGTCCACCCCGACGGGAACCCGAAGCGTGGGCTGGATCTCTACCAGCTGGCGATGGACCTCAACGCGCAGGGCGTGGGACTCCCGCTGCTGCTCCGGTTCTCCGACATCCTCCGGGCCAGGATCGAGGCGCTCGCCGCCCAGTTTCGCAGCGCGATCGCCGAGTTCGGCTACGAAGGAACCTACACGACGGTCTACCCGATCAAGGTCAACCAGCAGCGCCACGTCATCGAGGAGATCGTGGAATTCGGCATGCCACTCGGGGTGGGACTCGAGTGCGGCAGCAAGGCCGAGCTGCAGGCGATCCTGGGAATCACCGAGAGCATCCAGCCGATCATCGTCTGCAACGGCTATAAGGACGAGGAGTACATGCGCCTCGCCCTCATGGGGCAGAAGCTGGGGCACACGGTATTCGTAGTCCTGGAGCAGCTGAGCGAACTGGACACCCTCTTCAAGGTGGCCGACGAGCTGGGCGTCTCCCCCACGGTTGGCGTCCGCGTCAAGCTGGCCGCGGAAGGCTCGGGCCGATGGGCCAAGAGCGGAGGAGAAAAGTCGAAGTTCGGCCTCAGCGCCGCCGAGCTGATGAAGCTGCTGGACAAGCTGGAGAGCCTCGGACGGAAGGACGTGCTGCGCCTGGTGCACTTCCATCTGGGCAGCCAGATCACCGACATCCAGTACATCAAGGCGGCGCTCGAGGAAGTCGCTCGCTTCTACGTGGAGCTCCGGAAGATGGGCTTTGCGCTGAGCCACGTGGATGTGGGGGGTGGGCTGGGAGTGGACTACGACGGCTCCCGGTCCACCCGGTCCGCCAGCATGAACTACTCGATGCGGGAATACGCCAACGACGTGATCTACACCGTCGGAGCGATGTGCCGCGCCGAGGGGCTGCCGATGCCCCACATCATCTCCGAGTCGGGCCGGGCCATCACCGCCCATCATGCCCTGCTGCTCATCAACGTTACCGACGTCGAGTCGCAGATCGAGCCGGTGCCGCCCAAGCTCGGCAAGGGCGCACATCCGCTGTTGGTGGAGATGAAGGAGAATTTCGAGTCGCTCTCGCCCGACCGGCTCCAGGAGGCCCATCACGACGCCTCGTTCGGGAAGGAGCGGGCCCAGGAATTGTTTGCCAGCGGGGTCCTTTCATTGCGGGACCGGGCCGACGTCGAGACGTTCTACCTCTGCACCATGAACGCCTTGGCGCACCTGATCGAGGAAGACAAGGCGTCCTATCCTGAAATCGTGGGCGACCTCGAGTCAACCCTGATCGACCGCTACTTCTGCAATTTCTCGGTCTTTCAGTCTCTGCCCGATAACTGGGCCATCGATCAGCTGTTTCCCATCATGCCGATTCACCGGTTGCATGAGCAACCGACTCGCCGGGGCACAATTCAGGACATCACCTGCGACTCGGATGGTGTGATCGATCGCTTCGTGGGCGGCCGGAAGGGGAAACCCTCGCTCGAATTGCACCCGGTCAAGGACGACGAGCCGTACATCCTGGGGATCTTTCTCACCGGAGCCTATCAGGAAATCCTGGGCGACCTGCACAACTTGTTCGGCGACACCAACGCGGTGCACATCCGGCTCACCGAGCAGGGATACGAGGTGACCGAC
>DATBGE010000006.1:0-56634 GCA_036558125.1 Gemmatimonadales bacterium | reverse complement strand
GACCAGGTCCAGCGGATCGGTGTCGCGATGGTCGGTCAGACCGCGGAGATCGCGCCGGCCGACGGCCGCCTCTACGCGCTGCGCGATGTGACGGGTACCGTGCCATCGATCCCGCTTATCGCCGCCAGCATCATGGCAAAGAAGCTCGCCGAGGGACTGAATGCGCTGGTTCTGGATGTAAAGACTGGAAGCGGTGCTTTTCTTCCGGAAGCTGAGCGAGGGATCGAACTCGCCCGGACGATGATCGGCCTGGGTGAGGCCCACGGTTGCCGAACCGTCGCCTACCTGAGCGCGATGGATCGCCCGCTCGGCCGCGCGATCGGGAATGCTCTCGAAGTGGAAGAGGCGCTCCATACGCTCGGCGGCGAGGGTCCCGAAGACCTGTCCCGTCTCACCCGAACTCTTGCCATCGAGATGCTGCTGGCCGGCGGCGTAACCAGGGATCGCAAGGAGGGAGAAGCCACGGTCACGAAAGCGCTGAGTTCCGGCAAGGCTCTCGACACCTTTCGGAAGATCATCGAAGCGCAGGGCGGCAATCCGGCTGTAGTCGATGATCCCGGCATCCTGCCCCAGGCCGAGGAAGTCGAGCTCTTTCCTGCCCCAGTCGGTGGAACCGTTCGTCAGATCGAGCCGCGCGGGTTGGGCGAGGCGGTCGTGGAGATGGGTGGCGGTCGTCGCGGCTTGGGAGACGCGGTGGATCACTCGGTTGGGTTCGTCGTGACTGTGAAGCCGGGCAGCAAGGTGATCGCAGGGGAGCCGATCGCCTCGGTGTTTGCCCGGGACAAGGCCGGAGTCGAGATCGGGCTCGCCGCGCTGAGTCGGGCGATCAAATTCACCGGGACCTCTAATCCACTCCCGCTGGTGTCGCACCGGATTACTGTCGACGGGGTCGAAACCCTCGAACCGGGATACCTATGAGCGGTGAGCTTCTCCTGTTGCTCGCGATCGCCGTCTTCCTCGCCTGGCTGATTCGGCCGGGCCGTGGCTCCCGGGAGGCCTCGGATCTGGAGGAGCCGGGCCACGACGAGCTGGAAGCGGCCGAGCGCGAGGTGCGCGACCTCGGCGCTCACCAGCGGCCGGAAGATGGCTTCGAGGGAGACGACTGGGGCCCAGGAGCCGGCGACCCTCGCGGCGGGTCGCGCTGAAAGCGAGGGCCTCAGGAAGTCCGCGACCTCTGATCCCGCTGTTCGGAAACTGCTATTCGCCCCTCACCTGCTGGGTGAGGGGTCGTTTTGTCGAGTCATAGTGTTGAATAGCCTGACACTCACCGCGAGCTACTCGCACGTCCTGCCGCAAGTTGGCCGCTCTGCTCACTCTCTTGACACCAAATTGCCGTGGCTCGAATCGGCGGCTCGAGGATGAGCCTGACGGCTGCTGGTACGCCAAATGCTGACAATGACTTAGCTGTCCCACCCAAAGCAGTATGGTAGCGACCAACGAGTAGACGACGATTCGGGACCCGCGATGCGGGCCGACACGGGTACCGATCTGTGAAGGGGAGGTAGGACGTGGGGGTCACGCGCGAACAGACGCGGAGGCTTGCTTCGCGGACGAACTACGGGAACGGATTGAATGCTGGCCACGCCGGGAACACGGCGGCCCGAATTCTGGTGGTTGATGATGAAGCGTCCAACGTCGAAGCCCTGATCCGGATTCTCAATCGCGCCGGATTCCGTCATGTGAAGGGCAGCAGCGATTCACGGGCCGTCCTCCAGCTGCTCGAAGATCACCATCCCGATCTGATTCTGCTCGACCTGCAGATGCCCCACATGGATGGCTTCGCGGTGCTGACCCAGCTTCGCGCCGCTATTCCCTCCGATTGCTACTTGCCGATTCTCATGCTCACCGCCGACGACAGCGTTCAGATGAAACAGCGGGCGCTCTCAATGGGAGCCAAGGATTTCATCGGCAAGCCGTTCGACGTTCCCGAAGTGCTGCTCCGGATTCGCAACCTGATCGAGACCCGCTCCCTGCATCTCGCGCTGCAGGCCCAGAACCAGAGTCTGGAGCGGCGGGTCGCCGAGCGCACCGCGGCGTTGGAGCGAACCCAGGTCGAAGTCCTGGAGCGCCTCGCCGCGGCCGCGGAATTCCGGGACGACGCAACCGGGCGGCACACCCAGCGGGTGGCCGCATTGGCAGGCGCTCTCGCGGTTGATCTGGGCGTAGGGGAGACGGTCTCCAGCCTGATCCGGCGCGCGGCGCCGCTGCATGACGTGGGGAAAATCGGGGTGCCCGATCGCATTCTGCTCAAGCCCGGCAGACTTACCCCTCGCGAGCTGGGCGTGATGCGGACCCATACGACGATCGGCGCCAGAATCCTGGGTGGGGGCAAATCCGCGATGATCCAGATGGCGCAACGTATCGCCCAGAGCCACCACGAGCGATGGGATGGGAAGGGATATCCCTACGGGCTGGCCGGCGAGGCGATCCCGCTCGAGGCCCGCATCGTGGCAATCGCCGATTTCTTCGACGCGCTGACTCACGACCGGCCCTACCGCAGCGCGCGCCCGGTGGAAACAGTGAGGGTCGAGATCAGCCGCCGGAGCGGGGCTCATTTCGACCCTCAAGTGGCTGACGCGTTTCTTTCGTTTCAGGCCCCGGAGCAGATGTTGCGATAGTCCGGCCTACACGTCGAGATTGCTCACGTACTTGGCGTTCTTCTCGATGAACTGGCGGCGCGGCTCCACTTCGTCTCCCATCAATTCGTCGAACAGCTTCGACGCCTCGACCGCGTCCTCCAGCGTCACCCGGAGAATGGTCCGCTTCGCGGGATCCATCGTGGTGCGCCAGAGCTGGTCCGGATTCATTTCTCCGAGACCCTTGTAGCGCTGGATGTTGACGCTGCCACGGCCCTCGCCGTTGCCCAGACGCTTCACGTACTCATCCCGCTCCTGCTCCGAATAGGCCCAGAACTCTTCCTTGCCCTTGGCCACGCGGTAGAGTGGCGGCTGCGCGATGTAGATGTATCCCGCCTCGATCAGCTCATGCATCTGGCGGAAAAAGAAGGTGAGCAACAGGGTCCGGATGTGGGCCCCGTCCACGTCGGCGTCCGTCATCAGAATGATCTTCTGATAGCGGGCATCCTCGAGCGTAAAGTCTTCCCGCACCCCGGCGCCGATCGCGGTAATCATCGACCGGATTTCCTCGTTGCTCAGGATCTTGTCGATCCGGGCCTTCTCGACGTTCAGGATCTTGCCGCGGAGCGGCAGGATGGCCTGGAACTGCCGGTCCCGGCCCTGCTTGGCGCTGCCGCCGGCCGAGTCTCCCTCGACGAGATAGAGCTCGGTAAGGGCGGGATCGCTGAGGGAGCAGTCGGCCAGCTTGCCGGGAAGCACGGCGCCTTCGAGACCGGACTTCTTGCGGACCAGGTCTCTCGCCTTGCGTGCCGCCTCACGGGCCCGGGCGGCGCTCACTGCCTTCTCGATCACCACTCGCCCGATCTGCGGCTTCTCGTCCAGCTGGGTGCCGAGCTGCTCGTACACCACCTGCTTGACGATGCCTTCGACCTCGGAATTGCCCAGCTTGGTCTTGGTCTGCCCCTCGAACTGCGGCTCCTTCACCTTCACGTGGAGCACGCAGGTGAGCCCTTCCCGGATGTCCTCGCCGGACAGGGTGAAGTCCTCTTTCTTGAGCGCGCCGCTCTTCTTGGCGAACTCGTTGATGGCCCGGGTCAGCGCGGAGCGGAGGCCGGTGAGGTGGGTGCCGCCTTCGTGCGTGTTGATGTTGTTGACGAAGGTGAAGACGTTCTCGTTGTAGCCGTCCTCGTACTGGATGGCGACATCCACGTCCACCTCGTCCTTCGTCAGGCTGAAGGCGATCGGCTTGGGATGGAGCGGCTTCTTGTTCCGGTTGAGCCATTCCACGAACTGGATCAGGCCGCCCTTGGCGAAGAAGGTTTCGACCTTGGCCTCCTCCTCGGGGCGCTCGTCCTTGAGCGTGATGGTGACGCCCTTGTTGAGGAAGGCAAGCTGGCGCAGCCGGTCGGCGAGAGTCGTCCAGTTGAACTCCAGGACCGTGAAGATCTCGGGGTCCGGCTTGAAGCGGACCGTGGTGCCGGTTCCCTTGGCCTTGCCCAGGACGGTGAGTCGCTTGGTGGTGACGCCCCGGACGAACTGCATGTGGTGCCGCTGGCCGTCCCGGTCTACCAGCACCTCGAGACGTTCGGAGAGCGCGTTGACCACGGACACACCCACGCCGTGGAGGCCGCCCGACACCTTGTAGTTCGACTTGTCGAACTTGCCGCCGGCGTGCAGCACGGTGAGTGCAAGCTCTACCCCGGGGATCTTCTCCGTAGGGTGGATATCGACCGGGATCCCGCGGCCGTTGTCGGCGACGGTGATCGAGTTGTCCTTGTGGATCGTGACGCTGATGTTGTCGCAGTAGCCGGCCAGCGCCTCGTCAATCGAGTTGTCCACCACCTCGTAGACCAGGTGGTGCAACCCGTTTTCGCTGGTGGAGCCGATGTACATCCCCGGCCGTTTGCGGACCGCTTCCAGCCCCTTGAGGACCGTGATCGATCCGGCATCATACTGCGTACTGTCTTGAGCCCGTACCGCGGATTCCTTCGCCATGTCTCGCCAGAATCAGGGGGTAACGGCATCGCGCCGGCGCAATCCGCCGGGCATCCATCGTATCGACTTGATCCGACCGGTTCTGCCCGCGTTGATCCGGGCCAGAATGGTCGGAGTCATCAGGCCCAGCTCACTCGCCCACGGCGCGCTCGCCACGCGGACCCGGAGCACGCCGTCGGGGGTCACCGACTCGGGCTCCGTCACCCGCGCGATCTGCGGCCCAACCAGCTTAACCCAATCGTCCAGCACACTCGCCTGCTGGACTCGCCGCGCCAGGCCCGCCGACTTGAGATACTTGTCCAACGCCTCTTTGAGCGCGGTCGGACCGGTCGGTGGTGGTGGAGTGGGGCGATAATTCATTTTGCTCTTCGCCTTCGCCATAAGCCGCAAGTCCTCGGAACTCGGAACTCATTGCCACTCAGTCCTCAGTCCTCCGCACTCACTACTCCTTCACTCACCCTCCACACCGGCAGCTCCATCCCTGGTCCCAACTCGTCGGCCCGCGGCGAGGTGATGAACACCTGGGCCTGTCCTACCCGCCGCAGTCGAGTCGCGAGACGTTCCTGCCGCTCCTGGTCGAGTTCGGCGAAGACATCGTCGAGCAGCAAGGCGGGCGCTTCTCCCGCGGCCCGTCGCAGGGTCTCCAGCTCCAGCAGTTTCAGCGCGATCGCCGCACTCCGCTGCTGGCCGGTCGAGCCGAATTCCCGGACCCCATGGCCTTCGAGACAGAGTCGCAAGTCGTCGCGGTGCGGTCCCACCGTCGTGGCGCCTCGCGCCTGATCCCGCTGCGCCGCTGCGTTGAGCGCTGCCGGCCATGCCTCGGGGTCGGCCAGCTCCGCGGCGCCGGCATAGCCGAGATCCGCGGCCGCGCGAGGCTCGCCCAGAGCCAGCAACTCGTCGCGAAATCCTGACTGCGCCTGTTCCACCCAGGCGAGGCGCCCGGCGACCACTCGCGCTCCCGCGCGGGCCAGTGGTCCATCGAAGGCTCGGGCCAGGTCCTGCCGCCCGGCGCGGAGTGCCGCGTTCCGTTGTCCCAGCGCGTGGCGGTAGGTGGCGAGCGCCGTGAAGTACGCTCGGTCTGCCAGCGCCAGCGTGCGATCGAGGAACAATCGCCTTCCGGCCGCGGGTCCCGAGGCGAGCCGTACATCCTCGGGCAGAAACGCCACCGCCATCCAGATCCCGGCGCCATCGGCCAGCCGTCGTAACGGCTCGCCATCGACGACGTGCTCTTTCTTGCGGCCCGCGGCGCGGTAGGTGACGGCCGCGTGGTGGGACTGCCCGCGGGCTTCGAAGCGAAGAGCCACGTGAAACCCCGGCTCTCCAAACCGGACGATTTCCTGGTCCGACGCCCCGCGCAGCGAGCGAAACAACACCGGGAAGTAGATCGCCTCGAGCAGGCTCGTCTTGCCTTCACCATTGGCGCCGAGGAGCACTGCGCCTTCGGGTCCTGCCTCGAGTTTAGTGTCCTTCAGGTTCCGGAAACTCCGGACTATGAGGTCCTGGAACCGCACTACTGAATCGTCAGGCGACGGATCGCCGTGTCACCATGGATACCGAGCACATCCACCCCGAATACCCGGACGGTGATCACAGTCCCGGAGAGACCGCCAGTCGTAATCGGCAGCCCGAACCGCACCGTGTCCGAGTTGGCGATAAAGGGTGGGAACCCCGACACTCCCCCATCGAGCTCGAAATAGACGGTGTCGACTCCATCGGCGTCCCCGACCCGACCGGTTACGAAGAACGCCGGACCCGCGGTGATCGTGGTGTCGATGGACGGCCGATCGATCGTGCTGGTTGGGCCGCCGGCGGAAGGCCCCGTAGGGAGGGTCGGGAAGAAGATCCTGTCCCGCTCATTGCACCCGAACAGCCCAGCGCTAAGCACCGATACCACAATGCCTGCGGCCAGCTTCGACAGCCCGGGACGACCCCTCTTCATGAGGCTGAAATTTAGTCGGTAGACAGAGGGAATTGCAGGGTTGGAAGCTCCCTTTTTGGAGGGCTCATTTCCCTCGGAAACTGGCCTTCCGCTTCTCCAGAAACGCGGCCATGCCTTCCCGCATATCGTCGGTGGAGGCGAGCAGGCCGAAATGGTTCGCTTCGAGCAGATGGGCGTCCTCGGCGCTCATTTCCAGGCCGGCATCCACCGCTTCCAGGACCAGCCGAACCGCGAGGGGGCCGTTTTCCAGAATGCTACGGACCAGCTTCTCGGTTTCGGCGAGGAGCTGGTCGGCCGGAAACACTTTGTTGACCAACCCTATGCGCCAGGCCTCCTGGGCATCGATCATTTGCCCGGTCAGCAGGAGTTCCAGCGCCCGCCCTTTTCCCACGAGTCGCGGCAGGCGGACCGTGCCGCCGTAGCCGGGGCCGATTCCGAGCTTCACCTCCGGCTGGCCGAACTTCGCGTTCTCACTCGCGAGCCTCAGATGACACGCCATCGCCAGCTCACAGCCGCCGCCCAGAGCGAAGCCGTTCACCGCAGCAACGACGGGCTTACCGAGCCGCTCGATCCGTCTGAAAACGGCCTGTCCGTCCATCGCGCGTGCCTTGCCATCAAACGGGCCCTGCCGCGAGAGGTCTCCGATGTCGGCACCCGCAACGAATGCTTTGGGACCGGCACCGGTCAGGATGACGCCCTTGACCGCCCCGTCCGTCTCGACCGCCCTGATCGCCTTCTCCAACTCGGCGATGACCGCGTCGTTCAGCGCGTTGAGCTTGTCAGGACGGTTGACCGTGATGAAGGCGACGCCTTCGCGGATTTCGAGCAGCAGAGTGGAGTACGACATGGGCTCTCAGCAGGAGGGGGCGGCCGAATTTAGCCCAGTCGAGGGCAGCGGGGCAGGACTGTGGAGGCGGCCCAACAGACTTGAGGAGACGATAGGTGATGCCGGCCACTAAAGGGTGGGAAAACTTGTCCAAATGTCTGAACTACTGACACAAATATCAACATCATGAGTAGAAGTATGATGCCGTAAAACGATGATATTTAAAGAATTACACGTTACTAACATATCTCTATATACAAATTATCGACACTTAGGTTTGCGAGCGGCACCTGAGTTGCTCCTCCCTCTAGATCAGTGAAAGCGCCTGATTTTCGGCATGGGTTCTAACGCCAACGAGGAGCACGTCATGCATCGTCTGCGCAGCCTCATCGCGCTCGGCGCCGGTCTGACTCTCGCGCTCGCCGCCATCAGCTGCGGCAGCAGCGACCTTCCGACTGCGGAACCCTCCACCCAGGCCCTCGTTCAGCCCCATTCGAATCTCGAGTTGCTGGATCCGGCGAAGGGCCTGCTCGGCACCGGACTCCTGGCTTGTCACGTTGAACCCTATGCGGTGACCAAGAAGACTATCGGTCCTGCGGGCGGCCGGATCGAGGTTGGCCGTCACGTGCTGGTCATTCCCGCGGGCGCGCTCTCCGCTCCGACTCTGATCACCGCCGAAGCACCGAGCGATCCGGTGGCCTCGGTGCGCTTCTCTCCTGAAGGTCTTCACTTCAAGGAAGGGCGCCCGGCTCGTCTCACACTGGACTACTCCAACTGTCCTCTCGGCCGGTTGCAGATTCTCAAGCGCATTGCCTACACCACCGAGCGGTTCAACATCCTCAGCTACCTGCTCTCGCGGGACAATCTCCTGCTCCAGCGGGTCAGCGGCGATGTGGAGCACTTCTCCCGGTACGCGGTGGCCTGGTAGGAATGCAGTCCCGGGATAACTCGATTTCCGACGCGGGGCCCGCCGGCCCGCCGGCGAAGCCGCGGGCCAGCGAACTTCTCGCCGAAGCCCAGGCCCACGAGAGATCGGGCCGGATTAGCGAAGCCCTCGATGCATACCATGTTGCAATCGCCTCCGCCGAGCGGGGGGCAGAGAATGCTGTGCTCGCGGAAGCACTGCGTCGCCTGAGCATAGTCCACCATCACCGGAACGATGGCGATCGGGCCCGGGCGTTGTGCCAGCGCAGCTATGAAACGGCGCTGGCGATGGGGGAGTCGGGGCTGGCAGCGGAGGCGCTGAACACGCTGGGCGGGTATGAAATCGAGCACGGCGCGATGCGGAGCGCCGAGGAGTACTTCGAGCGCGCCCTCACGCTGGGCGGTTCCAACCCGCGCTTGAGCTGCCGGATCGAGCAGAATCTCGGCATTCTGGCCACCATCCGTGGCGACCATGCGGCGGCGCTGCGGCACTACGGAGCCTCACTCGAGGCTTCGCAGGCCATGGGCGACGAGAAGGGCTGCGCTATCGCCTATCACAATCTCGGAATGATCAGCGCCGACCGTCAGCAGTGGGCCGACGCTGAGCGCTACTACGAACAGAGCCGTTCTCTCGCCGAGCGAATCGGCGACGTGCACCTGCAGGGTCTTTGCCTGCTCAACCATTCCGAAGTCCACATCGCGCGCCAGGCCTACGAACTTGCCCGGCGCGACGCGGAGGCAGCTTTGGCGATCTTCGACCGGCTCGGCTCCCGACTGGACAAGTCCGATGCGTACCGGGTCATCGGGATGGTCTACCGGGATACCGGGCGCATGCAGCTGGCGGAATCCCGGCTTCGGAGCGCGATTGATCTCGCCGTGAGCACCGGTTCGATCCTGAGCGAGGCGGAGGCCTCGCGGGAGTTGGCCCGGCTCTATCAGGCGCAAGGGAGAAACCAGGACGCACTCGGACTCCTGAACGCCTCTTACCGGCTGTTCCACCGGCTTGACGCCGCGCTGGATCTGGTGGACGTCGAGGCCAAAGTCACGGAGCTCGAGGGAACCTTTCTGGCGGTGGTCCAGGACTGGGGTCAGTCGATCGAATCGGCGGACAGCTACACCTTCGGTCACTGCGGCCGGGTGGCAGACTACGCGGAAGCGGTGGGACGTGCGCTGGGATTGACCGAGGACGCGCTCACGACCCTGCGGCTGGGCGCCTACCTGCACGACGTCGGGAAGGTGAAGGTGCCCCATGAGATTCTGAACAAGCCGGGCAAGCTCACCGAAGCGGAGTTCGAAATCATCAAGCAGCACCCGGTCTGGGGTGTCGACCTGCTCTCGGCGATCGAGTTCCCCTGGGATATCAAGCCGGTCATCCGCTGGCACCACGAGAAGTACGACGGCACCGGATATCCCGACCGTCTCCGGGGCGACGAGATTCCGCTTCCGGCGCAGATCATCTGCATCGTTGATGTCTACGACGCCCTTACCACGACCCGCAGTTACCGGCCGGCCCTGTCCCACGAAGAGGCCTTGTCCCGCATGCGGGAGACCCCGCAGTGGTGGAGGCCCGACGTGCTCGAGGCCTTCCTGCGTTCGGTGGGCATCGCCGCCGCAGCATGAAACCCGCAGGACTCCCATCCGATTGGGGTAACGCCGATCTCGAATTGCTGAGCGAACTCGCGCAGGCTGGGCGATTTCGCGAGGCGCTCCGGGCGTTCGACGAATGCACCAAACGAGGATCCTCCACACCTCCTCCTGAAGCCGAGTATCTCGCGGCCCTCGCGGCGGCGCGACTGGGTGCCTACGAGCGCGCCTCGCGGCTCGCCGAATCGGCATTGAGCCGGCTCAGCGCCGTGGCGGATGAGTCGGGCGCCATGCGCGCCGCCAATCTGCTGGGCGGGGTCGCCTTCGAGCAGGGCAGACTGGACGACGCGGAGGCACGATTCGAAGAGACGCTTCGCCGGGCGCATGTGCTCAACGACGCCCAGATGGCGGCGCGGGCCTGCAACAACCTGGGCTCACTGGTGCACCTGCAGGGGAAGGGTGCGCTGGCGGTGAATCTCTATCGCAGCGCCCTTCAGGTGTACCGCATGCAGGAAGACCAGCTCGGTACTGCTCAGACCTGCCACAACCTCGCGCTGGCGTATCGATTGGAAGGACGATACGGCGAAGCACTGGAGGCCAACAACCAGGCAATCGAGGCCGCGGAGCAAACCGGCGACCAAGCCCTGCTTTCGCTTACGCGCATGGGGCGCGCCGAGACCTGGCTCGAATCGGGTGAACCGGCAAAGGCCGAGGCGGAGCTACGCGGCGCGTTGGACCTCGCTGCGACGACTGGCGACGAGGCCGGCGTTGGAGAGGCGGAACGGCTGCTCGCGCTCGTGGCGATGCAACGGCAACGGTACGACCTCGCCATGCGGCATGCTCACAAAGGCCGGAAGATCGCCGGACGGCTGCGCCTGATCGAACTCCGTGGCCAGTGCGACGCCATTTCCGCCCTGGCCGCCCGGGCGGTCCGGCAGCCTCGACTGGCCGACCGCTTCCGGCTCCGGGCGGTTCAGGCCTTCCGCACCCTTGGCGCCAGCGGATTGCTGCGCCGTTTCGAGCTCGACTGGGCCAGCTGACTCACTCCGCGGCCGGAGGCGGGATATCTTCCCCGGCGTGCCAGAATTCAATCAGATCGCCTGGACCGAGTCGGGGACCATTCGCATCCTCGACCAGACCAGGCTTCCCGGCGAAGAGACCCATCGCGAGCTGAGGGCGCCCGCGGACATGGCGGAAGCCATTCGTACCCTGCGGGTGCGGGGTGCGCCACTGATCGGCGTTGCGGCGGCGATGGGGGTGACACTGGCGGGAAGGCGGGAGGGCGGGAAGGCGGGAAAGCTGCAGGACGTACTCGAAGCGTGTGACCTGCTGCAGGGGACGCGACCTACCGCGGTCAACCTCGCCTGGGCCGTCGAGCGGATGAGAAAGGTGGCGCGATCGGCTTCCGCCCCGGGCGATGGTCTCTACGCCGCGCTTGTCGCCGAAGCGAATGCGATCTGGAAAGAGGATCGCGCCATGTGCCGCCGGATCGGCGAAGCGGGACTCGCGCTGGTTCCCGATGGTGCCGTGGTTCACACGCACTGCAACGCCGGTGCGCTCGCTTGCTCGGGAATTGGAACCGCGCTCGCCCCGGTCTATCTGGCGCACGAGGCGGGGCGACGGGTCTCGGTCATCGCCGATGAGACGCGGCCGCTGCTCCAGGGAAGCCGGCTTACCGCATGGGAGTTGGGCAGGGCAGGGATCAGCTGTACCGTCATTGCCGACAACATGGCGGCCAGCCGGCTGCGGCGCGGCGGCATCACCTGCGTAATCGTGGGGGCCGATCGCATCGCAGCGAATGGAGACGTGGCGAACAAGATCGGGACCTATGGTGTCGCTCTCGCTGCCCGGGAGCACGGCGTCCCCTTTTACGTCGCGGCACCGAGCTCGACGTTCGACTTCAGCTCTCCTGATGGCAGCCGAATTCCCATTGAAGAGCGGGGAGCAGACGAGATCCGAGCGGTCGGAGGCCACGCTGTCGCCCCGGCAGGAGCCGAGGTCTGGAATCCGGCGTTCGACGTAACGCCGGCGGAGCTGGTGGCGGGGTACATCACGGACCGGGGACTGAGGAGAAGGGAAGAGTTGAAAGCACTGAAGACTGAGTAAGGGTACCGATCGCATTGTCCTCCATCCTCGCTCTCGACCAAGGCACCACGGGCAGCACGGCGCTCGTCGTCCATCAGGACGGTCGGGTGCTGGGGCGTGGGTATCGCGAGTTCACCCAGTATTTCCCGCAGCCCGGTTGGGTTGAGCACGATCCGGAAGAGATCTTTCGGATCACGTTGGACGCGACCCGGGAGGCGCTGCGCCAGGCCGGAGAGACGCCTGGTGGAATTGGAATCACCAATCAGCGGGAGACGGTCGCCCTGTGGGATCGGAAGACCCTGACCCCTGTCGCACCCGCCATCGTCTGGCAGGACCGCCGCACATCGGAGCGGTGCCGCGAGCTCAAGGCCCTGGGGAAGGAGAGCCTGATCCGGCAGAAGACCGGACTGGTACTGGATCCCTATTTCTCTGGTACCAAGCTCGAATGGCTGCTGCGCGACCCGGCGCTCCGGCGCCGAGCCGAAAAAGGGGAGCTCGCCGCAGGGACAATCGACACCTGGCTCATCGCGAAGCTCACCGGCGGCCGGGTGCACGTCACCGACCACACCAACGCGTCGCGCACCCTGCTGTATGATCTCGCCGCGCGTGATTGGGATGACGCCTTGCTGGCCCTCTTCGGTGTACCGCGCGGCATCCTCCCCACTATTGTAGGCTCTTCTCAAGTCCTGGGCGAAACCAACCGTGACCTCTTGGGTGTAGCACTGCCGATTGCTGGAATCGCCGGAGACCAGCAGTCGGCTCTTTTCGGCCAGGGGTGTGTGCACCCCGGCTTGGCCAAGAACACCTACGGCACTGGGGCCTTCCTCCTCGCCTCTACGGGACAAGCCAAACCGCTGTCTCAAAATGGTCTGCTGACCACCTCGGCCTGCGGACCCAAAGGCGAACCTGCGTATGCGCTCGAAGGCAGCGTCTTCATCGCCGGTGCCGCGATCCAGTGGCTGAGGGACGGATTGGGGCTCATCTCATCCGCTGGAGAAACGGAAGCGCTGGCGCGAAGCGTCAGCGACACCGGCGGTGTGCACATGGTCCCGGCTTTTGTGGGACTGGGCTCGCCGCACTGGGAGGCGGAGGCTCGTGGCACCATCGTGGGACTCACCCGGGGTACCAGCCGGGCCCACCTGGTGCGGGCGGCTCTCGAGGCCATGGCGCACAGCACCCGCGATCTGCTCCAGGCGATGATCGCCGATGCCGGGCTTACTCTGGAAGCCCTCAGAGTCGACGGAGGGGCGGCGGCGAACGATTGGCTGATGCAATTCCAGGCCGACGTCCTGAATCTGCCGGTTGAACGGCCCGACAATATCGAAACCACGGCAATGGGCGCCGCGGCGCTCGCGGGACTTGCTGTGGGTACCTGGTCATCTGTGGAAGCCTTTCTCGCAGGCCGCACCTTCCGGCGCTTCGAGCCGGTGATGAGCGAGTCGAGGCGAGCCGAGCACTTGCAGGGGTGGGACCGCGCGGTCCAAAGCGCGCTCGTGTGGGCTCGGTTTGGCCGGGGTGAGTCCGACTAGAAACGCCAGGTGATGGCGGTGTACAGCTGGTCGCTCCGGCCCGGATCTCCAACCTCCCGGTTGGCGGAGAAGAGCAGGTACCAGGATCGCCCCAGGGCGAGATCAATATCTGCTCCGAACCAGGTTATCGAGCGATCGGTCGGAAAGGCGAGTGGCTCGGTCTCTTTGCGCACACCGCCGTTCAGCTCCAGGTGCAGGGGGCCGGCGATGTCGCCTCCCGCGCGAAGAGCGTAGAGCCAGCCATCCAGCCTGGGATTGGTGTAGCGAGTAACTCGCCCCCACACCGAGACTCCCAACTCGGTGATCCGGTTCACTCCAGCGGTTCCGGTCAATGCGGTGGCCGTGCCGTCCGGACCGCCAAAGCTCGAACGGGCGTCGAAGGATGCTCTCCACCGGTTGTCGCTGAACCCAAGTCCTCCCCACGCGCCCTGGCGGTAGGCGTCATCGAAGCTGGTTACTGGATCCACGACGTCATGGTACAGCCGCACGTTCCTCCGGGTGTCGTACCCACCATAGAGGCTGACGCGTCGGTCGAGGCGAAGGTCGGCCGTGACGTAGGTGCTGGTCGGTGAGAGTGGCTGTTCGCCCGCATCCATTTTCCATGGTCGGTAGTAATCGAGTTCCTGGGCACCGAACACCGAGAGATTCCGGTCTGAGTAAGACATCTGGAGGTAGGCAAACTCTCGATTGGCCTTGCCCTGAAAGTACGACCCGACGATGCCGATCGTGGCCCCCCAATTGTTTCGCGATCCAGGTCGGCTGGAAAGACCAAAGAATCCGCCGAATTCCTGAATGTCCGTTGAGAACCCGAGGTCGGGATCAGGCTGGACTCCGGCGAAAACGCCGGTCCTCCAGGCCGGCTTGTAGAGTTCCATCAGCGCACCGTCGAACAGGTTCACCGCCGACACACTCTGGGAGTACTGTCGCCCCACCGACACGCGGAGCGGAGCCCGGGGATTACGCCAGAAGAGGTTCGCCTCGTAGGCGGCGGTGTGGCTCTCGGTCTGGTCGGCGGTCCCGCTGAAGCTGCTCGTCGTGCGCCGGGCCCTGACATCCACAGCGAGACCCAATGATCCGGGGAGATTCTCACCCGCCATCCGGATGTCCGCTGCCGGCTGACCGTACCCGAGGCCGGTGCCATTGTCATTGACTGCGAGGTATCGCACGCCGATGCGACCGTGGAGACGCGCGTTACCTGATGCCGCCTCCGACCGATGGCGTCGTCCCGAGTCCGCCGCCAGCAGTTGCGGCGGGACCATGGCGCTGGGCGTGAAACGAACTACGCCGCCGACCTTCACAGCCGATTCTCCGGACACGGCAATGCATTCGGACTGGTGCGAAGAGAGGTATCGAACCCGAAGCCGGGCCACCGTCGAATCCCCCTCAAGCACCTGGATCTCGCTACCCTCGATCAGGCCATCCTGACGGCCGGCGCTGATGTAGAAAGATGGTCCCGAGACATAGGTCACCCTGGCCGTTCCCACGGTTGTCGAGTCCTGCGCCTGCGCCCGCGCCGCTAAACCGGCGCAGAGGACCCCGAAGCTCCACACACCGCGGAAGAGTTGCGTTCGCATTAATCCTCCGCTCGCCCCGTCGGGTGGCAGCTCAGGCACGCAGTGCTCACGTACTGGTAGCCCGAGCGGCCGTGATGCTTGCTGTCCATCGACGTCTTGTTGTGCTCGTGGCAGGTCAGACAGGTGAACTGGCGGAAATCCGACGCGACAGTATGGCAATCGCTGCACGTAGCCCATTGCCCTCGGTGCACGCCGGAGTAGATGGGGAAGAAGGGGCCATCGTGATCGAATCGCGCCCCCTGCCACGTGGTAGTGGTGTGACACGCGGCGCAATCGGTGGGGAAGCCGGCCGCCTGATGGCCGGGACTATTGGTGTTGGTGTAATCAGTCTGGTGACAGCCCACACAAAGCGTGCTCTTGCCGGCGTACACTCCGTCGCCGTGGCACTGGGCGCAACTGGCCGAACGGTGCGCCCCGGTCAGGGGGAATTGAGTCCGACCGTTGTGGTCGAACGGAGCGGTCCAGGACGTTGTCGTGTGGCACTGGACGCAGTCGGTACCAAACGCAACCTGGCGATGGCTGGGTTGCGTGGTTTGATCGTAGGCGAGCTGGTGACAGCTCACGCACTGCGTCGGCATGCTCCCGAAGCGATTCCCCACATGGCACTGGTCGCAGGGAACCGCGCGATGTGCCCCGGTTATGGAAAATCCGCTGGCATCGTGGTTGAACCGGGCCCGGTCCCAGGTGGCGGTGCTGTGGCACTGTGCGCATTGCGTCGGAAACCCACCAGCGACGTGATTGGGGTTCGTGGCGGCCTGATAATTGGGCCCGTGGCACGCGACACAGTCAGTGGAAACGGCGAGGAAGGTGAGCTGACCCTCCGCCGCCGGGACGTGACAGCTGCGACAGTCGGTAACCAAATGTGCGCCGTCGAGCGGGAACCGGGTCAGCTGGTGATTCCGAGACATCGTGGTCCGGTCGACAAAGCTCCGAGTCGTATGACACTTGGAACAATCGGTCCCCAATTCACCCCGGTGGAGATCGGTGTGACACGAGACGCAGTCCGCCGGTGCGTCGCTGAAGTCGAGGGCCTGATGACAGGCTCGACAGGCCGTCTGGGCGTGTGCACCGCTCAGCGCGAAGCCATGGCTGGCGTGATTGAACGCCTTACTGATTTGGACCGGCGTCCACCCCTCGGCTCGATGGCAGACGGCACACTCCTCCTTTAACGGGCCGTGTGGTGAGGCAGTCGCCTCCTGCGCGTTGGCCGACGGCGCGCTCCAGACCAGCCAGCCCACGAGAAGCGCCAGAATTGGTGCGGATCGAGGGAAAAGTGATTCGCGCGTCATGGCCCCCGCTTCGCTCCATGACAGGTCTCGCATTTACCCGACAGCGGCCGGAAGATGAGCCGTCCTGGCACCTTCGTATCGCTGACGTGGCATTGATCGCACCGAACGCCCTCGTGTGCTCCCTTGAGCGAGAAGCTCGCATCACGGTTGTGATCGAAGCGTGAGGCCGGCACGAACGTCTCCACCCCGTGGCAGGCGTCACACCGGCCGCCGTCCTTCCGCGAGGCGAACTGGTCACCGTGCGGAGTCTGGTGGCAATCGGCGCAGGCCCTGGGGGCTTTGAGGAGAAGGGCAGGGGATGCCACCGTGGCCGCCACCAGGCTCGACCGCAGCACAGGGCGCTTCTCCATGTCGGCGTGACAGGCCACACAAGGCACCGCTCGATGGGCGCCGTCCAGCGCCAGAGCGAAGTTGCCGTGGTTGTCGGCGGAAACAGTCGATGGTCGGAACGCCGTCTGGTCATGGCATGCCAGGCACCCGTTGGCTGCGGGGCTTTCCCCGCCGGCAGCGAAACGCCCTTGATGGGGATCGAGGTGACAATCGACGCACGTCGTTTCAGGAGGCCGAAAGACCACTGCTGCCTTGCCGAAGGACACCGTCGTCGTGAGCGGCTTGAGGCCGGTCCTCCTGAGCCCGTGACAGGCCGCACAAGGGACCTCACCATGCTTGCCCTCGAGTGTCACCTTGAGTCGCGCATGGGCCGCGGCGTCATACCGTGTAGGCTTCCAGCCCGCGACCACGTGGCAGCTGGCGCATTCACCTCGATCGCCTCGACTCGTGAGCTGTCCGCCGTGATCGTCGGCATGACAATCGAGACACCGGCTCGAGGCGGGCCGCATGACTACGCGGGATGAACCGTACTGAGTGAGAGGTGCTGCTTCATCACGCCGGTGACACGACCCGCATCGCACCGCCGCGTGCTTGCCATCCAGGGGATAGCGGGCCGAACGGTGCTGCTGCACCGTGAACGTCGAAGGGCTAAAGCCGGTGACATCGTGGCAGGCCGCGCAATCCACGGCTTTCCCTGCCAATGTTGCTGTCCCCGCGTGTGCATCCCGATGGCAGCTGGTGCAGGTGGCGAAGGCCGGCTTCTTCCCCTGCGGAGTGCTGAAATCATGGCACTTGGCGCACGGCACCGCCGCGTGGCGGCCGCGGAGCGGATAGCGGGTGCGATCGTGATTGAAGGTCTGCTTGTCGAGGACCTTGAAGCCTGCGGTGGTGTGGCAGTCGGCGCAGGCGGGACCAAGCTGGCCGGAATGAGGATCCGTGTGACAGGCGGAGCACTGGCCGTGGGGCACCGGTCGATAGACGGGAATGGGCTTGCCGGCTGGATCGTGCTTGAGTCCGAGCTGCGGGGCCAGGTGACACTTCGCGCAACTCACGGTGGTGTGCTTACCCGTGAGCGTGTACGCCGTGGAATCGTGGGAGAACCCCGGAGTGAGTTCCCACTTCCCCGCATCGTGGCACTTGGTGCACGTCCCGCCCAGCGCACCGCGATGCACGTCTTCATGGCAGGATGCGCAGCTGCGGTCCAGACCGGTCCACTCCGGAGCTGGTCGCCTGGCCGAAAGGCTGGCTGCGGGGGAAACCTGAAACTTGGTCGTGTGGCAGTCGGCACACTTGCGTTCCAGATGGCTCTTCTCGAGGGGCCAGCCCGTTCGCGTGTGCTTGAACTGCTCAGCGGAGCCATCGGGCCACTTGATCATCGCGAAGTCCGCTCCCGCGTGCTCTGGATGACACGAGGCGCACCGCTCACCCTGGCGCAGCCCGTGGAACCCCAGCCGCCGCTCGATCAGCCAGCCAATGTCCCGGTGACAACCCACACAGAGCAACTCCATCGCTTCCTTCCGTCCTCCGTGACACTTGGTGCAGTTGAGCGGCCCCTCCAACTCACGGTGCGCCTGGGTAAGCGGCCCCGGCGAGATTTGAGCGAGTGCCGGCGGCGCCATGAGAAAGAGGGCAGCCACCGCGATAGACAGCCACCGGTCGGCTGCCCACATACGACTCACCAGAACCAGGTCGCTCCGAGTGCCACCACGACTCCCACGTGAATCAGGACCGCCACCAAGGCCGTGATCGCGAACGGCCGATGCGCCACATGCCAGTACCGAAAGAGGCGGTGGGTCACTTCCAACATCCGGGCCTGCTGAGTAAGAGCCATTTCCCGGTTGGCCAGGCGAAGGACGGCCCGAAGTGTCCGCCGGTCCAGACGGCGGGCGGTGCCGTTCCGTTGCTCCACCTGATCGCGTAACGCTTTGGCAGCGCGGCGGCGGGACAGGTCATCTTTCAGCATCAGGCCAATGCTCCGGAAAAGACCAAGGCCCTCCGTGGGACTCGGATCGGGTTGGAGCGTGGCTTCGATCTCGGCAGCTGGGAGTCCCGTTTGACTCGCGATCCGCCGGATGAGTTCGCTTCGCTGGGCCGCCGTCTCCTCCGCACTCAGCTCGAGCCCGCTCTGGCCCCGGGGGATTCGCACGTAGAGGTATCGCCCCGCGATACCGCTGGCGCACACGACGAGCATCGAGAGGTACCCCAGTCCGATGAGCCCCTCGAACCGCCAGCTGGCGTGGATGGCCGCGATCAGGGGAAGTGCCAGTGCCACGAGGACGTGGGCGTCCATCCACCGGGACATCGATCCGGTCCAGGCCAGCCAGCGGTACTTCTTGCGGAAGGGATAGAGCCAGAGAAACAGGAAGATGAGCAATGCCAGAATACCAGCGGATTGCCCGATATATCCCGAGGGACGGAGCCAAGGGTGCCAGATCGAGCGGACTCGCTCGGCCGGTGCGGCGAAATAGTACGGAGCCCCGATGAGAGAGATGGCGACCAGGGCCGCAAGGACCGCCGCCAGCCCTCGCGGCGTGGCCGGCTTGGTCGCGGCTCGTGCAGGACTCGCCTCACTGTCGATCCGAGGCTCTACCTTGGGGGTCCCGGGACGAGGGCTCGGTGCCAGTCTCAGCGCCCCGGGATGGACTGTTCGTTTCATGAAGGCTCGTTCACTATGTTGGTCGGTACGCCGCATGCGTTACTGCAAAGGAGACACCGTGGCAATGGAGCGAGGTTTGCTGGTATAACACACGATGTCACATAGAGTTGCCGCGCAGCCCCAAGGCTGCTAACGGCTCCGACCGTGCTACGCCGTGATCCACCTGTAACGAGTCGTTGCAATGCTTGCTTATTTGACATTATTGGCGATCCTCGCATTCACGATTGTCGCCCAGATTCGGCGAATGCAGCGGAGGGACCGAGAGGCTCTGGCCGCGGCATCCCGCGGTGGTTTGGTCTCTGAAGGCCCCCGGGCCCAACATCCGCACATTGACGTCGATCACTGCATAGGCTGCGGTGCTTGCGTTGATGTTTGCCCCGAGGGAGACGTGCTCGCCGTCATCGGCGGAAAAGCCGCGATCGTCAACGGACAGAAGTGCATCGGACACGGGCTCTGTGCCGAGGCCTGCCCGGTCGGGGCAATCGAGATCGTGATGGCCGCCGCAAGCATCAGCGCAGATCTGCCGCAGCTCACCCCTGAGTACGAAAGCAACGTGCCGGGTCTGTTTATCGCGGGGGAACTGGGCGGGCTTGCGCTCATCAAGAACGCGATCAACCAGGGTCGCGACTGCGTGGACACCATCGCCGAGCGTCTGGCCCGGACGCGCGGACCCCGTTTAGCCGAAGTTCACGATGTCTGCATCGTGGGCGCGGGTCCGGGAGGGATCAGCGCTTCCCTCCGCGCCATCGAACACAAGCTCTCCTACCTCACGCTGGAACAGGACGAATTGGGGGGGACGGTAGCCAAGTACCCTCGACAGAAGCTGGTTCTCACGAGCCCCGTCGAGCTTCCAGTCTATGGGAAGTTCAAGAAACTCGAGATCTCCAAGGAGGACCTGCTGGAGGTCTGGGGGGAGCTGGCGGAAAAGGTGGGGCTAGTGGTCAACACCCGAGAGCCGGTTGAGCACGTGGTCCGAGACCAGGACGGGACCTTCCGCATCGAGACGTCCAAGGGGCGCTACCGGGCTCGCAATGTGATCCTGGCGCTGGGGCGCCGTGGGACTCCGCGCAAACTCGGTGTTCCGGGAGAGGAACTCCCCCATGTCATGTACAGCCTGATCGATGCGGAGGCTTACGCCAATAAGAGGATCCTGGTAGTGGGGGGAGGTGACAGCGCCGTGGAGGCCGCCCTGGGCCTGGCCCACCAGCGGGGAAATCGGGTCGTCCTGTCCTACCGGGCCGCGGAGTTCACCCGGCTCAAGGAACGAAATGCGCGGGCGCTCCAGGAAGCCGTGAAAACCGGGCGACTCGAAGTGGTCCTGAATTCCCACCCGACAGAGATCAGTCGCGATGCGGTGACTCTCCGGATTGGGCAGGCGACCCGCCGGATCCCGGCCGATTATGTGTGGATCTTCATAGGAGGCACCCCACCCAACCACTTCCTGGAGAAGGCCGGGGTCATCTTGGGGCCGCGCGACCTCACCGCAGAGGCGGCGGCGGAAGCCCTGCGGGTCGCATAACGATGATGTTGGGATCAGCGTGAGTAGGGTATATTCAGCGCCAGCGCCAGATGGAGCCGTCGAAATGAAACCGGGACACAAATTCCTGCTGGGTGCCGCCCTGATCGTGGGGAGCGTCGCCATCCTGATGACTGAAGGCGTGAAGGAGTTCGGTCAGTACTCGCTCACTCCTTCCGAGCTGGCCGCCAAGACGGCTGCGGATTCGTCGTTCTATGGCCTCGGCCTCAAGATGAACGCCAAGGTGGTCCCGGGCACCATCAAGCGGGACGCGGCCACCCAGACCATCGATTTTCAGGTCACCGACGGCAGTCACACCTATCCGGTGAGCTATCACGGGCTGGCGCCTGACACGTTCACTGATCAGCAGGATATCGAAGTGGTGGTCGAGGGTCGCTTGGGGCGGGACGGTGTGTTCCGCGCCACGACGCTTCTGGCGAAGTGCGGTTCGCGGTACTCGGGCAAGTACGCGGAAGGGAAGAAGGTCTAGCGCGATAGGGTTGCTGTTGCTCGACGGCTTGATGCTCGACGAGGGCTGGCTTCGGATCACGGAGCCGGCCCTTTGTGTTCTAACGACGACTCATGAGAAAAGCTTCACTCATCATTCCGGGTCCTTTCAGCGTCATTCCCCCACGTTGGCTCAGCCGTTGAGATCGCTTGATCATGTCGCCCGTGGCACGATTGTCGTGTCAACCGGCTCCACGAGTCAAGGTCGGATCCCTGCGCAGAGGCACTCATGGTGCGACTGCCGGTCTTGGAGCCCCTCAACCTTGTTTTCGCCCTCGAAGGAGGGCTGATCGAACTTGAACCGGAGGCGGTGAGCCTTCGACTCGAGCAAGTCTCCCAGCCTGAGTGCGCCCCCAGCCACAGGGTCTCCTCGCGTGGCAACCTCGTCCGCAAATACCAATGAAACGCGTCGATCGGAGGACGTTCCTCAAGAGAGTGGGGGTCCTGTCGGCGGCCGCCTCCGCATCCGCAGTTCTGCCCGGCATGGCTTTCCCCGGTGCCACTGGCTTGACGCGCGAGACCCAGTCGAGCCCGGTCTGGAGGAAGACGCCGTGTCGTCTCTGCGGTGTGGGCTGCGGATTGCTGGTGGCCATCGAGAACGGCCGAGCAGTGGCCGTCAAGGGCGACCCTGACTCCCCAGTGAGCAAAGGGCTGGCCTGTGTGAAGGGCTATAACTCCGTTCAGGCGCTCTACGGACGGGACCGGCTCGCGCACGGCATGGTCCGTCGCGACGGTACGCTGGTCGAGGTACCCCTCAACGAAACGTTCGACCTGGTGGCGCGCAGGCTCCGCGAGACCATCGAGCAGCACGGCAAGGACAGTGTCGCCATTTACGGCTCGGCCCAGTGGAGCATCCCGGATGCCTACATCGCGTCGAAGCTCTTCAAGGGTGCCTTGGGTACCAACAACGTGGAGACCAGCGCGCGCCTTTACGCCGGCAGCGCGATGGCCGGCCTCCAGAGCAGCTTCGGCCTCGACGGGGGGATCGGCTGCTACGAGGACATCGACCACGCCGACGTCTTCGTGTTGTGGGACGTCAATTTGGCGGAAACCGATCCGGTTCTCTTCTCTCGCATGCTGGACCGCAGGCGGGTGAACCCCGCCGTCCGGATCATTGAGGTCGCGACCCGCACCACGCGCACCAGTTACGCCGTCGACCATTCGCTGCTGCACGCGCCGCATGCAGCGGCGGCGATCGCCAACGGCATCTGCAACGAAATCGTGGCCCGGAAGTGGGTGCAGCAGGAGTTCGTCGCCCAGCACGTCGCCTTCAAACGGGGGAGGACGAACATAGGCGACGGTCTAGCCAACGATAACCTGGTTACGGATGACGCCACCGACAGCACTTGGAGAGAGTACGTAGCGTTTCTCGCGGACTACGAGCCAGAGCGGGCCCAGATGTTGTCCGGGATTTCGGCGGCGAGCATTCGCTGGCTGGCGTCCCTCTACGGCGACCCGCTGCGAAAGGTGATGTCGGTCTGGGGCCGAGAGGTGAACCAGGATGTGCGCGGCACCTGGATGAACAACCTGCTCTACAACATCCATCTGCTGGTGGGGAAGGTCGCCTCGCCCGGGAACAGTCCTTTCGCCACCACGGGCCAGCCGTGCGGTGGGAGCGCGGTGAACGACGCGGGCAGCTTGACGCACACTCTGCCGCGGGGGCTGGTACAGAACGAAGAGGATCGCCGCCGCGCTGCCGAGATCTGGGGCGTCCCGGTGGAGAGGATCGATCCCCAGCCGGCCGCCCCGATCCTCTCGATGTTCCGCCGTCTGGAGCGAGGCGACATCCGCTTTCTCTGGATCCTGGCCACCGATCCGATGGTCAGCCTGCCCAACCTGGACCGCTATCGTCAGGCGGCAAGTAAGGGCGACCGCTTCATCGTGGTCTCGGAGGCATATCCGACCCCCACCACGGACGTGGCCGACGTCGTCCTCCCCGCGGCGATGTGGCTCGAGCGCGAGGGGATTTACGCGAACGTCGAGCGCCGGGCGCAGCACTTCGAGCGGATGGTAGCGCCTCCCGGTGAGGCCACGGGCGACGCCTGGCAGATGATCGAGGTCGCACGCCGTCTCGGCTTCGAGAAGTTGTTCCCCTACCAGCCAGGTAGCCATGTCGAGCAGGTGTGGGAGGAGTACCGCCGCTTTCATCAGGAACCGCAAGACGCGCTGCCCCCCACTTCCGAGCTCCGCGCGAACTCCGGCGTGATGTGGCCTTACGTGGGCGGCCGCGAGACGCGGTGGCGTTACAACTCCGCTTACGATCCGGCGGCCGATAGCACCCACGGCGCCTTCGATTTCTACGGCCATGCGGACCATCGTGCCTGGGTCTGGCTCAGACCTTACGAGCCTCCGGCGGAGTCTCCAGGCGGCCAGTACCCATTCTGGCTCACGACCGGCTCTGTGCTCGAGCACTGGGGGGCGGGCTCGATGACCCAACGCATTCCGACGCTGCATCATGCGCTCCCTCATGCCTACGTCGAGATCAATCGTGAAGACGCGAGCGAGCTTGGCATTCGGAACCGCGAGACCATCCGACTGGTGAGCGCCCGCGGCTCGATCGAGCTCGAGGCCCGCATCGACTATCGTTCCCAGCCTCCACGGGGGCTGATCTTCGTCCCGTCGTTCGACGAGGCGCGGCCGGTGAATCGGCTCATGCTCGACGCCTGCTGTCCGCTCTCGGGCCAGCCCGATTCCGGCAAGTGTGCGGTTCGGGTGGAGCGACTGCCGCCGCGGAGCGGCACATGAGCTCCCCCGACCGGCATCCGGCCGCGCTCGTCTTGGGCCTGTTCATGGTCGGCTCTGCACTCACCGCCGCGGCCGCCTTGAGCGTCGCGGTGAAACGTGCTGCCACCGGTCGGGAGCCAGTGCCCGCCGCCATCGCCGTCAAGATGGTGGCGCCACCCGATGAGCAGATCCGCGCCGAGGCGCAGGTGTTCCGCACAACTCCCGCGATCTTGGCGATCGAACCCGCCACCCGCAGGGAACGCTCGGCTCACCCGCGCACACTGAAGACGGTTCGCTTCCTGCGCGCCTTTCCGGGAGCCCCACCGCGGATTCCCCACGCCCTCACCCCTGAGGAGTTCCGGACCGACGCCTGCAAGACCTGCCACGAGCGAGGTGGCTTCTCGCAGCGCTTTGACGCCTACGTGCCGGTGACGCCGCATCCCGAGCGAGGCATCTGTCTCCAGTGTCACGCAGGCGAGGACTCGCTCATGGGAGTGCAGATTCCCATCGCCAACCCGAACGCGAGGTGTCCGCAGTGCCACGGTCCGAGCGGCGGCCCCCCCCGCGCAGATGCTTCACTGACCTGGCCCACGACGGTTTGGCCACAGGTGCCGCGGACAACGCCCGACCAGGATCCCCCTCCGATTCCGCACAGTCTGCAGTTCAGGGAGAATTGCCTCACCTGCCACTCCGGCCCCGCCGCGGTCGCTGAGATCCGGACCAAACATCCGGAGCGCGTGAACTGCCGTCAGTGCCATGTCGCGCTCGATCCCGAGGCGGAGCCCTTCACCCGCTCGCCGCAGGATGTGGCAGCCGTGCCCGGGAGCAGGCCATGAGAAGGGAGCCAAGGGCTACCGCTGGCACATGTCTGGTCGCAGCAGCGTGGCTGACCTCCAGCTGCCAACGCGAGTATGTCCGCTGGGACCAGCCCCCGCCAGGAACCACCGTTCTGCAGATCGACTCCGCGACCGCCGCGGGTAACGCGACTCTGGAGCCTGGCGTGCTAGCTACGGTGCAAGCGGTGCCGGTGAAACGCTGGAAGGGGCCTGGCAACCAGCCATTTGAAGTCGCACTCCGCAGCGCGACTCCGGAGGCCGGACACTCCCGGATGTTCGGCTCCATCACCCTGCCGATCGCGCTGCGCAGCCGCGCAGCGGCGCTGAGTCAGTACCCCTGTACCTCCTGCCACCAGGGCCGGAAGGTGGTGATGGCGAACCAGCGCATCAGCGACGCTCACAACAACATCAAGCCGGTGCACCCGGACCAGACCGGTGCTGTCTGCTCCACCTGCCACTCGGGCGAGGACGTCGAGCTGCTGACCCTCAAGAGCGGCGAGCGCGCGACCCTGGACGAGAGCTACCGGTTGTGTGCGCAATGTCACTTCGAGCAGGCGGAGGCGTGGGCTGGCGGCGGGCATGGCAAACGCCTCGACGGCTGGGAGGGCCGACGGGTGGTCATGGCCTGCGCTGATTGTCATGATCCCCACAACCCCGGTGTTCAGACCCGCATTCCTTTCCGCGCGCCGCAGCTCGAGCGAACCGGAGGCCACAACCCATGAGTGCTGACCGTCCAGCCGACCTGCCGGAAATCGTCGACGGCACACTGCTGCAAAAGCCGGTGGACCGGCGTGACGCGCTGGGTCTTCTCCTCGGCGGCGTGGCGGCCAGCGTCGCCGCGATCGGGGCATGCGCGCCGCTGAGCGCCGCAACGCCCGAAGAGCGCGAGCTCAAGCTCCTCGAGTGGGAAGAGTTCACCCAGAAACACTATCGCCGCATGACTGAGGAGGAGCGGGCCGAAACCATCGCGCGACTCGAGCGACTCGCCAAGCTCCGCCATAACGAGGACTGCACCATCGCCACCACGGACGCTCAGCCGGGGGTTCTCTTCGGCTATGCCTTCAATGTCTCGAAGTGCAAGGGATACCGTCGCTGCGTGGAAGCGTGCATCAACGAGAACAATCTCGACCGGCATCAGGACACGCAGTACATCCGGATCTTCGAGATGGAGAATGGTGTGGTCAATCTCGACGAGGCCGATCCGACGTACCAGCACGAGGTGCCGGCGGAGGGCCACTTCTATCTCGGCACTCAATGCTTCCAATGCGCCAACCCGCCCTGTGTCCCGGTCTGTCCGGTGGGCGCCACCTGGCAGGAGCCCGATGGCATCGTGGTCATTGATTACAACTGGTGCGTCGGCTGTCGCGCCTGCATGGCCGCCTGCCCGTACTGGGCCCGGCGCTTCAACTGGAGCGCTCCCGAAGTACCCCCGGAGGAAGTGAACCCCAACCAGCACTACCTGGGGAATCGGGACCGCAAGAAGGGATGCGTCGAGAAGTGCACCTTTTGCATCCATCGAACCCGGCTAGGCCGGTTGCCCGCCTGCGCCGAGGCCTGTCCGACTGGTGCTCGTGTTTTCGGCAACCTGCTGGATCCCAACTCCGAGATCCGCTGGGTTCTGGCGAACAAGCAGGTCTTCCGCCTGAAGGAAGAGCTGGCTACGGAACCGCGCTTCTGGTACTTCTCGGACTGAGGCGACCATGCATTTCCGGGCTTTCCTTCTGAGCGCCCTCCGCTCCGTGACCTCCGGGGACCGCCGCTACCACCTCTGGATGGGCAGCCTGACGGCGATCATGCTGGTTGGGGGCTACGCCTACCTCGTTCAGGCCAACGAGGGGCTGATCGTCACCGGCATGAACAACCACGTGAGTTGGGGACTCTACATCTCCAACATGGCGTTCCTCGTGGGAGTAGCGGCTGCGGCGGTGATTCTGGTAATGCCGGCGTACGTCCTGCACGATGTCGACTTCAGTCGAGCGGTACTCATCGCGGAGGGGGTCGCGGTGTCCGCCCTGGTCATGTGTCTCGGCTTCGTCATGGCCAACAGTCCGGGCTATCCCTGGAAATGGTGGCGCCTCACACCGGGGATCGGACTCCTGAATTGGCCCAACTCGATGCTGGCGTGGGACGTGATCATGCTGAACGGGTACCTCGTTCTGAACCTCGCCATCCCGTTCTACATCCTCTACAGCCATTTCGTGGGGCGTGAGCCGTCGAAGAAGAAATACGTTCCCTTGATCTACATCTCGGTGGTCTGGGCGGTGAGCATTCACCTGGTCACCGCATTCCTCTTCGCGGGCCTCCCGGCCCGCCCCTTCTGGAACTCTGCCCTGCTCGGGCCCCGTTTCCTCGCCTCCGCCTTCACCGCCGGACCTGCGTTCATGATCCTGTTGCTCGGATTCATAGGCTCGCAGAGCCGCTACGCCATTCCTCCAGTGGCCATTCAGAAACTGGCGACCGCCACTACCGTGGCTGCGCAGATCAACCTCGTGATGCTTTTGTCCGAGCTGGTCTACGAGTTCTACATGCCCACGCATCACGGGATCAGTGCCCGATACCTGTTCTTCGGTCTGGGCGAGCATCACGCCCTGGTGCCGTGGATTCGGGCGGGAATCCTGCTCAATGTCGGGGCGACGCTCACCCTGATGATCCACCCGCTGCGGCACAACCCACGAGTGCTGATGGCGGCGTGCGCCACGCTCTTCGTCGGCATCTGGGTCGAGAAGGGGATCGGATTGGTGATTCCGGGCTTCGTTCCCTCGCCATTGGGAGAGATCGTCGAATACACGCCCACCTGGGTGGAGCTGTGCGTGACGGCTGGCATATGGGCTCTCGGCCTGTTCGTCCTGACCATCCTGGTGCGGGTGGCGCTACCGATCGAGCTGGGTGAGGCGCGGAGTCCCTATCTGGAGCAGGAAACCGCTGCGCGGGTAGTCCGACCCCGCGCCACCCGCGCGCGCTATGAGGACATCCGTGTTCGGACGCGGTGATACGACTCCTGGCGAGACGCCAGTCGACTTTTCTTCCACGAGGTGATGGCCATGACCAGACATAGGGCAAACGACACCCGGTATCCGTTCGCCGCTCTCGCCGCGGGGCTGGTGGGTGCGGCCGGACTCGCCGGAGGACTGTTCCTCGCAGGTATCGCTCCGCCGCTGGCTGCCATCGCGGGCTTGGGGCTGGGCGTCTTGCTAACGGCCTCGATCAAGTACACCGACCAGTGGGAAAAGGCGGTACTCTTGCGGCTCGGCCGCTACCGGGGCCTGCGAGGTCCCGGGTACTTCACCGTCGTACCAATCCTGGACCGGGTGGCCTACACGATCGACCAGCGGATCCGGACCACTGCCTTCGGCGCGGAATCATGCCTGACCCGCGACACCGTGCCGGTGAACGTGGATGCGATCTCGTTCTGGATCGTGCGCGACGCCGAGCGTGCCGCGCTGGAGGTGCAGGACTACGACGAGGCCGTCGTCCTCTCGGCGCAGACCGCGTTACGGGATGCTATCGGCAAGCACGATCTTGCGGAGTTGATCCAGTCCCGGGTGGAGCTGGGACACGGGCTCAAGGTGGCACTGGAACAGAAGATGGCGAATTGGGGGATTCAGGTGCAGTCGGTTGAGATCCGCGACGTGATCATTCCGGCTGCACTCGAGGATGCCATGTCCCGTCAGGCTCAGGCCGAACGGGAACGCCAGGCGCGCATCATCCTGGGCACGGCGGAAACCGAGATCGCTCATAAGTTCGTCGATGCGGCGGATGCCTATCGCGACCACCCTGCAGCCATGAATTTGCGCGCGATGAACATGCTCTATGAGAGCATCGTCAAACGCGGATCGCTCATGGTGGTACCGTCAGGGTTGGCCGACTCGTTGAACGTCCCGTCGGTGATGGGCGTGATGGGTGCCACCGGACTGGCCCGGCCGGATGGCGAGGCCAAGGCAGCGGTGGTGGAGGGTGAGGCGGCCACTGTCGCCGCTGGGGCATTGCCCCACAGCGGGGCGGAAACCGGGAAGGGGCACTAATCCCGCCCCTGCGTTTGACTGCTACGGAATCGCATTCCCGTGGCAGGCCGCGCAGGTTTGGGGGTTCTTACGCTTCATCCGCTCGGCATCGAACCCCGGTCCGTGCGGATTGAACCTGCGGCCGCTCTGGGCCGAGTGACACGCGAGGCAATCCCGCTCGGAGTGGCAGGCGACGCAGGTCTCGAGGTTCTGCCGTGCGGCGGTGCCGTGATTGAGGAGGAAGACACCGCTGGCGTCATGGTATCCCTTCTGCAGATTGCCGGGCGACACCAGGCCCGCCTGCTGATGGCAGGTGACACAGAATGCGGCCTGATTGTGGCACTCTGCGCACTCAGCCTCCCGATTGAAGGCGGCGGCGGGATGCCGAGTCAGGAATCCAGCCGGGTGGTAGTTGCCCGCTGCTCCTGGGTTCGGACGGTGGCATTCCAAGCACTCGGCGCGCTCGTGGCAGGCACTGCAGGTGCCCGGCGATGAGCCGGCGAGCGGGCCATGCTTGTCCACGAAATCGGCCGAATGAGAGGCCGGGCGGCTCCGTTCGATGCGGGCACCGATTCCCCGTCCCGGTCCACTGGCCGGAAGCAGCAGGATCACGTTGGGCGGAGCGCGATGGCAAGCCATGCAGCTCTCCTGGGTGTGGCAAAAGGCGCAACTTCCCGGGTCCTTTTTGGCTTTCCCTCCGTGTTGCGAGAGAAACCGACCGTCCTGATGGGAGGCCGGCGCCTTGAGCTCGGCCTTAATTGCCAGCGAGCGGGCGTCAACCGCCAAAGCTTGGATCGCCTTCACTTCGGGGGCGTTGACGTGGCACTCCACGCAGAAGTCCCGCGCATGGCAGATCGAACAGCTCAGGGTGCTGCGGTTCGCCTGCTCGCCATGACCCTTTGAAGAGAGGAATGCCGCATCATCGTGCGAGGCGGGCTTCTCGAACTTCGCCACCCGCGCCTCCGGCATCGCCGTCGCCTCAGACAGTGGGAAATGGCAGGTGCCGCAAGCGGTATCTGGGGCAGAAAGATGTGCGGTTTGGACGCCATGGCAGTCGAGGCACTGGGCGGATATGGTGCGCCGGACAGTCAACCATGTTGCCCCCGAGGGGATGTGGCAGGCAGGGCATGCGAGCGCGGAATCGGCCGGGAGCTTCTCGCCTGACTCCTTCGCATGCTTGGCGTGGGTGAAGCGGAAGTTCGAGGGGCGGGTCGGGGGCGGCGACCAGTCGACCTTCTTCTCGACCGACCCGTCATGGCAGGTGGCGCAGGACTCCGGAGAGGGGTACACCGCACGGCCAGTTTCGGTGATGCCGGCGTGGCATCCCTGGCATTCCGGAAAGACCTTGCGATGCTTTTCGTGATCGAAGACGTCGCGGTCCTGGTGCAGCACGGCGCTGCCGAAGGCACCGAGGAGGATCACGAGTCCCGCGGCAAGAGGGATACCGGTGAGCCTCATCGCCGCCCTTCTCGCCGGACTGCGGGCGGCAGGGGCAGCCGATCGGCGCTCGAGCCGAAGAGCCAGGAAAGGGTCGCGCTGACCCTGGTCTGGGACCAGTCGATCGAGGAGGCATCGGGCCGCTTGCGATTCTCATCGTATCGGGTTGCCCCGATGCCGAGTCGGAGTCTTTCGGTCGCTCGGAGATCGATGGAGAGTCCATACCAGGTCAGCGCGGGGTCCTCGACCCGGTACTCGAGCGGCCGAACCAGATGGCCGGCTTGCGCTGTCAGGGTCATGGCGTTGGTCGGCCGCACGCTGAGGCTCCCGTCCACGCCCTGGGAGGCAGCGCCGGGTCCGAATTCGGCCTGGTAACCTCCGTCGATACTTACGGCTGAGGAGATGCTGTACCCCGCGCCGGCGTTCCAGCGCCAGCCTTCGGTTTCCTCATTAAGCAGCGGTGTCTCCGCTTCGGCGTCCGAGTACCAGTAACGTTCTCCGCCGCCGCGTAGCGTCAGGCCGCGCAACGGTGACACCCACAGCGAGCCATTCACGGCGGAATACGGTGCCGGACTAAACACGCCCCAGAGGCTCCAGAGATCGAAGTAGGGACGGTAGCGCCGGATGCCTACTGCCCCACCGAACCGCGTCTGGCTGTGGCGGAGGGTCAGATCCGCGTTGCCCCACCAGCCCCAGGCGAGATCGTAGTCGGCGCCCCCGATGAGGCTCCAGCCGGTAAAGGGCCGGATGGTCGCGGAAAGGGCCATCCGTTCCGAGACGAAGTTCCGGGTGTCCCGGTCGACCTCGCGCTCATAGTCAAACCGCGCGTCCACCGTCCGGCTCTGCCATTCAACGGCGCCCCCGGCCAGGAGCTGCCGCGACTGGGGCTGGAAGTCGTCCAGCGGGTTGAGCACGTCACTGGTCACGGGGAGAGCGCTGCCCCTCGCCAATCCAAGACCCACATAGCCGATCGCGGTCAGCCCTTGCTTCGGAAAGCGATAGGCCAGTCGACCACCATCGTAACCGTAGTACCCAAGGCGCCCGCGCTCGATCTGCCGTCCGAGTCGGGCGGTGAAGCGGTCCGCGGCGTACTCGCCGTACCCCTCCAGCAGCTGAACAGCGGGATCGGTCCCTGGCCAGACGTCAGGGCTGCTGAGATCGGTGCCGACCTGGGCATTGGCATGCAGGCTGAGACCGTGCACGCCGAACCCCCATGCGGTGAGGTCAGCTCTGGTCATGAACGGGCCGCCATGCAGGATCGGGCCGGCGCGGAAGAAGTAGCAGTAGGAAAGCCCGGTGCAGCTGGCCGCGTAGCCATCAGGAGTCTCGGGGCCGCCATTGGGGCCGGTCACGACCTGACTGGCCAAGATGCTGTCTTTTTGGACGCCCCGGTACGAGACGCTTTGTACTCGCGAATCGAGACGGACCAGGTATTCCTGCGCTTTCCCTGTGGCAGGGGCCGCGAGCAGCAGGAGGGCCCATCCCAGCCCGGCTTTCATCCCGCCTTCGCTGGCTTGAGGAGCCGTGACCGGTACTGATCGGGTTCGGCCTGCAGGTGACAGGCAGTGCACTCCCGTTCGGGATGGTGATCCACGTCGGCGTCGTGGCAGGCCAGGCAGAAGGACCGGGTCGGGGACAGAGGTGCGATGGCCGCGGTTGCATGGCAGGCATCGCAGGCGATGTGGACGCGGGCTGGTCGGGCGTGGGGCTCAGTGATGGTCGCAGTCCGGTGGCACCAGGCGCAATCGCGACCGGCTGCGTGGTGCTTGTCGTGGCAGCCCTGGCAGGTGGTTACCGAGTCCGCAGGGCGAAGCGTGACCTGCTCAGTGTGGCACTCGGTGCACTTGATGTCGGAATGTTTCTCGTGGGGGAAGCCCACGGGCCGCTGACGCGCCGGCTTGCCGGCGGCAGCGATGGACACATCCACTTCGATGGTCGAAGGCATCTCGCCCGCCTCATGGCAGCGGGTGCAGTCGCTACGCTGCGGCGCCTGGTGGTGGCAGATCTGGCAGCCACGCGGCGGTGCAAACGTGAGTTTTTCGCCGGACCTGCTGAGGTGGCAGGTGAGGCACGGCAGCTTCTGATGTATAGGATGTGAAAATGTATCGCTCGGCGAGGCGGGGAGGGCGTTGAGCGCCGGCCTCGGGGGATCATCCCCAGGCAGCGCGTCACCTTTCCCCTTGCTGGGTCGCCCCGGACCCACCGTGCGGGGCTCAGGAGCCAGCGAGTGTTGGAGCGCCTTGAGGGTATCGAAGGGAAGCGGAGGCTGAATCTTCCCACCCGGGTTGCGGGCCCGGACGGCCTCATGGCAACCGGTGCAGTCACTGGCGTCCACCCGAGCCGCGTGCGGCTGGTGGCACAGCACACACTGTTCGGCCTTCGCCCGGTGCGCGGCCCCGGTGTGGAACGGATTCTTACGCCAGTCGGCATGGCAGGCCGCGTCGGTACAAGATTTCTTCGTCTCACCCTTGTTGAGCTGACTGTGCGGGTTGTGGCACATGCCGCAGGTCCCGCTGTGCGGGTCCTCGCCCACTGAGAAGGCCGGCAGCAGTGCCTCCATCTGGTGGCAGGCGAAGCACTGTTTGATGTTGGGTCGGAGGGCGCCCGCCGCTGAGTCGCGGGTCGCGAGGGCCACGACTTGCTTGGTGAATTTGTGGCAGACGGTGCAGTGGAGGTCCGTCTGATCAGCCATCTTGCCGAGCTTGATCCTGGTGTCTTCGGTGAGGTGGCACCCCTGCTGCACGCAGGTACTATCGGCTGGCATGAAGTGGTGCGCGGTCCGCGCGTGGCAGGTGAGACACTCCACCTTCCCCTTGAGCGCCGAGGAGTCCGACTCGAGATGGGTCCGATGCCCGGCGGTAGCCGCTATCGCCTGCCAGGTCTCCTTCGCGGCACCCTGCACGTGGCATGCTTCGCAGGTCGTCCGCGGCACCTTAGCATGGGGCGGGATCTCCTTGCCGCGGATCCCCGACATCCAGAAGATGAGCTTGACGGCCTCCTTCGTCGGGTTGAGCGGGTGGCAGGTGTGGCAACTGAGGGTATCGTGTTTGCCCTCCAGCATGGGGACGAGGGTGTAGTCGCCAGTATCGGGGAGGACCATCGCCTGACCACTGGGCACGAAGATGTGACAACCGTTGCAGAACCGCTTATCGGTTTCGACGAACTGGTAGCTCTGGTACCCCATGCCAGCCGCTACCATGAGCGCCACCACCACGCCCCCTGCCAGGGCGAGCTTGATACCGCCACTCCGGGTGCGAAGCCAAGTGACGAACGCGACCCGGCGGGGCCAGAACCAGCGCAGAAAAAGGAAGGCCAACCCGCCTGCCAGTACCACGCCCCCCCACATGACCCAGGGCGAGCGCTGGAACAGCCACTGGATGATGGGCGTCAGTCGGTCGTGCGCCGGGGCGTGTTGGATGTCGACCTGGAAGGTTAGGAAGGGAAGGTTTTGGAGCATGTCGGTATAGAAAATACCCGCCCCGGCAAAAGGAATATCGCCGGGGCGGGTGAGACTCCGCGTCACCAGGGTACGCCCCAATCAGTGCGCGGATGCTCTCATGACAATCTTTTCAGTCGCGGGTGCCATCCGGAGCTGCCCGCTTCGGATCGCCCGCTGGATCGCTCGCTGCACCGACGCCGGCGGTGCGGGCAGGAACCCTCCGTAGTTGGCTTCCAGGTCCGCAATCGATGACAACAGCAATGCCCGGTACAGGAACGGATTGTGCACCCCGTGCGATCCGTCGGGATGGCCGGACAGCTCCTCGCCGAGCATCTGAGCGTTGAACAGCGCACCCTTGGCCGGCGTGGGCCTCACGGCGTTGATCGGATCGATCAGCGTGTCGAAGATCAGCTCTTCCGGTGCGTTGAGCTGTATCTTCGCCAGGTAGCCAGTATCCGCCGGGTAGGCATCCAGTTTCTCGTCGCCATCGAGGTCGACCCACAGCACGTCGAGGTAGCTCTCCTTCTCGTCCCTGAAACTGTTCAGCAGCTGGACCGCGACCGGTTCACTATGGCACCCCGACGCAGCGCAGGCGGCCCACGATCTACTGGGTTGGTCATAGGCGCACGAGTTGTCAAACGTCGTGTCCACAACCCCGGGGCTGCCGGCCATGAAACAGGGCAGCGGGTGGAAGCTGTGACCGCTGTATGAAACCTGATTGCCACCGGCGTCCACGCCGGTAAGAGCGTTCACGTGGCAACCGGCGCAGAGCCGAGGGTTCTTCTCCGAACCGTGGGTCGCGAGAATTGCAGTGGTGTCGTATACGGTCCCCGGTGGGAAATACCCTGCAGTCCCAAACAACACGGGGCCCTGCGTGGCGTGCGGTCCCCGAGAATTGTTGGGGATGGGATCAGGCGTCCGGTTGTGGCAGCGGGTGCAGAGGTTCACCTCAATGACCGGCGAGTTGATCGGGAAGCGTAGCTGACCTTCCCAGGGTTGATTCGTCGCCGGATCCCTGGCCGTACCGTGTGGATCGTGGCAGACCGCGCAGGTCTGCGGCAGCAGCGTACTGGTCCCCAGCTCCTTGTAGACGGTATTGACTCCCCACGCCGCCAGGGCTCCCTTCGCCTCGTGGCACGGCTGGCACGAGGGATTGCCGGCCGCGTGGTCGTTGAGGATTCCGTGCCGGGACAGCTTCCATTCCTTTAGATAGTTGTGGTTCCGCGAGGGCCCAGCTCCCTGGTGGCAGCCCCCGCAACCCGAGTTCACGATCGCTGCAGTATCTGCCGCAGTTGGGGGAGGGGTATTAGGGGGTTCAGGAGGGAAGGCCATGATACTCGGAATGGGCCGAGTTGCCACGGTCGTCGGATTCTGAACGTGATCGTACCCGGGCCCGTGACAACTCTCGCACTGGACGTCGTAATAGGCTGGGTCCTTCACCGCATCGTAGCCCACGCTGGCCGCAGCCTGGTTCCCGCGGGAGTTCACCGTGTGGCAGACTTCGCAGGACGCCTGGGCCGCCGGGTTGGCCTGCAGGGTGTCCCAGGCGGTCGCGTGTAAGGTCTGGATCCAGTCGGCCTGCTGGCCCACGTGACAGTTGCCACAGGTGGTCTGCCGCTCGGACGCTGTGAAGTAACCGAGGAATCCGCTGTTGGCGTCCGGTGGCGGATTGAAAGGCGGTCGGTCCTTGTAAACGGTGTCGGTGCAGGCGGAGATCGCCGCAATGGCCAAAGCAGCCGCGAGAGGAACGGCAGCCCGCTGGAGTCGGGGAACGAGACGCATAAGAGTCTACCTCTTGCTGCGCTACCGTAAAACTACGGAGGGAGATCTGCTATCCTAAGGAACAACTGTGATTTCAGCAAGTACTCTTGAGCCATTGTGAATTGACTCTCATCGCATCTTCATCGGCGCTAGCAGAACCGTCGGCTTTCGGCCCTTGGCGCCCATCATCGATCAGCAGTCTGGCTCTCCCGCAATCACCCACCGTGAAGAATTCTTCACCTACCACGTTCGCCCCGATTTCGTTCGACGTGGCACTCGAGCACAGCGTACCTCCATGAAGTTCGCTTTCCCCCATCCCAACGGATCATTAACTCAGGCTTAAGCAATCCCTCATGATCGGTGGGCAATACTTGCAGACGTCCGGCGTGTTCCCTAGTCTGTGGACTCGCCAACGTCAGAAGGTTGTCCGCCGACTGCAGTTTCCCGCCCACCTCGGGTCGGAGGATTCCATGCACGTTCCACTGTCCCATCCATGGACCGAGGGGGATACCCTCGCCCAGCACCTGGAGCGCACCGGCATTTCACGCCGGGAGTTCCTCAGTTTCTGCCGTGACCTCTCCATCGTCCTCGGTCTGGGTAGTGCGGCGGCGACCAAAGTCGCGGCCGCGTTGCAGCAGATCAAACGGCCCAGCGTGATCTGGCTCCAGCTGCAGGAATGCACCGGCTGCGTCGAGAGTGTGCTTCGCACGGCGGAGCCCACCATCGGTGACCTGGTGCTCGATCTGGTCTCGCTGGACTACCAGCACACGCTGATGGCGGGCGCCGGTCACGCGGTCGAGGCGGCCAAGCAGGACTCCATGAAGGCCAATTTCGGGAAGTACGTGCTGGTCGTGACCGGCTCGATCCCCACAAAGGACGGGGGGATCTACACCACGGTGGGCGGCCGTACCGCCCGGGATATCCTGGAAGAGGCGGCGAAGGGTGCGGCGGCCATTCTCGCAGTGGGCGCCTGCGCCCACTGGGGGAGTGTCCAGGCGGCGCGTCCCAACCCGACTGGTGCGGTAGGGGTCCGCGACATCATCAAGGACAAACCGGTGGTCAACATCGCGGGCTGTCCCCCGATCGGCGATGTGGTAACCGCCACCGTCGTGCACTTTCTCACCTTCAACCGGCTGCCGGACTTGGATCCGGAAGGCCGGCCGTTGTTCGCATATGGGGCACGCATCCACGATCAATGCCCGCGCCGGGCCAACTTCGATGCCGGGCAGTTTGTCGAAGTGTTTGATGACGAGGCGGCCCGCAAAGGATGGTGTCTCTACAAGGTGGGGTGCAAAGGTCCGGCGACGTTCTCCCCGTGCCCGATTTTCCAGTGGAACACTCGCACCAGCTGGCCGATCGGCGCCGGCCATCCGTGCATCGGGTGCACCGAGCCCCATTTCTGGGACACGATGAGCCCGTTCTACGAGCGGCTACCGGACGTGGGTGGCTTCGGAGTCGAACAACGGGTGGATTTGCTGGGAGCCGCCCTCGCCCTGGGCGCCACGGCCGGCGTTGTGGCTCATGCCGCGGCGACCGGCATTCATCAGATGCGGGAACGCAAACGCCAGCTGCCGGTGGTAGAGCCTCCGGCGGACGGCGGGCTTCCTCCCTCCAACACCTGACCGGAGGATCCAGCCATGGCCGTGACTAAGGTTGTCGTGGATCCCATCACCCGGATCGAAGGACACCTGCGCATCGAGGTGCAGGCGGAAAACGGACGGATCTCCAACTCATGGGCCTCCTCGACCCAGTTCCGAGGCATCGAGCTGGTCATGGAGGGCCGCGATCCTCGAGATGCCTGGGCCTTCACCCAGCGCATTTGCGGCGTCTGCACCGTGGTGCATGCGGTCGCCTCCTGCCGCGCGGTCGAGGATGCACTGGGAATCCGGATCCCGCCGAACGCCAATCTGATCCGCAACCTGGTCCACGGGATGCAGTTCATCCAGGATCACGTGATCCACTTCTATCACCTGCACGCGCTGGATTGGGTGGACGTGGTGAGCGCGCTCAAGGCCGACCCGGAAGGAACCGCCCGGATCGCGAAGTCAGTATCTCCCTGGCCCAACAACTCCGCGACCTATTTCGCGGAGGTCCAGAGCCGGCTCAAGAAGTTTGTCGCCGGTGGCCAGTTGGGGATCTTCGCCAACGGCTACTGGGGTCATCCGGCCTACAAGCTGCCACCGGAAGTGAACCTGCTCGCGGTCGCCCACTATCTCGAGGCACTGGACTGGCAGCGCGACGTCATTCGGCTGCACACCATTTTCGGCGGCAAGAACCCCCATCCCAACTTCCTGGTCGGGGGGATGGCCTCGGCGATCAACCTCAATGACACGGCGACGATCAACGCGGAACGCCTGACTGACATCCGGGACATGATCACCCGGGCCCGCCGCTTCGTTGATCAGGTCTACTGGCCCGACCTGGTGGCCATTGCCGGCTTTTATAAGGAATGGGGCGCGATCGGCGGTGGGGTACCGAACTTCCTGAGCTACGGCGAATTCCCCGAGGGGGGCATCGAGGACCTGGACAAGCTGTATTTCCCCCGGGGCATCATCCTCGACAAGGATCTCACCCGGGTTCACCCCTTCGAGCCCGAGCGGGTCCAGGAATTCATCAACAGCTCCTGGTACGAGTACCCCGGGGGTGACGAACAAGGCCTTCACCCATACGAGGGAGAGACCAAGGCCAAGTACACCGGTCCACCGACGCCTTGGGAATACCTCCAGGGATTACCGAAATACACCTGGATGAAGGCACCGCGCTACGACGGCCAGCCGATGCAGGTGGGGCCCCTGGCGCGGGCTCTGGTGGGATACGCCTCGGGCCATCAGGAGATTCGCGAACTGGTCAAGCAGGTCCTCGACACGCTTCAAGTCGGGCCGGCTGCGCTGTTCTCGACCCTGGGACGCACCGCCGCGCGCGGCATGGAGACCGTGTTGCTGGCCCGGCAGATGGAGCGGTGGTACACCCAGCTGGTTGACCGGATCAAGAATGGCGATACCCAGACGTTCACCCGGGATCACTGGGAGCCCTCCACCTGGCCCACGGAAGCCAAGGGCTTTGGATGGCTGGACGCGCCACGCGGTGCGCTGGGACACTGGGTGAGAATCAAGGATGGCAAGATTGCCAAGTATCAATGCGTGGTGCCCAGCACCTGGAACTGTTCACCCCGTGACGGTAAGGGCCAGATGGGGCCCTACGAGGCGTCGCTGGTGGACAATCACCCGCTGGTTCATCCGGATCAGCCACTGGAGATCCTGCGGACGATCCATTCGTTTGATCCCTGCATGGCATGCGGGGTCCACGTGCTTGACGCCTCAGGAGACCTGGTAACCCAGGTGCAGGTCCGGTGAGCAGGACGCACTCGGCTCCGGCCGCCGGCCACCGTCGCCCGGGGTTCACCCTGGGACATGACGTTCCACCACCGAGCGGCAGTTACCACTGGGTCTACCTGTGGGGCTGGCCGCTCCGGGCGATGCACTGGATCGCCGTATTCTCCATCCTGACGCTGGTGGTCACCGGTCTTTACATCGGTGGCCCCTATTTCGTGGCCGGTCGGGAGAGCCGCGATCCGTTCATCATGGGCTGGATGCGCTTCGCCCACTTCGCGGCCGCGGCCACTCTGGTGGCCACCGGGATCGTGCGGGTGTACTGGCTGTTCGCCGGTAACAAGTTCGAGCGGTTGTCGGCGCTATTCCCGCTCCGCCCGCGCGACTGGGGCAACATGTGGAAACAGGTCAAGTACTACCTGATGATCCAGCCGGAGAAGGCGCCGCACTATCTCGGTCACAACCCGTTGCAGCAGCTCAGCTATACCGGCGTGTACCTGATGACCCTGGTGATGGTCGTTACCGGGTTCGCCATGTACGGCCAGTCCGACCCCAACGGGTTCTTTTACAAGGTGTTCAACTGGGTCGGGATCGTCATGGGAGGTATGCCGGTCGTACGGTTCGTCCACCACGTGACCACCTGGCTCTTCCTGACCTTCATCCCGCTCCACGTATACCTGGCTATCCGGGCCGATCATCTCGAACGCACCGGGGTGATTTCCTCCGTGATCAGTGGAGGACGCTTCGTGAAGGCGGAGGAGAAGTTCGAAGATGACAAAGAAACCTGATTCCGTCTCGACCCTGGTCCTTGGGCTGGGGAATCCGTTGATGGGCGATGACGGAATCGGCCTCGCCATTCTGAATCGGCTCCGGGCTGAATGGGAGTTCGAAGGAGTCGAGCTGGTGGACGGGGGGACCTGGGGAATGCAGCTGCTTCCCATGATCGAGGACGCGGACCGGCTGGTGTTGCTGGATGCCATTCGGACCGGCGCTCCACCCGGCACCGTGACAGAGCTCCAGCGCGACGAGTTGCCGCGCTACCTGTCGCATAAGCTCTCGCCTCACCAGATCGATCTGCGGGAAGTGCTGGCGCTGGCGGAATTACGCGGCCGACTCCCGCAATACACCGTCGCGATCGGCGCGGAGCCGGAACGGGTCGAACTATCCCTCGCCCTCAGTCCGACCGTCGAGGGGAATCTGGACGAAGTGATCCGGACCGTGGTGGACCGGCTGGCCCGGTGGGGCTGCCCGGCCCGTAGCCGCACAGTGACCGTCGATGCATGAGATGAGCCTCGCTCTCGATGTCGGACGCCTGGTCGAAGCGGAGCTGCGTCGCCACCCGGGCCGGCTCCTCAAGGTTGGGATCGAGGTCGGGGACGACGCGGGAGTTGAACCATCGAGCCTGGAGTTCTGCCTCGAGGCCGTGCTGGCTCAACCACCATTTGGAGGAGCGCGGCCGGTGCTCACCAGAGTGAGTGGTGACGTGCTGCGGCTGGACTACCTGGAGGTTGACGATGGCCGTTCGGACGATTGAGGTCCGCGAGAAGGTGATGGCTCTGAACGACGAGCTGGCCGCGGTGGTGCGCCAGCGTCTGCGCGATGCTGGTGTCGTCGCGTTCAACCTGGTTTCATCCCCCGGGTCGGGGAAAACGACTCTGCTTGAACGCACTCTCGATGCGCTGGGAGACGAGCTCGGCATTGCGGTGGTAACCGGCGATGTCCAGACCCAGAACGACGCCGACCGCTTGGCCCGCCGCACGACCCGATTGGTCCAGGCCGTCGTGACCGGTGGCGCCTGCCATCTGGACGCCAGGCAGGTGCTCACCGCGCTTGACGCCATCGATCTCCAACGAACTCGACTGCTCTTCGTGGAGAACGTCGGCAACCTGGTTTGTCCTGCAAGCTGGGACCTGGGGGAAGAGGCCAAGATCGTCCTCTTCTCGGTCACCGAAGGCGAGGATAAGCCGCTCAAGTATCCCAAGATGTTCCGCGAGGCCCGCTACGCGGTGCTCAACAAGATGGACCTGCTGCCACATGTGCCGTTCGACCTTGATTCGGCGGTGGCCGCGGCTCGCAGCGTCAACCCGGATCTCACCTTCTTCTTCACCTCGGCGCTCCACGGCGAGGGCCTGACGACATGGTTCGATTTCCTGCGGAGCAGGATCCGGCAAACCGCTCCGGTCTGACCGACCGCGCGGAGCCGCGTTCGGCGCTCGTGGTCAGAGTGTCGGGCGTCGTGCAGGGAGTGGGCTTCCGCCCCTTCGTGCACCGGCTGGCCGAGCGCCATGCGCTCGCCGGCTGGGTCCGGAATGGCGCCGGTGAGGTGCACATCGAAGTCGAGGGTCTGCCCACTGAGCTGGATGCGTTCGTCCTCGAGTTGAGCGGGATGGCACCGCCGCTCTCCCGCATCGACCGGGTGTCCGCCGTCCCGGCACAGCCGCGCGGACGGGAGGGGTTTGCAATTCTCCGGAGCGAGGAGGCACCGGAGGGTGGACGCCGCCAGCCGGTTCCGCCCGATGTGGCGTTGTGTGCCATCTGTGAGTCAGAGCTCCGCGCTCCTTCCAACCGGCGCCACGACTACCCGTTCATCACATGTACCGACTGCGGACCCCGCTTCACGGTCATCGAGGCGATGCCTTACGATCGGGAACGCACCACCATGCGGGCATTCCCCCAGTGCCCTGCGTGCCTCGCGGAATATCGAACTCCTCGCGATCGGCGACACCACTCCGAGAGCAATAGTTGTCCCGTATGCGGACCTTCGGTGTGGACGGAGCGCCCGGGCCAGGCGGCTCGCGTCGTCGCTGGGTCAGGGCCTGCGCTCGAGTGGGCCTCAGCGATGCTGCTGGAGGGTCGGATCCTCGGGCTGCGCGGCATGGGGGGATTTCATCTCACGGCAGACGCGACCAGCGAGGTTACCGTGGCCGAGCTGCGCCGCCGTAAGGCACGTCCCGCGAAACCCTTCGCGGTGATGGTATCGTCGCTCGAGGAAGCGCGCGTTCTGGCCGAGGTCGATGCCGACGAGGCGCGTCTCCTTCTCTCCCGGGAACGGCCCGTGGTTCTGCTCCGCGCCCGATCTCCCAGCGCTCTGGCCCCGAACGTGGCCCCAGGTCTCGACACCATCGGGGTCATGCTGCCCTCGACTCCGCTCCATGTCCTGTTGCTCGACCAGGTGCGCCGGCCCCTGGTGATGACCAGTGGGAACCGCAGCGAGGAGCCGATCGCGGCCGCCAACGCCGAAGCGCGCGACCGGTTGGGAAGCATCGTCGACGGGTTCCTGCTCCACGATCGGGAAATCGCCTTCCGGTGTGACGATTCGGTGCTTCGGGTGAGCGAGGGACTGCCGGTCTTTCTCCGTCGGGCTCGCGGGTACGCGCCGCTTCCGATCCCGCTGCCGGTGCCCAGTCCGGTGCCGCTCCTCGCGGTGGGACCACATCTGAAAAACACCTTTACCCTGGCGCACGGTGGGCAGGCATTCGTGAGTCCCCACATCGGCGATCTCGAGGGTCTCGAGACGCTGGAGCAGTTCCGCCGTTCCCTGGATCACCTGTCGCGGCTCTTCCAGATCGTTCCACGCGCGGTCGCCCGGGATCTCCATCCGGGATATCTCTCTACTCGAATTGCCGAAGAGCTGGGCCTTCCCCGCGTCATACCGGTCCAGCACCATCATGCCCACATCGCTGCGGTCCTCGCCGAAAACGGAGAAGAGGGCCCGGTGCTTGGCGTAGCCTTCGACGGGACGGGCTACGGTGACGATGGGGCAGTGTGGGGTGGTGAGCTGCTTCTGGCGGACTTGCTTGGCTACCGTCGCATGGGCCATCTCCGCTACGTCCCCCTGCCCGGCGGCGACCGGGCGGCGCGTGCACCGTGGCGTGTTGCGGCCGGCTATGCTGCGCTGGAGCCTCACCTGGCGCAGGCCTTCCAGTGCGCCTTCGAAGGATTGGACCCCCGTGAGCGAGCAGCCACTGATTGGCAAATCGGGGCGGGCGTCAATACGCCTCAGGGGTCTTCGATGGGCCGCCTGTTCGACGCAGCGGCGGCAATTCTTGGGGTGCGACGAGTGGCGGACTACGAAGGACAGGCGGCGATGGAGCTTGAAGCGCTTGCCGGGAAACGGATCGCCTCGGAGTACCGCTGCGGGCTGGAGGAAGGACCCGACGGATCACTCATCCTCGACCCGGTCCCGCTCCTCGTGCGTCTCGGGTTGAGCAAGCTGCGCGGTGAAGATGTCGCCGACTTGGCGGCCGATTTTCATGCCAGCATCGCCTGGATGACGACACACTGGGTCCGCCGGTGCGCCGAACGAGCGGGAGTCGACACCGTCGCTCTCGGTGGGGGCACCTTCCAGAATGCGCGTCTCTTCGCCTCGCTCCGGCACCGGCTTGAGGCGACCGGACTTCGGGTGCTCACGCCCCGGGTCCTCAGTCCCAATGACGGTGCGGTGAGTTACGGCCAGGCCGCGGTCGCGGCGGCCCGGTTGGCACGCGAAACTGTCTGAGTGGAGAACTGACCAATGTGTCTCGGAATTCCTGGCCGCATCGTCGAGATCCACCACGACGAGGGGCTGGCGATGGGTCTGGTCGACTTCGGCGGGGTCCGCCGGGAGGTCTGTTTGGCCTACGTCGAGGATCAGGTCGAGCCAGGCGACTACGCCCTGGTGCACGTGGGTTTCGCGATCACCAAGGTGGATGAGGACGAGGCGCGCCGGACCTTCGAGGCGCTACGCCAGATGAGTCAGCTCGAGGAGCTCGACTGGATGCGCGAAGTGGCGGACCGGAGCCTGGATGCGATGTCTGGAGGTCAGACGTGAAGTACCTCAGCGAATACCGCGACCCCACCCTGGCCAGGGCGCTGATCGGACGGATCAGGCAGACGGCCAGTCGTCGCTGGACATTGATGGAGGTCTGCGGCGGCCAGACCCACACCATCGTCAAGCAGGGCCTCGATGAGCTGCTGGGTGAAGCAATAGAAATGATCCATGGCCCCGGCTGCCCGGTCTGCGTCACCCCACTCGAACAGATTGACCGGGCTTTGGCGCTTGCTGCGAAGCCCGAGGTCATCTTCACCTCCTTCGGAGACATGCTTCGGGTCCCGGGCAGTGCGTGCGATCTTCTCCAGGTCCGGGCCCGCGGTGGTCAGGTCCGGGTGGTGTATTCGCCACTCGACGCGGTGGCCCTGGCCCGGAAGAACCCCGATCGTGAAGTGGTCTTTTTCGCGGTCGGCTTTGAGACGACCGCCCCGGCCAACGCCATGGCTGTCTGGCGCGCTGCACAGCTCGGACTCCGGAATTTCAGCATGCTGGTCTCGCACGTGACGGTACCACCCGCGATGACGGCCATCCTCGACGCGCCGGACAATCGGGTCCAGGGCTTCCTCGCGGCGGGACATGTCTGCACGGTCATGGGGTGGACTGAATACGAGCCGATCGCGGCGCGTTACCGGGTGCCGATCATCGTGACCGGATTCGAGCCGCTCGACATCCTTGAGGGGATCTACCTGGCGGTGCGCCAGCTGGAGGCCGGACGGTACGAGGTGGAGAACCAGTACGTGCGCTCGGTGCGACGGGAGGGAACTGTGCCGGCGCGAAGCCTCGTGGAGCGGGTCTTTCACCTGGTGGATCGCCAGTGGCGGGGCATCGGCACCATCCCGATGAGTGGATTGGCCCTGCGCGAAGAGTTCGTGGCCTTCGATGCTGAGCGCCGTTTTGGCCTCAGCGGGATCAGGGCATCGGAGCCGACCGAGTGTCGGGCAGGCGAGGTGCTTCGCGGGCTCCTCAAGCCGCTTGAGTGTCCCATGTTCGGCAATCGGTGCACACCGGAGCACCCGCTCGGCGCCCCCATGGTTTCGTCCGAAGGCGCCTGCGCCGCGTATTTCAACTACGGGCGGATGCGCCAACGCCAGCACGCCGAGGTTTGACAGGTGGCCACTACTTCGCTGATCGATGGGTTGACCTGCCCGGTTCCGTTTGCCTCGACCGACCGGATCCAGTTAGGCCACGGCTCGGGTGGGAAGATGAGCGCCACCTTGTTTCGGGAGCGGATTCTGCCACACTTCGATAATCCTGCGCTCGCGGTATTGGGTGACGCGGCGGTATTTCGGGTTCCGGCAACCGAATTGGCCATCTCCACCGATAGCTTCGTGGTAAGCCCGCTCGAGTTCCCGGGCGGAAACATTGGATCGCTGGCGGTCCACGGGACTCTGAATGACCTGGCCATGATGGGTGCCAGGCCGTTTTGTCTCACGGCGGGGTTCGTCCTCGAGGAAGGGCTGCCATTCGACCAGTTGGATCGAATTGTGGCGGCGATGGCCGCAGCGGCTCGCCGGGCCGACGTCCCGATCGTGGCCGGCGACACCAAGGTCGTCGAGCGCGGCAAGGCCGATGGGCTCTACATCAATACGACTGGCGTGGGGGTTCTACACGTCGGGGCGAGGCCGGGGCCCCGCGGGGCCCGGGTGGGGGACGCCATATTGGTGAGCGGTCCGATCGGCCGCCATGGCATGGCCATCATGGCGACCCGGGAAAGCACCGGGTTTGAGACGGGAATCGAGAGCGATAGCGCCTCGCTGTGGCCGGTGGTGGCCCCGCTCCTCAACCAGCTCGGCCCGGCCATTCACGTCTTGCGGGATCCCACCCGCGGGGGCGTCGCCAGTGCGCTGAACGAGATTGCCCAGGCCGCCGGTGTGGGGATTGAGCTGGAGGAATCGAGCCTGCCGATCCCGGCGGCGGTGCAGGCCGGCTGTGAGATGCTCGGTCTCGATCCGCTCTATGTGGCCAATGAAGGGATTCTGGTGGCGATGGTTCCCGAGACCTGCGCGACGGCTGCTCTCAAGTGTCTGAGGGCGGACCCGCTTGGCGCCGAGGCCGCGGTCATCGGCCGGGTGGTGGACGACCATCGGGGCTTCGTCGTACTCCATACGAGCATGGGTGGCACCCGCATCGTGGACATGTTGCCCGGCGACCAATTGCCGAGAATCTGCTAGATTCCCTTTTTCGACCCGGCCCATCCTTTCTCTCGAGATCACGTTATCCAATGACCGGGGCTGTTCCCAAAGTCTGTCCCGCCTGTGGCGTCCCTGCCTCGGGAAAGTTCTGTGGAAACTGCGGAGCGAGTCTCCAGGCTCGGACCTGCGCGGGCTGTGGTGCTCCGCTGGCAGCCGGCACCCAGTTCTGTTCCACCTGCGGTCGCGCAGTTGGAGCAGGAACCAACCGGACCGCCGAGCGGATCCGCTGGGTCCTCACCGGAGCTTTGGGAGCCGCGGTCATCGTGATCCCGCTGTTCTTCCTTACCCGGGGTTCGCCGGCTCCGGTCCCGGTCGAAGCCGCCACCGCCCCCTTCGCAGGTAGCGCAGGCGGTGCTGGTGCCCCGCCGGACATCAGCAACATGTCTCCCCGCGAGCGGTTCGACCGGCTTTACAACCGGATCATGTCAGCGGCGGAAAGCGGGGACGAGGCGACAGTGACCAATTTCACGCCCATGGCGTTGTCCGCGTACTCGATGCTCGACTCGATTGACGCCGACGCGCGCTACCACGCCGCGCTGATCAAGCTCCATACCGGGGACATCGGCGGCGCCACCGCCCTGGGCGATACCATACTCGCCAACAATCCGGGCCATCTGTTCGGCTACATCGTGCTTGGCACCGTGGCTCGCTTCCGAAAGGATGACGCAGGACTGAACAAGGCGTACTCCGGGTTTCTCAGTCACTACGAGGCGGAGATGAAGGCCGGCCGCACGGAGTACACCGATCACGCCCGGTCGATCACCGATTTCAAGAAGGCCGCGGAAGCGGCGAGGTCACCCGCATGACGTTGCTCGGCCAATTCTGTCTCTGGATCGCGCTCCTGGTTGGAACGTGGGGAGCGGTAGTCGGATTTTCGGGCCGGTGGCAGGGACGACCGGCGCTGGCCGAGGCGGTAATCCGCTCGGTGTACGCGGTGTTCGGTCTCATGGTCGTGGCGACGATTTGCCTCTGGCAGGGGTTGATCAGCCACGACTTCAATATCGAATACGTGGCGGGCTACACCTCCCGTAACCTGCCGACGTACTTCATCGTCTCGGCGTTGTGGGCGGGCCAGAAGGGCTCGCTCCTGTTCTGGGCGGTCGTGCTCTCGCTCTTCTCCAGCTTGGCGCAGTGGCTCACCTCGGCGCGTTACCGGGCCCTGATGCCCTACGTGGCAGCCACTACACTCACGGTCGTGACCTTCTTCGTCACAGTGATGGTCTTCGCCGCCAATCCGTTCGAGCGCCTGGCCTTCACGCCGGCCGACGGGAGAGGGCTCAATCCGCAGCTCCAGAACATCGGCATGGTCATTCATCCGCCGATGCTCTATCTGGGCTACATCAGCATCGCCATTCCCTTCGCCTTTGCCATCGCGGCGCTGCTGTCCAATCGGCTCGATACCGGCTGGATCCACGCGATCCGTAAGTGGACCCTGATGAGCTGGCTCTTCCTCTCGATCGGCATCACCCTCGGCATGTGGTGGGCTTACGTCGAGCTGGGCTGGGGCGGCTACTGGGCATGGGATCCGGTGGAGAACGCGAGTCTCCTCCCCTGGCTCACGATGTCGGCATTCCTGCACTCGGTGATGATCCAGGAAAAGCGGGGTATGCTGAAGCGCTGGAATATGATGCTGATCGTCGGGTCCTTCCTGCTCAGTATCTTCGGGACCTTCATCACGAGATCCGGGGTGATCGCGAGCGTGCACAGCTTCACCCAGTCGAACGTGGGCTACTTCTTCCTCGCGTTCCTGGTCGCGGCCGCGGTACTCTCGTTCACCTTGCTCTATACGAGATGGGACCGGCTTGAAGCTGAAGTGAATCTGGAATCGATGGTGAGCCGGGAAGCGGCGTTCCTGTTCAACAACCTGCTCTTCGTCGGAGTCGCATTCTCGGTGTTGTGGGGGACGCTGTTCCCCATCCTCTCGGAAGCGGTGCGGGGCACCAAGATCACGGTGGGCCCGCCCTTCTTTAACAAAGTCAACGTCCCAATGGGGCTGTTGCTGCTCGCCCTGACGGGAATCGGGCCGCTCATCGCCTGGCGGAAGGCCTCGACCGCGAATCTCCAGCGGCAGTTCACCTGGCCCGTGGTCACCGGTGCCGTCGTGTTGGGACTCACGCTCGCGTCCGGCATGCGCCACCTCTACTCCATCATGGCGCTGGCGCTGGGGGGCTTCGTTGCCGGAACGCTGGTCCAGGAGTTTGCCCGCGGGACCCGGGCTCGTCACCGGATGTACAACGAGAGCTACCCGCGCGCGCTCGCCCACCTGGTGGCCAGGAACCGGCGGCGCTACGGCGGCTACCTGGTGCACGCCGGCATCCTCATTTACTTCGTCGCCTTTACGGGCATGGCGTTCAAGCGAGACATGGAAGCCACGCTCAAGCCGGGCGACTCGATCACGATGACGAGCCCGTTCGGCCACCAGTATCAGTTCACCCACGTGGGCGTCTCCCAATACGAATCGCTCAACCGGGTGGTCACCGCGGCGTCGGTCGAGGTCAAGAAGGACGGCAAGACCCTGGGCATCATGAGTTCGGAGAAGCGCCAGCACGTGGACAGCTTCGGCCGGCCCACGTTCGAACCGTCAACCGAAGTCGCCATCCGAAGCAATCTCCAGGAAGATCTGTACATCGTGTTCGCCGGCGCGGTGCAGGGGACCGAGCAAGCCGTCTACCGCTTCACCATCAATCCCCTGGTACTCTGGGTCTGGTTGGGCGGCATGGTGCTCGTCGCGGGCGGGTTGATCACGATGTGGCCGGGTGGGCCCACCGCCCGCGGCACGCCGCGGCGGGCGCAGGCGGGTTACGAGGTGCAGCTCAAGACTGCAGCTACCCCATGAGCGTGGTTTCGAGGCGGGGCTTTCTCGCGGGTCTGTCGGTAGCAATTGGTGGCCTGGGGAATCCAGGACGCTCGGTCCGATCTCAGCAGCAGCCGCAGGCGGGGCAGGGAGATGTCGGGTCCCTTCGTGATCCCGCTGCGGCAGGTCCCCCAAAAACGCCAGCCACCGAGCGGGACAACGAGCCGTTCATCCAGGCGGTCGAGCATCGGATCCGCTGCACCTGCGGCTGCAACCTCGATGTCTACACCTGCCGGACTACGGACTTCACCTGTAGCACGTCTCCCCGGATGCACCGCGAGGTGCTGGCGCTCGAGGATCAAGGGAAGAACGCGGACCAGATTGTCGCCGCGTTCGTGGCGCAGTATGGGGAGCAGGTCCTGATGGCTCCCAAGCCGGAAGGCTTCAACCTGGCCGGCTATCTGGTTCCGGGGACTCTGCTGCTGATGGGCGGCGCGCTGCTCACGGTTCTATTGCGGCGCCGCATGCGTGTCGTTGCCGCCGAGCGAGTGACCGTGCCGGCCAGCTCGATGCCCGATGCCACCCCGGAGGAAGTGGCCCGGCTCAACCGTGAGCTGGCCGACCTGGAGCGGGAATGACCCTCGAAGTCATCGCAGCGATTCTGGTCGGGCTCGCGGTTCTCGCGGTCGTGCTCGACCCGCTCCTCCGCAACGCTGCCCGACGGGCGCAACCCGCGATCGAACCAGAGGATCTGGAAGAAACCCCCAAGGGCATTGCGCTCGCCGCCCTCCGGGAAATCGAGTTTGACCGCGCGACCGGTAAGCTCTCGGACGAGGACTACAGTGCATTGAAGGCGAAGTACTCGGAGGAAGCCCTGGCGTTGCTCCGTGCCGAGGAGAACGCTCAGGCCGCTGAGGCGGCTCCGGATAAGATCGAAGCGATGGTGGAGGCGCGGGTGCGAGCGCTTCGAGGGGGACCCACGTCCTGTCCGCGATGCGGGCCACGACCCGAGGCTGACGCGATTTTTTGCTCGAACTGCGGAGACCGGTTGGCCGGCGGCGGCCGCTGTGTCGCCTGTGGCGCCGCGCTGAATCCCGACGGCCGGTTCTGTGAGTCCTGTGGGACGGCTGTGGCCGCCTGACTCGGAGGGCAAGCCGCAGTCGGGGTTCAGGACCGTGGCTATGTTTCGCTCGCCCTGAAGAAACCATGACTGCTCGGCCGCCGACTCCACCCCGACGGCGAATCATGTGGGGCGGCTGTGGCCGCCCGAGTCATGCTGGTAGCAATCCCTCCGCCGCTGCTCCCGCCAAAAACCCGGGTCTTCGAGAAAACGCACGGAGCGGTTGGAGCACCGTCCGTTGGACCAAAGTCCACTACTAAGCGTCGCCCCTCCGCCCTATCGTAGGCGGCCGGCCAGATTGTCCCCTTGACCAGACCAAAGGCCGACCTGTTCTCAGGCGCTTCAGGATTATCCCATACCAACCTCCGTCGACTTTAGCGTCGATGAGATTGTTCGGAGGGCACGGCGATGAGCAAGTCCAGAGCAAACGGTACCAAGATCAGTCCGCGCGCAAAAAACGGAGGAAACGGTGCAGCGCCGGTACGCTCCGACATTCTGCCGCTGCCCGAACCGCGGTTTCAGGGACGAATCGGAACGTACTACACCGATTCCGAGGCCGAAGTCCCGGACCTGGCGTCGGCGCCCGAGGGTGCGCCCAACATCCTGCTAATCCAGCTCGACGACGTCGGCTTTGGCCACACCAGCACCTTCGGCGGCCCGGTCAACACCCCCACGCTCCAGCAGCTCGCCGATGGCGGACTGCGCTACAATCGCTTCCACACGACGGCACTCTGCTCGCCGACGCGTGCGGCACTGCTCACCGGGCGCAACCACCACTCCGTCCATACTGGCATCATCATGGAGCTGGCCACCGGCTTCCCCGGATACGACGGCAAGATGCCCAAGGAAACAGCCTGCGTCGCCGAGACCCTCAAGCAGAACGGCTATTCGACGGCCGCCTTCGGCAAGTGGCATAACACGCCGGACTACGAGATCAGCGCCGCGGGGCCCTTCGACCGCTGGCCGACGGGTCTGGGCTTCGAGTACTGGTGGGGTTTTCAGGGCGGCGAGACCAACCAGTGGAACCCGCCACTCTACGAGAATACGACGCCCATCGAGAAGCCGCACGACAATCCCAAGTGGCACCTCTCCGAGGCCATGACCGACAAGGCCATTGCCTGGATCGGGCAGCAGAAGGCCACCGCCCCGGACAAGCCCTTCTTCATCTATTTCGCGCCCGGTGCCGCGCACGCGCCCCACCACATCCACAAGGAGTGGGCCGACAAGTACAAGGGCAAGTTCGACCACGGCTGGGACAAACAGCGCCAGATCACCTTCGAGAGACAGAAGAAACTCGGCGTCATCCCGAAGGACACCAAGCTGACCCCCCGGCCGGACAGCATGCCCTCGTGGGCGTCGTGTTCGGCCGATGAAAGGCGGCTCTTCGCGAGGATGCAGGAGGTGTTCGCCGGCTTCCTCGAGCACATCGACGCCCAGGTGGCCAGACTGGTCGACGCCCTGAATACGATGAAGATCCGCGACAACACGCTGATCATTTACGTCGTCGGCGACAACGGCCCGAGCGCCGAAGGCTCGCTCACTGGGACCCTCAACAACATGAAGACCCAGCAGGGATTTCCGGACGACGTGGAGCACATGCTGCAGCACATCGACGACATCGGCGGGCCGAAATTCGAGAACCACTATCCGGTCCCATGGTGCTGGGCCGGCTCGTCGCCCTTCCAATGGATGAAGCAGGTGGCGTCCCACTTCGGCGGCACGCGCAACCCGGTCGTCATGAACTGGCCGAACGGCATCAAGGACAAGGGCGGGCTGCGCTCGCAGTTCCACCACGCGATCGACATCGCGCCGACGCTTCTCGAGGTGGCTGGGGTGCCCGAGCCGCGGGTAATCAACGGGGTACCGCAGAAGCCCATCGAAGGCGTCAGCATGGTCTATACCTGGAAGGACGCAAACGCCGAGGGGCGCCGGACGATCCAGTACTTCGAGATGTTCGGCAATCGGGCGCTCTATCACGACGGCTGGGTGGCCGGCTGCCGCCACGGCAAGCTGCCCTGGCAGACCTCGGGCTCCGCCTCCTTCGATACCGACAAGTGGGAGCTGTACAACATCGAGAAGGACTTCAGCCAGGCGAACGATCTCGCCAGGAAGCAGCCCGGCAAGCTGCGGGAGCTGCAGGACCTGTTCATGGCTGAGGCAGCCAAGTACAACGTGCTCCCGCTCGACGACCGTTTCGCCGAACGGGCCGACGCCAACCTCAAGCCGAGTTACATCCGCGGCAAGAAGCGCTTCGTCTATCTCCCGGGGACCACCCGTATTCCCGAGCCATCCTCGCCCAACACGAAGAACATCGACCACACCATCGCGGCAGAGGTCGACATCCCGAAAGAGGGGGCCGAAGGGGTGCTGGTCTGCTGCGGCGGGATGTCGGCGGGATATACGCTGTTCATGAAGGGCGGGAAACTGCATTGGGAGCACAACTGGTTCGAGGAGGGGCGGTACCTGGTCTCCTCGACGGAGACGATCCCGCCGGGGCACCGGGTGCTATCGGCCGAGATCAAGGTGGACAAGGAAGGCAAGTTCGGCACCGGCGGCACGGTCACCCTTCGGTTGGGTGAGAAGGTGATCGGGAAGGGCCGCTTTGAGAGGCAGGTGCCGTATCGGTTCACGGTCAACGAGACGTTCGACATCGGCTGCGACATGGTGTCGCCGGTCTCGGAGATGTACGAATCTCCCTTCCCGTTCACGGGCACCATCAAGCGGGTTCTGGTCGACGTGAGCGACGCCGACTTTCAGGACTTGGCTGCCTTGGCGAAGGTCGCGATGGCGACGCAATAGGCAGCCTAAACACATACCAGGGGTTCGGTGGTTCCGGGCAATGGATGGTCCGGCAACGTCGAAGCCGACCCCGAACCATTAAGAGGAGACGCCATGACCCCCACCGCTCCGCCGGCACCTCCCCCTCCCATGGGCCAGGTGACCGAACCGTTGGGCGGGCAGCCCGCCACCGGATCCAAGGCTTCCGTTCCAGATCTCGAGTATCAGGTAAGGTATCAGCGCGCATTTGAGGCAGTTGTCTGGAGTATCCCGGCGGTCGCGATCTACCGCTTCCGTGCCGCGGCGTTCAGCGACTTGGGGGCAAAGGACAACGACATCATCGCCTACGCACGGCCAGCTACACCACGACTCGAGGCGCTGACGGCCAACAACCAGACTCCCTACATCACGGCCTTCACCGACTTGTCCAAGGGGCCCGTGGTGCTCGTACTGCCCGCTGCGACGGAAAAGGCGAGCCTCTACGGACAGATCGTCGACGCCTGGCAGGTGACCATCGGTGATGTCGGGCCCTCCGGTGCGGACAAAGGCAAGGGCGGCAAGTACCTGCTCCTGCCGCCCGGCTACGACAAGCCGGTACCGGAGGGGTACCTGCCGATCCAGAGTCCGAACTATCGCGTCGCCTTCGCATTCCGCTCCGTGCCCGGACCGAAAGGCACCCAGGACGATGCCCGGGAGTACGCCCGCACGCTCCAGATGTACTACCTCAGCGAAGAGAAGAGCTCGCCGAAGACGCGGATCATCGCTCCCGACGACCAGCGTTACCCCACGCTCCCCTTCTATGACGAGCGGTACTTCAAGGACCTCTATGACATCGTCTCGGTTGAACCGGGGCGTCCGCGCGACAAGGTGATGATGGACTACCTCAAGTTCATCGGCATCGAGAAGGGGAAGCCCTTCAAGCCCGACCAGCAGACCCTCAAGGCCATGAAGACGGCGATCGTCGATGCCTACTTTTTCATGGACAAGCTGTTCATCGACAGGATCGCCGAGAACAAGTACTGGCCCGATCGCCAGTACTTCTCCCTGCTCCAGGGCGACGCGAAAAAGGAAATCGACTACGAGTTCCCCGAGATCCTCGACCTGGACGGGCGCGCGTCGCAGTTCTACCCGGGCACCTACTACCCACGCACGATCGTCGACCGTCAGCCGACGATCTATTTCATGACGACGAGCGACACGACGGGAAAGGCGTTCGAGGCCGGCAAGACCTATCAGATCACGATGCCCAAGGACGTACCTGTCAAGCAATTCTGGTCGATCATCGTGTACGACCGGGCCACTTTCGCCTTCATCTACAACCCGCTTGAGCGGGCGGGCCTCTCATCATTTGACCGTGACAAGATGAAACTCAACGCCGACGGCAGCGCCACGATCCATGTGGGACCGAAGGCTCCGGGCGGACTCGAGAGCAACTGGATTCCCACCCAGGGCAAGCGACCCCTGGTGATCATTCGCGCCTACGCGCCGGAGGATCAGATCTACGACAAGAGCTTCAAGTTGCCGGATTTCGAGGCGGCCGGATGACTGAGGAGTGCTGGTCTGCTGCGGCGGAGCGTCGGCTGGGTACACGCTGTTCATGAACGCCCACAAGGTTCCAATGGAGATACGCCCATGAAAATCACCGCTAATGCGGACGAGGCCTACAAGGTTGCCAAGGACGCATACATCTTCTGTTTTCCACTGAACTACTACTATCGCACGATTTACGCTCAGATCGTCGATCCTAAGAACAAGAAGGGCCTCGGGGGGTTCGGCAAATGGAGGCACGATGGCTTGGCCAAGCCGTCGGACAAAGAGACCACGATGCCGAACAACGACACCCCGTACAGTTGGGCGTGGGTGGACCTGCGCAGCGAGCCCTGGGTCCTGATGCAACCGCCGGCGGACGGAGATCGCTTCTATAGCAGCGTCTGGGGCGATCTCTGGGCTCACATCATCGACTACCCCGGTTCCACCACCGACGGCCAGAAAGGCGGCGTCTTTCTGTTGGCTCCGACGTCGTGGAAAGGTGAGGTACCGAAAGGCATCAATCGTGTCATCAGAGGCGAAACGACAATCCTCGGCACGCTGACCCGCACTGCCGTATTCGGCACCAAGGACCTTCCGAATATGCAGAAGATTCAGCAGGGATATCAGCTCATGCCGTTAAGCTCGTACCTCAAGCAACCGGCGCCCCCTGCCGCGCCCAAGCCTGAATGGCCGGTGTGGAACGAAGACAACATGACCACCGCCGAGTTCTTCCGGCTCTCGAACTTCCTGATGCAGTTTGTGGTTCCGAACGAGGTGGACAAGCCGATGTACGAGCGGATGGCGAAGCTCGGTATCGGTCCGAGCGGCGACTATGACCCGGGGAAGCTCCCCGCCGAGATTCTCGCGGCCGTCAACAAGGGAATCGCCGAGGGCCACAAGGAGATTGTCGATGGTGCCAAGACTGCGGTGGATTCAAGCAAGTTTTACGGCACGCGTGAATTCATCGGTACGAGATACCTGGACCTTGCTGTTGGCGTCGAGGTTGGCGGCATCATTCCCAATGTTCCGAAGCAAGCCTTCTACGGGCAGTGGACAAAGGAGCTGGGTGGTGAGCCGCTCGACGGCTCGAAATCGTCGTACACCTTCACGTTCCCGAAGGGTAAGCTTCCACCCGTCCGGTTCTTCTGGAGCCTGACCATGTACGATCTGAAAACCCGCTTACTGGTCGACAACCCCATCGACCGCTACGCGATCGGCGACCGCACGGAAGGACTGCAAAACGATCCGGACGGCGGTCTCACGATCTACGTACAGAAGGATTCGCCGGGAAAGGGAAAGGAAAGCAACTGGTTGCCCGCCCCCGAGGGGCCCATGAGCATCATTTCCCGGATGTACGGGCCTGACGATCGCATTCTGAAGGGCGATTACAAGTTTCCTGACCCGGTTAGACAGGAGGTGCACGCAGGCGTTGCCGCGGGACATACCTGAGGTGGGACTGCCCCTCCCGAGATCCCCGGTTGTGTGAGCCGACATTGGCCGCCCGGCCTAGAGCGGGAGCCGCAGCTCGCGCGGCTTTCTGGCCGGCCTCGGGCTACGGGTTGACCACCACCGTCCCGGTGAATCCCGGATACGTCGACGGCGGGTGAATCGAGCAGTGATAGCCGTACGTGCCTGCCGTGTGGAACGTCAACGTGTACGCCCCGCCCGGCATGCCTCCCCCTCCGCCGTATCCCCCACCCCCACCAACCGGCGGGTTGAGCTGGCTGCTGGCCCAGACGCTCTGATCGCTGGTCGTCGTGTGCGGTGATGGGCCCTTATTGGTCCACTTGACCGTGCCACCGACCTTGATGCTGACATTCGCCGGCGCGAACGAGAAATTCTGAATCGTCACGTTGGTGGGACCAGGCGGACCTGGATTGCCGGGTCCGGTCGAATTCATGCTGTCGCTGCTGCTGCCGCAAGACAGCGTGCCGACCAAGGCGGCGACCCCCAAGAGTTGGATCAGTTTCATACGTCCTCCTGCACCTTCGACCACATTAATAAGCAACAACAGGCTGCGCGGTACCCAGTCAAGTGACGACACCTGGGGGCGCCGCCGCACAGGCCCCAATCTACGGAGCGGAGTAACCCACGGATGTCGGCATGCCGCCTACAAACATGAGAGACGCTTCGCCGTTGTGGCGGTGAGCGGAGACCTACTCAGAGTGGAAGCCGGAGTCCCGCACCTACCGAGAAGGTGGTAAATGTCCTCATCCGGGCTCCGGCGGGAATATCGTTTTCGCTGAAGGGATTTCCCGATATCCCGAAGCCGACGTTGTTTTCCAGAATCATCCCACCCAAGGGCATCAGCAGGCTCAATCCCACCCGGCCACCTACGCTGCCGCGCTCACTGAGCGTCTCTGTGTCCCAATAGTCGAACGTCGGGCCGGCTTCGATCTGCAGCCGGCTGCCTTCAAAGCTGACGATGCGGCGGGCAATGGTGAACGCGGCGCGCAATCGTTGGCTGTGCGTGGTCTTGTCTCTGATCGCCGCAGCGTTGCTCTCGCCATAGAGATTCCCCTTCGCATAGCCGAGATCGACGCGGCCCTCCCA
>DATBGE010000005.1:0-11787 GCA_036558125.1 Gemmatimonadales bacterium | reverse complement strand
ACCCGGGGGCACGGGAGCGATCCGAGGGAGCCGGGCACACCGCATTCCAAGGGCGCGCCAATCGAACGAGTGGCCGGTGCCCGGCTCCGCTTCGGTGCGTGGGTCGCGGGCATGCTGATCGGCCGGGGTGAGCCGTGGGGACCGGTGCTGCAGGCTGTGAAAGACGACTCCGACCCTGGCCTCAATCCAACCGATATCGCCGGTAATCTCTTCACCACCGTTCCCCTCGGCGTCGGGAAGGTTGCCGACGCGTGGGACGACCTCTGGCCCCAGGTTGCCAGCGATCTCTTCGCCTTCCTCACGGCCCTGGAGCACCAATCCGGTTCATGGCAGCTCGCGCGACGTAGTCTGCTCGCCTTGGAGCGACTGACACTGGATGCGTCGCGCGCACCCCGGCCGTTGACCCGGGGTAGAACACACGCCGTGGCTGTCGACATTACCCAGCCGATCGCCAGCGTTCAGGTTCGCGAGGACGTCGAAAGAGTCCATTGTCTGGTGACGGCGGACGGAGAACGGATCGGGACGGTTCTGCTTCCGGTCTGCGATGGTGTGGTGTCGGCACGAGTGCTGGCGGACGCCATGGCGGCGCGGTTTGCCTGGCCGATCCTGGGGCGGTTCTTCAGCGCGACACTGTATCGCGAGCTCGAGTTTCGCCGCTCTCCCGCGGGGATTGCGGTCTGCCGAGCTGGTGCACCGCTCGCCGACCCGATCCCTGACGAGAAGGGTGTGATCCCTGAACTGCTGCACGATCATATCGGCTGGACTCTGTTTCTCCAGGAGTTCTGGGGTTTGCCAGGTCTGCCGGCCGGCGATTTCTACGAAAACGGTGGGGGGGATCGATCACATCCCCTCGAGCCGACCTGGAAGGTCGTCGAGCTGAGCGATGAATTGCCGCTCTTGCAGACCGCAGGGCCTGCGATGACGGTCGAACCCCGGGCCGGTGGAGTGGCGATGGGGCTCCTCTCGGTGCCGAGCGATGGCGGCCGAGTGACGCCCAGCCGCCTGAGATCGGTGATCACGACCGAGACCGGATTCGAGCTGTGTCGAGTCGCGGTACGCGAGGGAATCCTGGGCCGGCCCTTCAAAGACGGAAGCCTGCGTGAGCGCCTGAGTGAAGCGGCTAAGACCCAGGATCCGGGTGGGCCGTCGTACGCGGAGGTGATTCCGCCGGAGGCCGCCGACCAGCTGACTCTCGACTGGGCCAGCATCGTCAGTCGGGTCGCCGGGGGTGACCAAACGCTTTGTGTGTCGGGGCACCGGGCTGCGCACCCCGATGCGCCGGCCTACCGGCGTGCCGACCTGCCGCGGGCCGTGATTCCCGAGCTGCTCGCTGCCGCAGCACTGAGCTCTCCACCGGTGGTTCGCTCCTCGAGCGAGGGTGCGCCGCAGAGGGTGGCCTATGTGCCGGAGCTCGTTTCCCGACCGGCGCCGAATCGCGATCGACGGGCCCGGGCGAGTGCGCCACTCGACCCTGGATCGAATCAATCGCATCCCCACGATCGCCATCATTTCGAGTCCCTCTTCGCCCGAGGGGAAGATCCCTGGGCCTACGAAACTCCGTACGAGCAGACCAAGTACCAGCAGACGCTGGGACTCATACCCGATCGCAAGATCGGGCGCGCGCTCGAGCTCGCCTGTGCCGAAGGCCGGTTCACCCGGCTGCTGGCGCCGAGGGTAGAGCATCTGATTGCCGCGGATTTCTCCCAGGTCGCCCTGCGGCGTGCGCAAGCCGCGGCCAACGCCGCCAACGTCGAGTTCCAGCTTCTCGACCTTACCACCGACGCACTGCCAGGCGCCCTCGACCTTATCGTCTGCAGCGAAGTCCTCTACTTCCTCGGCAGCCTGGAGGCGCTCACCGCGGTCGGAGAAAAGTTCGCCGGCGCCCTCAACCCCGGCGGCCATCTCGTTCTGGCCCACGCCAATTTGCTGGCTGATGACCCCGACCAGCCAGGATTCGATTGGGCCATGCCGTATGGGGCCCGGCGGATCGGGGAGACTCTGGCGGCGATTCCTCAGCTCCGCTTCAAGAAGGAGATCAGGACCGAGGCGTACAGGATCCAGCTGTTCGAGCGGCGTCAATCGTCGAACGCGTCCTCGCTCGTCGCCGAGGTGGTAGAAAAGGCGACGTATAAGGAGCCGGCGCCGCATGTGGCGGTCCGGTTTCGGCGGGCAGGTGGTCGTCCTGCGGCGAGCTCTCGTACGGCTGAGCCATCTTCGCTCCCGATTCTCATGTACCACAGCATTTCGCTCGAGGGGCCGGAGGCGACCGCGCGCTATCGGGTGGGTCCGGATGCATTCGAGGCTCAGCTTCGTTACCTGCGCGATGCTGGTTTCACCTTCATGAGCCTCGGCAATTGGCTCAGCGCCGTCCGGTTCCGCCACTCACTCCCGGCCCGGCCCATCGCGATCACCTTCGACGACGGCTATCGGGACTTCGAAGCGAACGCCTGGCCGCTGCTGCAGCGCTACGGCTTCAGCCCTCTGGTTTTCCTCGTGGCGGACTTGATCGGTGACGCGGCCCGGTGGGACGCCGATTTCGGCGAGCCGCTTCCGCTGATGGGCTGGGAGCAGATCCGCCGACTGGCGTCACAAGGAGTCGAATTCGGGGCTCACTCCGCCAGTCACCGGCCGATGACGGGTCTCACCCCGACCGAGATTGCGAAGGAAGCAATGCGGTCTCGAGTCGTGATCGAACGGGGTCTCGGCCGCGGCATCGACGCCTTCGCGTATCCCCACGGCGACACCGACCCTGTGGTGGAGCACCTGGTGGGGGCGTGCGGGTTTCAGGTCGGTTTGACCTGCCGCCCTGGGCCTGCCGGTCCCCGGGAGTCGGCGCTCGCGCTCCCCCGCATCGAAGTGAGCGGGGACGATGATCTCGCCACCTTCATCGCCAAACTGGGCTGAACGATCGATGCCGTCGCCCTATCCCGAACTCCCGCTGCCGATTCGAGTCACCGAACTCGAGATCGCCGGTGGAATCCCCGATCTCCACCAGTGCCATGGATACGGCGGCGTCTACCTGCTGCTGCGGCGGCACGGCGATCCCCTGGGGTCGGTGACGCTGCCAGTCTCGGAGGACACGGTACGTGCTGCCGCAATTGAAGCGGCGATGCATCGCAAGTTGTCCCGCCAGAACGGTCGGGCAGTCCTCCTCGACAGCCAGGGCGCGGTCCCACGCCACCCGCCGGAAATCAGTGTGGTCGTCTGCACCCGGGACCGGCCTCGTTTCCTCGAGCGCTGTCTCCAGTCGCTCGCCCAGCTCCAATACCCGACCTACGAGGTGATCGTGGTCGACAACGCTTCGATTTCTGAAGCGACCCGGCAACTCGCCCAAAAGGCCGGTGTTCGCTACGTGCGGGAAGAACGTCCGGGACTGGACTGGGCCCGAAACTGTGGCTACAAGGCGGCTCGGCATGGCATCGTGGCCTATACCGACGACGATACCGAGGTCGATCCTAAGTGGCTCGCGGCTATCGGCGCCGCGTTCGTGGATCCCGCAGTCCGCGCCGTGAGCGGCCTGGTTCTCCCCGCTGCAATGGATACCGAGGCCGAACTGTTGTTCGAGTTCTGTTACGGCGGCATGGGGAAGGGGACAATCTCCCAGGAGTGGGACCCGGCCTCCCTCTCGGCCTCGCAGCGAATCGGCGCCCACCATGTCGGAGTTGGGGCCAACATGGCTTTCCGTCGCGACCTGCTCCAGGAATTGGGAGGATTCGACACGGCGCTCGATGTGGGGACGCCGTCACACGGGGGAGGCGATCTCGACATCTTCCACCGGACCCTGATGGCTGGCGCCGTGATCCGCTATCAGCCGGCGGCCCTCGTCCGCCATCACCATCGGAAGGACATGCTCGGCCTCCGTCGCCAGTTCACCGACAACGGTCGAGCCTTCGGCGTTTACCTGCTTACCATCTTCAGCCGCGGTAGCATCCCGCGCCATAGCACCGTTTGGTACTCGATTCGCATCTGGCTGGCATGGCTCCTCGGGCGGATCGTGAAGCGATTCGCCAGGCGTGAATTGCTCCCTCTTCCCATGTTGCTCGCGGAGCTTTGGGGAGCGGCGCAATCACCCTTCGCATTCTTCGCGACCTATCGCGAGGATAGCAGGCGACGGAGCTTGTATTCGACGCCTCCACACGGGAAAAACTGACCTGCCCGCGTTACCTGTCCGGGGATCGCCTCAAGCTACGCATCACTTATTGCTGGAGATGTTGCCTGGACCGGCTGAACCCGACCCTGGACCGCTCGAGGTGTCACATGGCTCGTTATCGCAATGCCTTGCCCCAGCTCAAGGGGGACCTGTTCCTTACCGACGGTGGCATAGAGACCACCCTGATTTTCCTCGAAGGGCTGGAGCTGCCCGATTTCGCCGCATTCGACCTGCTCAAGCGTCCCGAGGGCGAGGCGGCGCTCCGCAAGTACTTCCGCACCTATGCTGTACTGGCGAAGAAGTTCGGCACGGGCCTCATCCTCGAAGCCGCAACCTGGCGCGCCAATCCTGACTGGGCCGCACGGCTCGGTTACAGCCGGGATGCCTTGGTCAACGCCAATCTCAAGGCGATCCGGCTGCTGGAGCGGGTTCGTGATGAGTTCGAGGATGGGCGCACCAAGGTCGTCATCAGCGGCTGTGTGGGGCCGCGGGGGGATGGGTATAACCCCGCCTTCAAGATGACGGAGGCCGAGGCCGAGTCGTATCACGGCGAACAAATCGGGACATTCGCCTCGAGCGCGGCCGACATGGTCACCGCCATCACGATGAACTACGTGGAGGAAGCGGTCGGGGCCGCCCGCGCCGCGAAATCGGCCGGCATGCCGGTCGTTATCTCCTTCACGGTGGAAACGGATGGGAAGCTGGTGACGGGTCAGTCCCTCGGGGACGCGATTGCCACGGTAGACGCGGCGACTTCGGCCTATCCTGCCTATTACATGATCAACTGCGCTCACCCGACCCACTTCGAGGCGGTGCTTACGGCGGGTGAGCCGTGGCTGGAGCGGATTCGAGGCCTGCGGACCAACGCGTCGCCCAAGAGCCACGCCGAGCTGAACGAGTCTCCAGAGCTCGACAGCGGGAATCCGGTCGAGCTGGGTGCGGAACATGCGCGCCTACTGGAGCGGCTCCCCCGGTTGAACGTGATGGGCGGCTGTTGCGGGACCGATCATCGCCATGTGGAGCAGATTGCGGTGGCATGCTCGCCGCTCTTTTCCGCGTCGGCGGAAGGATTGGCCGCGTCGTTTGGATTAGGCCTCGAGGCCAGGCGCCGAGATATTTGAAAGGGGGGGCCCCCGCCCGGGGTGCCCCCCAATTTTTGTCGCCTTACTGCGCCGCTACCCGGCGTCGAGCTGCATCAGATCCGCCGAGGATTGGGTACTGCCGCGTCGTTTTGGTGACGCGTCTTAGCCGAATCTGCGAGAAATTAGAAAGGGGGGGCCCCCACCCAGGCTGCGCGACCACGCCGTCGCCATTATCCCGCCTTCGCTTGGAAGGACGAGCTCTCGCTCCCTGGGGCCCTGGCTTCTCCTGCCGCCTCGTTTGACGCCCGCGGCTCTCGGATTCCCAACCTCCTCTGGCATCGCCAACTGCCCGAAGAAGCAATACATTAGAACCACTGGGGCGCCGTGACGGACTGGTCGCCCCGTGCAGCTATACATCCGCAGGACGGTGCCATGTACCAAGCGCCCGGTCGCGTAATCGGTAGTCGCTTCGCCTCGTCCTCTGGCTTGCCGCAAGCCCGCTCGGCGGGTTTGTCTCCCAACTCGACAATCACGTGACATCTCTCGCCGGGCCGGTCGGCTTGATCGACGTCGATGACCCGACCGTCTCCCGGCCGCAATCTTTTCGGAGAACCCCATCATGAAGCGAACTGGTCAGAACGGCGGACAGGTATCCGTCGCCAAGGAAGGCGCCGAGGCCGCGCTGGACCGGCGTCTACTGCTGCTGTCACTCCAGAGTGTGCGCAGCGGGGATTTTTCGGTCCGGTTGCCCAACGACTGGTCGGGAATCGATGGGAAGATCGCCGACACGTTCAACGAGATCGTACAGGGTTATCAGAAGATCGACCAGGAGCTGAAACGGGTCGGCCAGGTGGTCGGAAAGGAAGGCCGGACCCGAGAGCGGACCCGGTTCGACTATTCGAAAGGCGCCTGGGGCGAGATGGAGACGTCGGTCAACACCCTGATCGACGACCTGCTGCGGCCCACCACCGAATTCACCGGCGCGATCGCCGCTGTCGCGAAAGGCAATCTGACCCAGACCATGCGACTCGACGTGGACGGTCGCATGCTCGAAGGCGAGTTCCTCCGTTCCGCCTCGATCGTGAACACGATGATCCAGCAGCTCGGCGTGTTCACCTCGGAAGTGACCCGCGTGGCGCGCGAGGTGGGCTCGGATGGGAAGCTGGGCGGACAGGCCCAGGTGCCCGGCATGAGCGGGGTCTGGAAGGACCTGACCGAGAGCGTCAACTCGATGGCGAGTAACTTGACCGCTCAGGTCCGCAACATCTCCGAAGTCACCATCGCCGTCGCCAACGGCGACCTCTCCCGCAAGATCACCGTAGACGTCCGGGGCGAAATCCTCCAGCTCAAGGAAGCCATCAACACGATGGTGGACCAGTTGCGTTCCTTCGCCTCCGAAGTGACGCGAGTGGCGCGAGAGGTAGGTACTGAAGGGAAACTGGGCGGCCAGGCGGTCGTCCCCGGAGTTGCAGGGACCTGGAAGGACCTGACCGACAGCGTCAATGCGATGGCCGGCAACCTGACCGCGCAGGTCCGCAACATCGCCGAGGTCACCACCGCCGTCGCCCGCGGCGACCTCTCCCGCAAGATCACCGTGAACGTGAGCGGCGAAATCCTGGAGCTCAAGGACACCATCAATACGATGGTTGACCAGCTCAACGCGCTCGCGAGCGAGGTGACGCGCGTAGGGCGCGAAGTCGGTACCGAAGGAAAACTGGGCGGACAGGCCCAGGTTCCCGGAGTCGGCGGGACGTGGAAGGACTTGACCGACAACGTGAACTTCATGGCGAGCAACCTGACCGCGCAGGTCCGCAACATCGCCGAGGTGGCGACGGCCATCGCCCGGGGCGACCTCTCCAAGAAGATCACGGTGAACGTGAGCGGCGAGATCCTGCAGCTCAAGGAAACGCTCAATACGATGGTCGACCAGCTGAACGCGTTCGCCTCCGAGGTCACCCGCGTCGCGCGCGAAGTCGGCACCGAAGGGCGGTTGGGTGGTCAGGCGGCGGTGCCGGGCGTCGCCGGTACCTGGAAGGATCTGACCGACAACGTGAACCTGCTGGCGGCCAACCTCACGACCCAGGTCCGTAACATCGCCGAGGTCACGACCGCGGTCGCCCGCGGCGACCTGTCACGCAAGATCACGGTGGACGTGAAGGGCGAGGTCCTCGAGCTCAAGAACACGATCAACACGATGGTGGACCAGCTCAACGCCTTCGCCGCCGAAGTGACGCGGGTGGCGCGCGAGGTGGGTACCGAAGGCAAGCTGGGTGGCCAGGCCCAGGTGTGGGGCGTCGCCGGTACCTGGAAGGATCTCACCGACAGCGTCAACTCGATGGCGAGCAATCTGACCGGCCAGGTCCGCAACATTGCCGAGGTGGCGACCGCCGTCGCGAGAGGAGACCTCTCCCGGAAGATCACGGTGGACGTGAAGGGTGAAATCCTCGAGCTCAAGGACACCCTCAACACCATGGTGGATCAGCTGAACGGGTTCGCCAGCGAGGTGACTCGCGTCGCCCGCGAAGTCGGTACCGACGGTCGTCTGGGAGGTCAGGCAGTGGTTCCCGGGGTCGGCGGCACCTGGAAGGACCTGACCGACAGCGTGAACTTCATGGCCGGCAATCTTACCGCCCAGGTCCGCAATATCGCCGAGGTGGCCACGGCGATCGCCAACGGCGACCTCTCCAAGAAGATCACCGTGGACGTGAGCGGTGAAATCCTCGAGCTGAAAGACACCCTGAACACGATGGTGGTACAGCTCAACGCCTTCGCAAGCGAAGTGACCCGCGTCGCGCGCGAGGTCGGCACCGAAGGCAAGCTCGGTGGCCAGGCCCAGGTGCCGGGTGTCGCGGGAACCTGGAAGGGTCTCACCGATAACGTCAACTTCATGGCGAGCAACCTGACGGCGCAGGTCAGGAACATTGCCGAGGTGACGACGGCGGTGGCTCGCGGGGACCTCTCCCGCAAGATCACGGTGGACGTGAAGGGCGAGATCCTCGAGCTCAAGGACACCATCAATACGATGGTGGACCAGCTGAACGGCTTCGCCGGCGAAGTGACTCGCGTGGCACGCGAAGTGGGAACCGAAGGCAGGTTGGGCGGACAGGCGCAGGTGCCGGGCGTCGCGGGGACCTGGAAGGACCTCACCGATAGCGTGAACTTCATGGCCGGCAACCTCACGGCCCAGGTCCGCAACATCGCCGAGGTGGCGACCGCCATCGCCAACGGGGACCTCTCCAAGAAAATCACCGTTGACGTCCGCGGCGAGCTGCTGAATCTGAAAGAGACCCTCAATACGATGGTGGAGCAGCTGCGCTCCTTCGCCGCCGAGGTGACGCGCGTGGCCCGCGAAGTCGGCACCGACGGCAAGCTGGGTGGTCAGGCGAACGTGACCGGTGTGGCGGGAACCTGGAAAGACCTGACCGATAACGTAAACCTGCTGGCCGCGAACCTCACGACCCAGGTCCGCAACATCGCGGAAGTCACCACCGCCGTGGCCCGGGGCGACCTCTCCCGTAAGATCACTGTCGACGTGAAGGGCGAAATCCTCGAGTTGAAGGTGACGATCAACACGATGGTGGACCAGCTGAACGCCTTCGCCGGCGAAGTCTCCCGCGTCGCGCGTGAAGTCGGCACCGAAGGCAAACTGGGCGGGCAGGCCAAGGTGCCGGGTGTGGCGGGAACCTGGAAGGATCTGACCGACAACGTGAACGTCATGGCCGCCAACCTGACGGAACAGGTCCGCGGCATCGTGAAGGTGGTGACCGCCGTCGCCAACGGCGACTTGAAGCCCAAGCTGACGGTGAACGCAAAAGGCGAAGTCGCAGCGCTGGCGGAGACCATCAACAACATGACCGGCACCCTCGCGACCTTCGCCGATCAGGTCACGACCGTGGCCCGTGAGGTGGGAGTGGAAGGACGGCTAGGCGGTCAGGCCAACGTGCCCGGTGCCGCAGGCACCTGGAAGGATCTGACCGGTAACGTGAACTTGCTCGCCGAAAACCTGACCTCCCAGGTCCGCACCATCGCCGAGGTGGCGACCGCAGTGACTCAAGGCGACCTGACCCGTTCCATTCAGGTCGAGGCCCGGGGCGAAGTCGCGGAGCTCAAGGACAATATCAACACGATGATCAACAACCTGCGGCTTACGACCGAAAGGAACAACGAGCAGGACTGGCTCAAGACCAATCTCGCGCGCTTTACCGGCATGCTGCAGGGACAGCGTGACCTCGGCACGGTGGGACGCATGCTGCTGTCGGAGCTGACGCCGCTGGTGAACGCGCAGCAGGGAGTGATCTATCGGGTGGAGGGGGCCGATTCGCCGGAGCTGCGGCTGGTTGCGGCCTTCGCCGACCAGGCGCTAAGCACCCAGGAACATGCGCTTCGCATGGGAGAAGGGCTGGTCGGACAGTGCGCCGCGGAGAAACGGGGCATGGTGCTTACCGACTTGCCGGCCGATACCACGCCGATCAGGTCCGGCCTCTTTCGGGCCATACCGCGCAACGTCATCGTCTTGCCGGTCCTCTTCGAGGGCGAGGTCAAGGCGGTGATCGAGCTTGCCTCGCTCAGCGGGTTCACCGCCTCGCACCTCGCGTTCCTCGAGCAGCTCACCGCCAGCATCGGCATTCTGCTGAACAGTATCGAGGCGACGATGCAGACCGAGGCGCTGCTCGAGCAGTCGCAGCAGCTGGCGACCGAGTTGCAGACCCAGCAGCGCGAGCTGCAGCAGACCAACGAGCAGCTGGCCCAGAAGGCACAGCAGCTCGCCGAACAGAACCAGGAAGTGGAACGCAAGAACCAGGAGATTGAGCAGGCGCGGCGCGCGCTGGAGGAGAAGGCGACCGAGCTGTCGCTGACCTCCAAGTACAAGTCGGAATTCCTCGCCAACATGTCGCACGAGCTCAGGACGCCGCTCAACAGCATCCTGATCCTGGGCCAACAGCTGGGTGACAACTCCGAAGGAAATCTTTCACCGAAGCAAGTCGAGTTCGCCCGGACCATTCACGGAGCCGGCACCGACCTCCTGAACCTGATCACCGACATTCTCGACCTGTCGAAGATCGAATCGGGAACCGTCACCGTCATGGCGGAGAGCGTGGTCCTCGAGAGCGTGCTGGAAAGCCTGGTGCGGCCCTTCCGCCACGAAGCGGAAACCCGCCACTTGTCGCTGGAGATTCAAGCGGATCCGATGCTGGGCCGCACCATGATTACCGACTCCAAGCGCCTCCAGCAGGTACTGAAGAACCTGCTCTCGAACGCGTTCAAGTTCACCGAGCATGGAGGGGTTCGCCTCCGGGTCTTCCCCGCGGTCACCGGGTGGAGCGCCGAGCATCCGGTGCTGCAGCACGCCGGCAACGTCGTTGCCTTCGAGGTCTCGGACACCGGCATCGGAATCCCGCAAGAGAAGCAGAGAATCATCTTCGAGGCCTTCCAGCAGGCCGACGCGGGCACCAGCCGGAAGTACGGCGGTACCGGACTTGGTCTGGCGATCAGTCGCGAGTTGGCGACACTGCTGGGCGGCGAGATCACCCTGCGCAGCGTCCCCGGTCTGGGCAGCACCTTCACACTCTATCTGCCGCAGTCCTATGTCGTCCCCGCAACAACGGCGACCGGAGAGCACGATACAAGGGGCGGCCGCGCAGTACCCGCCGCGTTCCCGGCCGTCCGGGTGTGGGACCGGCCCGCCGAAACGGTGCCCGATGACCGGGATGACCTCTCACCCAGCGACGCAGTCTTGCTGATTGTGGAGGATGACCCGAAGTATGCCCAGGTGCTGGTAGATCAGGCTCATGCGCAGGACTTCAAGGTCCTGGTAGCGGCCCGAGGCAGTGACGCCCTTGTGCTGGCGCGGGAACACCATCCGGCCGCGATTTCCCTGGATGTGTTCCTGCCCGACATGCTGGGCTGGACCGTGCTGAGTCAGCTCAAACAGGATCCGGCGTTGCGTCACATCCCGGTGCAGATCGTCACCCTCGATGAAGACCGTCAACATGGATTGGCCCGGGGTGCCTTCAACTTCCTGCCCAAGCCGACGACCACCGAAGGACTCGACGTGGCGCTGTCACGGATAAAGGCCTACACCGAGCCTCGCCAACGGCGGCTCCTGGTCGTGGAAGACAACGAAGCCGAGCAGATGAGCATCGCGGAGTTGCTGGGCCACGACGATGTGGAGATCGAGGCCGTGAGCACCGGTGCGGAAGCGCTCGCCGCCCTCCGTTCCCAGCCTTATGACTGCGCGGTGCTCGATCTCCGGCTGCCGGACATGTCGGGCTTCGATGTGCTGGAGCACATCAAGGAGGATACGCGGCTCGCCGACGTGCCGGTCGTGGTATTCACCGGGAAGGAGCTTTCACCCGAAGAAGACAACCGGCTGCACACGCTCGCCCGCAGCGTCGTGGTGAAGGGAGTCGAGTCTCCCGAGCGGTTGCTGGACGAGACCTCGCTCTTCCTCCACCGGGTCCTGTCCGACCTGCCGCCGGACAAGCAACAGATGCTGGACCGCCTCCACCGCTCCGACGAGGATTTGGTCGGCAAGAAGGTCCTCGTGGTGGACGA
>DATBGE010000004.1:0-6998 GCA_036558125.1 Gemmatimonadales bacterium | reverse complement strand
CTATCACCGCGGGCAGATTGCGCGAGCGCTCCGAATCGCGGGCCAGGAGCCCAACCCGACCGACTACATCGCGTTCATCCGCGGCGCTCCAGCGGCCACCCGCCAGGACTCCATCAAGCGTTCATGACCGCCCACGGACTCTCACCGCGCAATCGCACCGTCACCTGGTACGACCCGCTGGCAGCCTTGGAACTAGGCCGCTCCCTGAACGGTCTCGAGTTCATCCAAGCCATCATCCGGGGAGACATTCCGGTGCCCCCATCAAGCGCCTTGCTCGGGATGTGCCCCCAGGCAGCCGAAAGAGGCAGAGTGGTGATGGCTCTGGAACCGGGTGAGCATCTCTACAATCCGGTTGGAGTAGTGCAGGGCGGACTCATTGCCGCACTCCTCGACGCGGCGATGGGCTGTGCCGTGGCTACGCTGCTGGCATCCGGGGACGGATACAACACTCTGGAGCTCAAGGTAAATCTGGTCCGGCCCCTCACTGCGGCAGCCGGCCCCGTGGAAGCCGAAGGGAAGGTGATTCACCCCGGCGGCCGGATCGCGACCGCCGAGGGTCGCGTGACCGATCGGGAAGGCCGACTGTATGCCCACGGAACCACCACCTGCCTGATAACCCGCCACTCGAACCCTGCCTCTTGACGAGTCCCAGTCAGGATATTTGATTATCCGGATACTAGGATGAGAGACGGGACTTGAGTACTCCGATTCTGGATCGTTTGCAGTCCCTGGCCGACGCTACCCGGTGCCGGCTGCTGCTGGTGCTTGAGCGGCATGAGCTGTCGGTGACGGACCTGTGCGGGGCGCTTCAATTGCCCCAGTCTACTGTCAGCCGCCATCTCAAGACTCTGGGCGACGAGGGTTGGGTGGTGTCTCGGGCCGACGGTGCCAGCCGGTACTACCGCATGCCGGGCCAGGATCTGGACCCGGCGGCTCGGCGGCTCTGGCAGGTGGTCAAGGAACAGGTCGCGGCCTCACCGGCGGCCCTCCGTGACATGGATCGACTCCGGCGAGTTCTGGCTGAACGGCGCACCAGGTCGGATGAGTTCTTTGCTAGTGCGGCAGGCCAGTGGGACCGGATGAGGGAAGAACTGTTCGGCGGCCGTACCGAGTCGCTGGCGGCGCTCGGCCTGCTGGACCCGAAATGGGTTGTGGGGGACCTGGGAGCCGGTACCGGGCAGCTGAGCCAGATCCTGGCGCCGTTCGTCTCTCGAGTGATTGCCGTGGACGGCTCGTCCGCGATGCTCAAGGCGGCCAAGGCGCGGTTGTCCGATCTGCCCAATGTGGAGTTGCGACGCGGCGAGCTCGAGGGGCTTCCGATTGCCGATGGGGAGCTCGACCTCGGGGTGCTGGCCTTGGTGCTTCCCTACGTAGCCGAGCCAATCGCGGTCTTCGTGGATGCGGCACGAGTAGTTCGCAAAGGTGGCCGGCTGATCGTGGTGGACATGCAGCCGCATGATCGCGCGGAGTACCGGCAGACGATGGGGCACCTGTCGCAGGGATTCGCCGCGGAGCAGATCATCCCCTGGATGGAAGAGGCAGGTTTTGAAGCGTGCCGATACGCCCCGATTCCACCTGATCCGAAGGGGAAGGGACCGGGGCTGTTTGTGGGCAGTGGGATGAGACGCGAGACGTGAGACGGAAGACGGAAGACGGAAGACGGAAATCCGAGGCGTACAGACCTTAGACCTTAGACTTTAGACTCCAGACTTTAGACTCCAGACTTCAGACTTCAGACTCCAGACTCCAGACTCGAAAAGACAGGACACCATGGCCACCACCGCACTCACCCAGCACCCCTTCACCGCCGCGCGGGAGGCGGGACGCGAGCCCTTCTAGGTGAAAGATCTTTCGCTCGCGGAGTTCGGCCGGAACGAGATCCGGCTCGCCGAGTTCGAGATGCCCGGATTGATGGCGCTCCGGAAGGAATTCGCTGCCCGGCAGCCGCTGGCAGGGGCTCGCATCATGGGTTCGCTGCACATGACGGTGCAGACCGCGGTTCTGATCGAGACACTGGTTGATCTGGGCGCCGATGTGCGCTGGGTCTCCTGCAACATCTTCTCGACTCAGGATCACGCCGCCGCCGCCGTGGTGGTCGGTCGCCAGGGCACGGTGGCCAATCCGCAGGGAACTCCGGTCTTCGCCTGGAAAGGCGAGACGCTGCCGGAATACTGGTGGTGCACCGAGCAGGCGTTGATGTGGCCCGATGGAAGTGGTCCGACTCTGCTGCTGGATGACGGTGGCGACGCGACGCTCCTGGTCCACAAGGGCGCCGACTTCGAGGCCGCGGGGAAGATCCCTGCGTTCAATCAGGCCAGCGACCCCGAAGAGTGGGGAGTGATCCTCGATCTGCTCCGCGCCGAGCAGAAGAAGCACCCGGGTCGCTGGACCAAGGTGGCGGCCGACCTTCGGGGCGTTTCCGAGGAAACCACGACCGGCGTTCACCGGCTCTACGAGATGATGCAGGCGGGCACCCTGCGCTTCCCGGCGATCAACGTGAACGACTCGGTGACCAAGTCGAAGTTCGACAACCTTTACGGTTGCCGTCACTCGCTGACCGACGGGATCCTGCGGGCTTCCGATGTAATGCTGGCCGGCAAGGTGGCAGTGATCTGCGGTTACGGAGACGTCGGCAAGGGCTGCGCCCAATCATTGAAGGGGCAGGGCGCCCGCGTCGTCATTACGGAGATCGATCCGATCTGCGCGTTGCAGGCGGCGATGGAAGGCTACCAGGTCACGACCCTGGAAGATGTAGTCGAGACGGCCGACATTTTCATCACGGCGACCGGGAACAAGAACATCATCACCGCGGCTCACATGGCGCGAATGAAGGACAAGGTGATCGTCGGCAACATCGGCCACTTCGACAACGAGATCGACATGGCCGGGCTGAAGAAGGTGAAGGGCATCAGGCGGATCAACATCAAGCCGCAGTACGACGAGTGGGTCTTCCCCGATGGCCACAGCATCATGATTCTGGCCGAGGGGCGGCTGCTCAACCTGGGGTGCGCGACTGGTCATCCGAGCTTCGTGATGAGCTCGAGCTTCTCCAACCAGGTGATGGCCCAGCTGGATCTGCACTTGAACGCGACTGGCCAGCCGACGCTTTCGGGCACCCGGTACGACGAGCGCAGGGTGTACGTTCTGCCCAAGAAGCTGGACGAGAAAGTCGCGCGGCTGCACCTCGACAAGCTGGGTGTGAAGCTGACCAGGCTTTCGAAGGACCAGGCGGATTACATCGGGGTGAACGTCGAAGGGCCGTACAAGGCGGAGCACTATAGATATTGAAGATTGCAGATTGAAAAGCAGCACCCTTTCAGTCTTCAATCTTCAATCCCCTCGTGGGCCCCTGAGCCGTTTGTCCCAGGATGGTTACAGCGTCGGTGAGCTGAGAGTCGGACAGATAGGGGGCGGGGCCCAGCCGGAGCACGGCGCCCCGGGAGTCGGTGAATACTCCCCGACGATGTAAATCGGCGGCCAAGGCTCCTGCCGCCGGAGCCTCAAGGGCGAGAAAGCCTCCGATCTGTTCAAGCGGCACCGTCCGATCGCGACGGATCACCGCCGGATCGGTGTCGAGCGCATCGAAGCTCCGGGCCAGCACACCGATCTGGTGCTGGCTCACTTCCCGCAACAATTCCGGTGTGAGTCCCATCTCTTCGTGAAAGTCGAAGACCGCCGCGCCCCGGTAGTGACTTGCCGGATCGTAGGTGGCACCCGCGAACCGGTCTCCTCCCTCTCCATAGGCGACCTGTCCCGGTCGCTGCCGTTCGGTCAACGCGGTGAACTCGCTGAACCAGCCGGTAATTACCGGCCGCAGCTGTGTGGTCGCAGGGAACCTCAGGAAACAGTTTCCCTCACCAAGCTGGCAATACTTGTAACCTCCGCCCACCACGAACGCGTCGAGCAGGCCCTCCGCTCGCAAGGAGAATGGCACCACGTTGAGCGCGTGATACACATCAACCAGCAGCGATACCCCATGCCGCCGGCACTGCTCGGCGACATCGGCGAGGCTCGGCGCGATGCGACCGCTGTCGAAGAACACGGCGGAGACGAGCACCGCGGCGGTCCTGTCATCCACCGCCCGGCGCAGTCGATCCACTAATCCCTCGAGCGGAAGTTCCGCGACCCGGACCAGCTCGATGCCTTCCTCGGCCAGACGATCGAGCTGGCGGCGGATCGTATGAAACTCGCCGTCGGTGGTTACCAGGCGTGGACGCTCGCGAAGAGGAAGGGCGGAGAGAAAACGAACCACGAGCTCGTGGGTATTGGGAGCCAGCGCGATATAGCCGTCCTGGTCATCCAGCAGCCTGCTGAAGCCGCGTCGGACTCGCTCGGCCCGGGCGAAAGCATGCTCCCACTTGTCGTCTACAAACTGTGCGGCATCCAGCCACGCCTGGGCCTGCGCCTCGAAGCCGCAATCGGGCCACGCTTGATGGGAATGCCCGGTAAGCAGCAGGCGTTCGGCGACACGGAAGCGGCTGTAGTGGTGTGCGAGAGGATTGGGTGAGGCGTACAGCGAGGCGGGATTCACAACTCGGTCCGAATGGCCCAGAGATCGGGGAAGAGCGGCTGGTTGAGCGTGGTGGCCAGGTATTCCGCTCCGGCGCTACCGCCGGTACCGCGCCGAGTGCCGATCGTGCGCTGCACCATCTTCACATGGCGGTAGCGCCACTCCATCACGCCTTCGTCCAGATCGACCAGCCGCTCGCAGAGCTCGGTCAACGCCGGATTATTGCGATAGATCTCGATCAGGATGGCTTGCAGCTCGGGCGACGGCTCGATCGGGGCACTCACGTTTCGTTGGAGAAGCGAGACAGGGATCTTCGCCCCGTTGGCGGCGAGGAAACGCAGGAATGCATCCCAGAGCGTAGGCGCACCCAGACGCCGCTCGAGGGATTGCCGCGCGGCGGAACCGGAGGGGTAGCGTTCCAGGGCCCGGGGATCCTTGCGGCCCAGAGCGAACTCGAGCTCGCGAAACTGGAACGACTGGAATCCGCTGCCCGAGTCGAGCCGGTCCCGGAACGAGAGGAACTCGAGCGGAGTCATCGTTTCCAGGATGTCCAGCTGAGCCACCAGCACTTTGAGGATCGTCAGGATCCGCTTGAGGGTGTGTTGCGCCCTGGCCGCGTCGTGACGGTCGAGCTGCTGCTCCAGGTACGAGATCTCGTGCAGTATCTCCTTGAACCAGAGCTCGTAGACCTGATGGATGACGATGAAGAGCATCTCGTCATGCTCGGGGCCGCGCGAAAGCGGGCGTTGCAGCGCCAGGAGCTCGTCGAGCTTGAGGTATTCGGAGTAAGTAGGCATACCGGGTCAGTCTTCGGGATTACTTCAACCGCGGCGAGTAGCGGTCCAACGATTCGTATTGCTTGGGCCAGGAAACCGGATATCCCAGCTCGGATGCGGCGTGACGGGTCCAATATGGATCCCACAGATGAGCCCGGGCCAGCACGACCAGATCCGCCCGGCCCGCGGCCAGAATGGTATTCACGTCGGCATAGGATGAGATGTTTCCTACCGCCATCGTTGCGATCCCGGCCTCGTGCCGGATCCGGTCGCTGAACGGGGTCTGGAACTGACGCCCGTAGACCGGCTTCGCGTCGGGCACGGTTTGGCCGGCGGAGACATCCACCACATCGGCTCCGTTCGCGGCAAGCAGTCGCGCTACTTCGACCGCAGCATCCGGCTCCAGTCCGCCCGGTGCCCAATCTACCGCGCTGATTCGGACAGAGAGGGGCTTAGGGGCCGGCCACCTGCCGCGGACCGCAGCCAGCACCTCGAGCGGAAAGCGCATGCGACCTTGCAGCCCGGCACCGTACTCATCGGTCCGCCGGTTGGTAAGCGGAGAAATGAACGAGGCCAGCAGGTAGCCGTGGGCAAAGTGGAGTTCAAGCAGGTCAAACCCGGCGGCCTCGGCGCCCTCAGCAGCACGAACATACTGGTCCTTCACCCGATCCATGTCGGCTCGGTTCATCTCCCTCGGTACCTGCCCGTAGGGATGATAGGGCAACGGTGAAGGCGCCATAATCGGCCAGTGGCCTTCCTCCAGGGGTTCGTCCATTCCCTCCCATGCCAAGCGGGTGGCAGCCTTCCGCCCAGCGTGGCCCAGCTGCATTCCGATCTTCGCTTCGCTGTGACTATGGACGAACTCCACGATCCGCTTCCAGGCCGCCACATGCTCCGGGGAATACAGCCCGGTGCATCCCGGTGAAATCCGCCCCTCCGCACTCACGTTGGTCATCTCGGTCATCACCAGTCCGGCGCCGCCAAGGGCACGACTGCCGATGTGCACCAGGTGCCAGTCGTTCGGCACCCCGTCGGTGGCGCTGTACATGGACATCGGCGATACCACGACGCGGTTGGGCAGGAGGAGATCGCGCAAGCGAAAGGGCGTAAACATGGGCGGTGGCGGCGGGTCGAGCGGTACCGGCTGACCGCTTTGCTGCTCGGCACCCTGCGCGAACCAGCGGTCCACCTTTGCCACAAAGGCGGGATCACGAACCCGGAGATTGTCGTGGGTAATCCGCAAGCTGCGAGTCAGGAGATTGAAGGCGAACTGGATCGGCTCCAGATCCATGTAGCGCTCGGTGTCCTCGAACCATTGGAGGCTCACCTGGGCCGCGCGTTGGAGACTCTCGACGGCTGGACGTCGTTCGGCTTCGTAGGCGGCGAGGGCCTGGGGAACCGACCCGTACCGGTGCAACGCACCTGCCAGCGCGATCGCGTCCTCCATGGCGAGCTTGGTCCCGGAGCCGACTGAAAAATGCGCGGTGTGGGCGGCATCACCCAGGAGCACGACGTTCCCCGCGTGCCACCGTGCGTTTCGGACGGTGGGAAAGCGACGCCACAGCGAGCGATTCTTGAGCAGACGGTGCCCCTGCAGCTCCTCCGCGAAAAGCCGCTCACAGAAGGCCAGGGTGGCATCCTCGTCATTCTCCGCGAGACCGGTCGCGCGCCAGGCGGCGTCGGTCGTCTCGACGATAAACGTGGAGCTGCCG
>DATBGE010000003.1:0-9594 GCA_036558125.1 Gemmatimonadales bacterium | reverse complement strand
CCCGCCCGGCATGTTGAAGGAGAAGGTTGCCGGGGTGTATCCTCGCATGCGGGACTCGGGCTGCGCGGCGAAGAGCTCCCGGATCTCGTCGAATGCCCTGATGTAAGTGACCGGGTTGGATCGCGGCGTGCGGCCGATGGGCGACTGGTCGATCAGCAACACGTCATCCAGCAGCTCCCACCCCTTGAACGACTCCACGGCGCCGACCGGCTCACCGAGGTGCGCCTTTGCTGAATGCCCGCCCTGGAGCCGTCCTTCCAATTGCCGGTACAACACGTCGTGGACCAAGGTGCTCTTGCCCGAGCCGGACACGCCGGTCACGGCGGTCAGCGTCCCGAGCGGAATGTCCACGTCTACGCCCTTCAGGTTATGAAGGGTGGCCCCGCGGACCCGGAGCCAGGAACCGAGTGAGCGTCGCGCGCTGGGAACCCCGATCCGCTTCTGGCCTGAGAGGTACTGACCGGTCAGCGTGTCCGTGGCCCCCGCCGGCGGTCCCGCGTAAACCAGCCTTCCACCGTTCTCGCCTGCGCCAGGCCCCAGCTCGAGCATGAAATCGGCGCGGGCGATCGCGGCCGGGTCGTGCTCAACCACGATGACGGTGTTGCCGGCATCTCGGAGCCGCTGCAGGAGTCCCAACAGCCGGTCGATGTCTCGCGGATGCAGGCCGATAGACGGTTCATCCAGGACGTAGAGCGCGTCCACCAGGTTGGACCCCAGCGCGTTCGCGAGTGCAATCCGTTGCGCCTCGCCGCCCGAGAGCGTCCGGGTGAGACGATCGAGCGTCAGGTAGCCGAGCCCCACATCCCGCAGATAACCGATACGTCGCTGCAGCTGATCGAGGATCAGGTGAGCGATCTCTCGCTCGAAATCGGAGAGCGGCAGGGCTTCGAGCCAAATCGCCAGCTCATCCACCGACTTGGCGCTGACGCTGGAAATTTCGGCGCCGTTGAGTTGGACGCTGAGCGCCTGCTCGTTGAGCCGGCTGCCGCGACATACCGGGCAGGTGTGGGCCAGCTGGTATTGGCGGAGGAAGACCCGGATGTACTGCTTGTAGCGCTTCTGCTCGAGACCCTTGAGGAAGGGGAAGATCCCGATATACCGGCCCTGCTTTCCGTACAGCAACTCGCGTTTCTGATTCGGCTTGAGCGAACGCCAGGGTTTGTCGGGGTCGATGCCCAGGGAACGGGCGGTATTGACGAGGAGGCGGCGCCGAGTCTCGTAGCGCGGCTTGGTCCAGGGATTAATCGCGCCTTGGATCAAGCTGAGCGATGGATCCGGAACGATCAGTGATTCGTCGTACTCCAGCACGGCGCCGAAGCCGTTGCAGCCGCCGCAGGCGCCTCGTGGATTATTGAAGGAGAAGAGCGCCGGGGTGACCGTGGCGGCCGGCGTGTCACAGCGGCTGCACGCGGGGTGCTCGGTGAAGCGAAGCCGGCCATCCCGATGCAGGATCAGCGCGATGCCTTCGCCCTCGGTGAAAGCGGTTTCGATCGCGCTGGTAAGCCGGGAGTGCGATGCTGGTGCAGTTTCCTCCCCGGGCCCCTGCAGCATCAGGCGATCCACCACGATCAGCAGCTCGGCGCATTGGGTCAGGTCAACCGTCGGCGGCAGCGCGTCGAGGTGATACTCGACTCCGTCACCCAGGAGACGTACAAAGCCCAACGCGCGGAGGTTCTCGACGATGGCCGGGTGACTGTGCCGGGCCGATTCGGGAAGCGGAAACGTGACCTGCACTGGGCCGGTGATCCGGCTCAGCGTCTCCTCGGTGGCCGACTGCGGCGTGTCCCGGCGGACGGGCGCGCCGCACTTCCGGCAGTGCTGGTGGCCTACTCGGGCCCAGAGGAGGCGCAGGTAGTCGTAGATCTCGGTCGCGGTACCTACCGTTGAACGGCTGGAAACCGTCGGGTTGCGCTGCTCGATCGCCACCGCAGGCGCCAATCCTTCCAGGCGATCCACCAGCGGCTTGGGCATGCGCTCGAGGAACTGCTTGGCGTAGGTCGAAAGCGATTCGATATACCGCCGCTGGCCCTCGGCGTAGAGCGTGTCGAATGCCAGCGAACTCTTGCCCGAACCCGATGGCCCGGTGACGACGATGAGTCGCCGCCGCGGCAAGTCCACCGTGAGTCCACGGAGGTTGTGTTGCCGGGCGTTAACGATGCGAATGACCGGATCGGGCATGTCCTAATAGTAGACGGAAGAAGGAAGACGGGAGACGGGACAACTTTTGATTCCTCACCTCTCAGACTCTTGCTTTTCCCGTCTCCCGTCTTCCGTCTCCCGTCTCCCCTCTCTGGCCCCCTCGGGGTAAGTTTCCCGATCCATGGCCAATGTCCTCGCGCCCCGGCTCCTCCTCCGCGGTTTCGCACTCTTCGTCGCCATTTCGGTTGTTGGGTATATCGTCGTCCTGATCTACGGCAATAACCTGCCCGCGTTTGTCCGCGCCCTCAGGGAGGTTCACTGGATCTGGATTCTGGTGGGCGTGGGTCTCGCGTCGATGGACTGGATTGGCGGCGGGCTGCGCAACTGGGTCGTCGTGCGTCACGTGCACCCCAACCCGCCGCTGAAGGGGATGATTCTCGCCGGCGGAATGGGCGCCTGGGCCGCGTACCTGACGCCGTTCAATTCCGGCGCCGGTCCGATGATGATGTACGGCATGCGCCGGGCTGGAGTCCCGCTGCCGCTGGCGGTCACCTCGACCCTCATGACGTTCATCGCCACGGTACTGTTCTTCGCGCTGGCCGGACCCCTCGCGATCGTGGCCGGCGCCGGCCGCTCGCTGGGCCAGCACGGCAACGTCCTCGGCCTTTCGCTCTACGATATGTTCCTCGGCAGTCTGGGCATGTTCGTGACCATCGGCTGCGTGCTCGTGGCGGCGATCGTCTTCCCGCGCTACGTCCGGGATTTCCTGCACTGGGTGGCGGTGAAGATCAGCGGCAAGAGCGAACGATTCGCCCACCGTCTCGAAGCGCTGCAGCAGGGCATCGACGACGCTCACCGGAGCGTCCTCGCCTTCAACAGTCCCAGCGGATGGCTGGCCCTGTTCTGGGCGGTGCTTCTGTCCGGCCCGTCCCACGCCAATAAGCTTCTGGCCGGTTACGTCGCCCTTCGGGCAGTGGGAGTGCATGCCAACTTCGTCGATGTGTTGCTGGTGCAGACTTTCATCACCTTCCTGCTCTACTTCGCACCCACACCCGGCGCCTCGGGTATTGCCGAGATTCTGTCTTCCGCCGTGATGGCCTCCGTCTATCTGCCCAAGGAACTGACGCCGCTCTATACCCTGATCTGGCGATCGATCCTCAGTTACTTCACCCTCGCGTTCGGTTTCTTCGTCTTCTCCAGCTGGGTCCGGCATCGCCTGAAGGGCACCGATGAACTAGCCGAGGAGGAGGCGATCCCTGCCGGCGTAGGTTAATCCGAGCCGTGACCGCTGCACCCGAACTGTTCGAAGAGGCCCAGGAGCGCCGTTACGACGCGGCGCTGATGCGGCGTCTGCTGCATTATCTGCGGCCCTATCGCGGGCGTGCGCTCGTGGCCGTGCTGATGCTGCTGGCCGGAGCCGGTCTCGCCCTGGTCGGCCCGGCGCTGACCCAGCGCGCGCTCGATGTGGCCGTGCCCCACCGTGACGTGGCACTTCTCGGCACTCTCGCCGCGGCGTTCGTTCTCGCCCTGCTGCTCGAGTTCGCTCTGGATTACGGCCAGACACTGCTCACCGCGTGGATTGGCCAGCGGGTGATGACCGATTTGCGGCTCGAAGTCTTCACCCACCTCCAGGGCCTCAGCATTTCCTACTTCGACCGGAACCCGGTCGGCCGGCTGATGACCCGGATCACCTCCGACGTCGAGACGCTCAACGAGCTGTTCTCCTCCGGCGTGGTGACCGTGTTCGGCGACGTGTTCACTCTGATCGCCATCATGACGATGATGCTGGTGGTGGATTGGCGCCTCGCCTTGGTGGCCTCCGCGGTCATTCCCATCATGCTGCTGGTCGCCGCGGTGTTCCGTCGCAGCGTGCGCGAAGCTTTCCGCGACATCAGAATCCGGGTGGCGAAGATCAACGGCTTTCTGCAGGAGCATCTCTCGGGCATGCGCGTGGTGCAGTTGTTCGGCCGGGAAGAGGTGACCGCGCGCCAGTTCGCTGTCATCAATAAGGACCACCTCTCCGCGCACCTCCGATCCATCACCGTGTACGCTGTGTTTTTTCCGGTGGTGGAATTTCTGGGTTCGGTCGCGCTTGCCTGCCTGCTCTGGTACGGCGGCCTTCGGGTGCTGGACCAGACTCTCACCGTCGGAATTCTCGCCGCGTTCATCCAGCTTACCCGACGCTTTTTCCAGCCGCTGCAGGATCTGGCCGAGAAGTACAACCTGCTGCAGAGCGCGATGGCCTCGTCGGAGCGAATCTTCCGCCTGATGGACACTCGGCCAACCGTGCTCGAAGCAACCCATCCGAAACGGCTTCCTCGTCCGATCCGCGGCGAAGTGGTGTTTGAGGACGTGTGGTTCCGGTACGACGGCTCGGCGGATGGGCGGCTCGGCGCCTCGGCTACTGGCGGCGATGGTATGCTCGCTCAGCATGAGGAGCCGCTTGCCGAGCCGCCGAGCCGGCGAGCCGCCGAGTCATGGGTTCTGCGTGGCGTCAGCTTCACGGCGCGTCCGGACCAGACCCTCGCTATCGTCGGGCACACCGGGGCAGGGAAGACGACGATCATCAGCCTGCTGTTGCGGTTCTACGACCCGCAGCGAGGCCGGATCACACTCGACGGGGTGGACATTCGTGAGTTGTCGCTGGCTCAGCTCCGCGAGCTGGTCGGATTCGTCCAGCAGGATTTGTTTCTCTTTACCGGCGACATTCTGCATAACCTGACGCTCGACGCGCCGATCTCTCCCGAGCGGGCCCATGAAGCTGCCGCCCGGGTTGGGGCGGACCGGTTCATCAATCGGCTGCCGGACACGTATGCTCACATCCTCGGCGAGCGCGGCCGGAACTTGAGCGTCGGTGAACGGCAGCTGCTGAGTTTCGCCAGGGCACTCGCCCGCGACCCGCGCATCCTGGTACTCGATGAGGCAACCAGCTCGGTGGACGCGGAGGCGGAAGCGCAGATTCAGGCCGCGCTGGCCGAGCTGATGAAGGGCCGGACGACCTTGGTCGTGGCCCATCGCCTCAGCACGATTCTGCACGCCAACGAGATTCTGGTGCTCCACCATGGGGAAGTGGCGGAGCGGGGCTCCCACCGGGAGCTCCTGGCCCGAAAAGGGCTGTACGAGCGACTCTACCGCCTGCAGCTCAGGGGTCCGACTCGCGAGCACCGGGTCGGGGTCTAAGATTCTATTGCTTGCGCGGTTACATCGTGCCGGGTAGCTTCACAAACCGCGTTTTTCGACAGGAATCGGTCAATGCTTGAACTCGAGTTCGGTGGGCAGCGGTACCCTATCCCCGCCGGAGAGTCGTTCGTTGGTTCCGATCCTACTGCTGCCCTTTTCCTACCCGAGGTCCAGCCTCGCCATGTCCTTATTCAAGGCAGCCCTGACGGCGCCGCATCGGTGCGGCCGGGGGCTCCCGAGGCGGAAGTCCTGCTGAACGGAGTCAAATTGGGAGCCGAGCCGGCTCCCATCCTTCATGGAGACAAGCTGCAGGTCGGGCCCCACGAATTACTGGTGACCGATCCCCGCCGCAGCGGCAGCACTCAGTTCGTCAGCACGAGCGATGTGGCCAAGATGGCCGGGCAGTTCAAGTCGGGTGCCCCGAAACCGGCCACCGCGGCTACCGGCGGGCGACTCGTTTGCCTGACCGACGGTCGAGAGTACACCATCGGCTCGGCACCGGTGGTGTTTGGTCGCGAGGCCGGCTGCGATATCGTCGTGCCCAACAAGGATGTCTCTCGCCGCCACGCCGAGATCATGGCGACTCCTCAGGGCTACGTCCTGGTGGACAGCAGCACCAATGGGACCTTCGTCAACGGTGAGCGAATCGAAATGCAGCGAGTCCTGGCTCGGGCCGATGTGGTCCGGGTGGGAGACCATGAGTTTCGATTCTATGCCGATCGCGCGCCGGACAAGCCTGAAGAGAGCAGAGAGCCCAGGGATGCCCCCCCTTTTCCGGCGGCTCGGGCTGAAGCTCCGAGAATCTCGCGTACCCCGGCGTCGCCTGCGCCAGCGCAGCCACCACCGCCGGTAGCACCTCCCGCTTCGGTTGCCGCCGCACCGGCACCTGCTCCCGCACCCCCTCCGCCTCGGCCTGCGGCGGCTGCCCCAGCTCCGGCTCCAGCGTCACCTCCGCCGGCTCCGGCTCCCGTAGCGCCGCCGCCCGCCCAGTCGCTTGCCCCTGACAGCGCGATGCATCGGCTATCGGAGACCATGCACGGAATTCCGGTGACGCCGCTGCCTGGTACTCCGCGGGTGACTTCCTCACCGAAGCCTGCGCCCGGATCCGTCCTGGCCACTTTCCTGGTGCGGAGCGGAACGCTCAAAGGCAACCGGCTTCAGGTGAAGGTTCCTGTCGTCAACATCGGGCGTGCGGAGTACAACGACATCGTCATCCCCGACGAGAGTGTGAGTACCATGCACGCCAAGCTGCAACGGCGTGAAGAGATCTGGGTGCTGACGGACAACGGCTCTACCAACGGCACCTTCGTGGATGGAGAGCGGCTTTCGGGTGAGGCGGTGCTGAGCCCCGGCGCGCTGATCCGTTTCGGGGAGACCGCCGTAATGTTTGAACCGACCGACCAGGGCGATGTGAAGAAGGGGTCAGGCACCAAGATCATGGGCGCGATCCAGGTTCCGGCCGTCCCGATGGCCCCGCCGCCGGTGCCGCTGATGACCCCTGAACGCTCCGCCCCGTCCGAGCCGCTGGTCCCGGCTGCCAGGCCACCTCTGCGGCGCCCGGTCGTCGTGTCCTCTCATCGATCGGGCTCCTTCCCGGCGTGGCTCGTTCCCGTGGCCATCGTGGTCATCCTGGCGGCCGTCGCCGCCTTCCTCCTGCTCAAGTAACGACCCGACGTGCGTTTCACCTGCGCCGCGCGCACCGATACCGGAATCGTTCGCTCCGGAAACGAGGATAACTACCTCATGCTTTCCGACCGCGGTGTATTCATCGTGGCGGACGGGATGGGGGGCCATGCTGCCGGCGAAGTCGCGAGCGAGATGGCGGTGCGGATCATCTCGCGCGAGCTGGGAAGTCTGCGCGGGCTCAGCGACGAACAGGCGGGCGAGCGGATGCGCACCGCGATCATCAATGCCAACAGCTCGATCTTCGAACGCACCCTGACCGAGCACGACAAGCGGGGAATGGGCACCACAACCACGGCGCTCATTCTTCTCCCCCGGCGGTATCTGATCGGACAGGTAGGCGATTCCCGGGCCTACCTGCTTCGCGATGGTCATTTCCTCCAGGTCACCAAGGATCATTCCTACGTCCAGGAGCAGGTTGACCTTGGCCTGCTGACTCAGGAGCAGGCGCGGGTTCATCCCTACAGCAACGTGATTACCCGCTGCATCGGGGCCAACGCGGACGTAGTGCCTGACGTGTATTTCGGGGGACTGCGGGTAGGAGATGTGCTGTTACTGGCGTCCGATGGTCTCACCGGCATGTTGGAAGACGAACAGCTTCACGCCATTCTCTCCGGCGAAGGCGGCCCGCAGCTCTGGGTGGATCGGATGATCAGCGAAGCCAATCGCCGAGGGGGTCTCGACAACATCACCGCGATCGTGATCCGGATCGAACCCGACGGGGCCCCGGATCCCGACATCACCGCGCCGACCAAGGCAATCCGGCCTAACTAGGCCACCCACCTCCAGACAGCCACTTCTCGACGTCGCTGACCGGCGCGGCCACCAGGCTGCTCACCCGGTCGAAACCGCCGGCAGGAGGGCGGGCGGTGAACACCCGGAGTCGCCGGGCGCTGCGGTACAACTCGTCGGCGACGCGCGGCAATCCGAATTGTCCTTCCCTCCCCAATCCAGTCAGTCGCTCAATGGCGCCGTTGCGGTTCCGGAGCGGAAGGTCTATGGCCAGCATCGAAGGATTGCTGGGGAAGTCGAGCAGGAGGTCTCCCGGAGCAAGGCCGGTTTCCCTGGCGAGGCGGTTCTCGACCTGCTCCAGCAGGTCGGGCCGCTCCCGAACCCACGGCTCGGCCTCCGCAGGAACCTCGCTTGCGGGAATGTCGAGTGCCCGTTTGTAGAGCCGGCGGCGGTGCACCGCGCGCGCGAGCCCGGTCGGATCGGTTGCCAGCAGCCTCTCGGTAAGGCCATCGTCGGTGGCTTCGGCGATGGTGTCGCGGCTCAACCCGCCGCTGCATTCAGCGGCGCGTACCGCCCGCTTGAACATGCAGGTGGCACTCCGCACGGCGTGGTGCCAATAGACGTTGCGGTACATCTGGTACTTGGCGAAGAGCAGCGACTCCACGGCACTGATCCCCTTTTCCAGCACCCCGACTTCGACCTGGCCTTTCTCAGTCTCCACCAGCGCGAGTGATGCCAGCAAGCGGTCCACGTCCACCGCACCATAGGGCACGCCGCACATTCGCGCGTCGCGGCTGAGATAGTCGATCTTGTCGAGGTCGAGCGACCCGGAGATGAGCCCCTTGAGGGGTGATTTGCTCTGGCCGGTGATCAGCCGCCCGATGGCGCTCACCAGCTCGTTGCCACCCAGCCGCTGAAGCAGCAGGCCCAGTTCGCCCTGGCCCAGCTTGGCCACGCCCAGCTGCTCGTGCTTGGGGAATCCCGCTTCCTCGAGTGTGTGGGAGAAAGGATAGTGGCCGATGTCGTGGGTAAGTGCCGCGAGGCGTGCCGCCATCCGCTGCGACTCATCGAGCTGGGCCAGCTCTCCTCGCTCGTTGAGGTTGGCGAGTGCCCGGCGGGTGAGATGGTACGCGCCTAACGCGTGTTCGAAGCGGGTGTGAGTGGCGCCGGGGTAGACCAGGAAGGCATGACCGAGCTGCCTGACGTAGCGCAGCCGCTGCATCGCCGGAGTGTCGAGGACATCGAGCGCGGCGGCGTCGATCCGGATGTTGTCCCAGAGCGGGTCGCGGACGACCTCGTATTCAGTCATTCAAGATTGAAAATTTCAAATTGAAAATTGAAAATTGAACAACACGAGACGACCGTATCCAGTTTCAACATCCACCCGCAATTTTCAATTTTCAATTTTCAATCATCTGCATCTGTCTCGTGCGCCAGCTTCCACTCCTCGGGCGAGCGCCAGAGGCTGGAGAGGACCAGCTCCCGCATCAGGATGAATTCCTTGGGAATCCGATCGTAGAGCCGCTCGAACAGCTCCTGGTGGGACATGATCTCGGTCTTCCACGCTTCACGCGGCACCGACATCAGGTCGCGGAAGGTCTCGGGACCGAAATCGTCGAGGCCCTTCCAGTCCAGATCCTCGTAGCGCGGCATCCAGCCGAGCGGACTTTCGGTGGCGCCAGCCTTCCCGCGGACCCGGTTGAAGATCCACTTGAGGACGCGAAGGTTCTGGCTGTATCCCGGCCAGATGAAGTTGCCGTCCCCGTCCTTCCGGAACCAGTTGACGCAGAAGATCCGCGGCGGGTCGGCGATCTGGCGGCCGAACTGGAGCCAGTGGTTGAAGTAGTCTCCCATGTGATA
>DATBGE010000002.1:0-59363 GCA_036558125.1 Gemmatimonadales bacterium | reverse complement strand
AGGTCTCGACGTTCTCCGCCGGCACCACGACGCCCTCGTCGTTCTTGACGCCGATCTTCTTGGGCAGGCCGCGCTCGGTGCCGCAGTCCTCCTCGCGGATGATGACGTCCTGGCTGACGTCGACCAGACGCCGCGTCAGGTAGCCCGAGTCGGCCGTACGCAAGGCGGTGTCCGCCAAGCCCTTGCGGGCGCCGTGGGTGGCGATGAAGTACTCGACCACGGACAGGCCCTCGCGGAAGTTGGCCTTGATCGGGCTCTCGATGATTTCGCCGATGCCGCCGGTCAGCTTCTTCTGCGGCTTGGCCATCAGACCGCGCATACCGGCCAGCTGACGGATCTGGTCGCGGCTGCCGCGCGAGCCCGAGTCGAACATCATGAACACGGGGTTGAAGCCACCACGGCTCTGCCGCATGTGGTTGACCATCGCCTCGGCCACGTCGTTGTTGGCGTGGGTCCAGGCGTCGATCACCTTGTTGTACCGCTCGCCGAAGGTGATCTGGCCGGTGTTGTACGCCTTCTGGAACCGCTGTACCCGCTTGTCGGCCTCATCCAGCAGAGTGGCCTTCTCGCGCGGGATCTCCAGGTCCTCGACCCCGATCGAAATGCCGCCCATGGTGGCATAGCGGAAACCGAACTCCTTGAGCCGGTCCAGGAACACGACCGTGTCGGAGAGTCCGGCCTCGCGATAGCTCTGCAGTACCAGCTCGGACAGCGCCTTCTTCTTCATCAGCTCGTTGCGGAAACCACGGTTGGCTACCAACCGGGGCGGCAGGATGCTGTTGAACAGCACCCGTCCCACCGTGGTCTTCATCCAGCGCGGCTTGGGATCCTGAGCGCCCCGCGGCGGCTGATACCAGAAATGGATCGCGGAATGGTAGTCCACGCTCCGGGTCATGAGCGCCATCTCCAGCTCGGCCAGGCTCCCGAAGTAGCGGGCCTTCTCCCATGCCGCGGCCTTCTTCCCTTCCTTCGGCTCTTCGGCACCGGCCGGGAGCTTGGTAAGGAAGTAGCTGCCCAGCACCATGTCCTGCGACGGCTCGGCCACCGGACGCCCGTCCGACGGCTTGAGGATGTTGTTCGACGAGATCATCAGCAGCCGGGCTTCCAGCTGCGCCTCGAACGACAGGGGCACGTGCACGGCCATCTGGTCGCCGTCGAAGTCTGCGTTGAACGCGGCGCAGACCAGCGGGTGAATCCGGATCGCCTTACCCTCGACCAGCACCGGCTCGAAGGCCTGGATGCCCAGGCGGTGCAGCGTCGGAGCGCGGTTCAGCAGCACCGGGTGGTCCTGGATGATCTCCTCCAGGATCCCGAACACTTCCTCGCTCTCCTTCTCGACGATCTTCTTGGCCCGCTTCACCGTCTCGGCGATGCCCTTCTCCACCAGCTTGTGGATGATGAAGGGCTTGAAGAGCTCCACGGCCATCGCCTTGGGCAGACCGCACTGGTGCAACCGGAGCTCGGGGCCGACCACAATCACCGAGCGGCCCGAGTAGTCCACCCGCTTGCCGAGCAGGTTCTGACGGAACCGGCCCTGCTTGCCCTTGAGCATGTCGCTCAGGGACTTGAGCGGGCGCTTGCCGCGGCCCCGGATCGCCTTGGAGCGGCGACCGTTGTCGAACAGCGCGTCCACCGCTTCCTGCAGCATGCGCTTCTCGTTGCGCAGGATGACTTCGGGCGCCTTGTGCTGAATCAGCTTCTGGAGCCGGTTGTTCCGGTTGATGACCCGGCGATACAGATCGTTCAGGTCGGACGTGGCGAAGCGCCCGCCGTCGAGCGGCACCAGCGGCCGCAGGTCGGGCGGAATCACCGGCACCACGTCGAGAATCATCCAGGCCGGGTTGTTGGGCACGTCGCCCGACTCGCCGGAGGTGAGGAACGCGTCCACGATCTTGAGCCGCTTCAGCATCTGCTTCTTGCGATGCTGGCTGGTCTCGGTGGCGACCGAGCCGCGCAGCTCCTCGGCGAGGCGCTTCACATCGATCCGGTTGAGTAGCTCGCGGACCGCCGGGGCGCCGATGTCGGCCTTGAACGTGCTGTCCCCTTCCTCGCGCGCCTTGGCCCGCATGGCGAGGTACTCGTCCTCGTCGAGCAGCTGGTTGGTCTCGACGTCCTGGTCGCCCGGCTCGATGACGATATAGCTCGAGTAGTAGATCACCCGCTCCAAGTCACGCAGGGTGACGTTGAGCAGGTTCCCCATCGGGCTGGGCAGCGTCTTGAAGAACCAGATGTGCGCCACCGGCACGCTGAGCTCGATGTGTCCCATCCGCTCACGCCGCACCTTCGAGAGCGTCACCTCGACGCCGCACCGGTCGCAGATCACGCCCCGATAGCGGATCCGTTTGTACTTGCCGCAGTGGCATTCCCAGTCCTTGACCGGACCGAAGATGCGCTCGCAGAACAAGCCGTCCTTCTCGGGCTTGAAGGACCGGTAGTTGATGGTCTCGGGCTTGGTCACCTCACCCCAGGACCACCAGTACCGCTGCCCCTGCAGTTCGACCCGCTCGCGCTCCTTCTGGTCGCGCGGTCCGCGGATCTCCTCCGGCGAGGCGATACGGATGCTGATGAAGTCGAAGCTCGAGCTCTTGGGCTCGCGCCCGCTGCGGAAATCAATCATGGCTACCTCTTCCCTATCGTTATTCGTCGCCGTCGGCGGTCGCGCCGAGGGTGACCTTGAGACCGAGCGCCTGGAGTTCCTTCACCAGAACGTTGAACGACTCCGGAATTCCGGGCTCCGGCAGGTTTTGGCCCTTCACGATGGCCTCGTACACCTTGCTGCGCCCGTTCACGTCGTCCGACTTGACCGTGAGCATTTCCTGGAGCACGTGGGCCGCGCCATAGGCCTCGAGCGCCCACACTTCCATTTCACCGAACCGCTGTCCACCGAATTGCGCCTTACCAGCCAGCGGCTGCTGGGTGACCAGCGAGTAGGGGCCGATCGAGCGGGCGTGAATCTTGTCGTCAACCAGGTGGCTCAACTTGAGCATGTAGATGGTGCCAACCGTTACGTCGCCCTCGAACTCCTGACCGGTCCGCCCATCGCGCAGCCGGACCTTGCCACTGGGTGTAAGTCCCGCCGCGCGAATCAACTCTTCCGCCGCCCGGGAGACATCCTCCGCCTCGCCCTTGCCGACCGCCAGCAGGGCCAGCGCGGGCCGCCCCGACGACTCCAGCAGATCGGCTGCCGCACCGTCCACCTGCTTCTCGAGGTCCTTCACCACCTTGGCCGCGCTCTTCTGCTCCGCCCCATCGCCCTCGCTGGCGCGATGCTGGTGGAAAGCCAACTCGTGTTTGCGCTGCTCCAGCTCGCGTGCGCCCAGCTCCTTCGCCGCCGCGCCAAGGAACGCCTTGATGCCCTGGAACAGTTCCTTCGAATGCGCGGTGGCCGACCGCCGAGCCAGATCGTGAATGCCCGCTTCGGTCAGAGACACCCGCTGATCATCCGATGCCGCTCTCAGGTCGAGCACCACCTCGCCCAGGTGGGCCGGGTTCACTTCCGGCGCCCGGTGACGAATGCCCAGAGCCTGAGCCGCCCACTTGAGCCCGGCGATCCGGAGCAATACTCCGATCTCGCCCTCGTCGGCGCCCCGGAACACCGGGGTCTTCGCCTTGAAGCCCAGAATGGAGGCACACCAGCCGAGGTGGGTCTCCAGGATCTGACCCACGTTCATTCGGCTCGGCACACCGAGCGGGTTGAGGACGATGTCCACCGGCGATCCATCCGGCAGGAACGGCATGTCCTCTTCCGGCACGATCCGGGCGACGATGCCCTTGTTGCCGTGCCGGCCCGCCATCTTGTCTCCCACCGAGACTTTCCGCTTCTCGGCGATGTACACCTTCACCAGCTGGATGACGCCCGGAGGCAGCTCATCGGGCTGGAGGATCTTGTCGATCTGGTCTTCCGCCTTCTCCTCGACCTTTGCCCGCTCGCGTGAGGCGGTTTCGATCGTGGCGCGGATCCGCTCGTTGGCGGCCTTGTTGACCACGCGCAGCGTCTTGAGATCCACGTCGCCCAGGTCCGTACCCTCCACCATGGCGGCGGCGAGCTTGGTCCCCGCCGGCTGATACTCCTCGACCGTGCCGGCCTTGAGCATCAGGGCGACCTCCTGTCCGGAGAGCAGGTGCTTCAGCTCTTCGAACATCACGGCGGTGATGCGCGCCTTCTCGTCGTTCTCCACCCGGCGAACTTCGCCGATCCGCTCGCCACGGTCCTTCTCGACCACCTGGTCTTCGACCCGGCTGAAGATTTTCACGTCGATGACGACGCCCTTCATGCCCGGCGGAACCTTGAGCGAGCTGTCCTTCACGTCCTTTGCCTTCTCGCCGAAGATCGCGGTGAGCAGCTTCTCTTCCGGCGACAGCTCGGTCTCGCCCTTCGGAGTGATCTTGCCGACCAGGATGTCGCCCGGCTTCACATGGGCGCCGATCCGGACGATGCCACGCTCGTCGAGGTCCACCAGGGCCTCGTCGGAGACGTTGGGGATTTCGCGAGTGATCTCCTCCTGGCCGCGCTTGGTGTCGCGGACGTGAAGTTCCAGCTCCTGGATGTGGATCGACGAATACACATCGTCCTTGACCAGCCGCTCGGAGAGGACGATCGCGTCCTCGAAGTTGTGTCCGTACCACGGCATGAACGCCACGGTGACGTTGCTGCCCAGCGCCAGCTCGCCCGCTTCGGTGGCAGAGCCATCGGCGATGACCTCGCCGGCCTTCACCTTCTGGCCCAGAGTCACCAGCGGCCGCTGGTTGATGGCGGTGTCCTGGTTGGTGCGCCAGAACTTCTTCACCCGATACCGGTCGTGCTGGGTCAGGCGGGCCAGCGGGGTGTCTCCCACATGGCCGTTGTCACCGGCGTCGACGATGATCTCATCGGCGGTCACCCGGGTCACGGTGCCGGCCCGACGGGCAAGGATGACCGCGCCGGAGTCGCTCGCGACCTTCTGCTCCAGGCCGGTGCCTACCACCGGAGCCTGAGGGAAGAGCAACGGCACCGACTGCCGCTGCATGTTGGAGCCCATCAACGCGCGGTTCGCGTCGTCGTGTTCCAGGAATGGAATCAGCGCCGCGGCGATCGAGACCAGCTGCTCGGGCGCCACATCCATGTATTCGATCCGGTCGGGCGGCAGCAACGGGTAATCGTCGCCCTTACGGGTCAGCACGAGGTCGTCGACGAAACGGCCTTCCTCGTCGAGCGGCGCGTTGGCCTGGGCCACCGCGAACTCCTCTTCCTCGCTGGCCGAGAGCCAGCGGACTTCGTTAGTCACCTTTCCATTCTTCACCGCCCGGTACGGCGTCTCGATGAAGCCCAGCTCGTTGATCCTGGCGTAGGTCGAGAGGCTGGTGATCAGGCCGATGTTCGGACCTTCCGGCGTCTCGATCGGGCACATCCGGCCGTACTGGGAGTAGTGCACGTCGCGGACTTCGAATCCGGCGCGCTCCCTCGTAAGGCCGCCCGGACCCAGAGCGGAGAGCCTGCGCTTGTTGGTCAGCTCGGCCAGCGGATTGGTCTGGTCCATGAACTGGGAGAGCTGCGAGGACCCGAAGAAGGCCTGGATGACGGCCGACACGGTCCGGGCGTTCACCAGGTCGTCCAGCGAGATCTTCTCCGGATCGGCGTTGATGCTCATCCGCTCCTTGACCAGGCGCGCCATGCGCGAGAGGCCCACGGAGAACTGGTTCGCAATCAACTCGCCCACTGACCGGATCCGGCGGTTACCGAGGTGGTCGATGTCGTCGGTATAGCCCCGGCCATCGTTCAAGTCGATCAGGTACCGGATGATGGCGATGAAGTCCTCTTCGGTGAGGACCGTGTGGTTCGCCGGCGTCCGGGTCTTGAGCCGCTGGTTGATCTTGTAGCGGCCCACCCGCCCGAGGTCATAGCGCTTGGGATTGAAGAACAGCCGCTTCAGCGCCTCTCGCGCGGTCTCGAGGTTGGGCGCCTCACCCGGCCGCAGCAGGGCGTAGATCTGCTCCAGGGCCTCGGCCTCGCTGTGGGTCGGGTCCTTGGCCAGCGTGTTCTTGATCAACGGCGACTCACTGCGGCCCGGAGGCAGCAGGACGTCAACCTTCCGGAGTTCCGCCTTGATCAGCCGCTTCTTCAGTGCGTCGGTGAGCTCCTTGCCGCCCTCGGCCAGGACCTCGCCCGTCTCCGGATCGGCCACGTCGAAGGCGAGCACATAGCGAGCCCGCTCACGCGTCGTGGTCGGCTGCTCCTCGTCGTGCAGATCGAGCGAGGTATAGCCGGCGAACACCGTGACGTGCTTCACGCCAACGTGCTGCAGGTGCTTGACCCGTTCCTGGGTCAGCTCGTCTCCCACCGCGGCGAGCGGCGCGCCCTTCGGATCTTCCGGGTTGGGGACATCGGCCGCGATCAGCGCGCCAACCACCTCACGTCGCTCCTGCCGGCCCTCGAGCTTCCCGGTGATGTCCAGGTCCTTGGTCGCGAAGAAGAGCCGCAGGATTTCGGCGTTGGTCCCGTAACCGAAGGCCCGCAGCAGGGCCGTGGCCGGGAACTTCTTCTTCTTATCGATGTGGACGTAGATCACGTCGTGAATGTCGATCGTGAACTCCACCCACGAGCCCCGGAACGGAATGATCCGGGCGCTGTAAAGCCGCTGCCCGTTCGGGTGGGTGTCCTCTTCGAACACGACACCGGGTGAGCGGTGCAGCTGGCTCACCACGACGCGCTCCGCGCCATTGATGACGAACGTGCCAAGCGGGGTCATGATCGGCAGCTCGCCGAGGTAGACCTCCTTCTCGATCGCGTTCTTGAGCCGCTTCTGGCCGTCCACCTCCTCGAAGACATCGAGGCGGAGGGTGGCTTTGAGGGGCGCGGCGTAGGTCATGTCGCGCTCGATGCACTCCTCGACGGAGTACTTCGGCTCGCCCAGACTGTACTGGAGGAATTCCAGACTGTACTTCCCGTTCACATCGGTGATCGGGAACAGATCCCGGAAAACGCGCTCCAGCGAGACGTCCTGCCGCTCGCCGTGGACGTCGTCGGGTACCAGGAGCGAATTGAACGCCTGGGTCTGGATGTCGAGCAGGTTGGGCATTGGCATGCCCACTTCCCGCTTGGAAAACACGATATGTGGCCGGGTCTCAAGCATCAGGCACTCTCACGCAACACAAAGGGCCCCGGCGCGTGCCCCTCCGCCTGATTGCGGTGGGGCCACGCGGGGCGAATTACAAACCAGATTACGAGAAGCTTCCAACCGTCATTCGTCTCACCGAAGTAGGGGTCCAAAGGCAATCCCTCGCTGACGCTCGGGATAGGCCCTCGGCCTACTTCAGTTCGACGACGGCTCCCTGCTCCTCCAGCTTCTTCTTCATCTCTTCGGCTTCGGCCTTGGTCACGCCTTCCTTCACGGTGCTCGGCGTGCCATCGACCAGGTCCTTCGCCTCCTTCAGACCCAGGCTGGTCAGCTCCCGCACCACCTTGATGACCTGGATCTTCTTGGCACCGGCTTCCTTGAGGATGACGGCGAACTCCGTCTTCTCCTCTGCCGCCGGGGCCGCGCCACCCGCCCCACCCGCCCCGGCTGGTCCAGCGGCCGCGACGACTGAGACGTTGAACTTTGCCTTGAAGGCCTCGATCAGATCGGCGAGCTCCAGCACGCTCATCTTGCCGATGGCTTCGAGGATCTCTTCCTTGCCAAGCGCTGTGGTAGTCATGTCGACGTTCTCTCCCGACGGTTAAGAAGCAGCGCTGCGCTGCTCGCGAAGCGCCTCGAGGCAGCCAGCGAATGAGGCGACGATGTTGTTGAGCGTCCCCGCCACCATGGCGAGGAGCGTTTCCCGCGGCGGGATCGCTCCCAGTCGCTGGATGTGAGCCACGTTGACCGGGGCCCCGTCCACGAAGCCCGCCCGGATGGCCGGCTTCTCGAACTCCTTGACGAACTCGGTCAGCACCTTGGCCGCAGGGAGCGGGTCGTTGCTGAGGACGAATCCGGTCGGGCCGGCGAGGAACTCGTCCAGCCCGGTGATCTTGTTGGCGGCCAGGGCACGCTGAGCCAGCGTGTTCTTGACCACGACGTAGCGGGCTCCGGCACCCCGAAGGCGGCGGCGGAACTCGGTCATCCGCTGGACGTTCAGTCCGCGGAAGTCGGTGACGTAGAGGTTCGGGCTCGCCGCAAGTTCCGCGGTGAGGGCCTCGACCTCGGTCTGGCGTTCAGTCTTGCTCATCGGTAGCCCGCCATTTCGAGCCGAACGCCCGGGCCCATGGTGCTCGAGACCGTCGCCGACTGGATGTAATGACCCTTCGCCGCCGCCGGCTTGGCGCGCACGATGGTATCCATGAAGGCCTGCAGATTCTCGGCAAGCTGCTCGGCCGAGAAATTGATCTTCCCGATTGGGGCGTGGACGTTGCCCGTCTTGTCTACCCGGAACTCGATCTTGCCGGCCTTGATCTCCCTGACTGCTTTGGTCACGTCCATCGTCACGGTCCCGGCCTTCGGATTCGGCATGAGACCGCGGGGGCCGAGGATCCGGCCCAGCTGACCCAACTGGCCCATGACGTCCGGCGTGGCGACGATGACGTCGCACTCCAGCCAGCCGTCCTTGAGCTTCTGGATGTATTCCATGCCCGCGAAATCAGCCCCGGCAGCCTCGGCCTCCTTGGCCTTGTCTCCCTGGGCGATAACCAGCACGCGGACCGACTTACCGGTGCCGTGGGGCAGGACGACGGTACCGCGGACGACCTGGTCCGCATGGCGGGGATCCACGCCCAGCCGTACGGCGACGTCCACAGTTTCGTTGAACTTGGCAAAGGCAGCGGCCTTCACGAGGGCCACCGCGTCGCTGATGGCGTACTCCCTGGTCCGATCCACCTTGGCGACCGCCGCGCGGAACCTCTTGCCGGAGGTGGTCATCAGTCGATCACCTCCACGCCCATCGACCGCGCGGTACCGGCGATCATGCGGATCGCCCCGTCGAGGTCGGCCGCGTTCAGGTCGGCCATCTTGAGCTCAGCGATCTTCTTGAGCTGAGCGCGCGTCACCTTCCCGACCTTGGTCCGGTTGGGCTGGCCGCTCCCCTTCTCCAAACCCGCTTCCTTGAGAATGAGGTTCGGGGCCGGCGGGGTCTTCGTGATAAAGGAGAAGGTCCGGTCTTGATAGACCGTGACCAACACCGGGACGATCATCCCGGCCTGACTCTGGGTCCTGGCGTTGAACTGCTTACAGAACTCCATGATGTTCACGCCGTGCGGACCGAGCGCGGTGCCGACAGGCGGCGCGGGATTCGCGGCGCCGGCCGGGCACTGCAGCTTGATGACTGCGGTGACCTTCTTTGCCATACCTCTCCTTCATGTCGCCCGGGTTCAACCAACCCGTTGGCTCCCGCGAAGCCGCGCGGTGGCGGTGGCTGAAATTGCAGATTGAAGATTTCAGATTGCAGATTTTTCAATCGTCAAATCAGCAATCATCAATCGGCAATCGCCCTAGTGTCCCCGCAACTGTAGATAGTCCAGCTCAACGCTCGTCGGCCGGCCGAAAAGACTGACCGAGACCTTCACCTTGCCCTTGTCGGGCAGGACTTCTTCGACGGTCCCGCTGAAGTCGGAGAACGGGCCCTCGGTGATCTCTACGACCTGGCCCACCAGGAAGGGGATCTCCTCCTTCGGCTCCGCCTCGGCCACCGCCTCGGCGATGCCCAGGAGACGGTTGACTTCATCCTGCCGGAGCGGCTGAGGAAAGCGGCCAGCTCCCACGAACTTGATCACGCCCTGAATGCTGTTGACGATGTGCAGGCTTTCCTGATTCATCGCCATTTCGACCAGCACGTAGCCAGGATAGAGCTTCCGCTCCACCGTGACCTTCTTGCCGTTCTTGATCTCGATGACTTCCTGCACCGGCACCAGCGCCTGACGGATCAGCCGCTGATCTTCAGGCCGGAGGTCCTGGGCGATGCGCTGCGCCAGCAGACCACGAACCTTGTTCTCATGTCCGGCAGTGGTCTGGATCGCGTACCAGCGGTACTCCATGGCCACCGTCACCGGCCGCCCAGCCTCGCAACGCCATGCACCAGGATCCAGTTGAACAGAAGATCCATCCAGCCGATGGCGAACCCGAGGATGATCGCGAGGATCAGGATCATCCGGGTGGCTTTGGTCAACTCGTCCCGCGTGGGCCAAGTGACCTTCTTCAGCTCGGCCTTCACCGAACGGAGAAAATCCACCGATTGGCCCATCCACCGCACGGGATGGGCGGGTGCCTTGGTCACTTGTTCCACTACTTCGATTCCTTGTGGAGCACGCTCTTGTTGCAGCGGGGGCAGAACTTCTTCCACTCCACCCGCTCGGGGTGCTTCCGCCGGTTCTTGTCCTGGAAATAGTTCCGACTCTTACAGTCGGTGCATTCCATGATGATCTTTTCGCGCGGCACTTTATCCTCAGCCGTTAGCTATTAGCTGTTAGCGCTCAGCACCTTCCACTTGAATCCGTCGCAGCCTCACCGAAGCAGCTAACGGCTAACTGCCGACGTTCCCACCAGAGCTCGCGACCGGGATTGAACCGGTGACCTCATCCTTACCAAGGATGCGCTCTACCGACTGAGCTACGCGAGCGAGAGCGGGCGACGGGGCTCGAACCCGCGACCCTCAGCTTGGAAGGCTGATGCTCTACCAACTGAGCTACACCCGCGCGTCTGTTACCTGGTTAACGTGCTGAGGACCGAGGACTGAGTCCCAGCAGCTCCCCCTCAGTCCTCAGTCCTCAGTCCCTCGTCCTTTCGTCCTATCCCGCTCTGCACTCCCCAAATGGTGGGGGTAGGATTCGAACCTACGTAGGGCAGAGCCCGGCAGATTTACAGTCTGCTGCCATTAGCCACTCGGCCACCCCACCGGCGCCCGTTGGCTAACCTCGCTGATTCGCTCGACACAGAGCTGACGGAGGGAATCGAACCCTCAACCGCCGGTTTACAAAACCGGTGCTCTGCCAGTTGAGCTACGTCAGCGGGCAGCGAAAACGGACAGACCGTTATGATAATGGGTGACTTAGAGTTGTGTCAACCGGATCGGGGTGACCAACTCGGGCCCGGCACCCTGCGGAACCCGCCATTGCGGCGGACTCAGAGGCTTCAGACCCGCCTTACTTCGATCGAACCATCCTTGGCATCCCGAATTTCGAACCCGTGCTGTTTCAGCATGGTACGGATCCGGTCGGCCTCGGCGAAGTTCTTCTGTTTCTTGGCCGCCAGACGCACCGAAGCCCAGGACCGGGCCCATTCCGTGGCTTGGCCTGCATCGACCGGAGGGTCCGCTGACAAGGAAGCAGCGGTCCCGGCCTGCCCATCTCGAGCCTCGCCGGCACCGATTCGAACGGTGGTGGCCGTGCCGGGTAATGGGTCGAACACGCCTATGATCTTATTCCAGGCGCCAATGGCCTCGGCGCCTACCGCTTCCCGCTGATCAAGGAGGCGATTTCCCTCGCGAGCAGCATCAAACACCGCGGCGATCGCCCGTGGAGCATTGAGGTCATCGTCCATCGCCTCGGTCACTCTTCGCGTCAGCGAGGTGGCCCATTCGTTCCAGGAATCTGATCCGACCGCCTTGTGCGACCCGCCCGCCTTGCTCGCCTCGCGAAAACGCTCATCGAATTCCCCCAAACGCCGAGCGCTTTCGCGTGCCATCGCCAGAGACTCGTCGGTCAGATCCATCTTCTGCCGGTAGTGAGCCTGGAAGACCAGCAGCCGCACAGCGCCCGGATCCACTCCGTCTTCCCGCAGGTCGCGCGGGGTCGTGATGTTGCCGAAGCGCTTCGACATCTTGGTCCCGCGGATGTTCAGAAACTCTCCGTGCAACCAGTAGCGCGCGAAGTATTCCTGCCCGGTAAAAGCGCAGCTTTGGGCGATCTCATCCTCATGGTGAGGGAAGATCAGATCGACTCCGCCCGCATGGATATCGAGTACGTCTCCTGCGCCTCGCTTCTTGAGGAGAGCGAGCGCCATCGCGGAGCACTCGAGGTGCCAACCCGGCCGTCCCCGGCCAAAGGGGGAATCCCACGCCGCTCCGACCGCCTCGTCCTCCGGCTTGGCGGCCTTCCATAGAACAAAGTCCTGGGCGTTCTCCTTGTCGTACTCATCGGAGGAGATGCGGCCGCTGGCGCCGGTCTTCAACTGGCGCTTGTCCAGTTGGGACAACTTCCCATAGGCCGGAAACCGGGCAATCGCGAAGTAGACCGAGCCGTCCTCTCCTTTATATGCGACCCCTTTGGCGAGGAGGCCCTGCACCAGCTCGATCATAGGGGCAATGAACCCGGTTGCCCGCGGGTACTCCTCCGCGTCCTGGATCCGGAGCCATTTCCTATCCTGCTGAAATGCCTCGGCATACGGAGCGGTGAAGTCTCCGATCGCAACTCCCTTCGCCGAGGCCTCACGGATGATCCGGTCATCCACGTCGGTGAGGTTCATGATCTGGAAGACTTTGAGGCCGCCGGCGATGAGCCAGCGACGCAAGAGATCCTCGAAGAGGAAGGTCCGGAAGTTCCCGATGTGGGCGTAATTCCAGATCGTGGGGCCGCAGGTGTAGAGCGTGGCGTGGCCAGGCCGGATCGGCTCGAAGGGTTCCACCCGCTGGGTAAGCGTGTTGTAGAGACGAAGGGACATGGGAGCGGGAGCTAGTCGCTGGCTGAAGGCGCCGGGGAGTCAGCGGTCGGCGATTCCGCGGATTCCGGTTGGTCGGCTGATTCGGGAGGGGCCTCGGGCTGACCATCACTACCCTGCCCCACTGCCTTGGCCAGCGCCTTGGCATCCGCGATTCGCAGACTCACGCTGCGGGCCGGGAATGGAATCTCGATCCCTTCGCGGGCCAGCCGAGTCAGGATACGGCGGCGGAATTCCCGCCCGACTGCCCACTGCTGACCTGCATGGGTGCGAAACTGGGTCCGGATCGTGATCTGGCTCTCGTCGAGCGAGTTGACGCCTACGACCTCAGGGTCGCCGTCGAACTTGGATGACCAGTGCTCGTCCTTGGCGAACCGTTCGGCCTCATCACGGAAGACCTCGAGCGCGCGATCCACGTCGGTGCCGTACGCCACCCCGACGTCCACGACGGCCCTCGACCAGGTGCGAGTCATGTTGCTCACGGTTGTGATCTGGCCGTTGGGGATCATGTGCACGACGCCGTTTGCGTCCCGCAACATGACTACTCTCAGGGTCATCCGCTCCACGACGCCCGACCGTCCCGCTACCTCGATTACGTCGCCCACGGCGAATTGACCTTCCAGCAGGAAGAAGAACCCGGCAATCACGTCTTTCACGAGGCTCTGGGCACCGAACGAGACAGCCAGTCCGAGGATACCCGCGCCAGCCAGGAGGGGACCGATGTTTACGAAGACATTCAAGCTGAGGAGGATCGCCACACCGACAATGACCACCCGGCCGAGGCTCTTCAGCAATTGGGCGATGGTATAGCCGCGCTGCTCCCGTTCGGTGAACGCCGTGTCGTCGTGGTCATCTACGGCTGTGACAATCCGGCGGGCAATGAGCCGGACCAGGCGCCAAGCCGCGAATGCGAAGAGCCAGATGAAGACGACCTGGGCCAGCTTCCGGACCAGCTCCGCCGCGTCGAGGCGGAGGAATTCGGCCAGCTGCCGCAGGCTCTCGGGGAATGCGAAGATCGACATGGCCGAAACGTAGGCTCGGCCACCCTGCCCTTCAACCTGCCTTCTTGTTCAATGCCGTGGGATCAAATACCACACTTGCCCGGACCGGCAACCGCTCTGAGCAACATGCGGCGAGCACTTCCTCGGCCCCCTGGAAATCGAGCGGCACCTCGATTCCCCAAGGTGTGAGCCGAGCTCCGGGAAACCGGGCTTTCAGCGGCTCGAAGGTGACGAGATCCGAACCCGAGCCCTGGAGTCGGAGTACACGACAGGCCACAGACATGGAGCTAAGCTCACAGTCGACTCTTGTGATCCCGGCATCCAATTGCCGCCTGACATGGCAGAAAAAACGGAATCGCCGGGGAGGGGTCCCGGCGATTCTCTCCCATCTCAAAGACATGTGCCTAGAGCCGGACCGAACCCGAGGCCACAGGTTCTTCCTCAGCCTCGGTTGCTGGCAGCGGGCGAGACGCGAGACTTCCGGCCTTGGGCGTCAGGATGAGAACCGGACAAGGAGTTCCCCGGATCACCTTCTCCGTCACGCTGCCTACAGCAAAGCGTTTGATACCACCGGCGCCATGCGTTGCGATCGCGATGAGGTCCGCGCCGAACAGGTTGGCCTGTTCGAGGATTCCTTCGTGAACCCGATTCGCCAGCATCGCATGGGTGGAAACGCGGAGGCCCTCGCGGCGTAGACGCGCCGCGATCCGCGCGAGGTATTCTTCCGCAGTCTGCATCAACCCGGGAACGAGCGCCGCAGTGTCGGGCATGCCCGTCACCGGCACCATGTCCAGCAGGGGCACCGGAGGTACGACCACCGACACGAACAGGTATTCGGCGTCCTTGCCTCCGAAGCGCACGGCGTCGTCCAGGATTGCCTCGGCGAGCGCCGAGCCGTCGAGTGGGACGAGAATACGTCTCATCGCGCGATCCGGGGCGTCTTCCTGCCAACTGGGCCGCACGACCAGCACTGGAATGTGCAGGCGACGGATCAGCCGATCCGCGATGCTGCCCAGCCAGAAGCGGCCCATCGCGCCGCGGCCGTGGGTGCTCATCACGACCAGATCGATTCCCAACCCATGGACCTGCGACTCAAGGGCCTCGGCCACGGAACCCTGCAATAGCCTCGAACCCACTGGAACCTTGTACGTGCTCGCGAGTCGCTGGGAGAGCTGGTCGAGATACGCCTCTTCCCGGCGCCGAGCTTCCGATTCGTACTCGGCTCCCACTTCGGGCATCTCCACCGCGATGGCAAAGGATTGCAGCGGCTGATGGACCATCGCGATTTCAAGGCGGGCATTATTGCGCTGCGCCAGGTCAACCGCGAGCGGGAGTGCGCGTTCCCCGAATTCGCTGCCATCGAGGGGAACCAGGATCGCATAATAGGTGCCCATGGTCAGTCCTCCTTACTCGGATCGGCACCCGTGGTGCTGTGGGCACCAGGGAAGTTGGTTTGTACCCGCGGAGAGAGATTGACGATGACTTCGCTGGGGTCTCGCCGCGGAGTAGGTGCAACATCGAGAGCATAGCCCAACCGCAGGATCAGCTGAGGCAATCCCGGGCAGGCGGTCAGCGCCCGGAGCCGTTCGCGTAGCGGCGCGACCTGGATCGGCTGGTTGAGGAAGGAGGCCGAAACGCCGTCGGCCTGCAGGTTGAGCAGCAGGGCGGCGAGCGCCTGTCCAGCCCGGAGCCAATGCCTCGTGGTGTCCATTCGGGTCCAGAGCACAGCCAAAGCAGGCGATTCGGCAATCAGTGCCACGTCGCGTCGGGCGGCACCCAGTCCCAAGTCGAGCTTGCGGACCATCATCGGGGCCACGGCAGAAGCGACGCTGCCCATACCAAACACGTGCCCCGGCATGCCGTCACGCTTGTGGCTTCGATTGGAGTGGATGGACCGCGCCAGCTCACGTCGAAACGCGTCATTGGCCATCTGGGCCCGGTCCGCCTCTGCCACCAGCTCGGCGATCCCGCCGAACAATGGCTCGTCCAGCACCAACTGCAGGCGTGCTCCTTGCGCCTCGACCGCCGCGACGCCTCTCGCGATGACCGGCGCGGGGATGGCTCGCGCCGCGAAGGGATGCCGGTTCGTCCGCCGCTTCGAGACCGCGTCGTAGAGTCGTTGGCACTGCGGATCGGGGTCCATCAGGCCATCGATGGTCACCCGGGCCAGAAGATCCGGATCTCTCGGGTCCGGCAGTAGCGTACAACGCGAATCGCGGCCGAAACGCGCCAGCGTCAGGCGAATGAAGTAAAGCGCGGCCCCGCAGCTGATGGTGAGTTCTCGCTGTTCGGGATCCGCAACGGGCTGTGCCCGAGAACGATCGGCACAGAGATCCAGCGTCGCTCCGTTGACCCGGAAGAGCCAGGGCTGCGTGTTATGAGTCGAAGGGGCCAGGGTCGCGTGGCGAGCGGCGGCGCACAATTGCTCCGACGGCGTGCCGCTGATTGGAAACTCATCAACCGCCTCAGCCCATGATTCCAGCAGTGTGTCGTTCATGGATGAGCTCCTTCCTGTCGCTTGCAGGTCCTGAATCCCAGCAGCGAATAGAGCGGGCAGTAGCCGGTCATAGCGGTAGCGATCAATGCCAGTCCGGCCAGGGTCAGATACTTCCACGGCGCTGCCAACGCGCCGTAAAGGCCCAACAACATCACGCCCGCGATGAAACGGGTGATCCGGTCAGGCCAGCATTCATTGCGCTGCATGGAACCCTCCTCACCAACTCCCGCTAAAGCGGGATCGTCAACACGGCGCGCTCGGCATGATGCAGTATCCGTCGGGCAGCGCTCCCGGCCTCGATTACGCCGGCCGGTCCGCCCCGGCGGTAGCCGATCACCAGAACATCGGCCCCCGACGCCGTCACCTCGGCCAGCACCTCTTCCACAATCCGTCCGTGCCGGATAACCAGTGGCGAGTCGTCCGTTGACCCGACCCGATCCCAGGAGGTGCCGTGCTCGTCGTCGAGCCGGATCCGGTCCACCGACTGAGCGAGGCGTGCGCTCCTGGAGGAGGGCGACGGCTCGCCTTCAGCGTCCCCGGCCAGGTACGGCTCGACCGTCACCACCCGGAGCGTGGCGCCAATGTCGCGGGTCAAGTCGAGAGCAGCGAAGAGCACGGACAGACCCCGCTCGGTGCCATCGATCGCGGCGAGCACCCGGCCAAACGCCTGATCCACCCCCGCCCTCACCGCAAGACATGGCACCAGGCTGCGCCGGACCACTTCGTCTGCGGTGTCGCCGATCAGAAGTCGCTGCATGGTTGACCGGTTCTTTCTCCCCAGGACCACCAGTCCGGCCTCCTGCTCTTCTGCAAAACGGCAGATCTCGACTCCAGGCAGCCCATAGCGGACCTCATGACGCGGTCCGGACGCTGCTCCCCTGCGTCCCGCCCGTGAGCCTCCCGACGCCCCGACCTGAGCCGGTTCCGCAGGGTGCTTGCCGACGCCTGTTTGGAGCGGTTCTACGCTGAGCGCAGTCACCCGTCCTCCGGTGTGACTAGCCAGCGTCAACGCCGCCTGCAGCGCGCTCCGTCCCTCCGGGGATTGATCCACCGCCGCCACAATGTGATCCAGGTGCACGAGCTGCTTCTCCTTAGCTGTTGGGACTCAGGTTAGACCAGCAGAGGTGAAGACAGCGTGAAACTGTGTACAATTATTCCATGGCCGATTCCCCTCCAATCTCCCCTTCCGATCGTCTGGAGCGGCTGGCGAAAGCGACTCCGGAACTGATCTCGGAAGTGAGCCTCGAAGGCGTTCTGCAGCGAGCCGCGGAACTCGCCGCGGAGACGATCGGAGGCCGCTATGCCGCGGTGGGGATGCTGGCCGTCGACGGTCGCACCCTCGAGAGTTTCACGGTCCACGGACTGACCCAGGAACAGCGCGCCCGGATCGGCTCCTTGCCGAAGGGCCTCGGCATTCTGGGTCTGGTTATTCACGAGGGACGAAGCGTCCGGTTGGCCGATCTCACGCAACATCCGGCGAGCCATGGCTTCCCACCCAACCACCCTCCGATGCACTCCTTCCTGGGAGTGCCGCTGATCGGGAAGCGGGGTGTGCTGGGAGACATGTACCTCACGGAGAAGGTGGATGCGACGGAATTCACCGAGGAGGACGAACACCTGGCCGTACTGTTGGCTGCCAAGGTTTCAGCCGCAATCGAGAACGCCCGCCTGCACGAGGACAGCGCGCGCCTGCTGGAGGAGGTCCAGCGCCTGCACCGCTCGCGGGAACGGTTCTTCGCCATGGTGAACCACGAGTTGCGCAATGCTCTGGCGGCAGTCTACGGCTGGGCCGAGATGCTCACCCGGCGGAAGGATCCAAAGACGGTTCCCCGAGCAGCCTTCGAGGTTCTGGATTCCGCCGAGCAGGCCATCGGCCTCATCAACGACCTGCTTGACTTGAGTCGGCTGGACGAGGACCGCTTGAAGCCAGTCATGCGGGAAGTGGATTGTGCTCTTGTGGTGCGTCACGCCATGGCCCGGGTGACACCCGCCGCCCAGGCCAAGAACGTCGAGCTGGTTTCCGAGATCGAGCCGGAGATGCCGGTTTGCCAGACCGACCCCCATCGAGTCGAGCAAATTCTGGTAAACCTCCTCGGCAACGCCGTCCGCCACACTCCGGAAGGAAGCAAGGTCCGGGTTCAAGTCGGGGCCTGGGACAGCATGGCCCGGATCGGCATCGTGGATCAGGGACCGGGGATCGAGGTCGGGAATGAAGAGCAGATCTTCGACGTATACATGACCAACGCGGGCGAAGAAGGAAAAGGAAGCGGCCTCGGGCTCCCCCTATCCCGCCGACTGGCCCGGCTATTGGGGGGGGACCTCACGGCAGAGGCCCAACCTGACGGCGGTTACTTCATCCTCGCCCTGCCTCTGGGTCCTGGGGCAGGTTAAAGGTATCTTCATGAATCGTTGAAGGGCGGTTCATAGGTGGGAGCCTAGGTTCGAACCATGAAGATTCTCGTCGTGGAGGACGACCGGAAGGTCGCCGGGTTCATTGAGCAGGGCCTGAAGGAAGAAGGCTACGTGGTGGATATCGCGGCCGACGGAGAAGAGGCCGGGACCTTGGCTCATGTGTACGAGTACGATGTCATCCTGCTCGACGTAGTTCTCCCCAAGAAAAATGGATTCCAGGTCGCGTTGGAACTGAGGCGGGAAGGTCGAACGACACCGATCCTCATGCTGACCTCTCGTGACTCGGTGGAGGACGTGGTCCGGGGACTGGACGCTGGTGCCGACGACTACCTGGCAAAGCCTTTTCGCTTCGACGAGCTGCTGGCGCGAATCCGGGCCCTGGTGCGCCGGGGCGGGGCCGAGCGATTGGAGATCCTGCGCTACCGCAGCCTTGCTCTCGATCGGTTGCGCCACCTCTGCCTGGTCGATGACAAGCCCCTCGACCTCACGGCAAAGGAATTCCAGATCGTCGAGTTCTTTCTGCTCCATCCCGAACAGGTGGTGCGACGGACCACCCTGCTCGAGAAGGTCTGGGACATGCACTTTGATCCCGAGAGCAACGTCGTGGACGTCCACGTCGGGAATGTGCGGCGTAAGCTTCACAAGGCGACCGGAGAAAACCTGATCCAGACAGTGCGTGGGGTCGGATTCTGTCTCAGGCACGGCGATTCCAACGGCGCGAGCAAGGAGGTCCCCTGACGTGAGCGCTGACCAGCGCAAACTGCCGCTCCGCGCTGCCGCCCTTCCTCTCACTACTCTCCTCTTCATCGTGACCGGCCTGGCGCTCCGCGCCGGGCCGTTGGCTTCTCAGGCCCACAAGGTCTGGCTGGCCGGGTTGTGCCTGACCGGCCTCCCGGTCGTATGGCGGACTTTTCGAGGCATCGTGGCGGGCCGCTTCGCGGCCGACGTCGTCGCGATGCTGGCCGTCATCACAGCGGTGGTACTCGATCAGCCGCTGCCGGGCCTGGTCGTGGTGTTGATGCAGACGGGCGGAGAAGCGCTCGAGCGGTACGCCGCCGGCCGCGCTTCGGAGGCGGTGCGCGAGTTGGAAGCGGCCGCACCGCGGGTGGCCCACCGAATTCTTCCGGAGCGACTCGAGGACACTTCGGCCGAGGCGGTTGGGGTGGGGGACCGGTTGCTGGTCCGACCGGGAGAAATGGTACCCTGCGATGGCATCGTGGAGTCAGGGAGTTCTCACGTCGATGCCTCGCGGCTCACCGGCGAACCGATCCCCATTCGGGCCGAGGCGGGCGTTCGTCTGATGAGCGGCAGCCTCAATCAGGAGAGCCCCATCGTCCTCGAGGTCACGTCCACGGCGCGGGAAAGCCAATACGCCCGCATCGTACAACTGGTGCGTGAGGCAAGCGCGACCAAGTCCCCCCTTCTCCGCATGGCCGATCGGTACGCCATCTGGTTTACGCCGCTCACTCTCGTCGTCTGTGCCTCCGCCTGGTTGATCTCTCACGATAGCGTGCGGGTCCTGGCGGTGCTCGTTGTGGCGACGCCCTGTCCCCTCATTCTGGCCGCGCCGGTTGCCATGGTCGGAGGAATCAACCAGGCGGCGCGCCACAACGTGGTCGTGCGTCACGGGGAAGCGCTGGAACGACTCGGCAGCGTGACCACCGCGGTCTTCGACAAGACCGGCACTCTGACCGTCGGACATCCGTCGGTGTCGGCCGTGAAGCGATTCGGCGCGTTCGACGAAAAGGCGATTCTGCGGCTCGCAGCATCGGTCGAACTCGGTTCTGGTCATCCACTGGCTCGCCCAGTCGTGACTGCGGCCGAGGAGGCAGGCCTCCCGCTAGGCCAGGCCCACCAGGTGTTGGAACAGGCGGGTCAGGGCGTGAGCGGCATTGTCGACGGGCATCGAGTGGCGGTTGGCGCTCTGAGTTATCTGATCCGGCAGCAGCCAGGATTGGCGGTGAACCTGCCTGAAGCCGATGGAGTCGGGCTTCGCGCCTGGGTCGTGATAGATGGTGTGCTGGCAGGGGCCATCGACTACGCCGACCGGCTTCGACCGGACCTTCACATCATGCTCGACCGGCTGGCAGCCCTCGGCATCAACCGCACGATGCTGCTCACCGGCGACCACGTAGCTCACGCCGACCGGGTCGCCCGCCAACTGGGAATCGCAGAAATCCGCGCCGACCTGTTGCCCGGTGACAAGCTGGCCGTGGTGGAGAGGCTCGAACGGCAAGGCGAGCGGGTGGTGATGCTGGGGGATGGGACCAATGATGCTCCGGCACTGCGCCGCGCGACAGTAGGGGTGGCCCTGGCGGCCCACGGCGGCGGTATCAGCGCCGAGGCTGCGGATGCCGTGATCCTGGCGGACGACCCAACTCGACTGGCGGATGCGATTCAGATCAGCCGCCGCACCCTCGGGATTGCGAGACAGAGCGTCTGGGCCGGTCTGGGCCTCACTTCCATAGCGATGGTAGCTGCGGCCTTCGGTCACATCCCTCCTACTCTGGGAGCCTTGCTCCAGGAGGTCATCGACGTCGCCGTCATCCTCAATGCCTTGCGGGCAAGTGGCCCAGGCCGTACGACCTCAGTCGCGAGCGGTATTGCTGCGGAGAACCTCTTCGGAGGCGAAGTACCGCAGTCCGAATTGCAGCCCGATCCAGGAATCCAGATCTCTGATGTCTCATTTACGGGGCATTCCGGCAGGTGACTATGCGCTCTGTCTTCAGCCCGTCATGCGGGAGAGGCCCATCTGCCCTCCGGCTAGTGGCGTCCCTTATCGCAGCCCAGCTCCTGATAGTTTCGCTCGCATTCGGGCAGGACCCGGGTGCCCGCCCACCGGAGGTCACCGACTCCGCCGTGGCTGAAGGACGCCGGATCTTTCAAGGTGTGGGAGGCTGCTACGCATGTCACGGCATGGAAGGCGGTGGGACCGACAGCGGAGCGCCATTGGCGCAGGGGGTCTGGATGCACGGCGCCGATACCTGGCGTGCCATCCGGTCCCGGGTGCTGCACGGGATTCCACGCGACGAATCGACCAGGGGAACCACCATGCCGATCCGCGGGATGAGCGAGTTGACCGATGCCCAGGTCGACGCGGTAGCGTCCTATGTCTGGGTCATCAGCCATCAGGCGATACGGCCGAAGCCGGTGACGAAACCATGATGCGCCATTATGTCGCTTTTCAGTGCGGCTTCATTGCCCCCCTGCGATATTGCTCCCCGTAGTCGAGCCGTGGGCGCTCAGCAGGCAGGAAAGCAACGTCTTCAGCGGGGAGGTCATATGAAAGTCGCGAAGCTGCCCAATGTGGCACCGATCAAGCGGGAGTTTGAGGAAGTGTTCGACCGGTTCTTCGGTCCCGCTTTCCCCTTCGCGCCAGTCGGCTTTGAGCCGCCGGTGCTGCGGACCAAGGAATATGCTTGGATGCCGCCGCTGGATCTGGTCGAGCGGGAGAAGGAGTATGTTGTGCGTCTGGATGTACCCGGTGTACCGCGGGAGAACCTGGATGTGCAGCTCGAAGGCGCCGTGCTTACGCTGACGGGCCACCGGGAGATGGGGAAGAAGGAAGAGCTCGAGAATTACCTGTGGGAGGAGACCGAGACCGGGAAGTTCATCCGGACGATTCGGCTGCCCAAGGCGGTTGAGGCGAACAAGATCGAGGCAACCTATCAGGATGGCATTCTGACCGTCCGGCTCCCCAAGACCGAGCCGGCGATCAAGAACAAGATCTTGATCAAGGGTTGAGCCTTCTCCGGTCTGAACACCGCTCATTCGCCCCGCCAGCCTCAGGCGGGGCGAAAGTTTTTCGGGTCATTTGGAGGGAAGAAGCGGTGAACCCGAATCCAGCGGCACCTATGCAGGGAGGAGTTCGGTCGGCTGGCGAGAGAGCTCCACCATCCGACGGACGTCTTCCCAGGTCGTCTGGATGAAGCACTCGTCACAAATGAGCATTGCGGGCTGATCGTCGGATTCCCGATCGACTACCAGACGATCAACCATGCGCCTCACCGCCAGCTTGAGCTCGGGCGAGGCAAAAGGAACCGCGAGGAAAAGACGAGCCGGATGACAGGCCCGAAGCGATGCGATCCCGGCGCTCACGACCATGGGGTCAGCAAGACCATCGTCGATCAGGATGACGAGCCGGCCCTCCAAGTCCAGAGGTTCGGCTGCCCCACGGTGGACCCGCTCTTCCAACATGGCTTCCCGCCCCTCACGCTGGACCAGGTCCTTCAGGTACGGCTTGGGGAGAGCCAGTGCTTTCATCTGGGGGCGCGAGAACCGCATCGATCTGGGGGTCACCGCCCCAAACGCCGACCGCCGGCGACCGGGGACCTCGAGCTTGCGGGCTGAAATCAGGTCCAGCGGCGCCCCGAAACGCTGGGCGACCTCGAAGGCGACCCGTGCGCCACCCGGAGACAATGCGAAAATGACCGGCTGCTCCAATTCCCAAGGAGCCAAGACTTTCGCCAGCCGACGACCCGCCTCGGAACGTGTATAGAGATCCATATGACCCTCGAGTTGAGCCTGAGGAATAGTGCGGCCCAGCTCATGAGGAAGGGATGAAGCGAGGATGAGAACCGTCGCGGCAAGCTACCAGAACAGCCACAGGCCGAGCAGCGAACCCGCGCCGAGGGAGAGCAGGCCGAGTGCCACGACGAACCGGAAGCGACCGCGACCGAGCACCGTCGCAATACCCAGCTTGAGCACGGTGTTCGAGATGATGCCGATCGACAGTGCCCGGGCTGCCAGGCTCAGGGTTTGCTCGTTATTCCCCAAGCGGTTCATCGCCAGCGTCAATGCATCCATATCGGTAAAGCCAAGGAGGGCGGCCGTGGGGAGCACGCCCTGGTCGCCGAACCGTTCCCGGACGAAGGCGACCAGCATCAGGACCGCCTGAAATCCGATCGCCATGCCGATCGCGGAACCCAGCCGCAACGGATTGCGGGATTCATCCTCGTCCTTCTCGCGCTCGGCCTTGACCCGATGGCGCAGCAACGGAATCAGTACCCAGGCAAGGCCGACCACAAACGGCGGGGCGAGGTAGGGAATCAAGGGAAGCGCGAGAGAGCTGTTTAGTGCCAGGGTCACGACCAGCACCCGAACCGGGAGCACGGTACAGGCACCGATCACGCCGATGGCGAGTGGCACAGCAAGCGTCTGATGCTCCCGGCTGCGGCGGGAGAAGTTGAGAGTTACCGCGGTGGAAGAGATAACGCCCCCCAGAATCCCGGTCACGGCATATCCGTGGCTGGTTCCCACGACACGCCGGGCTACATAGCCGATGAAACTGAGGCCGGACATGATGAGAACCACGAGCCAAAGCTTGCGGGGCTCGACACCGCCCAGGGGGCCATAGGGGCCGGCAGGCAGCAGAGGCAGGATGACAAGGGCAAGAACAGCGAATTGAAAAGCGGCGCGCATCTCGACGTCGCCGATGCGGCCGACTAACCGATGCAGTGCGGTCTTCTCCCGCAAGGCCAGGACGACCACGGCGCCGACCCCCGCGGCGAGCCCGGTCGCCCCGGTACCGGCCAAGGCTCCGATCGCGAGCACCGCGATCGCCGCGGTTTCGGTGGTGCCCTCGATGGACTCGGGACCCCGCCGGGCCGCCATGACGTATGCGGCGACCGACAGCGCTGCCCCACCCGCAATGAGAACGGCGCCCGTCAGCTCCGCGTCGGCGTTCACAAGGAGCCCGGCGGCGCCGCCGATGATGCCCAGCAGGAAGAAGGTCCTTACTCCGGCAAAACGGGCGTGGGGTCCCGAGGCGTGACCAGACCATTCCCGTTCGATTCCCACGGCAAGGCCGATCAGCGCCGCCACCACCAGGTTCACCCAATCCATGTCACATCATAGTCCCGACTTCCCTCGGCTGCCAAGATTAGGATTTATATTGCAGCCTCTCTCGTACTCCATCGGACTCTCTGTCATGGCGGTCGCCGCTCACCCCGTTCCCCAGAAACGCACGATGTTCCTGCGTGCGCTTCGCCGCCGGTGTCCGGCGTGTGGTGGCGGCCCGATGTTTCACGGTTGGTTCCGGATGGTCGACCGGTGCCCGAAGTGTGGGTTGCGCACTACCCGTGGCGAGGACGGCTATACCCTTGGGGCACTCTGGTTCAACCTGCTCATGGCGGAAGGGTTCTCGACGATGGTGTTCGTGGGCACCGTTATCGCAACCTGGCCCAACCCGCCCTGGGACACCCTGCAATACGTGGGGCCGCTCGAAGCCCTGATCACGCCATTTCTGTTTTGGCCGTTTGCGAGAAGTCTGTTTCTGGCTTTCGATCTCTGCATTCGGCCGGTGGAGGAAAGGGACAGACGATAGTACCTAGTACCGAGTACCGAGTACCGAGTACTGACCAACTATGCTACTGCCAAAGCTCGCTACTACTCTGAAGGGGTATACCCGCCAGCAGTTCACTGCAGACCTAATCGCCGGAGTCGTAGTCGGAATTGTCGCGCTTCCATTGGCGATAGCCTTCGGCATCGCCAGTGGAGTATCGCCCGAGCGCGGCCTCTACACGGCGATCATCGCCGGCTTCATCATCTCGGCGCTGGGCGGCTCCCGGGTGCAAATCGGAGGGCCGACCGGCGCCTTCGTCGTGATCGTCTACGGCATCGTCCAGCAGCACGGGCTCGACGGGCTCTGGGTGGCGACCTTGATGGCGGGGGGGATCCTGATTGCGATGGGACTCGCCCGACTCGGCGGGGCCATCAAGTTCATCCCATACCCGGTCACTCTCGGATTCACCTCCGGCATCGCCCTGATCATCCTCTCCGGCCAGGTGAAGGACCTGCTGGGACTTCAGATGGGCTCGGTTCCGGCGGATTTCATCGGGAAGTGGCAGGCCTACGCCCAGCACGCCGGTGCGGTCAACTGGACTGCGGCAGGGGTCTCGCTCGCCTCGTTGGCGATCATCCTGCTGTGGCCTCGGCTGAGCCGACGGATCCCCGCGCCCTTCGTGGCGCTGGTCGCCATGACGGCGCTAGTGCAGCTCTTCCACCTGCCGGTGGAAACGATTGGAGATCGGTTCGGGGAGATCCACGCATCGCTTCCGAGGCCCAGCCTGCCGAGCACGTCGTGGGAAACCATGCGAGGCTTGGTCGCCCCGGCTTTCACCATCGCGATGCTGGCCGGCATCGAGTCCCTGCTGTCGGCAGTGGTGTCGGACGGCATGATCGGCTCGCGGCATCGCTCCAACATGGAGCTGGTGGCACAGGGGATCGCGAACCTCGCCTCGCCACTGTTCGGTGGCATCCCGGCTACCGGCGCCATCGCACGGACCGCCACCAACGTAAAGAACGGGGGCCGGACCCCGGTGGCAGGCATAATTCACGCCCTCACCCTTCTCCTCATCACCTTGTTCTTCGGACGCTGGGCCGGCCTGATACCGATGGCCGTCTTGGCGGCGATTCTGGTCGTGGTGAGCTTCCACATGAGCGAACTCGGCCGCTTTCGGGGAGAATTGCGTGCTCCCAAGAGCGATGTGGCGGTGCTCCTCACGACCTTCACCCTGACTGTCCTGGTGGACCTCACGGTGGCGGTCGAAGTCGGGATGGTCCTGGCCGCCTTCCTCTTCATGAAACGAATGGCGGAGGTGACGAATATCAGCCTGGTGAATCGGGAGTTCCTCAATGGGGATGAAGAAGAGAAATGGGACCCTAATGCCACCAGCCGTCGCGAGATCCCGGTTGGGGTGGACGTCTACGAGATTGATGGGCCGTTCTTCTTCGGCGCGGCGGAGACGTTCAAGGATGCTGTCGGGTCGGTGGCGAAACGCCCGAAGGTCCTGATCATCCGCATGCGCAGGGTCCCGGCCATTGATTCGACGGGGCTGGCCGCGCTTCGGGACGTGGTAACCCGGAGCCGCCGAGAGGGCACGCTCGTGATCCTCTCCGACGTGCACTCCCAACCGGTCGTGGCCCTCACCAATTCAGGCTTTTACGATGACCTGGGCGAGGCCAACGTCTGCGGCAACCTCGACGACGCATTGAATCGGGCGAGGGTCTACCTGGGACTCTCGACCGCCGAACGCCCGGCCTTTGCCGAGCCCACCGTCGCCCGGGAAACGCCGCATGGCGAGCGGAGGCGGCACCCGCGCGGGGTCGCGGAGTCCTGAATCCCGCTTCACATTATTCTGGGATCGGTTTCACGAAGCGTCTCACAAACTGAGTCACTCTGTCCAACACCCATCGCTTTCCTCTTCAGCCGAGGCCTCATGTCTGAAATGCCTCCGGGCCTGCCCGAGCACCCGATCGGAACCTTCGCCTTCGTAGGCGCCTACGCAGTCCTCTTCGTCATCGGATGGTTCGCCATCTACATCTACATCTATCTGGCCCGCCAGCCGGTGACGCCATGAAAGTCGACCTCTACGAGCGGATCTGGATGTGGGGCGTCGGGGTGGTACTCGCGATGTTCTTCACGACGACCGCGATCTCTGCCCTCGGCCACCACTTCCAGCCGCCCAGCCACGTTGAGACGATCGATCCGCAGACTGCGATGAAGGATCCTCGATTCGCCCCGCAGGGGGTGCGGTTGGACAGCGAGGGACGAGTTCACGCCGACCTCATCGCCCTGATGTTCACCTGGCTGCCGCCGGAGTTTTCCGTTCCGGCAGAAACGCCCGTGACCTTCCATCTCACGTCGATCGACGTCATCCACGGCTTCGAGATTGTCCGGACCAACGGGCAGTCCATGGTCGTACCCGGGTATATCAGCCAGTTCACCACCCAGTTCAATCAGCCCGGCGAATACCTGATCGCGTGCAACGAATACTGCGGGATCGGGCACCAGGGCATGATGGCCAAGATGCAGGTGGTGCCGAAGGCAGAGTGGCGCGCGCCCCAGGTAGCGGCTCAGCCGGAGAGCGAGGCGTCCCATGACCACTAACCATGATGGCAGACGCCTGATCCTGGCCCACATCTGGGTCGCGGTGCTCGCCTTCGGCGTGGCCGCCGCGATGGCGATGATGCAGGCGATCAGCCGGGCCAACCTGGAGGTGCCCTATCGCTCGGCGCGGATGTACTACATGTCGGTAACCGCGCACGGGGTACTCATGGCGCTGGTCTTCACCACCTTCTTCATCATGGCCCTGGGGTACGTCATTGCGCGCAAGGAAATCGGCACGATCAAGTGGCCCGGGCTGGCGTGGACCTGCTATTTCGCGGCCCTGGCGGGAGTGGTGATGGCGCTGGCGACGGTGTTCACCTTCAAGTCGAGCGTCCTCTACACCTTCTACCCGCCGCTTCAGGCTCATCCCCTGTTCTATATCGGCCTCACTCTGCTGGTGGTGGGTTCGTGGGGATGGGTCGCCATCATGATAGCTTCCTGGCGACAGGCCAAGGCGGCTCATCCGGACCAACCGGTGAGCCTGGCTCTTCACGCTACCGTCGCAAACGCCATGCTTTGGGCGCTTGCCACGATCGGCGTGGCCGCGGAGATGCTCTTTCAGCTGATTCCCTGGTCCCTGGGTCTGACGAAGACGGTGGACCCGCTTCTCGCCCGGACTCTGTTCTGGTACTTCGGACATCCGCTGGTGTACTTCTGGATTCTCCCGGCGTACACCATCTGGTACACCGTTCTTCCTCGCGAAGCCGGTGGCAAACTCTTCTCCGAGCCGCTGGGGAGGATGGTGTTCTCGCTCTTTCTGATCCTGTCCACGCCGGTCGGCCTGCACCACCAGTTTCAGGATCCGGGGATCCCCGCCGGCTGGAAGCTGCTGCACACCTTCAACACGATGATCATTTCGTTCCCCAGCTTCGTGACGGCCTTCACCATCGTGGCCTCGCTGGAAGTCGCGGGACGGCTGAGAGGCGGGAAGGGTCTCTTCGGCTGGATTCGCACCCTGCCCTGGGGCAACCCGGTGGTGGCGAGCGTGCTTCTGGCGTGCCTGCTCTTCATGGTGGGCGGATTCGGCGGGGCGGTCAACGCGGCCTACATGCTCAACTCGGTGGTGCACAACACGGCCTGGATCGCGGCTCACTTCCACCTCACCGTAGGAAGCGCCGCCGCCCTCACGTTCATGGGAACCTGCTACTGGCTGGTACCCAAGGTGAGCGGCCGGTCGCTCGAGCTGGGCCTGCTCGCCAAGGTGCAGCCCTATCTCTGGTTCCTCGGCATGGCGCTCTTCTCCTTCACCGGACACATCGCCGGGTTGATGGGACTTCCGCGCCGGGTGTTCACCACGAATTACGGCGGCGCTCCACAGGCGCATATGTGGGAAGGATTGACTACGATCTCAGCCTTGGGGGGAGTCGTGCTCTTCGCCAGCGCAGGGTTCTTCGTGCTCGTGATGCTGGGGACACTGCTCGCCGGAAAGCCTATCGAACCGGAACCGATCGTCTGGGCCGAATCGCTTGGTGCTCCGGCTGGCGGCTACAAAGTCACCGTGTGGGACAAACTCGGTCTGTGGTTCGCCGTAGCGGTCGTGCTCGTGCTGATTGCCTACGTGGTGCCGATCTGGGATATCCTTCACCTCACCCGGTATGGGAGTCCGGGGTTCAAGCCGTTCTAACAAAGTACAAGTACCGAGATCGGGGGCGGGTCGAACTAAGGCTCGCCCTCGACGTCGTAGTGGGTCACGGAGGGCTCGAATTCCAGCAGAAAGTCCTTGTCCTCCGGGTAGTATCGGGCTCGCTCTACATCCTCCCCCGCAAATCCTCGAATACTGTCCTTCGAGTCCCAGAACGACGTCAACAGAAAATGGGTGACGTTTCCTTCCGTGCGTCGGAAGACCCAGACTCCCCGATTGCCGGGTGTGGCCTTGTAGTCAGGAATCCCCGAACGCTGCAGGAATTCGTAGTAGGCGTCCGCCTTCGAGGTAGGGACGCGGCCGTGCCATTGACGAGCGATCATTGGCGAGTTGGAGTTGAGACAGGGCTCAAGACCGCAGCACCCTTAAGTTCACCCTGACGCAGCCGGTGAAGGGCCGTCTCGGCCTCAGCAAGTGCAAAGGACTCCGTTGAGGTATGCACCGGAATCGTTTCCAAGGTGCGGAAGAAGTCTGCGCCGTCTTTCCGGGTGAGGTTTGCCACCGAGCGGACCGACCGTTCACCCCACAGGATGTCATAAGGAAAGGCCGGGATGTCCGACATGTGAATCCCGGCACACACAACGGACCCGCCTTTGCGGACCGCCTTGAGCGCTGTGGGAACCAGGGACCCCACTGGGGCGAAGATGATCGCCGCATCGAGCGATTCCGGCGGGGACTGCTCGGAGCCGCCGGCCCAGGTTGCTCCCAGCGACAGGGCGAACCCTTGTCCCTCGACATCGCCACTCCGGGTAAAGGCAAACACCTCCCTGCCCTGTGCCTTCGCGATCTGCGCAATGATGTGGGCCGCTGCTCCGAATCCGTAAAGGCCGATTCGTTTGGGGTCTCCCGCCGCGCGAAGGGCGCGAAAGCCAATGAGACCGGCGCACAGCAGAGGCGCCGCTTCCACGTCTCCGTAGTGAGCCGGGATAGTGTGGCAGAAACGTTCGTCTGCCACGACAAACTCGGCGTATCCTCCATTCAGGTCAAACCCTGTGAACTTCGCCTGATCGCAGAGGTTCTCCTCGCCACGGCGGCAGAACTCACAGATTCCGCAGGTAGAGCCCAGCCAGGGAATGCCTACTCGGGTCCCCAGAGAAAATCGCGAGGCCTGGACGCCCACCGCTTCGACCGTGGCGACCACTTCGTGACCCAGCACGAGCGGCAGCTTTGAAGGGTGGAGCTCGCCGTCGCGAATGTGCAGATCCGTACGACAGACCCCGCAGGCGCTGACCCGTGCCAGGATTTGGTGCGGCCCCGGCTCGGGGATCGGCAGATTCCGTTCGGTGAGTTGAGCGGTGGAGTCCAGCACCATCGCACGCATCGGACTGGGACGTTCAGCGGGTGGTAGTATCGCTCTGGGTGTTGGCCGGCGCGGTGGTCGGTCCCAGCACGATGGCGCGCAGATGGGCCCGCCAACGGGGATCGAGGTAGCGAGCCCGCAGCTCGCTCCAATCGGCCAGCGCGTGCTGCTGCCTCGAGTGCATTACCCCCGACAGCCGCTGCCCGGCACCGGGGTCCTGAATATCCGAGAGGTAGTCCATGAGGAGCTGCGAATCGTGGAGCGAGCCGAGCGTATCCTGCACCCGCGCCAGCTCGCCGAGCCATGCGGCAAACTCGGGCCCGTAACTTCCCTCGAGACACTCGCCGAGGTACCGCATCCGGCGAGCGGACTTTCGCAGGTCGTGAAGCTGAGGGGCTCCAGGGCCCAGTGCCTCGCTCAAGTCGAGGGGCCAGGCTTCATGGAGCAGGAGCGCCGCCAGAGGCGGGAGCAGGATATCCGCCCGGACGGCCTCGAGAGGCAGGGTCGCCACCTGGGTGAATTCCGGTTGCGCCAGCCAGTCGTCGAAAGCCGAGACGAAACGGTGATGGCGTGGCCGAGAGAGAGCCCGAGCAACTTTCCGCTCCGCCTGCCCGCGCCTTTGGCGCAAATCGGCCCTTGCCGGTTGCAGCGCAGGCTCCGCCTCGGCCCCCAATTCCGGCGCGATCTCTTCGGCGAGAACCTTCTCCTGAACGTCCAGGTCCCGCAGTCTCCCGACCACTCTTACCAGGCGGGTCAGGTATTTCGGCGTGACTCTGGGAGGGAGCTCAACCGCCGCGGAACAGGCCCTCAGGGCGCCGCCCATTCGGCGGCACGCCACTCGAAGGTCGTGGATACGGTCCGGGGAAGGATCGGTGGCGGCCTTCTTTTCCCGCTCCGCCATCTTCTGACGTCGTTCCCGCAGCGTGGCTAGCGCGTGTTCGCCGAAGGTCAGGTATGGGATGGTGCCTCCTTCCGCTCCGGTCTTTCGGGCTTCATCGTTCTGCGTCCTGTCCCGAATGGGAGGGACAATGTGAAGCCCAAATGGCTATTCCACAATGAAGACGTCTGAACCGGATTGGTAATGACTGGCACACCGCAACTGCGGGCGACCTGCCGCCCGATCTTCTTTTTCGAAGTCGGCTGGGCCATCGACCTGGAGGCTGCGGCGAAAGCGGCCGGTTCCAGCGCGGAGCGACAGACGCTTCGGCCCCGCGGGCCCACCGGCGCCGCCGTGCTGCAAGGCCCGCCGCCGCTCAAGATTTCCGAACCGGCACCGGCAATGTCCTTCGGCGAATTCACGACCGAGCCGTCGGCCGAGATCGTGTTATACGACCTCGGCGCCGCGACAGTGGCCTACCGGATTCCTGCCTCGGGATCGTTCGAACGCATGCTCGCCTTGAGCCTCGCACTGCGCGACCGTGAGGTGTTGCGGCAGGACGCACGTTCCAGGGTGGAGGCGCTGATCACGCGCCTGGGGCCCGCCGTACAGCGGCCGCGGGTGGCAAACCTCACCGAGGATTACACCATCTACGGGGTGCGGGGCGTCGAACCAGCGGCGGAAGCCGCCGCGGTCTGCAACTCCAACGGTCCGATCATCGCTCAGATCCTGAGGAGCGAACCCGCGGCGATGTCGGCCGAAGAAATCCGGGAGGCGACCAATCTGCGGATTTCCTTTGGGCTCGAGGACATGACGATGGTGGACTGGGACGCGGCCCTGGTGCTCGACCCGGAGCCGGATGACGTCCGCACTGTCCTGGACTTCGCCAATGTCCAGTTGCTGGAGATGCGATACCTCGACCAGCAGCTCGATGAGGCGATCGAGCGCTCCTACCAATTGCTCGCCCGCCGCCGCGGTCTGCGTGGCCTGGCCCCGGCACCATTCCGCGCCGACGTTGGCAAGGTCGCCGAATTGCAGCTGGAGAGTGCCGTGCTGCTGGAGCGGGTCACCAATGCGTTGAAAGTTTTCGGCGAGGAGTATCTGACCCGGATCTACCGCCTCGCCGCGCGCCGCTTCCAGCTAGCCGAGTTGGATGCCAGCATCACCAGGAAGCTGGCGACGGTCGAGAGTATCTACCAGAAGATGGCGGACAAGGCGGCAGGAGTGAGAATGGAGCTGCTCGAATGGGTGGTGATCATCCTGATCGCACTCGAGATCATCCTGTCGCTAGCCGGACATTGACCCCGCACTCACATCCTCGACCGTCGTCTCCCCGAAGAAATCGCCGATCCGCTGTGAGACACCCCGCCAGCGCTGGTGGGCGGCACAGGGGTTCTGATCGCTGCAGGTCGGGCGGCCCAGCAGGCAGCGGCGTCCTGGTCGGATGTCATCGAAAGGGGTGACGACATCCAGCAGCGGGATCTGGCTCGCTCGCCGCGCCAGCCGGAATCCACCATTTCTTCCTCTCGCTCCCACCAGCACCCCGTTTCGAACCAGCACGTTGAGCGTCTTGGCCAGGTAATTGGGAGGCACGCCAACCTGCTTCGCTAAGGCGGCCGCGCCGATGGCTTGACCACGGCCCCGCGCGATGGCGAGCACGGCCCGGAGTGCATACTCGGCGGTTTGAGACAGCATCGCTCACCTTCCGATCGATGAAGAACTCTTACTCCAATATAATAGGATATTCTCATCCTGATATCGTAATATCCCCTGCAACCAAGCCAGGCGGCCGAGGGGCGGCGCCCGGTGAAGAAAGCTTCATGAATGATTCAGGTTGGCGCTTCACACCGGTTTCTAGGTTGCGCGAAGACCCATCGAACCGTGAGAACCTCAGCGAGGCAGACCGAAATGACGAGTCGAATGGCGAAGGCGGCGTGGGCTGGAGCGGCACTTCTCATCCTGTCCGTCACCGGCTGTGGCGGAGCCAAGTCGGGGAACGCCGAGGCTGCGCCTCCTGCTGATCAGGCGTCCGGCGGGACAGATGCTAACGGATTGACGGCTTTTCAGATGGAGAACGGCGTCGGCCCGATCACGGAGGTGGTGCAGGTCGGCGAGATCGATCACGAGAAGGCGGAGGCGGGTGAAAAGACTTTCACCGAGAAATGCAGCGCGTGCCACAAGATGGCCGAGCGATATGTGGGACCCGCGCTGGGTGAGGTGACGGTACGTCGCACGCCGACCTACGTCATGAACATGATTCTCGCTCCGGACCAGATGTACGGCAAACATCCCACCGCCCGGGCGCTCCTGGCTGAATTCATGACTCCGATGCCCAACCTCGGGCTCACGCAGGACCAAGCACGTTCGATCCTGGAGTATCTGCGGACCCAGGCACCTGGTTCCCGGAAGGACGACTGAAGCCGGTTACCTAAAGGAGAGCAAGATCATGTACGCCGTCTCGCAAACTCGTCAGGCCCTTCGCCTCGCTGCGCTAGCCACCGCTCTGGTTGGCTTCGCGGGCTGTGGAAAGGGCTCAGCCCCGGCGGTCGGCAGCAGCGACGCCGCGGGCAAAGTCTATGTGGCCCCGGGGAAATACGATGAGTTCTATGCCTTCCTGTCGGGCGGGTTCAGCGGGCAGGTCTCGGTGTACGGACTCCCTTCCGGACGACTGCTTCGTGTCATCCCGGTCTTTTCCCAGGATCCGGAAAAGGGTTGGGGCTACAGCGAACAGACGAAGCCGATGCTGAACACGAGCTACGGCTTCATCCCCTGGGACGACGCGCACCATCCGCAGTTGTCGCAGACCGACGGCGTACCCGATGGCCGGTGGCTGTTCATCAACGGCAACAACACGCCACGGGTTGCCCGCCTCGACCTGGCCGAGATGGACACAAAGGAAATCATCGAGATCCCCAATGGCGCGGGGAACCACGCCTCTCCGTTCGTCACCCAGAACACCGAATACGCGGTCTCGGCGACGCGGTTCAGCGTTCCCACCCCCCAGAAGGACGTGCCGATCTCCACCTACAAGGAGAACTTTACCGGGCAGCTGACCTTCATCAGCGTGGACAAGACCACGGGCCGGATGAGTGTGGCGTTCCAGATCTCGATGCCCGGCTACGACTATGACCTTTCACACGCAGGCAAGGGGCCGTCGCACGGGTGGTCCTTCTTTACCTCGTACAACACCGAACAAGCCAATACGCTGCTGGAACGGAATGCCTCGCAGAATGACAAGGACTTCATTGCCGCGGTGCATTGGCAGGAGGCCGAGAAGTGCGTGGCCGCGGGCAAGGCGAAAGTGCAGCCGGCCAAGTACGCGCACAACTGGACGGATGAGGCCGGAATCGCTCACTCGGAAATGCTGACCAGCACCAAGGTGCTCGCCGTGAAGGATTGCCCCGGGCTGGTGTACTTCCTGCCAACCCCCAAGTCCCCGCACGGCGTGGACGTCGATCCGACCGGTGAATACATCGTGGCCGGCGGCAAGCTCGCGACGGTCATCCCGGTGCACTCGTTCAGCAAGATGCTGGCTGCCATCCAGAACCGGAAGTTTGATGGCGAACGGGATGGCATTCCGATTCTCAAGTATGAAGAGACCATTGCGGGCGAGGTGCAGAACGCAGGCCTGGGTCCCCTCCATAACGAGTTTGACGGCCAGGGTTACGCCTACACGTCGATGTTCGTCTCCTCGGAAATCGTCAAGTGGAGTCTCAAGGACTTCAAAGTGGTGGACCGCATTCCGGTGTACTACTCGGTGGGCCACCTGATGATCCCCGGGGGCGACTCCCGGAAGCCGTGGGGCAAGTATGTCATCGCCCTCAACAAGATCACCAAGGACCGCTACCTCCCCACCGGCCCGGAACTGGCCCAGTCGGCGCAGCTGATCGATATCTCCGGCCCCAAGATGCAGGTCCTGCTCGACTTCCCGACCATCGGCGAACCGCATTATGCCCAGGCCCTGCCCGCCGCAATGATCAAGGACAAGCAGGTACGCACCTACGCCATCGCGAACAACGCCGATCCGTACGGTGTGAAGAGCGAAAAGGAGACTCGGGTCAAGCGGGATGGCAAGGCGGTGCACATCTACATGACCGCCATTCGCAGCCACTTCATGCCGGACAATGTGGAAGGCGTCCAGCTGGGTGATACCGTGTACTTCCACGTCACCAATCTCGAGCAGGACTGGGACGTACCGCACGGCTTCGCCGTGACCGGGGCGCGGAACTCCGAGCTGCTCGTGATGCCGGGCCAGACCCGGACGGTCACCTGGGTACCTGACCGGGTCGGTGTCTTCCCCTTCTACTGCACCGACTTCTGCTCGGCGCTGCACCAGGAAATGCAGGGTTATATCCGAGTCTCTGCGCCGGGCGGGAAGACCGAACTCACTTATAACTCCCCTCAGTAACCGGGGGCGGAAATCATGGAACGCCGGGACTGGCTCACGGAACGGGAGGAAGCAATGACGACCTCAGTTGAACCCACCTGCTGCTCGTGCTGCGTCATCCAGGACGAGCCAGTCCCGGCAGCGGTGGAGCCGAAGGCGGGAGCGCCACGGATGTCCGGGATCTCCCGCCTGGTGCTCGCGGTGGCGTCTCTGGCACTCGGTCTCTTGTTCGTGCTGCCGCTATGGCACATCGGGCTCAAGGCTCCGCAGTATCCCGAGGGCCTCGGCCTGTACATCGCGATCAACCGGATCCAGGGCGCGGCGCCGCAGGACCTGAACAGCATCAACAATCTGAATCACTATATCGGGATGAAACAGATCAAGCCGGACGACATTCCCGAGTTGCGTTACATGCCGTGGTTGGTGCTGGGTCTCATAGCAACCGGCATTGGGGCCGCAGTCCTGGGAAGGCGGGGCCTGCTCTACGGTTGGCTCTCTCTGCTCGTCGTCGGCATGGGACTGGGACTCGCCGACTTCTACCGGTGGGGATACCAGTACGGGCACGACCTGGATCCCCAGGCGATCATCAAGATCCCCGGCATGACTTACCAGCCTCCGCTGCTCGGCGGGAAGGAGCTGTTGAATTTCTACGCGACATCCTGGCCGGCCTCGGGAGGCTGGATCTTGGTCGCCGTGTTTCTCGTGGCAGCCACGGTAGCGGTGAAAGAGCGCCGGGAGCCGAGCAAGTGAGGGTTCCGCGTGCAAGTCTGCTCCTGAGCCTTATGCTCGCCGGGTGTCGAAGCCCGGGCCCTCGGATTGTGCGCTATGGGGCGGAGCTCTGCGAGCACTGCCATATGACGGTGTCGGACCCGAGATTCGGTGGCCAGCTGGTCACGCGCAAAGGCCGAGTCTTTGTGTTCGACGACGCCGGCTGCCTGGCGACGTTCGTGAACAATGGCATGGTGCCTCCGGAAGACGTCCACTCGGTCTGGGTGAACGATTTCCTCGATTCCAAGGAACTGCTCGAAGCGGGCGCCGCGAATTATCTCACGGTTGAAGGTCTGCGCACCCCGATGGGAAGCGGCGTCATCGCAGTCTCGACCGCACGGGAAGCGGACAGTCTCGCCTCGATCATGGGCGGTCACGTTCTGACCTGGCCCGATGTACTGCGCCGGTCACACGAAGCCCATCAGCCTGTTGTCGGCATGAGTGCGGAGGCCGCTGGGCCGCAGCGGGCTTCCTGATGCCGGCGGTCACGGCATGGGTGATCGGCCTGGCAGTCCAGGCCGCGCTTCCCTCCCAAACCCCTCGAGAGATCGTGGTGGATCCCCGGAGTGAGGTCCCCACGCTCACTCTGGCCTTGAGCATCGCACGGGACGGAGACCGGATTCGGGTTCGGGCCGGCCACTATCACGAACCGACCATCCTGATCGCCAAGCGGGTGACGATCGCCGGCGACAGCGGTGCCGTCTTCGATGGTGGAGGCGATCACCAGGTATTCACCGTGACCGCCGATAGCGTCGCCCTGCGGGGACTGGAGATCCGGGACGTGAGCGCCAGCGCTACGGACGATCGCGCCGGCATCAAGGTGATCGGGGCTAGAGGCTGTGTTATCGAGGACAACGTGCTCGTCGACACTTTCTTCGGGATCTACCTCTCCAAGAGCAGCGGATGTGTGGTGCGGCACAACCGGCTGCGGGCGTCGGGAACGACCGAGGCGCTGTCCGGGAACGCGATTCACAGCTGGAGCTCGGATCATCTCCTGATCGAGGACAACGATATCGCCGGGCACCGCGACGGGATCTACTTCGAGTTCACCACCGCCGCCAAGGTCCGGCACAACCTGAGCCGGTCCAATCTGCGCTACGGTCTCCATTTCATGTTCTCGAACGACTGCGAGTACAGCGGCAATGTCTTCGAGGGCAACGGCGCCGGAGTCGCTGTGATGTACAGCAAGGAGGTCCTCATGCAGGACAACCAATTCGCCTACAGCTGGGGATCGGCCTCCTTTGGACTGCTGCTCAAGGAGATCAGCGACAGCCGGATCGAGCGGAGCCGGTTTGCCGGAAACAGTGTCGGGCTGAGCGCGGAAGGCACCAACCGGCTCACCGTGGCAGACAACGACTTCGAGCGAAACGGGTGGGCGGTCCTGGTGATGGCGGACGCAGTCGAGACAACATTTCTGGACAATCGGTTCTCGGGAAACGCCTTCGACGTGGGGACCAACAGTGTCAACTCGGCCACCAGATTCTCGGGGAATTTCTGGGACCGCTACAGGGGATACGACCTCGACCGGGACGGCACCGGCGACGTACCCTTCGCCCCGGTGCGGCTGTTCGGACTGGTGGTCCAGCAGCATCCCCCGGCGCTCATCCTGCTGAACAGTTTCTTCACCAGACTTCTTGATCTGGCGGAGCGGGCGCTTCCGGTGCTGACGCCTCCCGCTACAGTAGACAGCCTACCGCGGATGGCATGGAGCCGAGAGGCCGTGCGATGACCCGTCCCGCGGTCGAGGCTGTTGGCCTCAGCAAGCGCTTCGGCGCCCGCCAGGTCCTGAAGGGCATCGACCTTCGGATCGCGCCGGGCCGAGTGACCGGATTGGTGGGCCCCAACGCGGCCGGGAAGAGTACCCTCATCAAGATCATGCTCGGGCTGGTGAGAGCGGACCTGGGGCGTCTCGCCGTGCACGGAGAAACGGTCAATGGCAAAGTGGATTACCGGCGCGCCATCGGGTACATGCCCCAGGCCGCGAAGTTCCCGGAGAACCTCACCGGTCGAGAGGTTCTCCGCATGCTGCGGGACTTGAGAGGTGCGGACGGCGGGCTCGACGAAGAACTGATCGCGCAGTTCCGGCTGGAAGCCGAGCTCGACAAGCCGATCCGGATGCTCTCCGGGGGAACGAGACAGAAACTCAACGCCGCCACCACGTTTCTGTTCCGTCCCTCGCTGCTGATCCTCGACGAACCGACGGCAGGACTCGACCCGGTGGCCAGCGGAATCTTCAAAGACAAGGTCCGTCGAGCGAGGGAGGCAGGAGCGACGGTCCTGCTGGCATCCCATACCTTGAGCGAGCTGGAGGAGCTGGCCGATGACATCGTGTTCCTGCTCGAGGGTCGCGTGCGCTTTCATGGGCCGCTGGCAAGGCTGATCGAACTGACCGGACTGGCCAATCTGGAGCGCGCGGTGGCCAGCCTGATGCGGGAGGGCGTTTCATGAACACGGCCGCGAAGGTAATTCGCTTCCAACTCCACGATCTGGTCCGCAATCGCTGGCTGCTGGGATACACCATCGTGCTGCTTGGCCTGACATCGACTCTCCTCTGGCTCGGTGGTGGAGGGGAGCGGGCGATCGTCAGCCTGCTCGATGTGGTACTGATCCTGGTACCGCTCGCCAGTGTCATGTTCGGGACGCTCTACCTGTACAATGCCCGCGAATTCATCGAGTTACTCCTGGCTCAGCCGGTCGGACGCCCCGCCATGTTCACCGGCCTCTACGCCGGTCTCACCCTGCCCCTGGTGGGCGGCTTCGGCCTGGGCATCGGGCTGCCGCTGCTGGTGAGTTCGGCCACGGTTTCCATTCCGGCGCAGGCACTCATCATCCTGCTGGCGACCGGGATTCTGCTCACGCTGATCTTCACCGCGGTCGCGTTCCTGTTGGCCCTTCGCTTCGAGGATCGGGCCCGCGGCCTGGGGGCGGCGCTGGCCGTCTGGCTGGGCTTCGCGGTTCTGTATGACGGGTTGGTGCTGCTGGTCGTCCTCGCCTTCGGCGACTATCCCCTGGAGTCTCCGCTCCTCGCCCTGACAGTGCTGAACCCGGTGGATCTGGGCCGAGTGCTCTTGCTGCTGCAGTTCGATATCGCCGCGTTGATGGGTTACACCGGAGCGGTGTTCCAGCGCTTCTTCGGCGATGCGCTGGGCATGGCAACCGCCATGGCGGCCCTGTTGATCTGGGTCGTCATGCCCCTCGCCATCGGGTTGCGCTGGTTCCGCCGGCGAGACTTCTAGTCGGTTCGGTCCGAAATAATGATCCCTCCGACGGCCCCACCCCGCCTTCACCCAAGGGCAATGGCGAACTGAGCCGTACCCGTTCAAGTTGAACAACTCGTGTAGACCCGATCTGGAGTGGCCGAAGGAGTATCGTGACGGACATCCGCCATCTGCTTCGGCCCGCCACCGGAGCCTCGTGAGCGAGTTTGCGCAGTTCGCCCTCATCACCTTCACCTCGGTCCTCTTTATCGTGGACCCGGTGGCGGCAGTGCCGTCTTATCTGGTCGTGACTCGCGACGAGACGGCGGCGCAGCGGAGGCGGACTGCTCTCCGGGCCTGTATCGCGATGGCGATCCTGCTCGTCGTGTTCGCCGCCGCGGGTCGCTGGATCTTCAAGGCCTTTGGCATCACGTTGCCGGCATTCCGAATCGCCGGCGGCCTCATTCTCTGGTTCGTCGCATTCGACATGCTGCGGGGTCAGCGCACCACGCAGGAGGGTCAAGAGGAGCTGGCGGAGGGAGAGGCGAAGGAAGACGTGGCGCTGACGCCGCTGGCAATTCCGATCCTGGCGGGGCCGGGCGCCATTTCCACGGTCATGGTACTCGCAGGCCAGGCCCAGGATCTCTCCCACGGTGCGGTGGTTTATCTCGCAATCGCTCTCACTGCCCTGCTCTCCTATCTGACTCTGAGGCTGGCCGAACGTCTCGTGACCTATCTTGGGCAGACCGGAATCAAAGTGATGACCCGCATCATGGGCCTGCTCCTGGCCGCGGTGGCGACCCAGTTCATTCTGGCCGGGGTGCAGGAGGCGATGCGAAGGTAGATGGGAGACGGGAGACGGGAGATGGGAGATGGGAGAAGTGAAAAGGCAGAGGAATAGTGCCGCAAGACGGAAGACTCAAGACCCAAGACTAGACTCTCGACTCTAGACTCCAGACTCTCGACTGATCATGGCTCGCCTCCTCGTCCTCTTCGTCACCGCGTTCGTGGACATGGTCGGGCTTGCCATGATCGTGCCCATCCTGCCCTTCTATGCCACGAAGTTCGGGGCGAGTGCGGCGGTGGTCGGGCTCCTGATTTCCTCCTTCTCGATTGCCCAACTCCTGGTGGCTCCGGTCTGGGGCCGCTTCTCCGATCGCTACGGGCGACGGCCGGCAATCCTCGCCGGCCTCCTGGTCACGGCGGTCGCTTACGCGTTGTTCGCCTTTGCCGGGTCGGTGTGGGCGTTGCTCGCCTCGCGCATCGTTCAAGGCCTGGGAGGGGGGACCATCGGTGTCGTGCAGGCCTACGTGGCCGACGCCTCAACGCCCGAGCAACGGACCAAGAGCCTCGGCTGGCTCTCCGCGGTGACGAGCCTCGGCGCGGTGGTGGGGCCCGCCTTCGGGTCCCTGATGGTGGCACTGGGTGGCCAGAAGCTGCCGGGCCTCGCCGCCGCCGGGCTGTCGGTACTGGTGGCGGCGTTTGCCTGGCGCTACCTGCGGGAATCCCGCGAGATGCGCCTGTCCGGCAGCCATCACCCCCCTTCGACTACCACCGGCCGGGCGGCGATCGCCCAGGTGCTTTCTCGCTGGCACGATCCGGCGCCTCGTCTGATCTGGATCTACGCCGTCGCGATCGGCGCCTTCTACGGGACCATTCAAACCGTGCCGCTTCTTCTCAAGGCTCGGCTCGGCATCACCGAGCAGAACGTGGGCTTTTTCGTCATGTATTTGGGAGGGATGGGGGTCATCATCCGCGCCCTGATTCTGGGCCGAGTGGTGGACCGTCTCGGAGAAGCCCGACTCTCCCGAGTGGGGCTGGTACTGCTGGGTGGCGGCCTGGCCCTCACCGGCCTGGCTCACGGGCTGCCGGTGCTACTGCTGGGATTCACCCTGATGCCGTTGGGCACTGCCTTTCTCTTTCCCTGCGTCACGGGACTTCTCTCCCGAGTCGTGCAACCCGGCGAGCGCGGGCTGTACATGGGCGTGCAACACACTTTCGGGGGAATCTCCCGGGTGGCTTTTCCGATTGCCTCCGGCATCCTGATGGATCACACGGACGTCGGAGTCCCGTTTCTGGGTGCGGGGCTTCTGGTCTTCCTCACCATCCCATTGGCCCGGCGGATAATCGCCGCTCCCGAGGCGGAAGTTCAAACCGAGGTGCTGCTCAGCGCCGCGGACATCACAGGAGAAATGCCAGTTCCTTCTTTGCCGGACACGCCTAACCGATCCTAACCAGCTTCGTCGCGTCATTCAGGAGGCCCGCATCATGAAACGACGAGTACTCACGATTCCTTCACGCCGGGTGTTGGCGGTGGCCCTGGCTTTAGCCTCAGGGGGAGGCGTGATGCATCCAGCCCTCCTGATGAGCCAGGCGTTGCCCCACACCTTGGCGACCCTCTCGGAGACTGATTCGATCACCGCACTTCCCTGGGACGACGGGCAACAAGATCTCCCCTGCACCCAGTGCAATCCACCCAAGCGATTCTGGGCAGGGTTCGGGGAGCTGATGCTGGTGCAGGCCATCCCCTGGGCCTTCACCCGCTACGTGCGCGACGGCGAATGGTCTCGTATCAGCCCGGACACCTGGATCACCAACCTCAAGTTCGCTTGGCAATGGGACAACAACAAATTTGCCAACAACCAGTTTGCCCATCCCTACCACGGCAGCCTGTACTACAACACCGGAAGGACCAACGGGTACAACTTCTGGGCCTCGTTGCCGTGGGCCTTCGGTGGGAGCCTGATGTGGGAGGAATTCGGTGAGGTCTGGGCCCCAGCTCCGAACGACTTCTTCAACACCAGCCTGGGCGGCATCACGCTGGGTGAGATGCTCTACCGCTTCTCATCCCTCACGCTCGATAACCAGGCGAGGGGGAGCAATCGGGTCGTGCGCGAGGTAGGTGCCACACTGATCAATCCGGTACGCGGTTTCAACCGGCTGGTCCGGGGAGAAATGAGCGAGATCTCCGCGAACCCGCCGGACTGGCGTCCCAGCAAGCTCCAGGCTGCGATGGACGTCGGATATCGGCGCTTCTCAACCTCGGGCCAAGTGAGCGATGCTGGTGCCCTGGATCAATTTTTCGTTCGGTTCAACGTCGTGTACGGTGATCAGCTCCTGGACCTGAACAAGGCGCCCTTCTCGGCGTTCACGCTGACTGGCACCCTTTCAACCCACTCCGATACTCGGGGAGCCATCGCCGATCTCGTAGTGCGCGGCAACCTCGGCTCCAGGTCGCTGGGCGACGACCCGGCCCGTTTGCAGCTGGCGGCGTTCATGACCTACGACTACATCAGCAATGAAGTGATTGACTTCGGCGGACAGGGTTTCATGGGCGGCGTAATCGCACAGTCCGACCGAACCAAGAAGGTCATCTACCACGGGGAGGCGCTCGCCCGGTTCATGCCCATCGCTGCGATCCGCTCCGACTACTTCGTCACTGCCGAGGGAAGAGACTACGACTACGGGGTGGGTCTGGGCGGTCGGCTGGCGGGGAGCGCCGTTTACAGAGGGAAAGGGATCCTGTTAGTCCACGGAGGATACCTGTGGCTGCCCGTGGTCAGCGGCTTTTCGGGCAATCATCATCTGTTTACCCTGGGCGGCGAGGTGCGGGGCTACTACAAGGGCAAGTACGGCGCTGGCCTGGCCTATGAGAGACTCTGGCGCCGGAGCCATTACACCTTTCTTCCGGACGTGGACCAGAACGACTCCGAGGTCAGGGCCTTCCTTTCATTGACCATACCGAGGTGGGAACAATGAACCGTTCATCCCGACTGATGGCGCTCGGCGGGCTGGGCGCTCTCACGCTACTGATCGGGTGTCTCGACTCCATCGTGCGGGAGCTGGGCCCCGAGAACGATCCGCAAATCACCAACACCGCCGCGAGCTTCGAGTTCCGGGCCGACGACATGGAAAACGTCAACGACAAGTTGACTTTCACTTGGACCAATTCCGCCCCGCAGGCGGCCTTCCATCATGACAGCTTCATCCATCACGGCTATGGGATTGTGATCATCACTGACGGAGCCGGAGTTCAGGTGGACTCGACGCTGCTCGAGCTGAACCTGGAGTCGGAGACGAAGGTTGGGACGCCAGGCAACTGGACCATCGAGTTGATTCTGGCCGGCGCGAGAGGGCGGGTGGACTTTGCGTTGACGCCGAAGCCATGAAGAGTACCGGGGACTGAGTACCGAGTACCGAGTGGTGCGTGGCTGAAACTACTCGCCTGGTTGCACCGCCGCTGCCTTCCACGCCGTCCGGAGTGGGGACGGCGGAGTCCCGCCTCCCGCCAGAACTGCTGCGGGATGCATCGCGCCGGCTGGGGATCATGGCCCTTGTCGGCGCGGCGCTTTGGGTGCTGGGAGATTTCCTCGCCCACTTCGCCACCTGGACCCTCAGCGGCCGGGATCCCCGCTACTGGCAACTTGCCGCTGAGGATCTGTTCGCCGCGATGAGCGTCGCGGTTTCTCTCGGACTCTACCTCTACACTCGGCGTAAGGACAGCGACCCGAGACTCTCCCTGGATCTCGGCTTGGTTTACATGGTCTACACGGCTGTCGCCCTGGGTCTCCTGATCCACTGGGAAAAAGTTCCCCAGGGCCTGCATGTCTTCCCTGTCATCAGCTGGATCGGGGCGATCGTGCTCATCTTCGCCGCGATCGTGCCCAGCACGCCCGGAAAGACGCTCGTAGCCGGGTTGATCGCGGTCTCGATGAATCCGATCGGGATGGTTGCGGCCAAGCTACGGGGCGTATGGGACTTCGGGGGATGGGAGAACGTCCTGGTAATGCACTATCCCGACTACATCCTGCTCGGCGTCGCGGTCGTGATCTCCTACGTCATGACGCGCCTCGGCCTGCAGGTGGCCAAGGCGAAGGAGATGGGCAGTTACAAATTGGGGGAGCTCATCGGAACGGGCGGGATGGGGGAGGTCTACCGAGCGACCCACCGGATGCTCGCTCGACCCGCTGCCATCAAGCTGATCCGCCCCGGCGTGCTGGGGAAGGCAAATCGGGCGGCGGCGGACCTTGCGGTCAAACGATTCTGGCGTGAGGCCGAGGCCGCGGCGAGCCTGCGATCGCAGCACACGGTCGAGCTCTATGATTTTGGCGTCCTCGAGGACCAGACGGTCTACTTCGTAATGGAGTTGCTGGATGGGATGGATCTCGAGGCCCTGGTGCGGAAGATCGGCCCTCTACCGGCCGCACGCGTTGTCTATCTCCTCACCCAAGCCTGCGAGTCGCTGGAGGAGGCCCATGCGCGAGGCCTGGTCCATCGTGACATCAAGCCCGCGAACATCCACGTCGGCCGAATGGGACTGCGCCACGACTATGTGAAGGTGCTCGATTTCGGGCTGGTGAAATCGGTCTCGACCAACTCCGACGATACGGTCGGGACGATGACCGGATTCACTCCGGGAACGCCCGCCTACATGGCACCGGAGCAGGCCATGGGAGAGAAGGTGGACCACCGCGTGGATATCTACGCCCTGGGCTGTGTCGCCTACTTCATGCTCACAGGCCAGAAGGTGTTTGAGGCCGACACGCCTTTCCAGACGATCAACCGGCATCTAAACGATACGCCAGTGCCTCCTTCCCAACGAACCGAACTGCCGATTCCACCCTCGCTGGAGAGATTGGTGCTCTCCTGCCTCGCCAAGAACCCCGCCGAACGACCCCAGAGTGCGGCCGCCGTGGAGAAGGCGCTTCTCGCAGTGCAGGCGGAAGCCTGGACCGAAGACAATGCCCGCCAGTGGTGGATGAAGCACCGACCGGGATGAGTTTCACGACACGGCTCGCCGGTTCGCTCCTCGAAGCGGACCGCTACAGCTCCTTCGACCGCCTTCGACCCCTCATGCCCGCAGGTAGGTGACGTTCCACGCCGGTCCGCTCGAACTCCGCCCCCGGGTCGCATTCAGGCGTGACGGATCCCGGTACGCGCCAGCGAGCAGCTCTCGAGAACCCTCGCAGAACCAAGCTTGACGTTTACTTGACCCGACTGCGAGAGACTGGGTCATCGCTGGCGTGAGGCCCCGAACGCTCGACTACACCCTCGGACCGGGGAACTCGCCTATCGAGAGGGCCTCGTTCTCAGGGCGAATGCCGATTCCGGGCCCTCCAAAGGATCTAGATCCCTCTTGATGCTTGACGCCTCGCTGCACTTCGGCCAATTCGGGGTGGGGCAGACCGCCCCTCCCCAGCCCTCACCGTCCGACAAGGCCTCAAGATCCCGGAGAATGCCAATGAGCGAGTGGGACTTCGCCGGCAGCATTGAGATTGGTGCGACAGGCCGTCAGGCGCGGCTCGTCCAGGAGTGGCTTTCGCTGCAAGGATTCAAGGTTTCGGTCGATGGTCAGTTCGGGCCCGCCACCGAAGTGGCGGTGCGAGCGTTCCAAAAGGCGCGCGGGCTGCAGACGGGGGGCGTGGTGAACGGGACTACTTTCGCGGCCCTGGTGGCACCCATGGTCGCCGCCCTCGCCCCGATCAATCCCGGGTCCCGCAGCCTGGGCGCGCTGACTCTGGCTTACGCCCGGCAGCACCTGGCCCAGTCGCCGCGGGAAGTGGGTGGCGAGAACATGGGCCCCTGGGTGCGGCTGTACATGAAGGGCAACGAGGGCGCCGAGTGGGCCTGGTGCGCGGGATTCGTGGGGTACGTGCTCCGGCAGGCAGCGAAGGCGCTGGGCGTCAGCGCACCCCTTCCCTACACCTTCTCCTGCGACTCGCTCGCCGCTGCGGCGAAGGATGCGGGCATGTTTCTGGACGGCCGCTCGGGAGTTTCCCCGGGTCAGCTCTCGCCCGGATCATTGTTCCTGGTGCGCCGAACCCCGCTTGACTGGGTACATACCGGACTGGTGCTCTCGATCAGTCCTACAGCATTTGGAACCATCGAGGGCAATACCAACGATTCCGGAGACCGGGAGGGATATGAAGTCTGCCGCCGGACTCGCGGGTACGACGGCAAGGACTTCGTCGTCATCGCCTGAGAACGTTCTCGCGCCCCCGTCGCGAGCGGCATTGCAAGCCGTCGCCAACCCCGGGCGGTTTCGGGTACATCCTGGTTGGTTGCTGATGGACGCCCCGATGCTGTTCGAGATCGCGATCGGTTTGCCGTCCGAGTGGAAGAGGTAATTGTAAGGAGGCGCCTGTGATTGATCTCGATGCTGCCGCTCTCACCCTCTCCGCCGCGCTCGGCCTGTCCCTCGTAACAGAACGGGCCATCGAGTTCGGCAAGAACCTGCTCGACCTTTTTCCCGGCCGTCCGCTGTCACGAGCCTCCGATGCGACGGATGTGGCGCAACAAGCCATTCAGGATCTCGGGAGTCGGCGGGCGCTGGATGACCAGGTAGATGCGGTTCGCCAGGCCGGCACTGCGGAGGAGCGGCGGACGCAAGCGGCGAAGCTGGTGGAGATGGAGCACCAGAGGGAACCGGACGAGTCCATTCCGACCGAGTTGGTCCTGGTGGAGGATGCGAGCGACCCCGATGAGGGTGGGACGTTGCGGGCCTGCGTTCTCCAACTCACTGGGCTGGTGACCGGAATCCTGGCCGCCCGCATCGCGGGCGTGCACATGTTCTCGGCGTTGATGGGCCAGGACCTGGTTGACTGGCAGGACTTCCTGCTCACCGGGCTCTTCATCGGCGGGGGAAGTCAGCCGGTGCACGTCCTGATCCGAATGATCAGCGAGCGACGATCCTCACCCGAGGTGGAGGAGCCAAGCGAAGCACCGGGAGCCCTCGTTGCGACGGCGGTGACAATCGCTCCCGGGGTCGCGGCGATCGCGCCGGCGGCCGATCAGGGCGACTGGGTGGAAATCCCATATGACGGCGGAGTCGACGTGGACAAGCTCGAGTCGGCTCACCTGAGGCCGGGCAAGCCCAACCTCATCGTCTACCATCACACCGCGATGCCCATGGACTCGACATTCGAGGACGTGGTCCGGGTGATCCATCAGCGGAAGACCGAGGGCGTCGCCTGGATCACCGGGTACCACTGTGTCATCACCGGCGACGGGGGTATTCACACCTTCTGCCGCTGGGACCGCTTCGGCAATCACGTGGCGGGATTCAACCTGCGCTCGCTGGGCATCTCCTTCAACGGCAATTTCGAGACCGACCCGGCGGTGCCCTTCTCCAACGCCGACGGGCGATACGGACCGAGTCGACCGACCGAAGCGCAGCTGGACGCGGGCGCGCGAATCGTTGCGCTGTGGTCGGCGGTCTACGGAATCCCGCTGGACTTCAAACAGGCGATCGTTCCCCACCGCCAGCTCAATCCCGACAAGGCCTGCCCGGGGTCCCGATTCCCAGCCGACGATTTCCAGCGTCGGGTTGAGCGGTTCGCTGCGAACTGGAAAGCATCGGCCCTCGCGACTGCCCGCATCGAGGCCTTCAAGCTGAAACCCTACCTCCTGGTCACGGGAGGGAACCCATGAACGGCGCCAATGGTGCGCTCCAGGCCACGGCGATTTTCGCGCTGGTCCTCGCTTTCAGCCTGCTGATCGAGCGCCTGCTCGAAGTCTTGAAGAGCTTCTACGACTGGCTCGACAGTCATTTCGACTGGTATCACCTGTGGACCCGCCGGGCCTACGGGGTCAAGACTTTCGTCGAGCGCAGGCGCCGCCTGTTCCAGTTCATCCCTCCGCTGGCACAGGCTGCCTTTCTAGCCCGCTTGAGCGAGGTGCTGTTGCAAAAGCCCGGAGGCGGGTGTGGTCCGATTCCCGTGGTGAGCGGTGATCTGGTGCGACAGGTGCACGTCCGTGTCGCCGCCAAATTGCTGGGGATGACGATCGGGATCGCGCTGGCTCACTGGCAGCAGCTCGACCTGCTGTCAATGTATCACGAGGTGGCGAGTGGCACGATCAAATGGGGACTCGACCAGGTCCCGGGGGGCTGGCTCCCCGGCCTGGGCAAGACGGTCACCGGCATCGCCATCGGCCTGGGGTCGGGACCGGTTCACAAGATCATCACCACGCTCGAGCGCAAGCGCGACGAAATGACCGGCGTCTCAGCGGCCGTGAAGAGCTCATAGGAGAACAACCACCATGCCGAATTTCACGGATATCTATGTCGCGCTGATTCTGGCCGGCGCCGCCATCGCGATCTTCCTGGCGTTACGGATCGGCGCCCTGCCACGGAAGAGCCTCCCCTGGGTAGTCGCCTCGATCGCGGGGATCGCCGGCCTCTCTATTTGGCGGATGAAGAGGGCCGCAGGGCTCAAGGCGGAGTTGGAGCAGCAGGAGAAGCAGGCAAAAGCGAAGGACAAGGAGCTGGCTGCGATGAAAAAGCAGTTGGGCGCCGAGAACATCGACCTGCAGCGGATCGAAGCGGAGAAACAGAAGAACATCGAGTCGCTGCGGCGCGAAGAAGAAGCGCTCCGTCAGGAGCATCAGACCACCGTGACGGTGGTCGCCGCCGCGTCGGACACCGAGACCGCAGCCGCGGTCGATGCGATTCTGGGCGGAACGCGCCCTCCGCGATAGGGAGGAGTGCGATGCCACGTCACATCACCGGATTAGGAGTCGCCTTGCTCGTGCTGGCGGGCGGTCCAGGCACGGCCCCGGCCCAGCAGGTCGTACTCGGGACGAAGCAGCCCAACGGGTCATGGACCCTCACCATTGATGGCGCGTCCTTTCTGGCCTTACCCATCGAGATAACAAAGAGAATCCGGATCCTGGACGACAGCCTGACCCTCCTCGTGCAACAGCTCCGGATCCGGGATTCGATGCTGGCCCTGCAGCACCAGAGTGATTCCGCGGAGGTCGCGTACCGCGAGCATCTGAGCGCCTATGCCTCTGAACTCGAGTTGCAGGTCGATCGTTACCGGGATTTGGCGAGCGGTTACAAACGGTTGAGCAACATGGGACGCACGCTGACCTTCGAGGCGGCATTGGGGGCGTCGGGAAGCGACACGGAGCCCGCGATCCTGGCCGGGTTCGGGCTCAGATCGGTCCGAGTCTTCGGCTTCCTGCAGAAGGACAACTTCGGTGGACTGATAGGAATGAGTCTGCCGATCTGGTGAGGTGAAACCGACAGTGGCGATGTCGTAGAGACCCTGGGGCGGAGACCCGTGTATGCGAGTCCTTTCGGTGCGGCCGGATCATGTGGAGAAGGACATCCAGTCCGCCAGAGACATACTGGATCAGACTATCGCTCACCCTTCGAAGACGGTCATGATCATTCGGCGAGTCGGGCCGGAGATCACGCGCTTCGCCGATAAAGTGGCCGCCCGGACCGATCCCTTTCCCTGGCGCGAAGCAGTCTGGGTAACGGATCAACGCATCTTCCGCCCGTTAGAGGAAGCCCGGTACTTCACGACGCACGCCAGTGCGAGCGGCTCAATTCTGAATGTGCGTGACATTCCGGTGGTGTGGCTCGACCCGACCGCCACGCTGCCAGAAGTAGACGAGGCGTTTCTTGAGGCGGAGAGCGGCGGGTGACGATTCGCGCGACGCTGTGGCTCGCCATTCTCGCCTTTCAGGCGGCCACTTTCGCGGCCCGAGCCCAGGGGCAAGAAGGAAGCTGCGACGAGCCGACCGGGGTGCGGTATGTGGAGTTTCCCGCGGGTGGCAGGGCCGAAACGACCGGGCGCGCCCTGAAGGCGAATGACGGGCGGATAGTGGCCGTAGACGTGGACAGCAGAATCGAGATCCATTTCGACACCCTTTGCCTGCGCCGCTATCTGGACGCCGGACGCGCGGCCCTGAGCAGCGATGAAAAGGCCATCCGCTTGATCGCCCGGCTGGATTCACTTCGCGCCGCTGTGGCGGGAATTCCCGGCGCGATACTCGCTCTGAAGGAAACCTTTGCGGCCTTCACGGCTCTGGGGGCGGGCGAGGCGACATCGCAGAAATTTGAGCAGCAGCTCCGGGCCTCTTCGGGAAAGCTGTTGCGTATCGTGAAGCCGCTCCGTCTAGCCATTCAAGCGAGACTTTCGGAGGGCGGCCTCGATACCGATGCCGCGCGGGCCGCCACCGCAGAGTTGATGCGACCCTTGTACACGGGCCCTCCCGAAGGGTACGACTGGGCCGTCCTCAGTGAGCTGTTGAATCGGGAGATCATCGCTACCGACGCCGAGGTGGCCGCTCACCTCGGCAAGGGGTCTTATGCGCTGGAAGTTCGGGCCTATCTACTTGACCGGAATGGTCACGGCATTCCCCTCGCCCTGCCAGGCCATAACCGCGAGGAGGAAGGCGCCCTCATCCCGTTCCAGCGCTTCCAGTTCGCCCTCTCGGAAGACCAAGAGGTGCTTTACGAGCGCGCAGATTCGCTGGCGATGACGATTGATTCGGTCCGATCTCTCGGTGAAGGCCTCGCCACACAGTTGAGGGATGATTTTGCCAGCGTACAGGAAAGGCTTGAGCCCTTGCTGGCGCGCGCCGCCGAAGCGGCCAAGCCAATCGAAAGCCAGGCTGTTGCGCTGACGCGGTGGGCGAATCCGGATGTCGCGAAGGCGTGGCTGCAGTCGATCGTCTCGACCCTGGATAAGGACGAAGCCGGGCCAGCCGCCCGTGCGGCTTGGGACGACCTGGTGGTCGCGCTGAGCGAAACCCGTGCCGACCTCGAGGCGCTGCAGCAGTTCGGGGCGCTCTCGGACGAGCTGCATGGAGCAACTGCCGACAAGGCGATGGATGCCATCCTTCGACGCGCGAACGCCCTTCGTCATCTTACCGCGGCCGGTGAGACCTCGGGTAGCGATGCCATCCTCCTCCGGTCGCTCAACGCCGAAATCTGGCGGGACCGCATCAAACGCGTCGATTCGTTTCTCCGTGCTGTACAAACGCTCAAACAGCCTCTCAGACAACAAATCCTGAACGACCCGAAAGGACCTGTAGCAGAGGTTCGGGAGTTGATCGTTGCGCTGCAGTCCGCCGCCACCACCCTGCAGGGTATCACCCAGGAAGGCTTGAACGTCATTGCCAATGCGCTGGGTTTACCTCGCACGCTCCTCGCCACTTCGCTGCCCGAGCCGAAGGGTCAACTTCGACTGGGGCTCACGGCGCCCTTGGACACTCGGATCCAGTTGCAAGGCATCCGCGAGGCTCGCCACGAAAACGATATTGTTTCCATAGAATACCGGTTCTTTGACGGTGACAAACCGCTGCCTCGGAGTTGGAAAGACACATTTCGTCTGCGGGTCTTTGGGTGGCGGTCCCGAGTGGTCGCGGGGCTTGCTTTCGCGGTCCAGGAACACCACGACCTTTGGCGACCGGGCGCCGCGGTAAGCTGGCACTTCAGTCATCGGGGCTGGCCAAGCGGGAGTGAGGCGGGCACCGGAGACCCCGCCGGCCTCGGTCAGGTGAGCTTTGGCTTGACGACCATCAACCTGCATTTTGACAACGCTCAGGCGGTCGAGCTGGGGATCGGTCCCAGTATCGGGCTGTTCGACAACAGATTGATCGCCGGAGGGGGTTGGAACCTTCAGGTATCGCAGGACCACCTATACGGATTCATTTCCCTCCGGTTGTTGAATATCACCGGCACCAACTGATCCGGTGAAATCCGCACCACCGGCCTGAATCGACCTCGCGAGCCGACAAAGGCAATGCGAGGCCCAGGCTATTTCTTTTCTCCGGCAGGAGTCCTCAGCACTAGCGCATTCCCGGAAGGATCCCGAGCCCACAGCCCGTGCTTGAGACGCTCGGTCTTCACGCCACCGGCGAGAAGCCGCTCGCCGGCCCGTCCGATCTCTTCCTCGTTGGGAACCAACAGGGTCCACTCCCGCAGACCGGCGGCGTCGGCCGGCAAAGGCGGGACGCCCACCCCTCCCCAGGTATTCGTGCCCAGGTGGTGGTGGTAGCCACCCGCCGAGAGGAACGAGGCGGACGCGCCGAACCGGGTCATGAGATCGAGACCAAGAAGGTCGCGATAGAAGTGTTCGGTGGCCGGAAGGTCCGACACGCGAAGGTGGACGTGGCCCATGACGGTCCCACTCGGCATCCCCGACCAGGGCTCGCCGCTTCGGGCGCCTTCCGCGAAGAGTCCTTCGACGTCAAGCGGGTCGCTGGCCATCCGGAGCCCATCGGCGCCGAAGCTCCACTCCTCGCGAGGACGGTCTCGATAGAGCTCGATGCCGTTGCCGTCGGGATCCGCGAGGTATAGCGCCTCACTGACGAGATGGTCGGATGCACCCTGGAGCGCGGTGCCGCTTTCGACCAGATGGGCCAACGCCCGGCCGAGGTGGGCCCTGGATGGGAGTAACAGGGCGAAATGATAGAGACCCGTGGTGCCTCGGGTCTGTCGCGCGCCGGGCATTTCGTGGAGGACAAGCAGATCTTCACCCCCGGCGCCGAGGCTCGCGACCGAGTCCTGATTCTTATGGACTCGGAGGCCAAGACGATGGGTGTAGAAGTCCAGGGAACGACTGAGGTCCGGCACCGTCAGCGCGACCGGGCCGGGACGGGTGTCGGGATGGAGCTTGGCGTTGCCCTGGTTCGAAGCCATGTTCACCTCAGTCCTCAGTCCTACCAGCATTGGGACCAAAACCGGATAGCCACGGCCTCCTGCCTTAAGCATACTACGGCATGAGCAATCAGACCCTCGACCCATCCGATTGGGAAGCCTTTCGTACCCTCGGCCACCGCATGGTGGACGACATGATCGCCCACTTTGCCTCGCTGCACGACTCTCCAGCGTGGCAGGCGATGCCGTCCGCCGCAAGGGCAGCCTTCACCTCCGGCGTTCCGCTCGATCCCGAAGGTGCCGAGGCGGCATACGAGGAGTTCCTGCGCGACGTGCTTCCCTATTCCAACGGCAACCATCATCCCCGCTTCTGGGGCTGGGTCCAGGGAACCGGCACTCCGCTCGGAATGATGGCCGACATGCTCGCCTCGGGACTCAATGCGCATCTCGCCGGGTTCAACCAGGCCCCGGCGGAAGTCGAGCATCAGGTGCTGCGCTGGTTCACCGAGCTGATGGGGATGCCGAAGGAAACGAGCGGCGTGCTCGCGAGCGGCGGCACGATGGCCAATATCCTGGGCCTTACTGTCGCACGCCACGCCAAGGCCGGCTTCGACGTTCGCCGGGAGGGACTGCAGGGAGACAAGCACGAAAGACTCGTCTTCTATGGTTCCACCGAGTGTCACAGCTGGGCGCAGAAGGGGGCGGAGCTCCTGGGGCTGGGCAGCGAGTCATTGCGGCTGATTCCGGTAGACCACGATTACCGGATCTCGATTACCAGGCTGAAAGAGGCGATTACGGCCGACCGCAGGGCCGGGCTTCGGCCGTTTTGCGTGATCGGAACCGCCGGCACCGTCAACACTGCGGCGATCGATGATCTCACCGTACTCGCCGATCTCTGCAGGGACGAGCAATTGTGGTTTCACGTCGATGGGGCCTTCGGCGCTCTTGCCCGGCTCTCCCCGCATCTGGCTCCGCTCGTAGCAGGAATCGAACGGGCCGATTCGCTCGCCTTCGACCTGCACAAGTGGATGTACCTGCCGTTCGAAATCGCCTGTGTCCTGGTGCGGGACCCCGAAATGCACAGACAAACCTTCGCGGTACAGGCGGCGTATCTGTCACGTACCAGTCGCGGAGTTGTGGCGGGAGGGATGCCCTTCGCGGACCGCGGGGTGGAGCTGACTCGATCGTTCCGTGCTCTCAAGGTGTGGCTTTCCCTTAAGGCCCACGGGCTCCGGCAGTTTGTCGGCATCATCGAGCAGAACGTGGAACACGCCCGACGGCTCGGCGACCTGGTCGCCCGACATCCGGACCTGGAGCTGTTGACCCCAGTGTCGCTCAACATCGTGTGCTTCCGGTTTGCGCCGAAAGGACGCTCAGAAGATCAGCTCAACCGGATGAACGAGGAGATCCTGCTCCGCATCCAGGAGGGGGGAATCGCGGTGCCGTCCGGGACGGTCCTGAATGGGCGTTATGCGATTCGGGTGGCGATCACCAACCACCGCAGCAGGTGGGAAGACTTTGAAACCTTACTGGGTGCGGTGACGAAAACCGGCTCCACCCTCTAACCTCAGGACGCCGGATCTCCCGGCCGCGGCGGCATCCGGATCTGGAAGGTGAAGCGCTGGTGGACCAGTTGCCGCACTTTCTGACTCCCTCGAATGGCTGGTCGGAAGCGCATGTCGTAAAGAGCGTCCTGCACCGACCGGGTAAACGCGGGGTCCGTCGCAAAGAGAATTCTCACCGACGTCAGGTCCACAATTCCGGTCGTATCAACCACGAATTCCGACTCCACGGCGCCCTCTATGCCAGCCTTGAGCAGACTCGGCGGGTAGTCGGGGGCCGCACTCGAGGCATAGCGCACAACTTGTGAATCCACGTCGAGGACGCTGAACACTGAGTCAAGGGTCAGCTCGGGCATCCCCGCGGGCATCATCCCTTCCAGGAGGGGCCGCCTGGGCAAAGCCGACCCTCCGTCATCTCCCAGCTTTTTCTCGGGTTGCTCGATGTTTCCGATCGGGAGACCGATCAGGTGCATTTGCCGCGGCACGTGGGGCTGGCGATTCGGGGCGATCAGGTAGAGCGCGGGGAGCAGCCGATCCAACTCGTCCTTTACTGGCTGCAGTCCGGTGGGAACCACCACGGTGATAACAAAAGCGTGGATGGCGGCGCTGGCGGTACACGCCACGAGCGTCACTCCACGCGAGACGGGCTGAGTCCAGAACTTGACCACGAGGGCAGCTCCAGAAGGCCGCCTCTACATTGTGACACGAGGTCCATCAGCGCAACTGGCGCTTGTTTCGCCCGGCGACATTCGGTCCCTGCTTAAGGGTCTATCGGGGTTCAGGCGATTGTCCGCCGCACGAAGGCGCGGACTCCGACGGATCCGAGGAGCAGCGTTGCGGCGGTCAGGGCGCCGAGGAAGCCCCAGACGGGCATGTGGGGGAGGTCAGGAGTCAGGGCGGCCCGGAGTCCCTCGCTCATATAGACCAGCGGATTGATCATCACCAGGACCTGGAGCCATCGCACCGGGTGGAGCATCGCCCAGGGGTAATACACACAACCGAGGAAGGTGATCGGTACGACGACGAGCGCGAACATCAAGCCGATCTGGGCCGGGCGCACGATGGTGCCGAGTGCGAGACCCAAGGCACCTGAGGTCAGGCTCGCAAGCAGCACGACGACGATCAACAGCGGCCAGTTGGCGACGTGCACCGAAACCGACGTAGCCGGTATGAGGTAGACCAGCGGAAACACCACGGCGCCCGCCAATACACCCTGAGCCGCTCCGAAGATCAGCTTCTCGATCGCGACGAGCTCGACCGGAATTGGGGCAAGCACCCGATCTTCGATCTCCCGCGTGGCGCCGAGCTCCATCGAGAGCGGCAGCGCGACGGCCGAGATTCCTTGAAAAACCATGCCCACCGCGACCAGGCCGGGAACCAGGATCGTGGCGTAGCTGACCCCGGCGATCCCGGTTTCCACCTGCTGCCCGATCCTCGGCAACACATAGGTAAAGATGAAGACGAAGAGCAGCGGGTTCATCACCGTTCGGGTGATGAACGGTGCCAGATTCCGGCGCAGCACGGTGAGATCGCGGAGGATCATGCCCCAGAGGCTGCTAGGCCAGCCGCCGGCTCGGCGGTTCCGCGGTTCGGCGGCACGGCTCGATGATGGGAGCGAGGCAGCGGTTCGGTCCGCCGGTCCGCCGGTCCGCCGGTCCGCCGGCTTACTCACGGAGAGCGCGTCCTGTGAGTTTGAGGAAGACGGTCTCCAGAGTGGGTTCGGTCACTGAGACATCACGTAAGCCGTACGGCAACGCCGCTTCGACCAGACGCGGGAGCATGCCTTCCCTGCCCCGTGCCAGCACCCGCAGACCGGAATCGATTCGAATCACCTCGGAGACTTCTGGCAATTGCCGTAAGGCTTCCTGAAGAGGTTCCTCGGGGCGATCGAGGTGGATCTCGACAACAGTTCCCGCGCCGAGTCCGCGCTTGAGAGCGCTCGGCGTGTCGATGACCAGCACCTTGCCATGGTCAATGATCGCGACCCGGTCGCTCAGCCGGTCGGCTTCTTCCATGTAATGGGTGGTGAGCAGGACCGTGATTCCTTCCTGCCGCAGGCCGGCCACCAGCTCCCACAGCGCGATGCGGCTCTGCGGATCGAGACCGGCAGTCGGCTCATCGAGAAAAAGAATTCTGGGCTGGTGGGCGATAGCTCGGGCGATCTGGACTCGTTGCGCGAGGCCGCCCGAGAGCGTCGGGGGAAGCGCGTCCGCGCGATCGGCCAGCGCGAGCTGCTGCAGCACCTTGTCGGTGCGCTGCGTTGCCTCGCGCCCGCCCATCCCGAAGAAGCGGCAGTGGTAGTAGAGATTTTCCCGGACGGTACAGGAGCGGTCGAGCGTGTTGAGCTGAGTTACCACACCGATCGAGCGTTTGACGCCGGCCGGGTCGGCGGTGACATCCTTCCCCTCCACCAGGACCCGGCCGGCGGTCGGCCGCACCCGCGTGGTACACACCCCGACGGTCGTCGTCTTCCCCGCTCCATTGGGCCCCAGCAACCCAAAGATCTCACCCGCCTGCACCTCCAGGTCCACACCGTCGAGGGCGGTCACCGGCTTGGGGCCGGGGTAGATCTTGGTGAGGTGTGCGATGGAAAGAGGGTGCAAAGGAAGAGAGGGTGTCAGGGATCAGGTGTCAGGGGTGAGGATTGAAGATTGCCGATTGAAGATTGCCAGAAGCAATCGGCAATCTTCAGTCGACAATCAATTTTGCAATCGGGAATCTTCAATTGGCAATTCTCTCCCGACACCTGACACCTGATCCCTGACACCTTTAGCTGACGGCCGACGGCTGACGGCTTCTCGTCTTGAGATACGCCTCGCGGGCAGCCGCTACCGCGTCCACCAGCACTGAAGGATCGAACCGGACCGGGTCGGTACACGGGAGCCCGGTCTCTCGGGTCGCGGCGGCGCAGGCGGCAACGGCCTCGGCTTCGGAGAGATCGTAGGTATTGAGCGCGATGCCTACTGTCTTCGTCGGATGGACGTAGGCCGCGACCGACTCGTAGAGCCGGACGTATTCCTTGAGCGGCGGCATCTTGAGCCACGCGGCCGGGCGATAGTCGCCGATGTAGGTCCGAGTCGCCTGATGGCAGAGAATCAGGGCATCGGGGCAGGAGCCGTGCAGCAGGCCGCAGGTCACTCCCGAGTATCCCGGATGATTCAGGCTTCCCTGCCCTTCGACCAGAACGATGTCAGCGTCCTTGCTGCCTTCGAGCACCAGCCACTCGGCGGCGCCGGCAATGAAGTCGGCGACGACGGCGTCCACCGCGATACCCCATCCTTCGATCATGATGCCGGTCTGACCGGTCGCGACGAAGCGAGTACGGATTCCGCGGTCGTTCAGCTGCTTCGTGATCTGCAACTGGGCGGTCATCTTGCCGACATTGCAGTCGGTCCCAACGGTGAGAATGACGAAGGGATCGACTTCTTTGGCCTTGCCCGAAGCCACCGGCAGGTTCGGAGGAGGACGGCGCAAGTCGTGGATCTTCACGCCGCGGGCCTGGGCCCGTTCCGCCAGCATGGTGTCGTCGGAAATGAAAGTGTGCAGCCCGCTCCAGATGCTGCACCCCGCATCGATGGCCTCCGCAAGCCACTGTCTCCACTGTTCGGGCAGCTTGCCGCCAACCGGCGCGATGCCGATCAAGACGGCGTCTGGCTTGTAGCTCAGCCCTTCCTTCATACTCCCCACTACGGGGATCCTGCCGCCGAAGCCAAGGACGTCCTGCGCGGTCTTGCCGGCATGGACACCATCTACCACGCCCACGACCCGGTCCTCCAGATAGCGGACGATCGAGTTGGCGGTCTTGGAGGTTAGGGGGCCGAATTCGCCGTCGGCGAGGATCAGGAAACGAGAGCCGTGCATGGTCTTTCAGTGGGAGACGGGAGACGGGAGACAGGAGACGGGAAGAAAGTAAGCCATCAAGCCGGAAGTTGAAGGGGGAATGAAACAGGGGGCCACCCTTTGGCCCCCGTCTCCCGTCTTCCTGCTTCCGACTCCCGCTTACGGCTTCGTCCCGCCCTCGTCATGGTCATCCACCAGCTCGGCTTCGACGGTTTCGCCGCCTTTGCCGATCTGCCGGGTGCCCTGATTTCCGGCCGGCCCGAGCAAACCCATCTTGGCCTTGAGGTCGAGGAGTTGTTGATCGGTGCTGCCCTTGTACTCCAGCACCTGGAACTGCTGCGCCAGGGTGTCTCCCGAGAACTCTTCCTGGATCTCGGCCGCGGCGATGGCCTTCCGCTCCTGGTGCTCGATCCGTTCGGCCATCCGCTCGAACGACTCGAAGGCGCTCTTGTCCGAGAGACCCGACATGGTCTCCTGGATCCTCTGCTGTGCCTCGGCCCGGCGGGCGCGGGCGACCAGGATGTTCTTCTTGCGCTTGGCCTCTTCGATCTTGTCGTTCAGCTGGCGCAGCGAGTTCTTCAGGCTCTCCGTCTCCGCCTTGTGGCGAACCCAGGTCTCGTGCAATTGCTGGGCACCCTGCAGCGATTCGTTGTAGCGGACCAGGGCCTGCTTGGCCAGGTCGTCCCGGTTCTCCTGCACCGCCAACATGGCCCGGCGTTCCCAGTCCTCGGACTGCTTCTTCATGGACTCGGCATCGGCCAGCAACTTCTTCTCGTCGGCTATCGCCGAGGCGACCTGCTGCTTCGCCTTGGCCAGCTGGCTCTTCATGTCGATGACGAGCTGGTCCAGCATCTTCTCCGGGTTTTCGGCCCGGGAGATGAGGTCATTGATGTTGGACCGGATCATTGTGGACAGGCGGTCGAAGATCCCCATGACGACGGTTACTCCCGGTAGGGCGCGAGGGCGCCGAGGTGCTGTGCGAGCGCGAGCGTGAT
>DATBGE010000001.1:0-5260 GCA_036558125.1 Gemmatimonadales bacterium | reverse complement strand
CACCGCCACCGGCAGATAGACGTACAATTTCATGTACCGCCGCGCGCCGAATTCCGTGGTCGACATGGACAGGGAGTTGGTCACCAGACGATAGTCCTGGTGGGCCTGCCCGAAGACGAGTTCCTCCACGTACATGACCGTAGCGTCGAGGCCTTCGCGCAGTCCCGCCAGCCGCCACTCGCGAGAACCGGCCCAGCGTCCGGCCGCGGTCATCAAGAAGCGGTGCCGCATGGCGCCCCAGGGAAACAGCACCAGAGCCAGGAGCCAGCCTCCCGCGATCGGATACAGCAGTCGCCGCGGGATCTGCCCACGAGCGAAAACCGACAGGCCGATCACCCCGTACAACACCGCGATCAGGAAGAACGATGCTTCCATGCCGAGCCGAGGGAGCAAGAGGAAGCCGCCGGCAAACGCGCCCAACGCTGCGCCCGTGGTGTTGGCGAAGGTCAGGACGCCGGTGGCCGCCGTGGCCGAGGGATAGTTCCGGCGCATCGCGGACCCCGCGAGGGTGAAGAAGACTCCGGAAAGAAAGGAGACGGGGAGCATGAGCGGCACCGAGACCCTGAGCACGGCGAAAAACCCGCTGATCTCCTTGCTGCCGAACGGCGCTACGATCCAGGGGAAGGCCCTATAGGAGACCGCGCACAACAGGCCGGACGCGGCTGCCACCGCGGCCGCGTACCGGAAGCCGTCATGGGCGAGACGGAGCCAGCGCGAGGCCGCGAGCCCGCCCAGTGCGATACCCGCAAGCACGACCGCCAGCATGACTGCAAAAGAGAGCGTCGTGCCGGTCACGAAAAGAAGCAGAAAGCGGAACCAGATGACTTCCAGCGCCAGCAGCGCGAAGCCGGAGAGAAACGCGGCTCCGAGCCACGGCCCTGCCTGCGGGCGAACGTTCGGGGCGGGCTCCGAGACGGTCGAGGTGCTCTGTTTACCGAGCGATCGGTAAAGCAATCCAACGACGAGAGCTGCCAGCAAATTGAGTGAGCCTGCCAGGAGTCCCGATCCGTGAATCCCCAGGGTCCCGATGAGCAGGGTCTCGGCAACCACGGCGCCCAAGACTGCCCCTAGAGTATTCCATCCGTAGAGCCGCCCCAGCGTCCTGCCAAAGTTGGGATCAGTGTTCATCAGAGTCTCGGTCAGCAACGGCAGCGTCAGACCCATGGCTGTGGATGGAACCAGCAGAACGACGAAGGCAAAGAGGAGCCTTGCCGGATTCAGGACCCAGGGGAGCTCCATGACCGGCTGGAGCAACGGCTTGGTGACCGTTCCCATTGCGGGAAGGAGGTACACCAGTGCCACGCCGGAGATCGCGATGACGGCCTCGAGGACTGCGTAAGCGCGCAGCGGCGGGCCGAGGCGGCTTCCCTTCCAGGCCGCAGTGGCGCTTCCCAACGCCAGGCCCGCCATGAACCCCGACAGGACGAGGCTGGACGCCCAGACACTGCTGCCGAATGCGAGGCTGGCCTGATGGAACCAGAGAGTCTCGAAGATCAGCGCCGAGGCGCCGGAGACGAAAAAGACCGCACAGAGGAGAGACGGCGCGTACGCTAGTCGCGCTTGGGCCATGCTCGGATTGGGTTGGAGGTGTGATCGACGGGTAATCGCTATCGGGTGGCCTCGGACCTCAGGCCGAATGTAATCACCCACCGCCCGGCAGGTTGGTGCCCAAGCTGCCAGTCAAACGCCCGACCTTGTCAGGAATTCCCGAAGGCTCAAACTTCTCAGTTCTCAACTCTCAAACGCGACTCTTGCCCATGCCCCGATTCCTGTACTGTCTCGCTGCCGCGACTCTGTTCGTGCTCCCCATTCATTCCGGCCCGGCTTACCCGGTCGGCCGGATCCAGACTCCGCTCGGAGAGATCCTTTTCTATCTCTATCCCGAGACGCCCCACCACCGGGACAGCTTCATCAAGCTTGCGGGCCAGCACTACTGGGACTCGCTCACCTTCAATCGGGTGATCGAGAACTTCGTGGCCCAGGGGGGATGTCCCGACACGCCGGCAGGATTCAAGGGGTCGCCGTACAACCTGGCGCCGGAATTCAATGACAGCCTGCGTCACATTTATGGAGCGGTAGGCGCCGGCCGAGACGACAACCCGGAGAAGCTGTCGGCAGGGTGCCAGTTCTATATCGTCGCCAACAAGGACGGCCTCAAGCGATTGGACGGCAACTACACGGTCTATGGTCAGGTCTTCAAGGGGATGGACGTGGTCGAGAAGATCGTCTCGGTGCCCAAGGACTCGACTGACCAGCCGCTCACCCCGATCACCCTGCACATCGATGTGATCCAGATGTCGGGGGAGGAACTGGCCAACTACGGTGTCAAGCCGCACTAAGTCAATCCTTTAAAGCGATCCTTACAGCCCGGCCTCGATTCCTGTACCGGCATTGCGGGGGTGAGGTCGCTGGGGCGAAGATATCAGGGAGTTCCCGGCGCCGCTTAGCTCTCCCCGGGGGATGCTTCTGATGCTCGTCTCACTGATCTCACTGCTGCTGTTACAGGGCGCAGCCAGGAGGAAGCCCGCTCGCCCCCTCAAGGCGGGCCCCCTCCGGGCGTCGGCTCAGTGCCTGTGATTCTCATCTCCAACCGCCTGCCGGTCACGCTCCGTCGCACCGCTGAGGGACCGGTCCTCGCCGAGAGCCACGGCGGGGTGGCAACGGGTCTCGCGGGCGTTCATGCCCTCGAGGTCATCGAACACGATTCCACCGACGAGGACATGTTTGCCGCCTTAGGTGCTGGCGATGTGGGAGTGCATGTGGGCGAGCCGGGATGCCGGGCGCCATGACGTTCGTCCTTCTTCCTTTCTCGATCGCTGAGTCCACCCCGGCTGCCGGCCATGGGGACTACGTCGCCGGGGTGCTATTGGGCCTCGCGCTGATTCTGCTCGCCGCAAAGCTTGGCGGGGAGTGCGCGATCAGCCTCAAGCAGCCGGCGGTTCTCGGTGAGCTGGTGGCGGGCATGGTGCTCGGCAACCTCGGGCTGCTGGGCGTCTCCGGATTCGACCACATCCGGGATGATCCCTCGATCGACCTGCTCGCCCGGCTCGGCGTGATAGTGCTCCTGTTCGAAGTGGGGCTCGAGTCTACGGTCGGTGGGATGCTCCGAGTGGGCTGGTCTTCCCTCCTGGTGGCGGTGATCGGAGTGATCGTCCCGTTCACCGCCGGCTGGGGCATCGGCGCCTGGCTGCTCCCTGCGTCCAGTGTGTACGTGCACGCCTTCCTGGGCGCCGCGCTCACCGCCACGAGTGTCGGCATCACCGCGCGGGTCCTCAAGGACCTCGACGCCGGCCAGAGCGGCGAGGCGCAGGTCATCCTCGGCGCGGCGGTGATTGACGATGTCCTGGGTCTGGTCCTTCTAGCCATCGTGGCCGGCGTGATCACCACGGCCGACATGGGAAAACCCTTCTCAGCCTCAGTGGGCCTGATCACACTCGCGAAGGCGTTGCTGTTCCTTGTGGGGTCTCTCCTCCTCGGTGTCCGGCTCACGCCCGGTCTGTTCGGTCTGGCCTCCCGCCTCCGGTCCCGAGGCGTGCTGCTCACGGCCGGGCTGTCTTTCTGCTTCCTGCTCTCCTGGCTCGCCAACGCCGTAGGCCTGGCGCCAATCGTGGGGGCCTTCTCCGCCGGGCTGATTCTCGAAAACGTGCACTACAAGGATTTCGTGGAGCGGGGGGAGCATTCACTGGAGGAACTGGTCCACCCGATCTCTTCTTTTCTGGTCCCGGTCTTTTTCGTCGTGATGGGCATGCGCACCGATCTGCGGGCCTTTGTCGAGCCGGGCGTGGCGGGCCTGGCGGTTGCGCTCACGGTCGTCGCAATCCTCGGTAAGCAGGCTGCCGGGTTGGGAGTCCGGATCCCGAACCTGGACCGCGTGACAGTGGGGCTCGGCATGATCCCACGCGGTGAGGTCGGGCTCATCTTTGCCAACATCGGCCGGAACCTTTTGATCGGCGGGAACCCCATCATTACGGACCCGTTATTCAGTGCCGTGGTCGTGATGGTCGTGGTGACGACGATGGTGACGCCGATTGCCCTGCGCTGGCGGCTTACGACTACGCGCTTAGTGAGGCAGGCACCAAAGTAGCGATTCAAGTGGCCAGCCTCCCGCCGGTGATTGTCATTGTCTCGGCTACTCGCGCGCTCACTGCCGACAGGTTCACCTTATTCCGCATTCCGTCCTTCCTCCGGAGCCCACGTGAACACCCGCCGCCAATTCCTGATCCAGGCGCCGATCATCCTCGGCGCCATCGCCGGCTGCAGCAAGAAACAGCAAACTCCCGCCTCGTCAGGGCCGACCACTCCGGGAGCACCGCCCACCTTCGGCACGGCGCCGGAAACCGGACCCGAGGTGACAGCCGCGACCTTCGCCGAGGCGGAGAAGCTGATGCAGGTGACGCTGAGGCCGGAGCAGCGGACGATGGCGGCGAGGAGTTGGCGCCGCTCCATGGCGGCGCAGCTCGAGCGCCGGACCGGGCCGAGGAAGTTCGCGCTCGAGCCGACCCTCTCGCCGGCGACGCGGTGGGACCCGGCGCTGCCGGGAATCGCTATCGGCCCCGTGCGCGACAGGTTCGTGCGGAGCAGCGGCGATCCGGGCCCGCTACCGTCGAGCGACGCCGACATCGCGTTCGCGCCGGTCACCGCGCTCTCTCGCTGGATCCAGTCGAGGAAACTGACATCGGAGCGACTGACGGGGATCTATCTCGCCCGCATCGAGAGGTTCGATCCCAAGCTCCGCGCCATCATCACGCTGAACAAGGATGGAGCGCTCGCCGCGGCGCGCCAGGCAGACAAGGAAATTGCCGCGGGGAAGTACCGCGGCCCGTTGCATGGCATTCCCTACGGCGTCAAAGACCTGCTCGATACGGCGGGGCTGGCGACGACGTGGGGAGCGGAGCCGTTCCGTAACCGGGTGCCTGCCGCGGACTCCGCGGTCGTCGCCCGGCTGAACGCGGCGGGAGCGGTCCTGATTGCCAAGCTGAGTCTGGGCGCCCTCGCTCTCAACGACATCTGGTTCGGCGGGCAGACGATGAATCCCTGGGTGCCCGAAGAGGGAGCCTCGGGATCGAGCTGTGGCCCCGGCGCGGCGACGGCGGCCGCTTTGGTCGGGTTCTCGGTCGGGAGCGAGACCGGCGGAAGCATCATCGCCCCGACCATGCGCTGCGGCATCAACGGCCTGCGGCCTACCTACGGCCGAGTGGCGAGGACCGGCGCGATGACGCTCTGCTGGTCGCTCGACAAGCTCGGTCCCATGACCCGCAGT